>NZ_JBLWMM010000003.1:0-549072 GCF_048381195.1 Halorubrum marinum | reverse complement strand
CCCCCCACCCGCGTCCCTCGCACCGTCGGTGAGCGGCCTGCTAGGCCGCTCACCGGGGCGCGCCGACAGCTGATTTATTTATAAGCAGTTCACGACGCTGCTCTCACGCCACCTTCGTCGACACCGCGATCCCGGACCCGACCGGGAGGATCGCGGTCTCGACGGCGTCGTCGGAGCGCACCGTGCCGACGTACTCGCCGATTCCCCGTGTCTCCGCGTCGACTTCGGGGTCGGGCAGCGGCGCGCCGTCCTCGAAGTGGGCGACGAGGTCCGCGAAGTCGATCGGGCCTCTGGTGATGTTGTCGGCGACGATCACGCCGCCCGTCCGGACCTTTGGGAGAACGGTTCGGTAGGCGTCTGCGTACCGCTCTTTCTGGTGGTCGATGAGCACCACGTCGAAGGGGCCGTCGTAGCGCTCGACCGTCTCCATCGCGTCGCCGACCTCGAACGTGACCCGGTCGGCGTACCCCCCGTCGGCGGCGAACCTGACCCCGCGCTCCGCCTCCTCCTCGTCGAACTCCGTGCAGACGACCGCGTCGGCGCCACCGCGCAGGAACCACGTCGCGGAGTAGCCGAAGCCGGAACCGAACTCGAAGACGCGCTTCGCGTCGGTGAGTCGCGCGAGCAGCCGCAACACCGCGCCGGACTCCGGACCGATGATCGGGAAGCCCCAGTCGTCCGCGAGGGCGGCCATCTCCGCCTGCGTCGCGGTGTGCTCGGGTGCCGTCGCGGCGAGGAACCGCTCCGTGGGGTCGGCGAGGACGTCCATGCGCACAGTTCGCACGCCGAACACTTAAAAACCGGCCGCGCAACGGGGAGCGGTCGCACCCGGCGTGGCGGCGACCGACCGACCCTGACAACTGTTAAGTCGCGGTCGGCCGACCGATTCGATAATGTACGACCCTGAGGAACTGGCCGAGATCCGGGAGGCCAAGGAGTCGTGGGAGTCGGGGACCTACGGCGACACCGTCGACCGGTTCGGCGAGCGCAAGGAGACGTTCACGACCGACACGGGCGGGCAGGAAGTCGATCCGCTGTACACGCCCGCCGACATCGCCGACCACGACTACCGCGAGGACGTGGGAAACCCGGGCGAGGAGCCGTACACGCGCGGCGTCTACTCGACGATGCACCGCGGCCGGCTCTGGACGATGCGCCAGTACGCGGGGATGGGCACCGCGACGGAGACGAACGAGCGGTTCAACTACCTCATCGATCAGGGCTCGTCCGGGCTCTCGATGGCGTTCGACCTCCCGACCCAGATGGGGTACGACTCCGACGCCGCGATGGCCGAAGGGGAGGTGGGGCGTTCCGGCGTCGCCATCGACACGCTCGACGACTTCGAGACGGTGTTCGACGGCATCCCGCTCGACGAGGTTTCCACGTCGATGACGATCAACGCCCCCGCGGGCGTCCTCCTCGCGATGTACGTCGCGATGGGCGACAAACAGGGCGTCCCGCGCGAGGAGCTCCGGGGGACCATCCAGAACGACATCATGAAGGAGTACATCGCGCGGAACCTCTACATCTACCCGCCCGAGCAGTCGATGCGGCTCATCACGGACATTTTCGACTTTTGCGCCGCCGAGACGCCGAACTTCAACACCATCTCCATCTCGGGGTACCACATCCGCGAGGCGGGCTCCACCGCCGCCCAAGAGATCGCCTTCACGCTCGGAAACGGAATCGAGTACGTCGAGGCCGCGATCGACGCCGGGCTCGACGTCGACGAGTTCGCCCCGCAGCTCTCCTTCTTTTTCAACGCGCACAACAACGTCTTCGAGGAGGCGGCGAAGTTCCGCGCCGCCCGTCGGATGTGGGCGCAGATCATGGAAGAGCGGTTCGACGCGCAGAACCCCAAATCGAAGCAGCTGAAGTTCCACACGCAGACCGGCGGCTCCACCCTGACCGCCCAGCAGATCGAGAACAACGTCGTCCGCGTCGCGTATCAGGCGCTCGCGGCGGTGCTCGGCGGGACCCAGAGCCTCCACACGAACGGGAAAGACGAGGCGCTCGCGCTCCCGACCGAGAAGTCCGTTCGAACGGCGCTGCGCACCCAGCAGATCCTCGCGCACGAGTCCGGCGCGGCCGACACGATCGACCCGCTCGCCGGGTCGTACTACGTGGAGGACCTCACCGACGGGATCGAGGCGGACGCCTTCGAGATCATCGAGGAGATCGACCGACGCGGCGGAATGCTCGACGCCGTGGAGAGCCAGTGGGTCCAGCGGCAGATCCAGGACGTCGCCTTCGAGCGGCAGCGGGAGATCGAGGCGGGCGAGCGGATCATCGTCGGCGTCAACGAGTTCGCGGTGGACGAGGAGCCCGAGATGGACTTAGAGGAGGTCGACCCCGAGCAAGAGCAGAATCAGTGCGAACGCGTCCAAGCGGTCAAAGAGGATCGCGACAGCGACGCGGTCGACGACGCGCTCGGGTCGCTGCGCGAGGCCGCGCGCGGCACGGAGAACGTGATGCCGCACATCGTCGACGCCGTGAAGGCGTACGCGACGGTCCAAGAGATCTCGGACGTGTTCCGCGACGAGTTCGGGGAGTACACGCCCGGGCGGTGAGCGGCCGAGAAAGCGGTCAGTTCCGGGTGTCGTCACCTACCGCAGCCGCACCGCGGTCCCGTACGCGAGTATCTCCGCGCCGCTGTCGGCGATCGAGGAGGTCGTGAACCGGACGTTGACCACGGCGTCGGCGTCGAGCGCCTCCGCCTCTTCGACCATCCGCGCCTGCGCCTGATCGCGGGCGTCCGTCATCAGCTCGGTGTACGCTTTGAGCTCGCCGCCCGCGAGGTTGCGGAGGCTCTGCGTGAAGTCGCGACCGACGTTGCGGGCGCGGACCGTGTTGCCGCGGACGACGCCGAGCGTCTCGTCGATATCTGTGCCGGCGATCGAATCGGTGTTGGAGAGCTGCATACCGCCACGCTACGACGACTGGTGGCTTAAATACTGACACCGGATCGACGCCGGTATATAAGTCTCCGGCGGGCGATCGGAGACGTATGCGCTTCGATCACGTCGGCGTCGCGACCCGAGACGCCGCCGACCTCGCTGACCTGTTCGACGGGCTGCTGGACGCGCCGATCGCTCACGAGGAGACGTTCGACGGGATGGACGTGGTCTTCCTCGAACTCGACGACGGCGAGTACTTCGAACTCTTAGAGCCGACCGACGACGGCCCGATCGCCGACTACCTCGACCGCGAGGGACCGGGGATCCACCACGTCGCGCTCGCGACCGACGACATCGAGGAGGCGCTCGACCGCGCCCGCGACCTCGGCGTCGACCTCGTCGACGAGGAGCCGCGCCCCGGCGCGTGGGGCCACGAGGTCGCCTTCTGCCACCCGCGGTCGACGGGCGGCGTGCTCGTGGAGTTCGTCGAGCACTGAGGACGACGGCTTCTCGCGGGCGGCGACTCTTCCGGGGCGACGGTGACGGCGACTAGTCGCCGCCGTCGACCGCCGGGTCGTGCGTCTCGTACCAGTCGAGGATCTTCTCCAGCCGGTGGATCGCCCGGTCCGGGTCGCCGATGTTGTGGTGTTCGTCCGGATAGACGACGAGCTCCGCCTCGACGCCCTGCTTGCGAGCCGCGACGTACAGCTGCTCGGACTGCGAGGGCGGACACCGCCAGTCCTCGCCGCCGGCCATCACGAGGAGGGGCGTCTCGATATCTCCGGCGTCGAGGATCGCCGTCGAGGCGTCGTACGCCTCCGGGTTCTCCCACGGGAGGCCGTACTCCGTCTCGAACCACGTGTGCGTGTCGTCGGTGCCGAACGCCGACCGGAGGTCGTAGATGCCGTGTTCGGGCGCGGCGGCGGCGAACAGGTCCGGCTTCCGCGTGACCAAGAACCCCTGTGCGATGCCGCCGTACGAGAAGCCGTGGCCGAACACGCGATTCGGATCGGCCCAGCCGCGATCGACGAGCGCCTCGACCCCCGCCGCGATGTCCTCGACCTCCGTCGTCCCCCACGCGCCGGTCAGGTGGGACGCGAACTCCCGACCCCGGGAGGTACCGCCCCGATAGTTCGGTCGGAAGACGAGATAGCCTCGGCTCGTCAGCGCCGCGTGTGCGAAGCTGAAGACCGGCTCGTCGTACGACAGCGGGCCGCCGTGGATCGCGACCACGAGGGGGTGGCCTCCCTCGGTGGGGTCGGTCTCCGGGTCGTGGTATACCACCCCGTCGATCGTCCAGCCGTCCGACTCCCACTCGACTCGCGTCGCCTCGGGCATCGCGAACTCGTCGGTCAGCGACTCGTTGACCCGAGTGAGCCGGCGGAGGGAGTCGGTCGCTCCCCCGCTGCGATCGAGAGCGTCGACGGCGACGGCGTACAGGTCCGTGCCTCCCGTCGGATCAGAGAGGACGGCAACCGCCGTCGTGCCGTCGGCCGAGACGTCGAACCCGGCCAGCGCGCGGTCTCGGCCCTGCGCCTCGAAGACGCGGTCGACGCGTCCGTCGGTGTCGACTCGGACCAGTCGCGTGTGGCTCTCGTCGGCGATCGGGACGTACACCGCGCCGTCGACCCACACAGGGTCACCGCCGCGCGCGACCGTCCGATCGAGGTCGGCGGTGAGCGAGGTCGAGTCGGCAGTGGCATTCGCCTCCCCGTCAACGAGATACACCCGCGCTGGCGCGGGCGGATCGGCCGGATCGTTCGCGACAGTCACGAGGTCGTCGCCGCCCGGTCGCCACGTCGGTGCGCCGTGTGTCAGCGCGCTGTCGGTGAGGCGCTCGGCGTCGCCGCCCTCCGGCGAAACAGCGTACACGTCGCGGACGGTGGTGTCGTCGGGCCGGTCGAGCCGGCAGGAGGTGAACGCGATCCGGTCGTCATCGCCCCAGTGCGGGTCCATCCCGGCGACGTCTTGGAACGCGCCGCCGCCGTAGGCGTCGTCGAGCCGTCGCGGTTCGCGTTCGGGGTCGTCGAGGTCGACGACGAAGAGGTGCGTCGTCACGTCGTCGGTCCAGCCGACGCCGTTCAGCTTGTGCTGAAGCCGAGTCGTCTCGATCGGGCCGCCTTCCTCGCGGACCTGATCGAGGTAGTCGGAGTCCTCGTCGGTCGGGTCTCGCGACTCGATTACCAGGCGGTCGCCGTCGGGCGACCAGTCGAAGTCGGCGACTCCCTCCGCGCGGTCGGTGACTTGTCTGGCGTCGCCGCCGAGCGCGAGGTCGAAGAGCCACACCTGCGGTTTCGGCTCGTCGTCCCCGGCTTCGTCGTCCCCGGCTTCGTCGTCTCCGAGGTCTTCGGCATCGCCGTCGGTCTCGCTCTCCTCGCCCCGCTCGCGCCACCCGACTCGTCGCGCCGCGTCCTCGTCGCGGGCAGCCACGAACGCGAGGCGGTCGCCGTCGGGGCTCCACGCGGGAGAGGAGGCCCCGGAGGCGTTCGTCAGCCGGTGCGGGTCGCGAGAGCCGTCGGTCGGGACGACGAACAGCGAGGCGACCGCCTCGTCGGCGGACTGGTCGTATTCGGTGGCGGTGAACGCGACTCGATCGCCGGACGGAGAGACGGCGACCTCGCCGATCTGCGAGAGTTCGTAGTACGCGTCGAGCGACAGTTCCGACATGGACGCACCGAACGCCGGACGGTGCAAATACGTTCTGGCCGCGGAACGTCGGCGGGTCGTCGTGGGCGGACCACGGAGCCCCGGCGGGTCGTCGGCGCCGTCGTTTTGTGTCTCCTCGTCGTCACGGCAACACGTGTTCCGCGATCTCTCCCACCCGATCGAGTCGGGGATGCCGACGTATCCCGGCGACCCCGACGTGACGCTGACGCCCGACGCGTCTCACGACGCCGACGGCTACGCCACGAGCGAGCTCCGAACGGGGACCCACGCCGGTACCCACGTCGACGCCCCGCGTCACACGATCGACGGAGGCGCGACGCTCGACGACCTCGACGTCGGCGCGTTCGCGTTCGACGCGCAGCTGGTCGACTGCCGACCGCTGAAGCCCCGAGAACCGATCGGGGCCGAAATCCTCCCGGACGAACTCGGGACGGAGAGCGATTCGCCGCCGAACCTCCTCGTGCTTCGGACCGGCTGGGCGGAGCACTGGGGCACGCCGCGGTACCGGGACCACCCGCATCTGACCGTGGCAGCAGCCGAGCGCTGCCGTGAACTGGGCGTCGGCGTCGCCCTCGACACGTTCGGGCCGGACCCGACGCCGTCGGCGAGCGAAGCCGCCTCGGTGGCCTCTGAGCACGCTGAGTCGCAGGGGACGCCGGCCCACGACGTTCTCTTGGGCGACGAGCTCGCGGTCGTCGAGAATCTCCGCGGGCTCGACGGGCTCCCTCAACGGTTTCGGTTGTTCGGGTTCCCCCTGCGGCTCCGCGGCGGTGACGGCGCTCCGGTGCGGGCAGTTGCGGAGTGGGAGGCGTAAGTTGCGGAGTGGGAGACGCGAAGTGAGTTCGCGCCGGTCCCCGCCCGCGAGACAGACCAAACCCGTTTTAAGCGTCGGCGACGAACCGCGTTCCAAGGTAGATATCCATGGAAATGCCACGTCGTTTCAACACGTACTGTCCACACTGTGACTCCCATCAGGAGCACGAAGTGGAGAAGGTTCGATCGGGTCGAGCGACCGGAATGAAACGCGACGCGCGACAGCGACGCCGCGCACTCGCGACGATCGGTAACGCCGGCGGGTACTCGAAGGTTCCCGGTGGCGACAAGCCGACGAAGAAGACTCACCTGAAGTACCGCTGCGGCGACTGCGGCAAGGCCCACATGCGCAAAGGATGGCGCGCCGGCCGGCTGACGTTCCAGGAGTAACCATGGCGGGAAGCTTCCACCGCGTCGCCTGCGGCGACTGCGAGAACGAACAGGTCGTCTTCAGCAAGGCCTCCTCCGTGGTGTCGTGTGCGGTCTGCGGCACGACGCTCGCGACCCCGACCGGCGGCGAGGCCGAACTGCACGGCGATATCGTCGAAACCGTTGAGGCGCGGTAACCGCCTCACACCCGCTTATGAAGTATAGCGGCTGGCCCGAACCCGGCGAGCTCGTGGTCGGCGACGTCGACGAGATCGCCGACTTCGGCGTGTTCGTCGACCTCGACGAGTACGAGGACAAGCGCGGTCTCTGTCACATCAGCGAGGTCGCCTCCGGCTGGATCAAGAACGTCCGCGACCACGTCCGCGAGGGACAGACCGTCGTCGCGAAGGTGCTCGAGGTCGACGAGTCCGCGAACCAGATCGACCTGTCGATCAAAGACGTCAACGAACACCAGCGGAAGGACAAGATACAGGCCTGGAAGAACGCCCAGAAGGCCGACAACTGGATGCTCATCGCGCTCGGCGAGGACGTCGACGACGAGCGCTACACCGAGGTCGCAAACACGCTCCTCGTCGAGTACGAGTCCCTGTACGACGCCTTCGAGGCGGCCGCGATCAGCGGAAGCGAGGCCCTCGACGACGTCGACATCGACGATGAGGCCGCCGAGGCGATCGTCACGGCCGCCCGCGACAACGTCTCCGTTCCGTACGTCGACGTGTCCGGATACGTGGATCTCGAATCCACCGCGCCGGACGGCGTCGACGACGTGAAGGCCGCGCTCGAGGCGGCAGAGGGCAACGGCGAGGTCCCGGACGGCGTGGAGCTCGACGTCGGCTACGTCGGCTCGCCCGAGTACCGCATCAAGGTTCGCGCGCCCGACTACAAGACGGCGGAAGACCAGCTCGAAGCGGCCGCCGAGCGCGCCCGCGCGGCTATCGAAGCCGCCGGTGGCTTCGGCGGTTTCCACCGCGAGCGCCGCGAAGACGACGAGTAGTCGCGGTATCCGCTCCCCTTTAGAGTCACTCCGTGAAATCAGATATCCGCGTCTGCGCCGACTGGGAACGCGTCCACGACCGTCCGGTGTACACGCTCGGCGACCGCTGCCCCGAGTGCGACGCCCCGACGGCGAACAGCGCGCCCGCACCGTTCAGTCCCGAGGACCCGTACGGGGAGTATCGGCGCCGCGCTCGACGACGAGACGCCACCGCCGAGTAGCGCTCGTCTATCGCACACCGCTCTTGTTCCACTCTCGCTGTCCCGCCGGAATAGCCACCCTCTTGTGACCGCCGCCCGGACGGACCCGGTATGGACGACATCGAGATCGACGAGGTCGCGACGCCGGAGCTCGACGACCCGGTGCTCATCGAGGGGTTGCCGGGCGTCGGCCACGTGGGGAAGCTCGCTGCGGAGCACCTATTAGAGGAGTTCGACAGTGAGCTGGTGCGTCGCGTGTACTCGACGGAGTTCCCGCCGCAGGTAAACGTCGACGGCGACGGCGTCGCCGAGCTCACCTGTGCCGAGTTTCACGCCGTCGAGACCGACGGCGCCGACATGCTGGTGTTGACCGGCGATCATCAGGCCGGCTCGAACGCGGGCCACTACAGGCTCACCTCGACGTTTCTGGACATCGCCGAGTCGTTCGGGACGACTCGCGCGTACGCGCTCGGCGGTGTGCCGACGGGTGAACTCGTCGAGGAGTACACCGTGCTCGGCGCGGTTTCGGACAAGGAACTCGTCGAGGGGCTCGAAGACGCGGGCGTCGAGTTCCGCCCCGACGAACCGGCGGGCGGAATCGTCGGCGTCTCCGGACTCGTGCTCGGGCTCGGCGAGCGCCGCGGACTCGCCGCCGCCTGCCTGATGGGGGAGACGAGCGGGTACCTCGTCGATCCCAAGAGCGCGCGAGCGGTGCTCGAAGTGCTCCAACAGGTGCTCGACTTCGACGTCGACTACGAGAGCTTGGAGGACCGCGCCGAGGAGATGGAGGAAGTCGTCGGGAAGATCCGCGAGATGCAGGAGGGACCGGCCGTGCCGGACGACGACCTCCGGTACATCGGCTGAGGGAAGCGACGGCGGCTCCCCGCCCTCGCTGGTTCCGGCAGCGATAAACCGGTCCCCGATTATCGTTCGTGTATGACCGACGTACGCGTCGCCGGGGTCGGCCTCACTCACTTCGGGAGCCACCCGGAGCGGACCGGTCGCGACCTGTTCGCGACGGCCGCGCTCCGGGCGTTCGAGGACGCCGGCGTCCCGCGCGAGGACGTCGAGGAACTGAACTACGGCAACTTCATGGGCGCGCTCGCGGAGCACCAGGGCCATCAGGCCCCGTTGATGGCGGAGGCCGCGGGCGTCCGCTGTCCCGCGACGCGATACGAGGAGGCGTGTGCCTCCGCGGGCGTCGCCGTCCGCGAAGCCGTCAGAACCGTCCGCGCGGGCGACGCAGACGTGGTTCTCGCCGGCGGGATGGAGCGGATGACGAACCTCCCGACCGACGAGGTGACGGAGGGGCTCGCCATCGCCGCGGACGACCTCTTCGAGGTGCGGGCCGGGGTGACGTTCCCGAGCGCGTACGCCCTGATGGCGACCGCGTACTTCGACGCCTACGGCGGGAGCCGCCGCGATTTGGCGCACGTCGCGTCGAAGAACCACGCGAACGCCGTGCCGAACGAGTACGCCCAGTACCGCCGGGAGGTGTCCGTCGACGACGCCCTGTCCGCGCCGCCGGTCGCCGAGCCGCTCCACCTGTACGACGCCTGTCCCATCACCGACGGCGCGAGCGCGCTCCTGATCGTCTCGGCGGAGTACGCCGACGAGCACGACATCGACGCGCCCGTCGCGGTGACCGGTACCGGACAGGGGACCGACCGAATGGCGCTCGCAGACCGCGACCATCTCGCGCGCACGCCCGCTGCAGACGACGCGGCCGACGCGGCGTACGCCGACGCGGGCGTGACCCCCGACGACGTCGACGTCGCCGAAGTCCACGACTGTTTCACCATCGCTGAGGTGCTCGCGCTGGAGTCGCTCGGCTTCTTCGCGCCCGGCGAGGGACTCTCGGCGGCGCGCGATGGGGTCACGACCGCAGACGGCGACCTCCCGGTGAACCTCTCCGGGGGCCTGAAGGCGAAGGGACACCCGGTCGGCGCGACGGGCGGGTCACAGATCGCGGAGCTGACGCGGCTCCTTCGCGGCGACCACCCGAACAGCGAGCACGTCGCGGACGCCGAGATCGGCGTGGCCCACAACGCGGGCGGAACCGTCGCCAGCGCGGTCGTCCACGTGCTGGAGGTGGCGGAATGAGCGACGGGAGCGAAGAGCGAAAGGCGAACGCCGGCCACGGCAAAAAGAACGCCAGCTACGACGAGTGGCTCGACGCGCTCGGGGCGGGGACCGGCTACGCGCTGTGCTGTCCGGACGGACACGGTTCGCTCCCGCCGAGACGGGTCTGTCCCGAGTGCGGCTCCTCGGAGCTCGACCGCGAACCGCTCGAGGAGACCGGAACCGTCGAGACGACCAGCACGGTCCACGTTCCCTCGCCGGGATTCGCCGACGACGCGCCGTACGTGAGCGCCATCGCGGACTTCGGTCCGGTCCGGCTCACGGGCGTGTTCCGCGGCGTCGATCCCGACGGCGACGGGACCGATGCCGATCTCGGCGAGGACGTCCGTGCGGGCGTCGAGGAGCGCGAGACGGACGGGAATCCGCTTGTCGTATTCCGTCCGATCGGCGACGAGAACGTCTGATCCCGGCTCCGTTCGGATCGAACCGTAGGTGCAGGCGACGGATCGGGGGCACGGCTCTCGACCCGTTTCCACGCTCGCTCGATCCTCCAAATTGTTATACCGCCATCGTTTGTACCGATACGAGATGACTGATCAGATCCGCGTGCTCCACGTCGACGACGACCCGGACCTCGCGGATCTCGCCGCGTCGTTCCTCGAACGCGAGGACGACCGGATCGCGGTTGAGACGGCGACAGACGCGACGGCGGGACTCTCCGCGCTCGACGACCGCGAGATCGACTGCGTGGTCTCGGACCACGACATGCCGGGACGGAACGGGATCGAGTTCCTTCGGTTGGTTCGCGAGCGAAACCCTGACCTGCCCTTTATATTATATACGGGGAAAGGGTCGGAGGCGGTCGCCAGCGACGCGATCTCCGCCGGTGTGACCGACTACCTGCAGAAAGGCGGCGGCACCGAGCAGTACGAGATTCTGGCGAATCGCATCGCCGACGCGGTAGAGAAGCGACGGTTCGAGCGCGAGGCGGAACGAACGCGAGCGCACCTTCAGGCGATCACCGCTCACTCGATGGACGGGATCGTCACGATCGACGCCAGCGGCACCATCCGATTTGCGAACCCCGCCGTCGAGCGGTTGTTCGGCTACGATCCGAACGACCTCGTCGGGAAGCCGCTGGGGCGGCTCATGCCGGAGCGGAAGCGCGACGCTTACGGCCGCGGACTGGAGCGATTCCTCGAAACTGACAACCGGTCGCTTGACTGGTCGAACGTCGAGTTTTCCGGACGACACCACGACGGCCACGAGATCCCGCTGTCGATCTCCTTTGGCGAGTTCGAGGAGGACGGCGAGAAACGATTCGTCGGTATGCTCAGAGACGTTACCGAGCGCGACAGGCATCGGGCGTTCGTCGAGCACTCCGGCGACATCGTCACTATGCTCGACGGGGACGGAGGCTTCCAGTACCTCAGCCCGTCGACAGAACAGATCGTCGGCTACGAGCCGGACGAACTGTTGGGCGACATCGTGTTCGAGTACATCCATCCTGAAGACCGAGAGACCGTCGAGGCGGTGCTCTATGGATCATTCGGGGATTCGGAACGAGATGAGGACTCGGAACGAGGAGGGGACTCGGGACGAGGAGGAGATCACGCCGTCGAGTACCGGTTCCGTTGTGCTGACGGCGAGTACCGGTGGCTGGAATCGGTGTGGAGCGACCGCCACACCGAGGACGCGATCAGAGGGTACGTCATTAACACGCGGGACGTCTCGGAGAGAAAGCGTCGAGAGGTGAAGCTGGCACAGCTCCGCGAGTGGACGCAACAGCTCAACTACACGCGGACGATTGAGGAGACGACGCGACTGGCGGTCAACGCCGTCGACGAGATCGTCGGTGCCCAACTCAGCGGCATTCATCTCTTGAACGAGGCGGGCGATCGGCTCGAACCGGCCGCGCTGGCCGACTCGGTCAGCGCACTCTTCGACGGCCCCCCGTCGTACGACCGTGACTCCCCGGAGGGGTCTCGCGCCGAGCTCGCATGGGAGGCGTACGGGAGCGAGGAGCCGATCGCGATCGATGAGCTCTCGAGTTCGGACCGCCTCGCGGAGGAGACGCCGGCAGAGAGCCTCGTGCTCCACCCGATCGGCGAACACGGTATCTTCGTCATCTCCGCGTCGACCCCGCACACGTTCACCGATACCGACGTGCTCATCGCGGAGATCATCGCGAATCACCTCGAAACGGCTCTCGACAGGGTGGCCCGCGAGTCGAGCTTGGAACGGCTCCACGACGCGACACGCGACCTGATCCGAGCGGAGTCCCGCGAGGCGATCGCGGAGCGGATCGTCGACGCCGCCGAGGACGTGCTCGGCTTTTCAGTTGCCACCGTTCGGCTGTACGACGAGGAGGCCGCCGGGCTGGTCCCCGTGGCCGCATCAGATGCCGTGGCCGAGATCCTCCCCGACCGAACGGTGTTTACCGCCGACGGCGGGAGCCTCAACTGGGCGGCGTTCGAAGCCGGGGAAGTCCAGGTCCACGCGGACGTCGAGGTCGACGATGGGTTTGACGCTGGGACGGGCCTCCGGAGTCTGATGATCCTGCCGATTGGCGACGACGGGACGCTCGCGGTCGGCGTGACTGAGCCCAACGTGTTCGACGGGACCGACGAGTTCCTCGCGCGGATCCTCGCCACGGCCGCGGAGACGGCGTTCCGGTCCGAGGAACGGACGCGGCGGCTCCACGAGCGCAGCGCGGAGTTGGAGCGACAGAACGACCGGCTCGAGGAGTTCGCCAGCGTGGTTTCTCACGACCTGCGTAACCCGCTCAACGTCGCCCAGGGTCGTGTCGAACTGGCCCGTGACGAGTTCGACAGCGACCACCTCGCCGCCGCCGCGGGCGCTCACGAGCGGATGGAAACGCTGATCGAGGACCTGCTCGCGCTCGCTCGCGAGGGGAACCGCGTCGACGAGACCGCGACGGTCAGTCTCGCCGCCGTCACCGAGAGCTGCTGGCAGAACGTCGACACCGCGGCGGCGACGCTCACCGTCGAGCGGGACGTTGCCCTCGCGGCCGACGAGAGCCGCCTCCGGCAGCTGATCGAGAACTTGATTCGAAACGCGGTCGAGCACGCCGGTCCCGACGTGACGGTCACGATCGGTGCCCTCGACGACGGATCGGGGTTCTACGTGGCGGACGACGGGCCGGGTATCTCGGAGTCGATGCGCGAGGATATCTTCGACGCCGGCGTCTCGACGACACGGACGGGAACCGGGTTCGGTCTCCGGATCGTCGAGCAGGTCGCGAACGCCCACGGGTGGGCGGTCAGCGTCGGAGACGGCGGGAAGGGAGGGGCGGGGGACGAGCCGACATCCGGCGCGTGCTTCGAGGTGAGCGGAGTCGAGATCGTCGACGCCGCGGGCTGACGGGCTGCCCTACTCGCGGACGAGCAGCTCGATCTCGTGGCCGTCTTGGTCCTTCGTGAACGCGTAGTTGTGGTCGCACGACTCGGGGTCGCGGTAGTCCGGAGCCTCGCGCACCATCAGCTGCTCCCACGCGTCGTCGAGATCGTCCACGCGGACGCAGAGGTGTCCCCAGCCGTCGCCCATCGTGTACTCGCGGCCGTCGTAGTTGTAGGTGAGTTCCAGTTTCATCGCCTCCTCCGACGCGTTCTCGGGGGCCATGAAGTAGTTCGCGAAGGTGTCGGCCTCCCAGCGACCCGTCTCCGTGTACCCGAACTTGCGGGTCCAGTAGCCGAGCGCCTCGTCGGCGTCCTCAACGCGGATCATCGTGTGGTCGATGCTCCACTTCTCACCGTAGTCGCGCTTGACGATCTCGATCTCGTGACCGTCGGGGTCCTTGACGAACGCGTAGCGGTTCCCGCACGACTCGGGGTCGCGGTAGTCCTCGACGCCCTCCTCCATCAGCTGGTCGTACGACTCCTGAAGGGCGTCCTCGGGGACCCGCACGGCGATGTGGCCCCACGCGTCGCCGATCTCGTAGGTGTGATCGCCGTGGTTGTACGTCAGCTCCAACATCGCTCCGTCCTCGTGCATCTCCTCGGGACCGAGATAGACGTTTGTGAAGGTGTCGGCCTCCCAGCGGCCCTTCTCTTCGTAGTTCAGGTGGGTCTGATACCAGTCCAGACTCTCCTCTAAGTCCTCGACGCGGGTCATCACGTGATCGAATGTTCCGTCCATATCCCCTGGATCGTCCGCTCGCCTCAAAAGCGTACTGAAAGGGGGAACCGTCTGCCTCACGACGACCGACTGGGTTGTATAATCCGATCGTATTCGGTCATTCATTTAGCGGTCAGCACCCGGATAGATAATCGTCGAGTCCAGAGGATCGAGCGACCGGTGTCGTCGCGGACGGCGCCGGTCCCCAAACGATGGAAGACACACCAGATCCGCCGTCGACACCGCTCGACGGCACAGACTCGTTGCATCGCTCGAGCGTGACTCGGAACATCGAATCGGTCAAGGGTATCGAATCGGCGAAGGGTATCGAATCGGCGAAGGGTATCGAATCGGCCAACGGTATCAAATCGGCAAAGCGCGTCGTCGCTCGGAGCGCGCGGACGCTCATGGCGTACGCGTCGGGGGCGCCGTTTATCGCGGCGGTCGCGGCGGTCGAGACGCTCATCGCGGCCGTCCTGCTCGGCCTGCCGTTGACGCCCGCGCCGGCCGTGGTCGCACTCGTCGCCTTCGCGGTGTACACCGTCGACCACGTCGTCGACGCGGACGCGGACGCGCGGTCGACGCCGGAGCGGGCGGCGATCGCGCGTCGGTACGGCGATCAGCTCATGATCGCCGCCGCGATCGCGTACGGGCTCGCGGTCGCGCTGGCGGTGCTCGGCGGCCCGCTTGCGCTCGCGATAACGCTGCTTCCGGGGACGTTCTGGGTGTTATACGCGTCCGATTGGCTGCCGAACGTCGGGCGAGTCGCCACGGAGCTGGCCGCGGGTGACCGCGTCGGTGCGGTCCGGCGGCGGCTCCCCCGACTGAAGGACGTGCTGATTCTCAACTCGCTCGTCGTCGCGCTCGGCTGGGCGATCGCGGTCACCGCCCTACCGATCGCGTTCGCCGCTGGAGGCGCCGATGCGCTCGCTGGGGCACCCGCGGGAAGCCTTGACGCCGTCGCGGGCGACGCCTCGATCGTGGCCGTCGTATTCACCTACTTCCTGTTGCGGTCGTTCGTCGACGCCGAGCTCCCGAACGTCCGGGACGTGGAGGCCGACGCGGCCGTGGGCGTCGCGACGCTGCCGGTCAGATTTGGCGTCGCTACGACCCGTCGCGCCTTGTACGGTGTCGACATCGTCGCTGCAGCGGTCGTGACGGGCGCTGGCGTGAGCGGGCTGCTTGCGCCAGCGATCGCCGGTGCGCTCCTCGTCGGTGTCTGCGTGTCCGTCGGCATCACCGCGCTCGCGGGACGAACTGACGACGCCGCAGCGCTCGGGGTCGCCCCCGACTGTTGTTACTTCGCGGTCGGCGTCCTGCTCGCGGGGGTCCTCCTGATCGGCTGATCCGAGACGCGTCGCGGTCGGTCCGAGGTTCGCTGCGGCCGCGGCGATACCGAGGACCGCAGCGTCGCCTGCGACCGCCTTTTTCGCCGCAGTCCAACCGATGTCGGATGAATGTAACAAAATGATTTATATCCGCCCTGTTTGCAATAAAGCGGTGATAGCGTTGAGCCCGCTCTCGGTCGCGCTGCTCGCCGCGGTGATTACTGGAACGTCCGCGGCGATGCTCGCGTGGCGCGAGCGACCGGAGGCGGGGGCGACGTGGCTCGCGTTGCTGCTCGTCGGACAAGTGTGGTGGACGACGTTCCTCGTGTTCGAACTCGAGGCCCCGACGCTCGCGGCGAAGGCGCTCTGGTACGACGTCCAGTGGATCGGCGTGGTGGTGATTCCGGTCGCGTGGCTGCTGTTCGCGCTCGAATACACCGGGCGCGATCGCTACGTGACGCCCGGCGTGATCGCCGCGTTGGCGGTCACGCCGGTCGTCACCGTCGCCGTCGTCCTCGTCGGCGACCCGAGCGGGCTCATCCGGGCGGACGCCGCGGTCGCGGAGTCACCGGTCGGCTCGTTTCTGCGCGCCGAGCCCGGGCCGTGGTACTACGTGATCGCGGGATACACGTACCTGCTCGGACTGTTGGGGTCAGTGCCGATCGTCCAGCTCGTCAGAGATGACGCGCGGCCGTTTCGGGGGCAGAGCGCGGCGCTTATCGTCGGAACGGCAGCACCGTGGGCGAGCAGCGTGTTGTACCTCTCCGGGGCGATTCCCGTCGCGGGACTCGACCCGACGCCGCTCGCGTTCGCGGTCTCGGGGGTGGCGTACCTGCTCGCGCTCTCTCGGTTTCGGTTGCTCACGCTCGCGCCGGCGCCGCGCCGTCGGGCTCGGCAGCTCGTGTTCGAACACCTCCACGATCCGGCGTTCGTCGTGGGGACCGAGGGGTACGTCGTCGATCTGAACGAGTCCGCGGCCGAGACGTTCGGTATCGACCGTCGCACCGCGGTCGGCGAGCCGGCCGCCGCGGTCGTGCCGCGGTACGACGCGCTCGTCGAGGACGACGCCGACCCCTCGCCGCTCACAATTATGGGCGCAGACGGTCGACGGCCGTACGAGGCGAGGACGCGGGACGTGAGCGACGCGCACGGGCGGTCGATCGGTTCCCTCGTCATCTTCCACGATGTCGGCGAGTACCTCGGACAGCAACAGCGCCTCGACGTGCTCAACAGGGTGTTCCGTCACGACGTACGCACCGAGACGAACCTCATCCACGGCTACGCGGAGCAGCTCCAGGCGGATCCGACCGACGAGCGGGCGCTCAGGGTCGTCAAAGAGAGCGCGACTCGGATCCTCGAACTCAGCGAGCGGACGCGGACGGCGAGCGAACTGTTCGATCCGATCCGAGAGACGCCGCCGCCCGTCGCCCTCGACGAAGCGCTTACGGGAGTCGCGGCGGACCTCCGTGCCGAGTTCCCGTGCGCACGGGTCTCCGTCGCTGACGACCTGCCTGCGGTGCGCGTACCGGCGGTCGCCTCCGTCATCGCCGAGGACCTCTGCTCGAACGCGGTCCGTCACAACGACGGGGACGCGCCGTCGGTGTGGCTCGACGCGACCGCCGACGGCGACTGGGTCACCCTCGTGGTCGCCGACGACGGCCCGGGCATCGACGAAACGGAGTACGAGGTGTTAAACCGGGGGACCGAGACGCCGCTCGAACACGGGAGCGGGATCGGGTTGTGGATCGTGAAGTGGGCGACCGACCGCGTCGGCGGGGACGTGTCGTTCGAGCGGCGCGAGCCTCGCGGCACCGTCGTGACCGTCTCGCTCCCGACGACGGGGTCCGATACTGCAGGCGGGGGTCTCACCGCGCACGACGCGAGGAATCCGACCGCTGTCCGGCTCGGAGAGAACGCCAGCGAGACATCCACCGGTGGCACGGCCAGCGACGGCAGTCGGTAGGCACTTGTCCGGCCCGCCGAATCCGTCGCTATGGACGCTACTTATCTTCCATACGCCCTCCTCGCGATGGGCGCGTACGCGCTCGTCTCGCCGCTGATGCGCGTCGCGACCACCGGACCGAACGCCGTTCCGAGCGACGTGGCGGTCGTGATATCGAACACGCTGCTCGTCGCCATGGCGCTCGGGGTCCTCGCCTACACGGGACAGGGATTCACCGCACACCTCGGCTCTCCGAAGTTGCTCCACGTGCTCGCCGCGGGCGTGTTCCTCGGGATCGGTATCCTCGCGCTGTACCGGTCGCTGGCGCTCGGGCCGGTAAGCGTGGTTACGCCTATCTTCGCGATGTTCCTCGTCTTCTCCTCGGTGATCGGCTTTGTTTTCCTCGGTGAATCGTTCACGCTTCGCAAGGCGCTCGGGATCGTCTTCGCCGCGCTGGCGGTGTACCTCGTCTCGGGGACGTGAGGTGCACCTTTTTGTAGGGTGTGCGGCGTGGTCACGGCGACGGATGCGCCCGACCCGATCCGGAAACGCCCGCCGCGTGACGAAACCCCTTTAATACCGACAGCGAAAGGGGCGTACCCGTAGTGGCCCGCTTTCCGAACCCGTTCCGTGCCGCGATCCTCTACATCGGTTTCGCCCTCGCGAGGCTGGGGCTGATCGACCGCCACCGAGTGGTCCGGACGACGGATCTCGCGTGGCCGCGGATCGTCACGGGCATCGCTCGGATGTCGAAGAACGCGGTCGACGTCGCGATGGTCGGCGTCGCCGTCGGCACGAGCGCGGTCGCGGGCGTCGGGTTCGCCGGTCCGTACTGGGGGCTCGCGTTCGCGCTCGGCGGCGGCGTCGCGGGCGGCACCATCGCCCTCGTCTCCCAGCGCTTCGGCGCGGAAGCGTTCGCGGAACTCGGCGACGCCGTCCGGGCCAGCGTCCTCCTCGCCGTCGTGATCACGATCCCCGTCTCGGCCGTCTTCTGGACGTTCGCACCCGCCTTCATCGACGTGTTGAGTAGCAACGAGGCCGCGATCGCGCTCGGTGCCGACTACCTTCGGATCGTCGGACTCGGCGTCCCGTTCGCCGCGCTCAACCTCGTCGGGAGCCGCGTGCTCGTCGGCTGTGACGACGCCTACACCGCGATGCAGGTCCGGGCAGGGGGTGCGGTCGCGAACATCGTACTCAGCGCCGCGTTCATCTTCGGACTGGGATGGGGCGTCGAGGGCGCCGCGCTCGGGACCGTCCTCTCTAACGTGCTCGCCGTCGCCGCGTTCACGGCCGGACTCGTGTGGGGGCGGGTTCCCGGAATCGGGGAGTTCCCGATCGCGATCGACCCGTTCGGCTCCTACGTGAACCCGGAGATGCTCCACGACCTCGTCGAGATCGGCGTTCCGGTCGGCGCGCGCAACCTCGTGTGGACGGTCGCGGAGTTCCCGATGCTCGCCATCCTCGACGTGTTCGGCGAGAACACCGTCGCCGCGTTCGTCATCGCCCGCCGCATCTGGGGGATCATGAACGCCCCCGGCTGGGGATTCGGCCTCGCCTCCTCCAGCCTGGTCGGCCAAGAGCTCGGCGGCGAGGATCCCGCGGAGGCCGAAGCGTACGCCCGTGACATCATCCGATTCTCCGTGGCGACCTACCTCGTCTTCGCGGCGCTGACGGCGGTCTTCGCGAGCGACATCGTGGTGCTGTTCGCGGACTCCCCGGAGAGCCCCGAGGTGCCGATCGCGGTCACGCTCGTGTACGCGGCCTGCGTCGCCGTCGTCTTCCAAGGCGTCTCTGGGGGGGCTGCAGGGCCGCTCGACGCGGCCGGTGACACGAAGATCCCCTTCGCGAGCCAGTTCATCGGAATGTTTTGCGTCTCGATCCCGCTGGCATACGTCGGCGCATACGACGCCACGCCGGCGATAGACATCCCGCTGATCGGAACCACGACCCCCGAGATCGCACTACCGGCGATCGGGTTGTGGGGACTGTACCTGGCCTTCCTCGCAGAAACGACGATCCCGGCCGCGATCAACTACTGGCGGTTCCGCTCCGGCAAATGGAAGGCGATAAGCGAGGCGTACCGCCCGAACACGTCCGCGGACGACTGAGCACGACGGGTCGGGTTCCGACAGTCGAACGAGTTGGCTCGTCAGCGAGGGCGCGATAACTCGCCGATGGGGAGCGCGATAACTCGCCGGTGAGGGACACGTTAGCCCGACGACTAACCCGGTAACGTGCACATAGCTATATCACTCCCGTCGAATATTCTCTTGTTCATGAAATTCGAGCGCCTCGCAGTGATCGGCGCCGCCGTCTTCGTCGTCGCCGTCCTCGCAGCCGGTGGCGCAGCCGGAAACGACCTCGTGACGCTCACCGTGTCCGTCACCGACCAAGACGACGAGCCGGTCGGCGGCGTCGAGGTCGTGGCGACGTGGGAGACGGAATCCGGTGAGACGCGCACGGCGACTGGAACCACGGCGAGCAACGGAAAGGTGTTCCTCGACGTTCCGGAGGATGCGACCGTCGAACTCGACGTCGACGACGACACGTACATCCGCAACCGACCGCGCACCGTCGAGAGAGCGAGCGAGTCGGAGGTCGAGGTGACGGTTTCGCGTAGCGGGACCGCGACCGTGTCCGTTGTCGACACGCGAGACCGACCGCAGGCGGACGCACGGGTTCGGGTCCGTGAAGGAGGCCGTACCGTCGACCGCGGGCAGACCGACGAGTCGGGGACGTTCACCTCGAGTCGCCTCGAGCGCGGTACGTACACCCTTCGAGTCGTGAAACCCGGGTTCTTCGAGGCGACCCAGGAAGTGACGGTGAACGGAGAGGGGAACGCGACCGTCGAGATCGAACGCGGAGAAGTGGTGCTCGACCTCCGGGTCTTCGACGATCACTTCGACCCGCCCACGGAGATCGAAACGGGGGCGATACAGGTGCGGTCGTCGGTGTACAACGCCGAAGTGACCGTCACCGAAGGGTCCGCATCGCTGAACGTCCCCGTGAACGCCGAGTACACCGCCGAAATAATCAAAGACGGGTACGACCCGGCCCCGGAGACGATCACCGTTCGGGAGGCCGACGTGAGCGCGAACGTGACCGCACAGCGGACGCCGACGCTCTCGCTTACGACGGCGAACGAACGCGTTCTGGTCGGCGAGACGACCCGCGTGTCGGTTCGGAACGCCTACGACGAGCCCGTCGAGGGGGCGACCATCGAGGTCGACGGAACCGCAGTCGGCGAAACCGACGCCCGCGGCGAACTCGCGGTCCCGATCGACGCCCCGGGCGAGCAGACGGTCGTCGCGATCGACGGCGACGTCAGATCCGAATCGATCACGATCGTCGGCGTCGGCGAAGACGACGTGATCGACGAGGGAGACGACGCGGGCGAGGCGGACGACGCAAACGAGACGGACGACTCCGGCGAAACCGACGACGGCGCACCCGGGTTCGGTGTCGTCGTCGCGGTGGCGGCGCTACTCGGGGCTGCCGCCGTCGGAGCTAGACGCGGGAACGGACCCGCCTGATCGGCCACAGACGGGGAGACGGTCCGTATTACCACGCCGCTCGCAGGACGCCCTCGATCGTCTCCGGCGACGCGTCGAGCCCCTCCGGGGCGCGGTCCATCGACCAATCATCGGCGATGAACTCGGCTATCGCCGGGAAATCTGTCTCCTCGACGGGTGATAGATCGCGCAGCCGAGACGGGAGCGGTAGCGAGTCCTGTACCGTCGCGACCGCGTCTACGATGTCCTCGGCGACCGCGTCGTCGGAGCGGCCCTCTGTTTCGATCCCGAGCCCCGCGGCGAGCGCGCGGCGACTCGCGTCCACCTCGTCGAAGAGGTACGCGAGGACGTGCGGGGCGACGATCGCGTGGATCGTCCCCTGTTGGACATCGTACCGGCGAGCGAATCCGTGACCGAACGCGTGAATGACGGAGATCTTGCGACCGAGTTGCACGAGCAGGATGCCGACGACTGCGCGATCCGTCGCGGCCGCGCTCGCCGGTCGGTCGCCCGCCACGTGCGGGAGCGCACCGTTCAAGAGACGGAGGCCGTGAACCGCGGTGGCGTCGCTCACCGGCGTGGCGTCCGCGGCGTAGGGGGTCTCGATTCCCTTGTTGAACCCGTTCATCGCGGAGCCGGCGAGCGCCGCCTGGGGCGTCGTCTCGAACAGCGTCGGATCGGCCACGTCGAGGATCGGCATCGCGTTACCGCCGCTGACGGAGAGCGGCTGGCCGGTCGGCGAGTGCTCGGCCGAGAACACCTCCAGCGATCCGCCCGTCGAGAGGTCGGCCCCGGCGAACGTCGTCGGGATCACGACGAACGGCACTGAGGGCTCGCCGTCCGGCGCCAGGGGACCGAGCGTGCCGGGAGCGGCCTCCGCGTCCGAGCGGAGTTCGTCGAGATCCCTCCCGTCGGCGTCGAGCCACGTCGCCTGCCGAGCGATATCGAGGCTGCTTCCGCCCCCGACCGCGACGAGGACGTCTGCGCCGACCGCAGTCCGACGGTCGAGGAGGTCGTACGCCGTCTCGACGCGCTTCCCGGGGGTCGTCTCATCGAAGACACCGGCGAGGCGGTGGCCGAGTCCCTCGCGTATCGGGTCCATCAGGTCGTCGTTGGCGCCGACGTTCGAGCCGCAGACGACGAGCGCGTCGTCGAGACCTCGATCACCGAGGGCCGCGCCGAGCTCGTCGGCTCGACCGCGACCGTATCGGATCTCACAGCCCTGATACTCGTGTTCGAAAGAGTCCGCGATCGGTAACATCGGACACGAATACGCGGGGGGACGGTTTGTAGCTGTGGGAACGGGAGACACACTACCGCGCCCACAAGGTTCGGAACCCGCCACGGTGCTCCCGTGACTCCCGACCGTGGCCCCCGATCGCGACTCCCAAAGACCCAATCCGATGGAGCGCACATGGCCGATACGGTCGCGTCGACACGGACCCTGCCACCGCGTCGCCGACCGACGAACACATGCGCGAGTTTCCGCCGCTCCCGAACGTCGCCGATTTCGACGCTCCGGAGGACCTCCTCTCCGGCCACCTCTGGGTCGTCGAACTGGTCGACGGGACGGGGCTTCGCTTCCGGATGGACGAGTCCGGACTCCTCCGCTTCGGCGGCCCGGAACGGACCTACGAGACGGTCGCGGACGTGCCGCTCGCGCTTCGCCCCGCGGTCCGATCGGTTCGGGACCGGTTCGACCGCGAGACGCTGCGCGCGAGCGTGGAGGACCCGTCGGACGTGGTGTTCTTCGGGGTCGCGACCCGATACCGTGGGGTCGACTACGACTGGGAGCGGCTGCCGCCGTTCCTCGGAACGGACATCTGGCGGTCCGGAGCCTCCGAAAAATCGGACGGGGAGTTCGGCGCGTTTCGGCCGCCGGACGCGACCGCGGCGATCTTCGAGGGCGTCGGCCTCGATCCGGTCACGGTCGTCGAGCGCGAGGTGAACGCTCGCGATTTCGATCCGGAGGACTACGAGATGCCGCCGTCGACCTGGCGTGACGGGTCGGTCGCCGGAGTCGTCGTTCGGAACAAGCGCGGCGGTCGCGGGAGGCTCGTCGCGGACGGCGCCTCCGGGGGACGGCAGTCGACCGATGGTCTCGCGGATGAGACCGTGGCGGGCCGAGCCGATACCGACGCGGGGAGTTCGGCGTCGGCCTCGGTGACGGCGGTCGCGGCACGGCACGCGAACGACGACCGACTCGGTCGGGCGGCGGCATCGATCGAGCGCGGCGGCGTCGCCGCGACGGTGGACGCGCTCGCGGACCGAACCGTCGAGCTTGTCGCCCGCGAGACCCCGGTCCGATTTAAAAATCGTCCCGGCAGAGCAGGTAAAAACCGACCCGGGGGCGACAGCGCGGTCGACGCCGATCGGTTCCGTGCGGCGGTCGTCGATCTGGCACGGGCGTTCCTCGAAGAGCCACCGGACGAAGGGTCGTAGCGCTCCCGGAAAGCCGGGACGAGGGCCGGGCGGGGATTCGGGAATAAGCCGTGCCAAACACGAGATGCAGGAACAGGCGAATCTGCATACTTTCCTTCGCTCACACGCCCGCGCGCGTACGCCGGGTTTATAAGCGGGCACTGATTAACTCAACTAAGTTCTATGTCAGAGGAGAGTGAATACGGAGCTGGCCAAATTCAGGTCCTCGAGGGCCTGCAGGCCGTCCGTAAACGTCCGGCGATGTATATTGGGTCCACGGACGGTCGGGGGCTCCATCATCTCGTTTATGAAGTCGTCGACAACGCGATCGACGAGGCGCTCGCGGGGTACTGCGACGACATTACCGTCACCATCCACGACGACAGGTCCGTCAGCGTCCGCGACGACGGTCGTGGGATTCCGATCGACACTCACGAGAAGTACGACCGACCCGCCCTCGAAGTGATCATGACGGTCCTCCACGCCGGCGGGAAGTTCGACTCCAAGTCCTATCAGGTCTCCGGAGGACTCCACGGGGTCGGCGTCAGCGTCGTCAACGCCCTCTCGGAGCGGCTGGAGGTCGAAGTGAAACGCGACGGCGGCGTCTTCCGCCACGAGTTCGCCCGGGGCGAACCCGTCGAGGACGGATTCGAGCGCGTTCGAGGGATGAACGACGGCGAGAAGACGGGCACGTACATCCGCTTCTGGCCCGACGCGGACGTCTTCGAGACGACCGAGTTCGCGTTCTCGACGCTCGCCAACCGGCTCCGCGAGCTCGCGTTCCTCAACTCCGGCGTCGCGATCACGCTCGCTGACGAGCGCGCAGAGGGCGACGACGGCGGCGACGAGGAGACGTTCCAGTACGAGGGCGGTATCCGCGAGTTCGTCGCGTACCTCAACGAGACGCGCACGCCCATCCACGACGACGTCATCTACTTCGCCGACGAGGAGCGGGACATCCACGTCGAGGTCGCCATGCAGGCGACCGAGGAGCTATCGGGCTCCGTACACGCGTTCGCGAACAACATCAACACCCGCGAGGGCGGCACGCACCTCACCGGATTCAAGACCGCCCTGACGCGCACCGTCAACGACTACGCCAACGAACACGGGCTCGTCGACGACCTCGACGCCAACCTCAAGGGCGAGGACGTCCGCGAGGGGCTCACGGCGGTCATCTCGGTGAAACACCCCGACCCGCAGTTCGAGGGTCAGACGAAGACGAAGCTCGGCAACAGCGAGGTCCGCGGCATCGTCGAGTCCGCGACCCACGAGAAGCTCGGCACGTTCTTCGAGGAGAACCCCGACACCGCCCGGAAGGTGGTCCACAAGGCCGCGGAGGCCGCGCGGGCGCGCAAGGCCGCGAAGAAGGCCGAGGAACTGACCCGTCGGAAGTCCGCGCTGGAGTCGACGGCGCTGCCCGGCAAGCTCGCCGACTGTCAGACCCGCGATCCGAGCGAGGCGGAGCTGTTCGTGGTGGAGGGTGACAGCGCCGGCGGAAGCGCCAAACAGGGCCGAAACCGAGAGAATCAGGCGATCCTCCCGCTTAAAGGCAAGATCCTCAACGTCGAGAAACACCGCCTCGACCGCATCTTGGAGAACGACGAGATCCGCGCGCTGATCACCGCGATCGGCGCGGGGATCGGCGAGGAGTTCGACATCGACGAGGTCCGGTACAACAAGATCATTCTCCTCGTCGACGCCGACGTCGACGGTGCGCACATCCGAACGCTGCTGTTGACGCTTTTGTACCGCCACATGAAGCCGCTGATCGAGGCGGGCTACGTGTACGCGGCCCAGCCCCCGCTGTACCGCATCCGGAAGGGATCGGAGACGTACGACGCGATGACGGAGGCCGAGCGCGACCGGATCATCGAAGAGGAGTGCGGCGGGAATCCCGACCAGACCCAGCGATTCAAGGGGCTCGGCGAGATGAACCCCGACCAACTGTGGAACACGACGATGGACCCCGAAAATCGAATCCTCAAGCGGATCACGATCGACGACGCCGCGGCCGCCGACCGCATGTTCAACGTGCTGATGGGTGACGCGGTCGAGCCGCGCAAGCAGTTCATCAAGGAACACGCGACCGAAGCGGAGTGGGTGGATATATGAGCTCCGACGTGCCCGACGCCGACCCGAGTGGCGTCGACGCAGCGCGGGTGACGAACGCCCGCATCGAAGACGAGATGGAGCAGTCGTACATCGACTACGCGATGTCCGTCATCGCGGGTCGAGCGCTCCCCGACGTGCGCGACGGGCTCAAGCCGGTCCACCGGCGGATCCTCTACGCGATGCACGAGGCGGGAGTGACCTCCCGGTCGCCGCACCGCAAGTCCTCGTCCGTGGTGGGCGAGACGATGGGTGACTACCACCCGCACGGCGACAGCGCCATTTACGACACGCTCGCGCGGATGGCTCAGGACTTCTCGATGCGGTATCCCCTCGTGGACGGGCAGGGGAACTTCGGCTCCGTCGACGGCGACCCGCCGGCCGCGATGCGGTACACGGAGGCGCGGATGGCGCCCATCGCGGAGGAGCTGCTGGCCGACATCGAGCGCGACACGGTCGACTTCCAGCCGAACTACGACGACCGCCTCGAAGAGCCCGAGGTGTTGCCGTCGGCGGTACCGAACCTGCTCGTCAACGGGTCGTCGGGGATCGCCGTGGGGATGTCGACGAACATCCCGCCGCACAACCTCAGAGAGGTCGTCGACGCCACGGTCGAGTTGATCGAGAACCCCGAGGCGACCGTCGAGGACCTGATGGAACACGTCAAGGGACCGGACTTCCCGACCGGCGCGAACATCGTCGGACGGAACGCGGTCCACAAGGCGTACAAGACGGGTCGCGGTCGGGTCCGCGTCCGCGCCGAGTTCGAGGTCGACGAGGAAGAAGGTCGGATCGTCATCTCGGAGCTCCCCTTCCAGCAGAACAAGTCACGCCTCGTCGAGCGGATCGCCGAGGACGTCAACGAGGGCGCGATCGAGGGGATCCGCGACCTCCGCGACGAGTCCGACCGCGACGGCATTCGCGTCGTCGTCGAACTCAAGCGCGACGCGATGGCCGAGGTGGTGAAAAACCAGCTGTTGGAGAGCCACCTCGAACGCACGTTCGGCGTCATTAACCTCGCGTTGGTCGACGGCGCGCCGCAGGTGTTGAACCTCAAGGAGACGCTGGTACACTACGTCGATCACCGGCGCGACGTGGTCCGTCGACGCTCCGAGCACGAGCTCGCCGAACGGGAGGACCGCGCACACATCCTCGAAGGCCGACTGAAGGCGCTCGAACAGGTCGACAGCGTCGTCGAGACCATTCAGGGCTCCGACGACCGAGACGCCGCCAAGGCCGCGCTCGAGGCGCAGTACGACTTCAGCGAGGCGCAGGCCGAACACATCGTTCGGATGCAGCTCGGCTCGCTCACGTCGATGGAGACCCAAGAGATAGCGTCGGAGTACGAGGACGTCACCGCGCGGATCGAGCGGCTGGAGACGATCCTCGGCGACCCCGACGAGCTCGACGCGGTGATCGTCGAAGAGCTGGAGGAGATGAAAGCCGAGTACGGCGACGAGCGCCGCACGAGCTTCATCGAGGACGTCGGCGACGTCACCCATGAGGACCTCATCCCGGAGGAGGAGTGCGTCGTCGTGATGAGCGAGGACGACTACATCAAGCGGATGTCGCTCGACACGTTCAAAGCACAGAACCGAGGTGGGAAAGGAATTATCGGCACCGGGCTGAAGGAGGGCGACCGCGTCTCCTCCGTGTTCGCCGCGAACTCTCACGATTACCTCCTCGTGTTCACGAACCGCGGACAGATCTACGAGCTGAAGACGTACGAGATCCCGGAGATGTCGCGGACTGCCCGCGGAAAGTCCGCGGTCAATATCCTCGATCTCGACGGCGGCGAGGAGATCGAGGCCGTGGTCAACACCGACGACCTCGACGAGGACGAGTTCCTCACGATGGTCACCCGCGACGGCTACATCAAGCGGACCGCGGTCGACCAGTTCGGCAACATCCGTTCCACGGGGATCCGCGCGATCCGACTGGAGGACGGCGACGAGCTCGTCGACGTCGAGGTGACGGACGGCGAGCGAGACATCGTCATCGGGAGCCGGAACGGGATGGCGATCCGCTTCGACGAATCGGAAGCGCGCGCGATGGGGCGCACCGCTCGCGGCGTGATCGGGATCGACCTGCGCGAGGGCGACGCGGTCGCGGGCGTCGCCGCCATCGACGAGGAGTATCACAACTGGGTACTCACCGTCACGGAGAACGGCTACGGAAAGCGGTCCGACCTCGACGAGTACCGTCTGCAGTCCCGCAACGGGAAGGGGCTGATCGACATCAAGACCGGCGATCGCAACGGTGAGGCGGTCGCCATCGAGGCGGTCACCTACGGCGACCACCTGCTCGCGATGAGCGGGCAGGGACAGATAATGCGAAGCCGCGTCGAGGAGATATCGACGGTCAGCCGTAACACGATGGGTGTCATCGTGATGAACCTGGATCCGGACGACGAGGTCGCCTCCGTGGATATCATCCCGGAGGCGGCGTACGCAGCGGACGACGTGCCCGAGGAAGCGTCGGCCGCCGACGCAGACGGCGAGCTTGAAGCGGTCTCCCTCGACGACGAGGCTGAGACCGAACCTGCCGATCAGACGACGGAGTAGACGGACTCCGTCCCGGGTGTCGTTCAGGAAAGTTACTTACTGTTCCCCGGGAAACGCCAACGTGGAATGGACGAGTACGAGGGGATAGACGAAGTCGTACACGAGCCGAGCGAGGCGTTCGCCGAGTCGACGAACGTCGCCGCGTTCATGCGCGAGTACGGAATCGACGACTACGAGGAGCTGATCGAACGGACCACCTCGGAGATCGAGGGCGAACCGGCCTCCGGCGTCGACTGGTTCTGGGACGAGCTCGTCGACTACCTCGACATCGACTTTTATACCGAGTACGACGTAGTTCGGGACGACAGCGACGGTCCGCAGTTCTCCGACTGGTATCCCGGCGGTGAGATCAACATCGCGCACAACGCCGTCGACCGACACGCCGCGGTCGACTCCCCGAACCGCAACCGCGTCGCGCTGATCTGGGAGGGCGAGCCCGGCGACGTCCGCGAGATCACCTTCCACGAACTGCACCGCGAGAGCAACCGCGTCGCCAACTACCTCGAATCGACCGGGATCGAGACGGGCGACACCGTCGGGCTATACATGCCGATGGTGCCGGAGGTGGTCTCGATACTCTACGGCTGTCTGAAGATCGGTGCCATCGCAGTGCCGATCTTCTCGGGGTTCGGGACGGAAGCGACGGCGACGCGGATCGACGACGCGGAACCGTCGGTCCTCTTCACGGGTGACGGCTTCTATCGGCGCGGAAGCGAGGTCCGGCTGAAGGCGACCGCCGACGAGGCGATCGAAGAGGCCGGTCACGTCGAACACACGGTCGTGTACGATCGGCTCGGCGCGACTCCAGCCGACGGTGACGATGCTACGGACGAAGGGTCCGTCACCCCGATACCGTGGACCGACGACCGCGACATCACGTGGGGTGAGGCAGTCGGATCGCAGTCGCCGAGCTACGAAACGAAGCGGCTCCCGAGCGACCAGGAGTCCATGCTGTTGTACTCCTCGGGAACGACCGGTACGCCGAAGGGGATCATCCACACCCACGCCGGCGTCGCGACGCAGTGTGCCAAGGAGATCCACTTCGGATTCGATCAGAAGCCCGCGGACCGATTCTTCTGGGTCTCGGATATCGGCTGGATGATGGGCCCGTGGACGCTGATCGGGAATCACACCTCCGGCGGAACGGTGGTGATGTACGAGGGCGCGCCGGACCACCCGGAACCCGATCGCTTCTGGGAGATGATCGAACGACACGGGATCACGCAGTTCGGTATCTCGCCGACGGCGATCCGCGCGCTGCGTAAGCACGGCGACGAGTGGGTGGACGACCACGACCTCTCCTCGCTCCGCATCTTGGGCTCGACGGGCGAACCGTGGGACCCCGAGTCGTGGCGCTGGTTCTACGACGCGGTCGGCGGCGGCGAGTGTCCGATAATCAACATCTCCGGTGGAACGGAGATCTGCGGTTGCTTCCTGATGCCGATGCCGAACCAGCCGTTGAAGCCGTGTACGCTCGGCGGACCGGGTCTCGGGATGGACATCGACATCGTCGACGCGACCGGCGAGTCCGTTAGGGAGTCGGGCGAGCGGGGGTTCCTCGTCGCGCGCGACTCCTGTCCGTCGATGACGAAGTCGCTCTGGTCGGGCGACGAGCGCTACCTGGAGGAGTACTGGTCCACGTGGGAGGACCTGTGGAACCACGGCGACTTCGCACAGAAGGACGCGGACGGCTTCTGGTTCCTCCACGGTCGCGCGGACGACGCCCTGAACGTCGCGGGACGGAAGGTCGGACCGGCGGAGATCGAAGGCGTGCTCATCGACCACGACGCCGTGAATCAGGCGGCCGCCGTCGGGGTTCCCGACGACACCACGGGAACCGCCGTGGTCGCGTACGTCGTCCTCGAACCGGACGTCGTGCCGAGCGACGATCTGCGCGAGGAGCTCCGGACGCTCGTCGGCGAGGAGCACGGGAAGCCGTTCCGACCGCGCGAGCTGCTGTTCGTCGACGCGTTCCCGAAGACGCAGTCCGGGAAGATCATCCGTCGCGCGATCGAGTCCGTGTATCGGGGAGCGGACCCGGGTGACCTCTCGTCGATGGAGAACCCGGAGGCGCTGGCCGGGCTTCGCGACCCGTCCTGAGCCGGTCGACTCCGGCGGAGTCGAACGCTAGCTGTCGGCGTCGGCCGCCGCCGCGACCGCCTCGGCGAGCGCGCCGTAGTCGGGCTCCTGTCCGGAGTCGTCCGCGAGCCACCGATACGTGACGGTTCCGTCGGCGTCGATCACGAACACGGCGCGCTGTGCGACCGTCTCCACGCCGTAGTGTTCGAACGCCTCGATGACGTCGTACGCCTCGATGGCGCGGTGGTCGGGGTCGCCGACGAGTGCGAAGGGGAGGTCGTACTGAGACTGGTATGCCGCCAGCGCGTGCGGGAGGTCGGTGCTCACGCCGAAGAGGGTACAGCGCTCGCGGTCGAACTCGTCGCGGAGGGCCTCCATCTCGTCGGTGCAGGTGTTCGAGAACGCGGCGGGGAAAAAGGCGAGCACGACCGGCTCGTCGCCGAGATGGTCGGCGAGTCTGAACGGTTCGATGTCGCCGTCTACGATCGAGGCACGGAACTCGGGAGCGTCGTCGCCGACAGCTGTCATACCGGTCGGTTGCGGCGGAAGCGTATCACGGTTTCGACGGCGACAACGGGAGCGGCGTGTGCTGACGAATTACGTCGCTGGCGGTCCGTTCGCCCTTCCGAGTGCCGTTTGCCGACGGGTTATCAAGGCAAAAAGACTATAATCGCCACAGGGTTACTGCGGTATAGAGATGGCAAGCGCGATTCCACTGATCGGCGGTATCCCGGCGGGCCCGGAGCTCCTCATCATCCTGCTCGTGTTGGTCCTTCTGTTCGGGGCGAACAAGATCCCGAAACTCGCACGGTCGACCGGCCAGGCGATGGGCGAGTTCAAGAAAGGCCGCGAGGAGGTCGAGGACGAACTGAAACAGATGAACAGCGACGACGGCGACGACATCGACGACGACGAGATCGACTCGTCGCTCGACGACGAGGAGGAGCTGGACGAGCTCGAAACCGAGAAAGAGACGAGCGCGTAATCCGAATTTACAGCGCCGATCGGTCCCCTTCCCGACGTTTTCTCCTTCGTACTGGGCGCGTGGCCTAGCGGATAGGGCGAGAGGTTCCTAACCTCTCGATCGCGGGTTCGAATCCCGCCGTGCCCGTTGCTTGCGAGCGAAGCGAGAAGCAGCGGGCACGAGCGCGACCGGGCTAATCGGCCTGATCGAGTCGGCGAAACGACCGACTCGCGAGCCACACAGACCCGACGCCGATAGCGAGCGTCGCGCCGACGAGCACCGGCCCGGGTTCGTATAAAAGGGGTGGATGGTAGCCGAAGCCGTAGTCGACGACGGCGTTTCCGATGACGAGGAGGAGCGCCGTCGCGAGCGCGCCGCGAGTCGTTCGGCCGAACGCCGGGAACAACAGCGCGAGACCGACGAAACAGAGGTGCGTACCGAGCACGCCCCAGTAGTAGATCCACGCGGCAGGCGCGGCGAGATACTCCCCGACAGCGAGGTTCAGGGAAACGAGCGGCCAGAGACCGAACTGGATCAACCAGACGAACGCGAGCGTCTGGAGGTACGCGAGGGGCTTGGACGCCGGAGCGTCCTCGGTGACGCGGCCGTCCGCTCGGACAGTCGGGACGAGCGCGATGAGAACGCCACCGCCGAGGAGAACCGCGACCGCCGAATCGGCGTACAGCGGCCACAGCCACACCGGTACCGCGTCGGCGGTCGGCACGTAGTAGCCGACGCCGACCACGGCCATGAACGCGGTGAGCACGAGTACGACCCCGAGGCTCGCCGGCGTCCCGAGCAGCTCCTCGGTGACCGCCGCGCGAATGCGATGGCGGACCGTCGGCTCCGTGAGCCGGCGGAGCGAGCGTCGGATCGAGGGACCGTCTGGGACTCTCACGAAAACCGATCCGCGGCCACTGTGCTTAAAAAAACCGCCAATCGGCGGCAATTATCACGCGCGGGGTTTTGCGAGACACCTTTTTCAACGGGCGATTCGTTTCACTCGCTATGGCAACCGAGGACGCCGAGCACTCGCCTCCGTCTCCGGACGCGGAAGGGTCGTCGGCGTCCGCCCCGCCGGTCGCGTTGGGTCGGTACTCGTGGCGGTCCTTCCTTCGGGACCGCGGACGCGAGGACGCGGCTGCGGAGCTGTACGCGGATGTCGGCGAGGCGCCGGTCGTCCCGGCGGGTGCGGTGCGCGCGCACTTTCCCGGCGGCGTCGGTCGGGTGATACGCGCCGAGGGCATCGACGAACCGTTCGAGGCCGACGGGCGCACGGCCGTCCCCGGTCACGGGACGCCGGACGCGGGAACCGTCGTCGTCAGGAGCGACGATGTCGTGATCGCCGGTGACGCGGTCGTCGCCGATGGCGGGACGAGCGTATCTACGGAGTCGGGCGACCGAGACGCTGTCGAGATGGACGACGTAGAGGCGATCGAGACCGACACGGAAGCAGACGACGCGGAAGCGGACGACGTAGACGACGTAGACGACACGGAAGCAGACGACGCAGACGACGCGGAAGCGGACGACGCTCGCGACGACGGCGACAGCGACGGCGACGGCGACGGCGCGGTGGACGCCCCGGTCGTCGAGATGGACGGCCTCGGCGTCGACGGTACGGTCGTCGCCTCGGGGTCGGATATCGAGACGGTACCGCGCCGGTCCCCAACGCCAGCGGAGTGGGAGCGCGTTGCCGTCGACCCGAGCGAGTTCCTCGGCTTCGACCCGAGCGAAACCCCGTTCCGGGTCGGTGCTGCGGCGGCGGTCGGCGACGCCCTCTGGGACCTGTGCTCGGCGCGGTACGACCTCTACGAGGTGCCGGTCCTCAAGGGATGCTACACGTGGGACGACTACCGCGAGGAGTTCTTCCTCGACGCGGAGGGAAATCCCCCGACCGACGAGGACGAGGAGCCGCTTTCGTTCACCCACGAGGACAAGACGGACGCGCTCGGCTTCGACCCCGACCGAACCGAGGAGCTGCTTGGAGCCGGCGGCGGCGCCGCGGCCGAACTCTCGGAGCTGGTCGACGAGCGGACGGTAAACGTGGACCCCGAGGTCGACGAGGACGCGTTCTTCTCGACGGACGAGGGACACACCACCCTCGCGAACCGGTACGACCTGGAGAAGGCCGTCCCGATGGCGAAGAAGACTCACTTCACCGAAATCGAGCGGTACTGGGTGAACAAGCCGTACGCGTTCGTGATGATGTTTCGTTCGACGAAGGAGAACGAGGTCAAGTACTACGCGGTCCAGCCGTACAGGACGGAGATCGAGTCCGACCTCGTCGAGTTCCTCACCGGGAAGCTCCGGACGTCGATCAAATACGCGGACGAGGCGATCGCGGGCGGCGACGAGGCGTTCCGGAAGCAGGTGATCGTCGACGAGACGCTGACGCTGCTGGACCGCTACGACCTCTACGATCGTCCGGACGACGGCCGCGGCTCCGGCGCCGAGTTCGCCGACGACCTCGTCGATCGCTTCGGCCTCGATGTCACAGAGGGGATCGTCGGGCGGATCGCGGAGTCGCTCGGCTACGAACCGCCGATGGAGTCGCCCCCGTCCGCTCCGGAGATCCTCGCGCGTCCGGAGCCGGCCGTGCTCGCGGAGGACGCGGATACGCTGTCTGAACACCAGATCGAGAAGCTGCTGTACTACCTCAAGCGGGACTTCATCGGCTACGAACGGATCGACCCGATCAAGTACGACATCAACGTGGAGGACATCTCCTGTGACGGGTACAACTCGCCCGTCTTCGTCTACCACTCCGGGTACGAGCAGGTGATCACGAACATCTACCACGGTACCGACGAGCTTGACGACTTCGTCGTCAAGCTCGCACAGCGCTCCGGGAAGGGGATCTCGAAGCGCCGGCCGCAGGTCGACGCGACCCTCCCGGACGGCTCCCGCGCCCAGCTCACGCTCGGCCGCGAGGTGTCCGACCACGGGACCAACTACACGATCCGACAGTTCAACGACGTCCCCTTCACCCCGATCGACCTGATCAACTGGAAGACGTTCTCCTTGGAAGAGATGGCGTTCCTCTGGCTCTCCATCGAGAACCACAAGAGCCTGATCTTCGCCGGCGGGACCGCCTCCGGGAAGACGACGAGCCTGAACGCCGTCTCGCTTTTCATCCCATCGAACGCGAAGATCGTCTCGATCGAGGACACCCGCGAGGTCGAACTCCCGCAGCGCAACTGGATCGCCTCCGTCACGCGGCCCTCCTTCTCGGACGACGACAAGGGGGACATCGACGAGTTCGACCTGCTGGAGGCCGCGCTCCGTCAGCGTCCCGACTACATCGTGATGGGCGAGATCCGCGGCGAAGAGGGTCGAACCGCGTTCCAGGTGATGTCGACCGGCCACACCACCTACACCACGTTCCACGCCGACTCCGTCGGCGAGGTGCTCAAGCGGTTCACCACCGACCCGATCAACGTCTCGAAGACGATGTTCACCGCGCTCGATCTCGTCTCCGTGCAGACGTCGACCCGCGTGCAGGGTAAGAAGGTCCGGCGGAACAAGTCCCTGACCGAGATCAACCACTACGACGCCGAAAACGACGAGATCAACGTTCAAGACGTGTTCCAGTGGCAGGCGGAGACGGACGAGTTCCTCCAGATGGGCGACTCGAACACGCTCGAAGAGATCATGTTCGACCGCGGCTGGAACCGCGAGACGCTCGACGACGAGCTGCAGAAGCGTCGCGTCGTGTTGGCGTACCTCATCGACCGCGGACTCAACAGCTACGCGCAGGTGGCCGCGACGTTCCAGGCGTTCATTAACGACCCGGAGACGGTGCTCGCGCTGATGGCCAACGACGAACTGGAGCGCTCGCTCGAAGACCTCCGGGAGATGGAGTCGGTCCTGATCAACGTCGACCGCGACAAGGAAGCGCTGGTACCGCGTCCGGACCCCGATCAGGCCGGACGCGAGGAGGTCGAGTCGATCCTCGAATCGGCGGAGCCGCTGTTCGCCGAATACCGCGGGCGGATGCCCGACTCCGTGGCCGATGCCCTCCTCGACGTCGAGCTCGCAGGCGACATCGAAGCGCGATCCGGAACCGACCGAGAGGCGCTCGCGGAGGCCGCTCTAGAGGCGGACACGCGCGACGCTGAGGCGCTCGGAAGCGACGACGGCGGCCCCGACAAACGAGATGACGACGGTACTGACTCCACCGAGGACCGCGACCGCGATTCCGTCCACGACATCCCCCACGACGCTCCGATCGACGAGCCGGCAACTGAGGACGGCTCGTCGGAAGAGGCATCGTCGCATGCACGACGACCGGCCCCCCACGACGCGTTCGAGGGCGTCGCCGACGTGACACCGACAGACTCCGGCCCGCACGACGCTTTGGCCGACGCGGAAGCATCCGACGGCGATCCGGCGGACGCCGAGGCGTCCAACGGCGTCGGTGACGACAACGGCGTCGGGATCGACTTCGACGAGCCGTTCGACGAGGGGATCGACGTGTTGGGACCGGCGACGGAGACGCCGCCCACGAGTGGCAACGGAACGGGAGGGGGAACAGACGGAGAAGACGAAGCGAGCGGGGGCGTCGACGACGGACCGAACGAGGAAGCGGAGGCGGGCGACGACACCGGCGAGGAGGGGGAGGATACCGACGACGCGGAGAGAGACGCTGACGACGAAGCGGACGAAGACGCCGACGATATCGACGATTGGGGATTCGGGACAGTCGAATCGCCGGAGGACCGGTAACGTCATGGCCCGACCGAGGTGGACGCGATGAGCCTCGACACAGGCGTGGGCGACGGCTCCGCCGACGGTGACATCCTCGCAGAGCTGTTCTACCCCGTCTTCCAGCTGCTGTTCGACTCCGACGGCGACTTCGTCGGTGACGTCGAGAGCAAACTCACCAAAGCCCGGATGCCCGACCACGTCGAAATGTACATATCGCGGGCGCTCGGAGCCGGACTGCTGGTCGGCGGCCTGCTCTGGGCGCTCGGCACGCTGGTCGGCTACGGCATCTTCTCGCTCGGACTGATCGATCCGAACTCGCTCTCGCTCGGCGTCCCGGCGCCGACGCCAGAGATGCAGGTGTTCCTCCGGTCGCTCGTCGTGCCGACCGCAGTGCTCCTCAGCGGACTGATATTCGGTTCGCTGGGTTTTGCGACGGGGTTCGGCGCAGTGATCGCAATCCCGTATTCGCGGGCGTCGTCGCGGGAACGCGAGATCAACCTCCTGCTCGCGGACTCCGTGTCGTTCATGTACGCGCTGTCCGTGGGCGGGCTCAATCAGCTCGAGATCCTGCGAGCGATGGCGGCCGCCGAGGACACCTACGGTGAGGTGTCCCGAGAGTTCCAGAGCATTATCAACGAGACCGAGTACTTCGGGACCGACTACCGGAACGCGATCCGCCAGCAGTCGATGGAGACCCCCTCCGACGAGCTCTCGCAGTTCCTCGCGGACATGCTCTCTATCGTCAACTCCGGCGGCGACATGGAGAGCTTCCTCAAAGACAAAAAGGAGAAACACCTCCGCACGTCGAAACAGGAGCGCGAGATGACCTTGGAGACGTTGGAGCTGTTCGGCGAGATGTACATGACGCTCTCGCTGTTCCCCCTGCTTCTCATCATCATCCTGGTCATCATGGGGATGATGGGCGAGTCGGACGACTTCCTGCTGTACGCGACGGTGTACGTCCTCATCCCGCTGACCGGAGTCGGCTTTCTCGTGTTGGTTTCGACCGTCAAACAGGACGAGCCGGGCGACGGCTACCTCCACCCCGACGGCGGTAGCGAGCGGCTCCAACAGACGAGCAAAGAGGGTCTGCTCCACTTCGGGCTCGTTGAGGCGTTCGTCGGCACGTTCGGCGTCTTCGACCGGATCCGCGACCGCGAGGGGACCTACAAGACCAAACAGATCATCGCGGCGCCGCATCACTTCCTGCGCGATAACCCGCTGTACACCCTCGCGTTCACGGTGCCGACGGCGCTCGCGATCGTTTCTATCGCTGCGCTGACGGGGAACGCGCCGACGGCGTTCGACGGCTGGGTGTCCCGTCCGGTGTGGTCGGCGTTCGTCTGGATCTACGTGCCGGCGTACGTGATCATGGTCCCGCTCGCGGTGTTCCACGAGTGGGATCAGCGGTCGAAACGAGCGATCACGGGGAAGCTCTCCGAGAGCCTCCGGAAGCTGTCCTCCGCGAACGACACGGGACAGACCCTGCTCGAATCGGTCCAGACCGTCTCGGCGACGTCATCCGGACAGCTCTCCGAGGAGTTCGACGTCGTCCACGCGAAGGTGAACTACGGGATGAGCCTCCGCGACGCCCTCGTCGAATTCAACAACAAGTACGCGGTGCCGCGGCTCGCTCGGACGATAAAACTGATCTCGGAGGCACAGGAGGCCTCTTCGCAGATCACGGACGTGTTGACCACGGCGGCGCAGGCCTCGGAGAACCAAGACGACATCGAACGAGAGCGCCGCTCGCGCACGCTGATGCAGGTGGCGATCATCGTGATGACGTACGTGACGCTGTTGGGCGTGATGGCGATCCTTCAGACGCAGTTCATCGAGGTGATGGGCGGGCTCTCTTCGCAGGCCGACGGCGGGGGCGGCGGTGCGGGCGGCGGCCCGAGCTTCGGGGGCGGCGGCGTCGATCCCGACGTGCTCTCGATGCTCTTCTTCCACGCCGTGACGCTGCAGGCGGCGCTGTCGGGGTTCATCAGCGGATACCTCCGAAACGCCGACATCGTCTCCGGCGTCAAGTTCGCCGTGATCCTGATGACGCTGGCACTGGGGGTGTGGGTCTATGTCGGATAAGCAGAGAGTGACTGAGAGTCGTCCGCAATCGGCGAGTGACCGCGGTCAAACCCCGATAGACTTCGCCGTCGGCGCGAGCGTGTTCCTGCTCACGCTCGCGTTCGTCATCGCCTTCGTGCCGACGCTGTTCGACCCCTTCTCGGCCGCGGAGACAGCCTCGCCCGTGGTGAGCGACCGGGTCGCCGCGGGCGTTGCGGGGGATCTGCTCGCTGCGTCGCCGGCGGAACCGGGCGTGCTGTCGCCGACCTGTACGGTCGCCTTCTTCAGCGCGAACGCGACGCTCGGGACCGAGGCCGACTGCCACCCCGACGTCGCCGCGACCCCCGCAGACCACTTCGGGCTCGACGGCGACGTACAGGTGATCGTACACCGCCTCAGCGAAACGAACCCCAGCGAGAACCCGGCGAACGTGTCGATCGTAACGGCCGAGGGGAGTTTCGACGTCGAGCTGATCCGGCCCACGGAGGGCCCGAGTGGGACCGCGGCCGACGACGTCACCGTCTCACAGCGACTCGTGTCGATAGACGGTGACCAGTTCCGGCTCACGGTGCGGGTGTGGTGACGATGACGATACCAAACGACCGCGCACAGGCGCACACCTTGGAGGCGTTCGCGGCGGCGATCCTGCTCATCGCCGGTCTGGTCTTCGCCCTTCAGGCGACCGCGGTGACGCCGCTGTCGGCGAGTACGTCGAACCAGCACATCGAGAACCAGCAGCGGGCGGTCGCGACGGACTTACTGGAGACGAGCGCGGAGAACGGCGACCTCGCCGAGGCGGTGCTGTACTGGAACCCGGAAAACGAGACGTTCGCGGGAAGCCATCCCGAGTTTACGTACTACACCCAAAGTGGACCGCCAACCGGGTTCGGCGACGCGCTGGACCGAGCGTTCCTCGACAGACGGATCGCGTTCAACGTGGAGCTCCGCCACGGCGACCGAAACGAGAACAGGACGCGGATGGTGAACATGGGCTCGCCGAGCGACAACGCGGTCAGTGCGACTCGAAGCGTCCCGCTCGCCGACGACGCGAATCTCACCGCGCCGGGATACGAGACGCGGACTCTCGGGCAGGTCACTGACGAGCCGGGAACGGAGTTCTACGCGGTCGACACCGGCGACGGCGAGTTCTACGGTCACGTGGAGGTGCACATCGTCGTATGGCGGATGTGAGCATCTCGCCGCCGGATCCGAGTCGGCTCCGCGGCGGCGACGAAGGGGAGCGGTTGCGCGACGCGGACCGGGGACAGCTCCTGCTCATCGCCGGGCTCGTGATGGCGGTGTCGCTGGTGGCGCTCGTAGTGCTGTTGAACGCGACGATCTATAGCGAGAACGTCGCGACGCGCGGCGTTGAAGCGGCCGACGGGGAGGCGCTGGAGGTCCGGGCGGCGGCGGTCGAGGGCACCGGAACGCTGATCGACGCGACGAATCGGAACGACCCAGGAGGCTACGGTGAGGCTGAGGGCGCCGTCCTCGATGGCGTCGGGGAGTTGGACCGGCAAATCGCCGCCGGATACGCTCGGCGCGGCGGAATCGCCGGCGTCGAGCCGCAGAACGGCACGCTGAGGGAGGGCCGGTTCCTCTCCGGTCCGGTGAACTCGTCGACCGCCGTCAGCAACGTCGTCCGAGCACGGGGAGTCGCGCTGAACGTCGCAACGGCGGATCTCGCGTCGGCGAACGCCTCGACTGCGAACGACGAGGCGTTCCACGTCGTGTTCAACCGAACAACGTCGAACACCACCCACGAGGTGTACGTGTACGAGGACGTCGACAACGGAGACCTCGTGGTCGCGAACGGCACCAACGGGACTGAGCTGAATGAGCGGTGCCGTCGGCCGACGGTTGACGGGAACCGCGCCCTCGTCGACCTCACCGAGGGCCGCTTCGGCGGCGAGCCGTGTCCCGGGCTGTGGCCGGAACCGTTGATCGACCCGAACGGCGGGTACGCGATCGAATTCGCCAACGCGGATAGCGTCGACGTCGAACTGACCGCGACCGTGCTGTCGACGACGGCGCCGACCGGCGGGACAGCGCTTAACGCGACGTCAGCGGTGTACGACGCGGTGATCGATATCCGTTACCGCACCGCGGAACTACGCTTCGAGACGAGCGTCCGGGTCGCCCCGGGTGAGCCCGATGCGTGACCGAACCGGGGGTAGGGGTCCCTCCCGAGATAGCCGCCTCGCACTTCGGACCGACGACCGTGCCGTCAGCGTGACCGTCGGATACGTGTTGACGCTGGCGATCGGCGCCGTCGTCCTTTCTGGTGTCGTCATCGGCGTGAGCGGCGTCATCGATTCGCAGACGGACCGAACCGTCCGCGGCGACCTCGCCGTCGTCGGGCAGACGACCGTGGCGAACCTCGAAAGCGCCGACCGACTCGCCCGCGCGGCGGAGTCGGATCGAGACGGGTACGGCGAGGTGACCGTGTCGATCGACGTCGACCTCCCGACACGGGTGGCCGGAATACCGTATCGGATAGTGATCGATGAGAACGCGGTCACGCTCAGAACCGACAACCCAGACGCGAGCGTGACGGTGTCGCACGCGGCCGATCTCGACGTCACCCGGACGAGCGTTCGAGGGGGACCGCTTCGGATCACGTACACCGACGCGACTGGTCAGCTGGCGGTGACCGAGCGATGAGGGACCGACCTCGGCGCTCGATCGCGGTTGGCGGACGCGGTCGGCTCGGCGACGGACCGATCGCGGACGATCGCGGGGTGAGCAACGTGGTGGGGTACGTGCTCGTGTTCTCGCTCGTCACGCTGACGATCGGGACGGTGTTCGCCGTGGGGATCGCCGGCGTCGAACAGCGGCAGGAGGCCGAGCAGGTCGCGAACGTCGAGCGCGCGTTCGACGTGTTCGACGACAACCTCAGAGACGTACAGCGGTACGACGACCCGAGTCGGTCGACGGAGATCCGTCTCAGCGGCGGGACGCTGTCGACCGCGGAGTCGACGCGGATCTCGCTGGTGAACGAGAGCGGGGACCCGCTCCCGGTGGGTCCGTGGGAGATGAATCCGGTGACGTACTCGACCGGCGACACGACCATCGCCTACGAGGCGGGCGCGTGGTTCAGAACGGACGGAGACGCGACGGTGATGCGGTCGGCACCGCGATTCGTCGCCGAAGACGGACGGACGACGCTCCCGATCGTCGTGCTCACCGCGGACGGAGACCGACGGGTCGCTGGCGACGCGACCGTTCAGATAAACGCGGATCGGCTTCGGTCGGTCACGCGGCCCGAACTCGACGTCGGCGAGTCCGAGAACGTCTCAATTCGCGTGGAATCGCCGCGCGCCGCCGCGTGGCAGCGGTATTTCGAACGAACCGACGGCTTCGTCGACGAGACGTCGGCCAGCGAGGAGGGTGTCGCCGTCGCCCGGCTCGAACACGTGGACACGGTGTACGTTCACGTCGTCTCGATACGGGTGACGCTCAGGCGCTGACGCCCGGGTCGAACGTGGCGTCCGCGGTGGAGTCGCGGTGTGACTCGACAGCTCATCACGCTCGGACGAGACCTCGTCTCCCGCGGTCCGAGCGCATGAGCTAAGCCGTCCGCGACGCTTTGCCGTAGTATGACTGAGCGGCTATACCTCGACGACGACACCGTCACGACGTTCGAAGCGACCGTCGAGCGGGTCCTCGACGATCGGCTCGTCCTCGACCGAACGCACTTCTACCCGACCGGCGGCGGCCAGCCGCACGACACCGGCCTGATCCGCACCGTCGACGGCGACGACGACCGCTGGCGCGTGGTCGACGTCGAAATGAAAGACACGGTGTATCACACGGTCGAGCCGGCTGTCACCGAGGGCGAGGAACCGGTATCCCCGCCGGGTCCCGGAACGGCAGTCGCGTGCGAGATCGATGCGCCGCGTCGGGCGGCTCACTCGAAGTACCACACGGCACAGCACCTCCTGTCGGCGCTCCTGTTGGACGAGTTCGACGCGAAGACGACCGGCAACCAGCTGTACCACGACCACGCGCACCTCGATGCCGCGTACGATCGATTCGACGCGGACGACCTCGCGCGGATCGAAGAGAGACTGAACGACCTCGTCGCCGACGCGCGGCCCGTGACGAGCTACACGATGGCGCGCGAGGAGGCGGAAGCGACGCTCGACACGGAGCGGACCCGGATCGACCTGTTGCCGGACTCCATCGAGGAGCTCCGGATCGTCGAGATCGGCGGGATCGGAAGAACTGACGGCGAGGGATCCTACGACCGTACAGCCTGCGCCGGAACCCACGTCGACAACACGAGCGAGATCGGCGAGGTCGTCGTGACGGGCCGGGAGACGAAGGGAAGCGACGAGGAGCGCGTGCGGTTCTCGCTCGCGGACCACGTCGACCCGAAAGACGACTGAAAAGCGGTGATCCGATCCTCGCCCGCAATCCCGCCGTTTATATGCGATCCGCGGTTGGATTGGCCATGAAGTTCTGCGACGAATGCGGTTCGATGATGAAGTCCGGCGAGGGCGAAGACCACTGGCTGTGCGACTCCTGCGGCCACGAGATCGGTCGCGACGAGGGCGACGACGAGTGGACCACGGAGTCGCAGGTGGAATCGGAAGTCATCGACGTGAGCGACGCGGAGGACAAAGGGCTCCCGAAGACGACCGCTCACTGCCCGGAGTGCGGTAACGACCGAGCGTACTGGTACATGCAGCAAATCCGGTCGGCCGACGAGTCGGAGACGCGGTTCTTCGTCTGTACCGAATGCGAGCACAAGTGGCGCGAAGACGACCACTGACACGGGTTCACCCCGATAGGGCGTTCGCGCCCGCACGACGACCCCGCACTCGCGTCTCCGTCCGTTTTTAACTACTTCCCGGCCGAAACGCCGACCATGGAACCGCCCGGCGTCCCGACCGACCGTCTCGACGGGTGGCGGAACGTTGCCGAGACGACCGAGCGACCGTTCTCGGCCGGGCCTATATCCGTCACCGCGGGCACGGTCCGGTACGAGCGGACGACCGGCGATCCGCCGCACCCGTTCTTTTTCGCGAGTCGCCTCCGGATCCGTCCGCCGACCGCGCCGAATCCGGCACTCACTCGACTGGTCGAACGACAGGCCCGAGCCGGGTTCAGTGACCGACTCGCCGGGCGTGATATCGAGGCCGTCGATCACGGCGAGACCCGCGAGATAGCGGTTGACGACCTCCGAGCCTCACGGGCGACGCTCTCGACGTTCCGAGGTACGTGCCGCGTCGAGGACGGCGGAGTGACGACGACGACGCCCGTCGAAGCGCTGCTCGCGGTGTGGGAAGCCGGGGAGTATCTGCTCGCCGGTGGGGCGTATTCGCTCAGAGGCGATCCGGAGCGCGATCGACGCGAGTTGCTCGGACTGATCCGGGGGACGCGACCGCCGGAGCGTGCCGAGAATGTATGACGGTAGTTAACAGGGAACGACTCCCGCCGCGGAGGTGATCGGCGACCCCTCATCGCGGTACTCCGTGTCGCCGACCGCGCCGTCGAACATCGGCAGCCGAAGTTCGTAGGTGTACAGCACGTCGAACGCCGCAAACGGATTTACTCCGTCGGCGATGGCTTCCCGCGCCGTCAGGCGGACGCCGGCGGCGAGCGTCACGATCGGATCGCCGCCGATCGCGCCGACCGCCTCGACGCCGAACTCGTTGCCGACGGCGGGGTCGGTCAGCACGGAGAGGTGGACGAGCGCGTCGATCGTCGCTCCCTCGTCCCCGATCGAGACGGGGTATCCCTCACCGTCGAAACACCGCGTGAGAGGTCCGACGCCGTCGCGGGGGGCCTCGTCGGATCGCTCTCCGTCGATCGTTCCGCGGTCGTCGCCGTCGAGCGCACTGGTCGCGTCCGAGGCGGTTGCGCCGCTTCCGGCGGCTGCACCGGCTGAGGCCGCCACGACTACCACGACTACCACGGCCACCGCGACGCAGACCGACAGGGCGAGCGTCGCCGTGACCGCGTGGGACCGAAAGCCGGGGTGCATCTGGTTCGGCTACGCCGGCTGGTACTAAAACGACGCGGCGCTCGGTATCGGTTCTGATAGGCAGGCAGCGAGTCCGGTCCTCCGATCCGCTACGATTCGAGGAGTCCCGCGACGAGCAGTTCCGCGGAGGCGACGTTCGTCGCCAGCGGCACGTCTTTCACGTCGCACACGCGGAGCAGCGCCGAGATGTCGGGCTCGTGAGCCTGTGCCGTGAGCGGGTCGCGGAGGAACACGACCCCGTCGATAGCGTCGTCGGCGATCATCCCCCCGATCTGGAGGTCGCCGCCGTACGGCCCGGACGCCTGTCGATTCACGGGAAGTCCCGTCTCGTCGGCGATCCGTTTCCCCGTCGTCCCCGTCGTGACGAGTTCGCAGTCGCCGAGGGCGGCCGCGTGGGCGTTGACGAACTCGACCATCTCGTCTTTCAGCTCGTCGTGGGCGATGAGCGCGATGCGCATAGCGCGACGTTACCGCGGTGGCGCTTAAAAACTCGCGTCGACGCAAGAGGTCGTCTGCCCGGAGCGATTACTTGAACCGGAACGTCTCCAGGTTCTTCGGCGCGAACGTCCGCATGTTGTAGTCGTGATACAGCGCGGACGAGAGGTCCTGCACGGAGCGCTCGTCGCCGTGGACGCACAGCACCTTCTCGGGCCGCGGATTCATCGTCTTCACGAAGTTCTCGAGGCCCTGTCGGTCGGCGTGACCGGAGAAGCCGTCGACGACTTCCGTCCCCATCTCCAAGGTGAGCGTGTCGCCGCGGCTCCCGCCGCCCCAGCCGTCGACGGGGATCTCGTCCCAGCCGTTCTGAATCCGGCGGCCGAGGGTCCCCTGCGCCTGGTATCCCACGAAGACGAGATTCGAGTCCGGGTCGGGTCCGATGTGGCGAAGCCACGACATGATCGGGCCGCCCTCGATCATCCCGGAGGTGGAGATGACGATACACTGATCGCCGTCGGCGACGTCCTGTCGCTCGTCTTCACCGGCGTCAATGTGGTTGAACTGGTCGGCGAGGAACGGGTTCTCGTCGTCGTGGAAGATGCGGTCGCGGAGGTCGTCGCGGAGGTACTCCGGATACGTCGTGTGGATCGCCGTCGCCTCCCAGATCATGCCGTCGAGGTGGACGGGCATGGTCGGGATCTCTCCCTTCCGCATCGCCTCCTCCAAGACGAGCATGATCTCCTGGGAGCGCCCGACGGCGAACGCGGGAATGAGGACCTTTCCGCCCTGATCGTACGTCTCGTTGATGACCTCCTTGAGCGCCTCCTCGGAGTCGGCCTGATCGGTCTGGTAGTCGTCCCGACCGCCGTAGGTGGACTCCAGCACGAGCGTCTCGACGCGCGGGAAGTCGTTGACCGCGCCGTTGAACAGCCGCGTGTCCTCGTAGTGGATGTCGCCCGAGAAGGCGACGTTGTAGAGGCCGTCGCCGATGTGGAAGTGCGTGACGGAGCTACCGAGGATGTGGCCCGCGTTGTGGAACGTGAGTTTGATGTCCGGCGCGATGTCGGTGACGTCGCCGTACTCCAGCGGGATGGTGTGTTTGATCGCGTCCCGGACTTGCGCCGACTCGTACGGCGGCGTCCGTCCCTCCTTGGCGGCCACGTCGAGGTAGTCGAGCGTGAGCAGGCCCATCAGGTCGCGGGTCGGCTCCGTCGTGTAGATCGGGCCGTCGTAGCCGTATTTGAACAGAAGCGGGACCAGCGCCGAGTGATCGAGGTGCGCGTGCGTGAGGACGACGGCGTCGATCGTCGCCGCTCCCGCACCGAGCGCCTCCGGCACCTGCAGGTACGGGACCTCACCCTCTGCGCCGGGTTTGTCCCCGCAGTCGATGAGAATTCGGGTCTCGGGCGTCGAGAGGATGAAGGCCGCGCGACCGACCTCGCGACAGCAGCCGAGCGTCGTGATTCGGACCCACTCGTCGTCGGACATCTCCTCGCGGTGGATCTGGCGACCGACGCGTTCGAGGATGTCTCGCCGCTCCTCGCGCTCGTTTTTCAGGAAGCCGCGGACGTTCGAGACGGTGGCGGACTCGATCGGCGGCGTCCGGACGACTTCGGGCGTCCACCCGACTTCTTGGGTGATCTCGCGAAGCGTCGAGCCGCGGCGTCCGATCACCATCCCGGGCTTTTGGGCTTCGATCACGACTTCGCCGGTGTCCTCGTGGAAGTCGAGGTCCGTGACCCCGGCCGCATCCGGGATCACGTTTCGAACCTCCTCTTCGGCCTGTCCCGGCGGTGAGAGGGCACTCGGGTCGGGTCTGATAGTAATTCGTTTCCGGAGCTTGGAGGCGAGCCGGCGGATCAGGTCGCCGTCACCGGCGAACCGCTTCGGATCGCGAGTGTACACGACCAGCTCTGGGCCCTCGTACTTGACATCTGTAACCGTGATATCGTTCGGAATCTCCTGTTCGATCTCTGATTTCAGGGTATCGAGTTGCTTATCGACTTGACTCATATCTTACCGCGGGTCGTCGGGGTCGCCATCGCCGTCGAACGTGTCCGCGTGCCGGTACGCGGCTCGTCGCCGAACGGTCGACCGTGACGGGGTAGGCATAGTGGTAGTACTGTCCGTAGGTGGTACCGTGCGGGAACAGCCAGCGAAAACCCGCTTAGCTGTGGATATATCCCGGTTGTTATAAAACCCTTCGCAAAGGGCAAGCCCCCTGCCCGCCAATCGCCAGCCATGCGCGTCACGCCACAGACGGTCCGCGAGGAGCACGCGTGGGTCCGCGACCGCGCGCCCGTCGTCGTCCCGATTCTCAACGACGCCCGCCAGCGGCTCGGCGATCTGTTCGACACCGATGTCGACGCAGTGACCGTCGAAACCTACCGACGTGAGGTCGATATCGTCTTCGCGGACGGCGAGGTCGCGGTCAACGTCGCGGGCTACGTCGGGGTGCTTCGCGACCTCGACGTCGAGGGAGATTATCCCGGGTTCATCGTCGACGAGGTGCTCGGCCGCGAGCTCGCCGCGACGATCGCCGGCGGGCGGCCGCTGTCGCTGCTCGCGCAGGCGACGTTCCACTTCGTCGACGTGCACGTCGACGGGGGCGCGACGGCGGACGACCCCGATAGAGACGGGGGCGCGGGAACCGCCGGTTCCGACGACCTCGACGCCGCGCTGGCGGCGGGGTTCCAGACGCGACTTCCCGGATGGGAGTGGCGAGAGGGAGAGAGCCCGTTCGCGGTCGAGTCGGCCGATGAGGCCTAATCTGGAGACCGGTCTCGTCGGTCCTCAGACGCTCCGGGTCTCGACCGTTTCGTTCCCGGCCTCGTCGACGGCCGTGAGCCGCACCTCCGTGACCGACGTCCGGCGGCTCCCGAGATCGTGCGTGCCCGACGCGACGTCGCCGCTCACGCTCGTCGAGGCGTCGTCGACGACGCCCCCGTCACCGGTGAGCTGTTCGCTCGTGACGGTCGCGAGGTCGCCGTCGGCGTCCGAGACCGCCCAGTCGACGATGTGACGCGACCAGTTCGGGTTGCTGTCGTCGCTCACGGTGAACTCGTCGACGACGGGTGCGGTATCGCCGTCGCCCCCGTCACCGCCGTCCTCGGTCTCCGTGACGGTCGCGGTGTCCGTCGCCGAGGCGCCCCCGGTGTCGGTGACGACCAGTTCGACGGTGTAGTCGTTCCCGCTCCCGTCGTCGCCGGCGGCGATCAGTCGAGTGGTGTCTCCGGCGGTGTCGCCGCTCACGCTCACCGAGACCGCCTCCTCGGTCTCGCCGTCCGTGTCGTCGGTGAGCGTGAGGTCGACGGTATCGAGGTTCCCGTCCGCGTCGGAGACCGCCCACGAGGCGTCGAACTCGGCGTCTCCGTCGTCCGTCTCGACCTCGGAGACGGCGAGGTCGTCGACCGTCGGGGCCGCGTTCCCGTCGTCGGTACCGCCGACCGCGGACGCGACGTTGAGCCGACCCGCGCCCTGCTCGTCGTCGTCGAGACCGATATCGTCGGCCGCGTCGAGGAGCGTGGACCGGACGGCGTCCCGGTCCGTCGTCCCGTCGGCGATCACCTGAGCGGCCGCGCCGGAGACGTGCGGGCACGCCATGGAGGTGCCGGAGAACTCGGCGTAGCCGTCGCGCGGGACCGTCGAGAGCGTGTCGACGCCGGGCGCCGCCAGTTCGACCTCCGGACCGGTCGAAGAGAAGTCGGCGAGTGCGTCGTTCGCGTCGGTAGCGGAGACCGCGATGACTCGCTCGTCGCGGGCCGGGAACCCGACGCAGTCGGTACAGGGACCGTCGTTCCCGGCCGCGGCGACCATCACGACCCCACGGTCGGCGGCGTACTGGAGCGCGTCTTTGACGACCTCTGAGTCCGAGTCGGCACCGAGGCTCATGCTCTGTACGTCGTGGCCTTGGTCGGCAGACCACTCGATCCCGGCCGCGATGTCGTCGAACGACCCGGACCCGTCACAGGCGAGTACTTTGACGGCATGGAGCGTTGCGTCCGGTGCGACCCCGAGCACCCCGGTCCCGTCGTCGGCGGCCGCAACGGTTCCGGCGCAGTGCGTGCCGTGGTCGTTGTCGTCGTCCCACTCGGCCAGACACTCGTCGATGTCGTTGCCGCCGCCGAACGGTCCGCCGCCACAGTCGGTGGTACAGGCCGCGTCAGCGGTCGCGTACCCCTCTCCGAGGTTCGCTTCGAGGGTCTCGTGCCGGGCGTCGATCCCGGTGTCGATGACCGCGACGTCGACGCCCTCGCCCGTGTCCCCGTCGTCGATCACGAGGTCGGCGTCGGTGATATCGACCCCGTACGGCGTCGTCTGCTCGAACGCGACCATCGTCCCGTTCTCCTCGACGTACCTGACGTTCGGATTGGTGGCGAGGGCCTCGGCGGCCGCCGGAGCGACTCGGACCGTGAGCGCGTCGAAAGCGAATTCGCGTTTCACCTCGGCGGCCGCACGCAGCGCCGCGTCTCGCCCGGTGTCATTGCTGACGCCGACGTTCACCTCGACGAGGTCCTGACCGGCTGCACCGCCGGCGAACCCGGTCGCTCCCAGCCCACCGGCGGTCGTAAGCAGTACGTCGCGTCGACTGAACGGAATGCCATCGTCTGACATACCTTTCTACTACGAAAGTGCCTACTTATTTCTTTGCCTCATAGAGTAATGAATACGCATATATCGACGAAAAGAGGGTGTCGACCCGTCGCGAGGACGCGAGCGGAGGAGTCGAGCCCGGCCGCGGTTACGGACCTACGACGTGAACTTCCGCATGAGCCCGTACGCCTTATCGAGCAGCGGATCGGGGAGGAACCGCGCCAAGACACCCACACGGGCGACCGTGCCCGGCTGGACGCGAGCGGGCGGCTGCGTCGCGCTCGCGACGTTGAGAATGGCGCCGGCGACGACCTCCGGCTCGATAGCGCCGGGCCCGTCGCCACCGACCATCTGTGTCTCCTCGAATAGCGCGTACAGCTCTTCGTACGCTCCCGAGCGTTCGATTCCGTTGGCCTCGTCTGCGTCCGGGTCGGCCTCGCTGGCCGCACGCTGCGCGAAGTTCGTCTTCACGGGACCGGGCTGGACGACGACCACGTCGATCCCGAATTCGGCCACTTCGTTGCGGAGCGCGTCCGACATCGCTTCGACCGCGAACTTCGAGCCGCTGTAGACGCCGCCGCCGGGGAACGCGACGCGTCCGGCGACCGACGAGACGTTGACGATCGTCCCGTCGCGCTCGCGGCGCATTCCCGGCAGCACGGCCTTGATAAGACGGTGTGGGCCGTACACGTTCACGTCGAACTGCTCGTGGACCGTCTGGGTCGACACGTCCTCTATGGGGCCGAACTGACCGTAGCCCGCGTTGTTGATCAGCGCGTCGATCGCGCCCTCCTCGTCCAAGATCCGGTCGACGACGCGGTCGACGCCGCTCTGATCGGTCACGTCGAGCGTCGCGAGCTCGCAGCCCGCTTCGCCGAGCGTCTCGATGTCCGCGGGGTTGCGGGCCGTCGCGTACACGGTCCATCCCTCGTCGTTGAACGCGTGCGCCGTGGCGCGGCCGATACCCGAGGAACAGCCGGTGATGAGTACCGTCTTCTGCACGTATCGTCGGTCGGCCTCCGTCATGATAACTCTCCCGACCCACAGCTGTCCGCTGCCAGTGGATGCGCTCGCTTGCGCGCAAAATAGGCGGTCCGTGCCTGAAAAGCGCTGCCGTCGCGCTCGCCCGGCTACTCCTCGTCCGTGTCGTCCGCTTCCTCGTCTTCCGCATCGGGCGCGAGCAGGCCGCGCTCCGCAAGCACGGACTCAAGCTCGTCGGGGGAGCGCTCGGTGTAGCCGTCCTCGGCCGTGATCGTGGCGACGCCGACGCCCTCCGGGGACAGCTCGCCGTCGTTCGGCTGCGCGAGCGTGTCGAGCGCGAGGCCGACCGCGTCGTCAGTGGAGAGCCCCTCCTCGTACTCCGCTTCGAGGTAGTCCCGCAGGTCACTCCGGTCGGAGCCGATTGAGAGGGCCTGCCACTCGTACGGCGTGCCGGAGGGGTCGGTCTCGAACAGGTGCGGCTCGCCGTTCTCGATCCCGCCGACGATCAGCGCGACGCCGAAGGGGCGTGCGCCGCCGACCTGCGTGTACTGCTGGATGTGGTCGGTGATCGTCTTGGTGAGGGTCTCGATGCCCATCGCCTCGCCGTAGCGGAGCCGGTTCACCTGCGCCTGCCGCCGGGCGAAGTCGATGAGCTGGCGCGCGTCCGCGACGTGGCCCGCGCTCGCGACGCCGACGTGGTCGTCGGCCTTGTGGAGCTTCTCGATGCTCGCCGGTTCCATCAGCGGGGACCGGGCGCGCTTGTCCGCCGCGAGGACCACACTGTTCTCTGCGCGGACGCCGACGCTCGCCGTCCCGCGTTTTACTGCTTCCCGTGCGTACTCGACCTGGTAGAGTCGGCCGTCGGGAGAGAAGATCGTGATGCCTCGGTCGTACGCCTGCTGTTGGGATTGGCCCTGCATGATATCACTCGATGTCGAACGTCGCCGCGCCGACGTACCCCGACTCGGTCCGCACGTCGCACGCATCTTCGCGCACGACTGCGGACCGCTCGGCGTTCTCGAACGCGACGTCTCGCTGTGTCGAAGTAGCGCCCGCGCGACCCATATATCTTTCCTCACAGGCACGCACTGTCCCCGAAATCCCGCGGACGACGATCCCAACGGCGGCGTCGTCGACCTCGCTTATGCATGTGATGGCGGCGCGTGCATCGTCGACGTGCCCGTGACGGACCCGAACGACGGCCTCGCCGCGTCCGTCCGCGTGGTCGAAGCTGAGCAGCGTGAGATCGGCGTCGGCGCTGCCGGCGTCCCCGATCAGGTTGCCGGCGGCGTACCACAGCGCGCGCTGGAACGCCCGTCGGTCGGGGTCAGCATCGGGCCACGTCTCGATCCCGATCGCGAGGTACCGCCACCGCGGACGGAGGTGCTTCGGGAGGTGTTTCATCGCGACCGGCGCTCCGCGTCGGCCGCCGACTCGACGCCCGTTCTGAGCCCTTCCGCCTCCGAACCTCGCCGCTCGGCGACGATCACGGCGACCTGATCGTGGACGCGCTCGACCGCGGTCACCGCGAACCCGACCGCCGTGAACATCTCGACGAGGGCACCGACCGTCGCCGGGTCGTCGACCTCGGGACCGTAGAAGGGCGCGTCGGGGTCCGGCTCCTCGAAGAAGGCCACGTCGCCGAGGACGATCCGGCGGGCGCCGGTGTCCGCCATCACCCGGATCGCCTCGCGCTTCTCGTCGTCCGCGAGGTGATGGAGCGCGAAGTTCGAGGTGACGACGTCGACCCGCTGATCCGGGTCGATCTCGGGCGTACGGAACTCGCCGTACGCGAACTCGACGTTGTCGACCCCGGCCGCGGCGGCCTTTTCACGGCCCTTCTCCATCATCCCCTCGCTGATGTCGCGGGCGAGGACGCGGTTCGCGTGGGGCGCGAGCGCGAGCGCGATGGCCCCGGTTCCGGCGCCGAGGTCGGCCACCACGTCGTCCGGCGTCGGGTCGGCGTACGCGACCACCAGGTTCGCGCAGGCGTGGTACTCGTCGCTCTTCGAGTCGTCGTACTCGTCGGCCTTCTCGGAGAACCGCGCGGCGTGTTCCTCAACGCTCTTCTTCATACCGTCCACGTCGGACCCCCGGCTCTATGAAGGCCTCGGAGCGCCGGTCTCGATTTCGGGCGGCGATCTCGCCCCACGCTCGGAGCCCGTCGCGGACCCACTCGGGGTCGAAGCCGACCGTCTCGGCCGCGGCGACCAGCTCGCGGGGCGCACGCGTAGCGAGGTGTGAGGCGGCGTTCGCGCTGACGACGTGAGGCGCGTCGTAGTAGGTCACGATCTCGCGGAGCTTCCGGAGGTCCGCGAGCGCGCGGACCCGTTTGCCGCCGGTGGCGCGCAACAGCGGACCCAGGTCGAACTCGACGTGGACGCCGTTGTCGCGCGCGGCCTTCGCGAGGACGTGGTTGAAGTCGCCCGACCCGCGCATCGGTCGCGCGAGCACGTCGATCCGCGGCTCCTCGACGGCGAAGCGGTTCAGGGTGTCGTCGCCGCCGACCAGACAGACGACCGTGTGGTCGGGTCGGTAGTTACCGACAGCGCCGGAGGCGCTCGTGGCGTCGTCGACGTCGATCTCGACCGCGTCGACGACGTCAACCCCGTACTCGTCGCGGAGTCCCGCGGCCTCGGTAGCGACTCCGGCGGTAGCGCCCGTGGTAGCGCCCTCGTCCGCCGAAGCGGTGAGCGCCTCGCGAGTCCGCACGACGATCCCGTCGTAGCCGTACCGGGCGGCCGTGGCGGCGTGACGCGCGACGGTGGCCTCACCGTCGGGATAGGCGTGGACGGCCTCGTACATACCGCCACGTTTCGGCTCCCTCGGTATCGACGTTGCGCTTTTCTCGTCGGATCGAGAGCAGTTCCCTCGACGTCGTTGTCGGCCCGACGGGTTTTTGCCTCGTTCCGGGGAAACACGGCCATGAGCGCCGACCTGACGGAGAAGACGGACCGCTACGAGCGGATGCTCGCGGACGCGCTGGCGGTCGCGGAGCCGCGCCCGCCGGCCGACACGCCGCTCGGGGCGGCCGCGGCCGACGTAATCGAGATGGCGGAGTCGTACTTGGAGGACGGTCGCCACTTCCGCGCAGACGCCGACCCCGTCAACGCGCTCGCGTCGTTCTCGTACGGGTACGGGTGGCTCGACGCCGGCGTCCGGATGGGGCTGTTCGCGGTCCCGGACGACACCGAGCTGTTCACGACGTAGTCGGCCGACGCCGATAACGGTCGCGCGAGTGACGCCCGCCGGCGGACGACGGCCCCGGCGGACAACCGCGACGGTGGACGACGGCGACGGGGACAACCCCGCCCGACGATTTCCGCACAGCCCAGCCCCTCAGTCCATCGGCGTCGTTCGGCCCGTCATCGTCTCGACGTCGAGCCGGATAATTCGGACGTCGACGTCCTCGACCGCCTCGTCGAACACCCGAATCGGCGAGAAGCGACGGTTGATCTCGGCGGTGTCGAACGCGACGGCGTCGGTGTCGGAGAGCTCGGTGAGCTGACCGGTGACGACGACGCTCCACGATTCGATCGCCTTCGGATCGTCAGTCGGTTCGGTTCCGTACACGACGTAACACGCCGTCTCGGTCGCGTCGAGGAACGCCTGCTTCGTGCTCCCCGCGGTGGTCCCGAGTCGAAGATAGAGCCCGTCTCCGTCGTAGTAGTGCGCCAGCGGGACCGCGTACGCGTCGTTTTCGCGCGACAGGGCCAGCACGCCGGTCTCGGCCGACCGCAGCCGCGCTTCGACGTCGGCGTCGTCCATGCCGTGCGTGTACGCGTAGTCGATGTGCTCCATGCGAACAGTACGCGTGGGCCGAGGATAAGGGCACGGGAGCGGTGTGCGAATGCAGAGTGCGGAACTGCGCGTAGCGACGGGTGCGCACGCAGAGGAGAGCCGTACGTCGCGCGCAGAACGCACCGCGGCTCCGGCTCTGGCGCTCGGTCCGACCGCTCAGTCGGATTCCGTCACGTCGACGGTGATGGAGTCGCGCTCGACGGCGAGTTTAAACGTCGGGACGGTCCGGTAGACGACCTCGACGACGTTCTTGCGTTCGAGGCTTCGGAGCGCGCGCCGCACCTCGTCGACTTCGGGGTCGATGTCGTACGCCTCGCGCAACGCGTTGAGCACGCTGACGACGGACTGCGAGCGCTCGTCCGGGCCCGCCACGACCTCGAACACCTGCGCTTCGAGCGTCGGAACGCTGATCGTCTCCGGCGCGGCGCCTCTCGCGACCGCGTCCGCCTCGATTCCGGGCTCGACGTCGACGAGGTCGTTCGCCTCGGCGGTCGACCGAATCAGGCTGTCGTCGTCGCGGTAGTAGTACTCCTTGAGGTGATTCTGGAGGTACTGGTGGACTTCGCTGCCGCTGTCGAGCCCCCACGCGTCCTGTAACTCGCCGTTCTTCGTCGGCTGCAGCCGGACGATGTCGGCGAGCCGGCTCAGCTCCTCGTCGGTCAGACTCATTGGTCCTCGACCGCGCTCGCGGCGCGGATCACGGTCTCCTCGTCGAACTTCGGTCCGACGAGCTGCAGGCCCACCGGGAGCCCCTCGGCCTCGCCCGCGGGCACCGAGACGGCGGGGAGGTTCGCGAGGTTGACCGGCGTCGTGTTCGCGTCCGCGAGGTACATCCGCAGCGGGTCGTCGAGGCTCTCGCCGAGCTCGAACGGGAGCACCGGCATCGTCGGCGACGCGATCACGTCCACGTCCGCGAAGGCGTCCTCGAAGTCCTGTCGGACCCACGCGCGAGCGTCCTGCGCCTTCTTGTAGTACTTGTCGTGGTATCCCGCGGAGAGCGCGTACGTTCCGAGGAGAATCCGGCGTTTGACCTCCGGGCCGAAGCCCGCCTCCCGCGTCTCCGCGAACGACTCGTTCCAGTTGCCGTTCGACTCGGCGCGGTCGCCGTACCGGACGCCGTCGAAGCGCGCGAGGTTCGAGGAGGCCTCGGCCATCGCGATCACGTAGTACGCCTGTACGGCGTGTTCGACCGACGGCAACGAGATTTCGGTGGTCTCGGCCCCCTGTGCCTCCAGGTCCGCGATGGCGGCCTCGACCGTGTCGACGACGCGGTCGTCTGCCCCCTCGAACAGCTCGGTGGGAACGCCCACGGTGAGCCCGTAGACGTCGCCGTCGGCGGCCGCGGCGTAGCTCGCGTCCGGGTCCGCGCCGTCGACCTCGCTCAAGTCGCGGGTCGTGCCGTCGTGCGGGTCCGGGCCCGCGATGACGTCGAGCGCGGCCGCCGCCTCCTCGACGGTCCCCGCGATCGGCCCGATCTGTTCGAGGGAGTTCGCGTACGCGACGAGCCCGTACCGCGAGACGAGCCCGTAGGTCGGCTTGATACCGACGACGCCGCAGAAGGCGGCCGGACACCGAACCGACCCGCCCGTGTCGGAGCCGAGCGCCACGTCGGCCTCGCCCGCGGCGACCGCCGCCGCGGAGCCGCCCGACGAGCCGCCGGGGACGCGCTCCGGGTCGGCCGGGTTCTTCGTTGGGCCGAACGCGGACGTTTCCGTCGTCGTGCCCATCCCGAACTCGTCCATGTTCGTCTTGCCGACGATCGTCGCGCCCGCGGCCGTCAGCCGGTCGACGACGGTCGCGGAGTACGGTGGCACGTAGTCGGCGAGCATCTCGGAGCCGCAGGTCGTCCGGACGCCCTCGGTCGAGATGTTGTCCTTGACGGCCACGCGAGCCCCCGCGAGCGGCCCCTCCGCGTCGGTGTCGCCGCCGATCGTCGCCTCCGTGATGAAGGCGTTGTAGTCCGCCGCCATCTACGACACCCTCGGTCCGACGAAGAAGCCGTCCTCCGTCTCGTCCGCGTTCGACAGCGCCTCCTCCTGTGAGAGCCCGTCGCGGACCTCGTCGGCGCGCATCACGTTGACGAGTTCCTCCTCGCGCTCCGTCTCCGGCACCTCGTCGAGCGCCTCGAAGTACTCCAGGATGTCGGCGAACTGGTCGGCGAAGGCGTCGACCTCGTCGTCGTCCAGGCGCACCCGGGCCAGCTCGGCGACGTGACGGACTTCCTCGGCGTCGACCGCGGCCGCGTCGGCGTCGGCGGACGAATCGGGGTCGTCCCCCGCGTCCGCCCCCGCAGCGTCGGTCGACTCGGACGTATCGCTCATACGTCGAGGTGTTCCGGACCGGGAGTAAGGGTTTCGGAACGCGGTATCGATCGTCGCCTCGGAAACCCGAGAGACGGACGTCGCCGACGCTCACTCGCTCGCGCCGGCGCGCACCGTCACCACGGGCGGGTCGGCCATCCGCACGACCTTCTCCGTGACGCTCCCGAGCAAGTACCGCTCGACCCCGGTCCGCCCGTGGGTCCCCATCACGATCAGGTCGATGTCGTTGGCGTCGGCGTAGTCCAAGATCACCGAGTGCGGGTTCCCCAGTTCGACGGCGGTGACGGTGTCGATGTCGCCGAACGCCTCGGCCGCCTCCTCGACCATCGAACTGCCCCGCTCGGAGAGCGCGTCGTTCACCTCGTCGAAGTCGGGTCGCTCCCCGACCATCCCAAATCCACCGCCTTCCTCGCTTTTCCCGCTCAGTCCGGTGCCGTCGTCGGAGAGGAACGCGCCGCTCATTCCCATGCCAGCGTGGCGCGTGTCGACGACGTGCAACACGTGAACGGTCGCGTCGAACGTCGACGCGAGTAATCTAACGTGTTCCGCCGCCGCGTCTGAACCGGTGCTCCCGTCCGTCGGATACAGGATGTTGTCGTACATGCCACCACCAAGTGTTATTTTGAGTGACAATACTGATAAACACGTCGTCGATTCTCACCGGAACCGGTCCGAACGGTACGGTTCTGGGCGATCGGCGAGTGCCGAGAGAAGGCAGGTCGTTCGAGAGGGACCGTTCTAGAGCAGGTCGTTCGAGACCAGCCGGTCGACCGCCTCGCGGAGTCGCTCCTCGCTCGCCGCGTACGAGATTCGGGCGTGACCGGGCGCGTTGAACGCGCTACCGGGGACGCACGCCACGGACGCCTCCTCGATGGCGGCCTCACACCAGGCTTGGTCGTCGTCGTCCACGGGAATCATCATGTAGAACGCGCCGTCGCCGACGTCGACATCGACGCCGTGCTCGTCGAACAGGTCGACGAGGAGGTCGCGGCGGGCGGCGAACGCCTGCCGCATCTCCTCGACGGCGTCGTCGGTGTTTTCGAGCGCTTCGACGCCCGCCCGCTGGACGAAGTTGACCGCACACGAGACCGAGTGCGAGTGGAGCTTCCCGGCCTGTCCCACGAACCCGTCTTTGGCGTGGAGGTAGCCGAGCCGCCAGCCGGTCATCGAGAACGCCTTCGAGAAGCCGTTGATCGTGATCGTCCGATCCGCCATCCCGTCGAGGCTGGCGAGCGAGACGTGGTCGGCGTCGTAGATGATACGCTCGTAGATCTCGTCGGAGATCACGGCGATGTCGTGTTCGACCGCGAGGTCGCGGACGCCTTCGAGGGCGGTCTCCGAGAAGACCGCGCCGGTCGGGTTCGACGGGGAGTTGACGACGAGCAGCTCCGTGTCGTCGGAGACCGTCTCGGCGAGGTCGTCGAGCGCGGGCTCCAGCTGGAAGCCGTGCGGCGCGAGGTCGACCCGCGAGAGCTCGCCGCCGGCGAGCTTCGCCATCGCCTCGTAGGAGACCCACGCCGGATCGAGGAGGACGACCTCGTCGCCGTCGTCGATCAGCGTCTGAAACGTCTCGTAGAGGGCCTGCTTGCCGCCGGGGGTGACGATCACTTCGTCGGCGTCGGCGTCGATGCCCGTCCCGCGGAGCTTGGCGGCGATCGCCTCCTTGAGCGCCGGAATTCCGTTCGAGGACGTGTACCCGGTGTGGCCCGCGTCCAGGGCGTCTTTCCCCGCCTGAACGACGTTTTCGGGGGTGTCGAAGTCCGGCTCGCCGACCGAGAGGTCGACGATGTCCGCGCCTTCGGCTTCTTTCTCTGCCGCGAGGTTCGATATCGCCAGCGTCGCGCTGGGCTCTACGCGTCCGATCCGCTCTGAAAAGTCGTATGCGTCAGTCATGTGAGTTCCTCCGCGAGATCGATCGCGGCGTCGGCCGCGTCCGCTCCCTTGTCGATCCGTTCGCGCGCCTCCGCGCCGGACATCCCCGGCCCGCTCACGCCGAACGTGACGGGGGTGTCGCGGTCGAGGCTCACCCGGGTGAGCTGTTCGGCGGTCGCGCTCGCGATGACGTGGTCGTGGTCGGTGTCGCCGGTGACGATGGCGCCGATGACCGCGACGGCGTCCACGTCGTCCCGGCGCGCGAGCCGGTCGGCTGCCAGCGGGCTGTCGTACGCTCCCGGCACGCTCACTTCGTCGACGACGACGGCGTCGCGATTCGCGGCCGCCTCACGGGCGGCCTCGGCCATCGGCTCCGTGACGGAGTCGTTGAACCGCGCCACCACCAGTCCCAGCGAGACCATACAGACGGTCAAACGGGCGGCGGCAAAGGTCTACCGTTCGACCGCAGGGTTGCCGGACGAACTGGTTCAGGGCGAGTGGCGAGCCGCTGTGAATTGCTTATAAATGGCCGAGGCGGTGGCGCGCGCCTGCGAGCGCCCTGATAAGGGCGCGAGGAGCGCCGCGCGAGGCCGCCGGTGACGAGGCTGGGGAGGCGTGAGATGCGGTTGCTGTGCGGGGCTTTGGAGACGTTTACCGTCGATCCGTCGTCGTCGACTTATATACAGACACTCGCTGAATCCGACGAACTCATCCGCTCGTAAGCGCGCGTGATTAATACGTCTCGGAGCCCTTGTCACGAGCATGGCTAAGCAACTCGAAACCGCGACGATCGGCGGCGGGTGCTTCTGGTGTACCGAGGCGGCGCTCGAACTGCTCGACGGCGTCGAATCGGTCACCTCCGGCTACGCGGGCGGGCACGTCGACGACCCCACGTACACACAGGTGTGCTCCGGCAACACCGGTCACGCCGAGGTCGTGCAAGTGGAGTTCGATCCCGACGTGATCGCCTACGACGAGGTCCTCGAGGCGTTCTTCGAGGTCCACGATCCGACGCAGCTCAACCGTCAGGGGCCCGACGTGGGCAGTCAGTACCGCTCGATCGTTCTCTATCACGACGAGACGCAGCGCGAGGTCGCCGCGGCCTACATCGACGCGCTCGACGAGGAGTACGACGACGACGTGGTGACGGAGCTCGACCGGCTGGAGACGTTCTATCGCGCCGAGGAGCACCATCAGGACTACTTCGCGAAGAACCCCGACGACGCCTACTGCACGTTCCACGCCAAGCCGAAGATGGAGAAGGTCCGCGAGAAGTTCGAAGCGAAGGTCGCGAAGTAGGGCGTTTAGGTCCTTGTAGAATCCTCGGACTCCCGCTCTCGCTTCTAAGCAGATGTTGTCAGCGAGACGGTGAACACCTCCAAAGCCCCGCACAGCAACCGCACCTCACGCCTCCCCAGCCTCGCGGTTCGCTCGGGGCTCCCGTCGGTCGTCCACGTCGCTCACCGCGTCCAGCGAGGGACTGAAGGTCCGTCTGGCAACCGGCGGCGAAGCCGCCGGCGACCTCGCGCGGCGCTCCTCGCGCCCTTATCAGGGCGCTCGCAGACGCGCGCCACCGCAGATCGATGTATCGGTAGTATCACCGAACTCAGTTTTTAAGCCGTCAAGCCTTGACACCGCTCCATGGACGAACTCGCGGACCTGACTGAGGCGCTTGTCGCGATCCCCTCCCACGAGGACGAGACCGCCGCCGGCGACGCCATCGAGGAGTGGCTCCGATCGGAGACCGACGCACGCGTCGAGCGCGACGAGGCAGGCAACGTGCTCGCTTATAAGGGCGAGACCAACGATTACGACGCGGACGCCCTCGCGTTAGTCGGCCACCACGACGTAGTCCCGCCGGCCGAGCGACAGACGATCGGCGACGGAAACACGGGCGAGTACGTCGTCGAGCGCCGCGACGGCCGGATCTACGGCCGCGGCACGGCGGACATGAAAGGCGCGGTGGCGGCCTGCATGCTCGCGTTCCGCGACGCCGAACCGCCGGCGGACCGCGAGCTGGCGTTCGCCTCGTTCGTGGGCGAGGAGGTCGGCGGGACCGGCGCGCGCCACGCGATCGACGAGGGATTCGTCCCCGACCGCGCGATCGTCGCAGAGGGGTCGACGAACTACTCGAAGCCGGGCGTCACGGACGTCGTCGTCGCGCACAAGGGCCGCCGGGCGTCGACGCTCGTCGCGCACGGGACCGCGGCGCACGCCTCCGAGCCCGAGCGCGGCGAGAACGCCATCTACCGCGCGAGCGACGCGATCGACGTCATCCGCGGGCTCGACGCTCCCGAGGCGACCGTGTTCGGCGAACTCGTCAGGGGGTCGCTCGCGGTCACGATCGTCGAGGGCGGCGAGACGTGGAACGTGATCCCGGAGCGCTGCGAGGTGACGATCGACGAGCGCACGGTTCCGGGCGACAGAGCCGACATCGGCCGCGCAGCCGAGGCGGTCGCGGGCGTCGAGTGGGAGATCGAACAGGACCTCCCGCCGATGGGCTGTGCGGACGACGCCTTCGCCGACGCGGCGCTCGCGGTCGCTCGCGAGGTCCACGGGGACTTGGGGCTCGACACGCCCGAACTCGTTACCAAGCCGCACGCGACCGACGCGGGGTGGCTCGCCGAGGCCGGTACCGAACCGCTCGTCTGCGGCGCCTCCGAGCCCGGGGAGGCGCACACGGACACGGAGAGCGTCGGCATCGACGTGCTCGACCGGTGTTATCGGATGTATCGGGACATCAGCGAACGCCGGTTCTGACCGCAATGAGACGCGACGCGCGGGTGCTCGCTCGTCGCCGCGAGCGACGCGGTATGGAAGGGGTTTTATGTGCCGCACGGAAAGTGTGCGCCACTATGGGAGACAAGTCGAAGGCGCAAAAGAAGCGTCTGGCGAAGGCCGAGCGCCAGAACACCCGCGTCCCCGCGTGGGTCATGATGAAGACGGACATGAACGTGACGCGAAACCCCAAGCGGCGCAACTGGCGCCGAAACGACCTGGACGAGTAAATGAGCACGAGTGATTTCGAGGAGCGCGTCGTCACCGTCCCGCTCCGCGACGCAAACGACAAGCCGGTGCAGCAGCGCGCCGACTACGCCATGAAGATCGTCCGCGGTCATCTCGCGAAGCACTTCTCCGTCGACGAGGACGCCGTCGTGCTCGACACCTCCGTCAACGAGGCGGTCTGGGCGAACGGTCGCCAGAACCCGCCGAGCAAGCTCCGCGTCCGCGCGGCCCGGTTCGTCGAGGACGGCGAGCCCGTCGTCGAAGCCGAGTACGCAGAGTAACGTGTTACGGGCGACATTCACCGGCTCGTCGTACGTGGGCGTGTTCGCCCGCGCGATCGACGATTTGCTGTTGGTCCGGCCGGACGCAGACGAGGAGCTTGCCGACGCGATCGGCGAGGAGCTGGGCGCTGAGCCGCTTCTCACGACGGTCGGCGGCGCCAACACCGTCGGCTCTCTCGCGACGGGTAACGAGAACGGGGTTCTCGTCTCCGAGCGGGCGACCGACCGGGAGATATCACGGATCGCCGAGGCCGCAGACCAGGAGGTAGGCGAGCTTCCCGGCGAGATCAACGCGGCCGGGAACGTCGTCCTCGCGAACGATCACGGCGCCTACGTGCATCCGGACCTCTCACGCGAGGCGATCGTGACGGTCAGAGAGACGCTCGATGTCCCCGTGACCCGCGGCGACCTCGGCGACGTCCGCACCGTTGGCACCGCCGCGGTCGCGAACAACACCGGCGTCCTCTGTCATCCCAAATCGACCGAATCGGAGCTGCAGGCCGTCGAGGAGGCCCTCGACGTCCGCGCCGACCTCGGGACGATCAACTACGGGGCGCCGCTGGTCGGCTCCGGGCTGATCGCCACCGACGAGGGGTACGTGGTGGGCGAAGACACCACGGGTCCGGAACTCGGGCGCATCGAAGAGACGCTCGGGTTCATCGACTGACGCGCTCGGATATTGTGCCGCCGATACTGATCGTATTACCGCGGTTAGACCGTCTGAGAGCGGCACTATCGACCGAATCTGTGGGTAACTGTCGGCGTCACTTTTTAGGAAGATACTTCCCTGTCCCTGCCGGATCGATGAACATGAGTACCTACACGGTGAGTGGACAGTTCCAGAGTCGGGACGGGTTCCAACCCTTTACGAAAGACGTCGAGGCGGAAAACGAGGACCTCGCTCGCGAACGCATTTACACGACGGTCGGGAGCCAGCACAACCGGAAGCGCACCCAGATCGAGATCGAGGAGGTGACCGCGGCATGATGGGTGGCGGACAACAGCAGCTTCAGCAGCTCTCGCAGGAACTGCAGGCGCTCGACGAGGAGATCGAGGCGCTCGAATCGGAAGTCGACGACCTCCGCGAGGAGCAGTCCGACATCGACGACGCCGTCGAAGCCATCGAGACTCTCGACACGGGTTCGACGGTGCAGGTCCCGCTCGGCGGCGGCGCGTACCTCCGCGCCGAGGTTCAGGACATCGACGAGGTCATCGTCTCGCTCGGCGGTAACTACTCCGCAGAGCAGGACCAGGACAGCGCCGTCGACGTGCTCCGACGCAAGCAGGAGGCGCTCGACGACCGCATCGACGAGACGGAAGGAGAGATCGACGAACTCGAAAGCGAGAGCGACGAGCTCGAACAGCAGGCCCAGCAGATGCAACAGCAGATGCAGCAACAGCAGATGCAGCAGATGCAGCAACAGCAGGCGCAGGGCGACGAGGAGTAACCCCAAATCGTGTTCGACGGACTGAAAGACAAGCTCTCCGGGTTCCGGAAGGACGTCGAAGAGAGCACCGACGTCGACGAAAGCGCCGATACCGAAGAGAGCGCAGACGCCACGGAACCCGCGGATACCGATGACGAGCCTGCAGCGGATGAGCCCGTAGAAACCGGCGACGCGTCAGCTGACGACAGCGACGACTCCGGGCCGAACGACAGCGACGACTCCGAACCGAGCACCTTCCAGCGCGCGAAGGCGTTCGCGACCGGTCGGATCATCATCGAAGAGGAGGACCTCGAGGAGCCGCTGTGGAACCTCGAGATGGCGCTGTTGGAGAGCGACGTGGAGATGAGCGTCGCGGAGCGCATCCTCGAGACGGTCCGCGAGAAGATGCTCGGGGAGTCGCGAAAGCAGGTCGAGACGACCGGCGAGCTGGTCGAGTCGGCGCTTCACGACGCGCTCCTCGACGTGATCGCGGTCGGTCAGTTCGACTTCGAAGAACGGATCGCCGAGGCGGACAAACCCGTCACCATCGTGTTCACCGGCGTCAACGGCGTCGGGAAGACGACGAGCATCGCGAAGCTCTCGGAGTGGCTCGCCGACCGCGGCTACTCGTCGGTGCTGGCCAACGGGGACACGTACCGCGCCGGGGCGAACGAGCAGATCGCCGAGCACGCCGACCGGCTCGGCCGCGAACTGATCTCACACGATCAGGGCGGCGACCCGGCCGCCGTCATCTACGACGGCGTGGAGTACGCCGAGGCGAACGACATCGACGTCGTCCTCGGCGACACGGCGGGTCGGCTCCACACCAGCGACGACCTGATGGCGCAACTGGAGAAGATCGACCGCGTCGTCGACCCGGACATGACCCTCTTCGTCGACGAGGCCGTCGCGGGCCAAGACGCCGTGAACCGCGCGAAGGAGTTCAACGACGCGGCCGCGATCGACGGAGCCGTCCTGACCAAGGCGGACGCCGACTCCTCCGGGGGCGCGGCGATATCGGTGGCGTACGTCACCGGCAAGCCGATCCTCTTTTTGGGGACCGGACAGGGCTACGACGACCTCACCCTGTTCGAGCCGGAGGAACTCGTCGAGAGCCTCCTCGGCGGGGACTGAGCCGACCGCATCGCCGGCGGTCGCCGTGCCGCTTCTCACGAACTCAGTCCTGTTGATACGAACACGTTCGGGGAACGACCCAAGCGGACGGAGCGACGACTGCTACAGAGGATGTTCGACGACCTCGACACGGATCGACGGCCGCTGGTTCTCATCTGGGAGGTGACGCAGGCGTGCGGGCTCGCCTGTCGCCACTGCCGGGCTGACGCGAAGCCGTCCCGGCATCCCGACGAGCTGACGACCGCCGAGGGGAAACGCCTCCTCGACTCCGCGACGGAGTTCGGCGGAGGCCAGTTGGTCGTCCTGTCCGGCGGCGATCCGCTCGCCCGTGACGATCTCACGGAGCTCATCGCCTACGGCGACGAGCGAGGGCTACGGATGACGATCACCCCCAGCGGAACCGCGTCGCTGTCTCCGGGTCGAGTCGATGACCTCGCCGACGCCGGGATCCAGCGCATGGCACTGAGCCTCGACGGGTCGACCCGAGAGCGGCACGACCGCTTTCGGGGCGAGGAGAGCTTCGAGAGCACGATGGCCGCGGCGCAGGCGGCGGCCGACGCGGACGTTCCGCTCCAGATCAACACGACCGTCTGCGCGGAGACGGTCGAGGATCTCCCGGCGATACGGGATCGCGTCCGCGAGCTCGGGACCGTCCTCTGGAGCGTGTTCTTCCTCGTTCCGGTCGGACGCGGACGAATTCTCGACCCGATCGCGCCAGAGCGGGCCGAAGCGGTGATGGAGTGGCTTCACGACGTATCTAACGCGGAGTCGTTCGGCGTGAAGACGACGGAAGCCCCCTTTTATCGGCGCGTCGGGCTCCAGACCAACGAAAACGAGACGGCGGCGCGCCGCCGAGGCGGGATCACCGCCGGTCGCGGGTTCGCCTTCGTCAGTCACGCCGGCGAGGTGTATCCCTCTGGATTCCTGCCGCGCTCCGCCGGGACCGTTCGGGACCGTTCGGTCGTCGACATCTACCGGAACGCGGACCTGTTCGAGTCGCTGCGGGATCCGGACCGACTGAAGGGGAAATGCGGCGCCTGCGAGTTCCGACAGGTCTGTGGCGGAAGCCGTTCGCGGGCGTACGCGGCGACCGGAGACCCGCTGGAGAGTGATCCGCTGTGTCGACACGTTCCCGACGGATACGACGGAGAACTGCCGGCGCGACAGCGAGCGGACGGTGCGAGCGGTACCGCCGCCGATTGAGCTAACGCACCGTGCGGGCGAGAACCGTCGTCATATCCGTCGCACAACGGGTGGGCGTCGCAGGCCCCGAGTCGACACCGAGACGCTCGAAGTGACGGACGAACTCACAGCTGAGCATCGATGTGGTCCGCGGTTTTGAGGGCGAGCGCAGCGATCGTCAGCGTCGGATTCACGGCGCCCCCGGTGGGAAAGACGCTGGAGGAAGCGATCCAAAGGTTCTCGAGTTCGTGGGTGCGGCCCTGACTGTCGACCACGCTCTCGTCAGGATCGGTTCCCATCCGTGTCGTTCCCATGTGATGAGTGCTCATGGACCGATCGGCTAAGGTCGACGTTCTGGAGATCTCTGCGCCGAGTTCGTCCATAATGTCCTCCTGAACCGCCAGACAACGCTCCATCGTCCGTTTCTCGTGAGGGCCATCTGCGAGCTCTATCGACGGCACCGGTCGTCCGTGGTTGTCGGTCTTCGACCGGTCCAAAGTCACCCGGTTTTCCGGCCTCGGGAGCATCTCACAGACACCGCGAATCGAAACCGAATGGGGCGGATCGGCAGTCGTCGGCATGGCGAGTTGCTCACCGAACTGCGCCTCGTCGAAGGGGTCGCGAACCGTTTCTCCCACTCTCGCCGGGCTCGGGTTCCCCGCGGTCGCGAGGAGCCGCGTGACGGTCGGATCCTTCCGCTCTATCCCTCCCCGGCTCGATTCCGCGTTGTTGTCGAACGTCAGATAGAAACTGCCGGGGGGAGGCGCTTCGTGGTCGTAGAACTGGTCGGTGCGGCTGGAGATCCACCCGATGTTGTTCTGTCTCGTCGAGTCGTCAAGCTCCGCCCACGTCTGGACGTTCGGGTGATCCATGAGATACCGACCGACGGCACCGCTTCCGTTCGCCAGCCCGTCGGGGTGTTCGGTCGAGGCAGACAGCAACAGCAGCCGCGGCGTCTCGATCCCCCCGCACGCGAGGACGTAGTGATCGGCCGTCTGGCGGTGGCGGCTTCCGGCGGGCGTGGCGTATTCGACTCCGTCCACGTGGGTTCCCTCGCGGTCGTGTTGTACGCGCAGAACCTGTGCTTGGTCGACGACCCGAGCGCCTTCCGCTTCCGCCTTCTGTACGTGGACCTCCGCAGTGTACCTGGCGTTGACGGGACAGGCGTTGCAGACTCCGTATCCGACACATTCGGCGCGGTCGTCGTACGGCTCGGAGTTGATCGCCTTGGGCTGGGAGTGCATCTCGATACCGAGTTCCTCACACGCCTCTGCGAACAACGAGTCGGAGTAGCTCGGCGGGAACGCCTCCAGCGGGAACGGTTCCTCGCGGGGCGGCCCGAAGGGGTTGTCGTCGGCGCCGGACACCCCCATCTCGCGTTCGGCGAGGGCGTAGTACGGTCGGAGATCGGCGTACTCGATCGGCCAGTCGCGCGCCACCCCGTACCGTGTGTTCATCTCGAAGTCCTTCTCGTGGAGCCGGGGCGTGTTCGCGTCCCAGTGGAGCGACGTTCCGCCGACGGCCTTCACGCGCGTGTGATTCAGCCGGGCGGGGATTTCGCCCGTCGACGAGAAGTCGTCCCGCTCCTCGTCGACCCAGAACTCCCCTCGCCAGAACTCCGGTCGAAGCCACAGTTCCATCCGTCGGCGGTGGTCCTCGGGTGTGAGTCGCTCTCCGGCCTCGAGGACGACGACATCGTGCCCCCGCTTCGCCAGCGAGTAAGCGACCATCGCCCCGGCCGGTCCGGCACCGACGACGCAGACGTCGGCGTCGGTCGGTGTCCGATCGATCGTCCCTGTCATCGTGGGTCACCTCCCGGGCTCGTCGGTGGACGGCGAGGTACGCCGGAAACGACCTCTCGTGGATATCTCACGATTCGTCCGGCCCCCGTTGGTACGCGTCCCGTCCTCCCGGATGGCCCGGAGGATTCTCGATACCGGTTAATCCGCTGCTGGCCGGCGAAGTGAACAGCGCGAACAGCAGGTCGTTGACGAGGTAGTGCCGCACCCGTTCGGGGACCGTTCCATCGGGATTCGGATGGACGACCGTCGCGCCCATCGACCGCAGGACTCGGCGCCGATCGTCGACCGAGATCTCGGTGATCGGTGCTCCGAAGCGGGCTCGGGCCCGACCGTTGACGGCGTCGACGGCGGCGACGACCCCCTCGAAGTGGCCCGGCTTCGGCTCGGTCCGGCCGAAGACCCGACGCTCGATGAACTCCCGGTCGACGTCGATGCCCGGCGGGTACACCGCATCGGCGAGCGCGGTCAGCGTCGCGAGACGTGCCGGCGTCGTCGTGTGTTCCCTCTCGGTGACGTCAGCATCTGACGACCGATCGGAGCTCGGTGCGACGCCGTACCCGTATCCCGCGGCCCCGAGCATCGCGGCACCGAGAGCGAAAAGGCTGCGTCGGCGCGTAGTGCTCGGATCCCGAGCGGAGGGCTCACGCGTCTCGTCCGGCCGTCGGCTCATCGGGTCCCTCCGTAGGTGCAATTAGCTCTCATTGATCCGCCCCGTTCGTATCCCGCTGCGACGGCACGTGACCCACACCGCTACCAGGACGGCGGGTGTCAAGAGGTGCAACGCCCAAGCCCCGTATCGGTAGACCGCGACAGCGCCGGCCGTTCCTACGGTCGCCAGCGTCGACCCCGTTCCGACGATACCGGCCACGTATTCGCGGAGCGTCCGTTCGGTCGGGAAGAGCCTCAGGTCGTGTGTAATGACGTCCAGTATCGCGCCACCCACGAGCCAAACGAGGCCGATAAGCGAGAGATAGACGACAGTTCGAGACGACGGTCGCCGTACGCGGTCAAACCACGTGTCTCCCAGTTCGGAAGGGAACGACTCCGGAGATGCGTCGCTGGCGACTGCGTGCCCGCCCCGCGTACCCCTCCATCGAGCGAGGACTATCACCGCCGGTATGCAGATCACCGCGGTCACTAGAACGCCGCCGAGTAGCTCGGTGACGCCGGTATAAAAGCGCTGACCGCCGATCAGGAACCCGACCCACGCTGCGACTGCCGTCGCGAAAACGCCGGCGGTACCGACAGCGCCGAGGGAGTCGACGACGATGCGGCGCACCACCTTCGATCTGCCATCCCGAGATACGACCGGAGCAGACGTAAGCCACAGGAGAAGTCCGGAGAAGACGAACAGCCACACCGCGTCCGTGACCGTCCAGTATCCGACGGCCCCGCGCAGCAGGTCGTGGATGAGCACGCTGGCCACCCCGCCGGTGATCGCGGCCGACCCGACAAACAAGACGGCAGCGACGAGAACGGCCATCGCGTACGTACTCCGAACCGACGCCATCGTGGCGACAGTGAGGAGAAGCGTTCCGACGGCGGCGGTAACCACGATCGGATACGGCACGGGCGCCGCGGCAGCCGAGTACTGATCTAGCTGCGCCGTCATGGTCTTCTGTTCCTCATCGACTATTCACGCTCTTTCAGAAGGCCGAGCGATATACCGTGGTGATGATGGGGCGAACGTTGCCTACCTATGCCGAGTTTCCCGTTCATGAAGGCGACTTTCCTCACGAGATAATGTAGTTAATCAGTGCTTTCGGTGGGATACGACGGCTGATTCGCGAACAAATTACGGGTGCGATCGTCTACGCTGGCGTGTCGAACGCCGACCGGAATCTGTCTCGTGTTGGGGCGGTCACACGCCTACTTGACATCCTCCCCGCGCTGAAGCGCGAGGCTTTCTCCTCGATTCTCCGTGAACTGACCGGGACGATAACCGAGGGATGTCAGTGACGGAACAAGTATAACCGTCCGGCGCCCCTCCATGCAGAGTGATAGCATGGATATAACAGAGATCCTCTCCACAAAGTTCACCGAGTTCGATATCGGCACACCGCTCTCGAAGGTCGCCGGGGCGTTCGAGAATCAAGAGCTCGATGCCGTCATCGTGACGGACGGCGACGAGTATCGCGGTGTCGTTAGTCGCCGACAGCTGGCGTCCTCGTCTAACCAGCCGTCTGCGAAGGTCGGTTCGCAGGTACAGCACGTCCCGACTGTCGATCGCACCGAGGACGTCCGCGAGGTCGCGCGACTCATGATCGGCAGCGACGCCAAAACGCTCCCCGTCCTCAAGGACGACCGCGTCGTCGGTGTGGTAACCGGCGATGCCGTCCTCGAAGCAGTGCGTCCCTTCCTCGACGCGGCGACCGTCGAGGACACCTACTCGGCGGAGTTGATCAGTGCGTCACCAGATACCACGGTCGGGAAGGCGCTCAATCTGCTTCGAGAAGCCGGAATCGCCCATCTCCCGGTCGTCGAGGAGAGCGACCTCGTGGGGATGTTGAGCCTGTACGACGTCATCGACTTCACGACGCGGGGAGGCACGCGGAGCCAAGGCGGTTCGTCGAGCGACTTCGGTGGCCGCGGCGGTGGCGGGCAGAATCGCGGTGGGTTCGGCGCGCGCGAGGGCGATTCCCATCGGATGCTCGACGTGCCGGTGCGGGACCTGATGTCCGATAGAGTCGTGACGGTCGAGCGGAGCGCACCGCTCGACGAGGTCGTCGAGACGATGTTCGAACAGGAGATCTCCTCGCTCGTCGTCACGGACGACGACACCACCGATCCGATCGGTATCATCACGAAAACGGACGTCATCGAGGCGCTCACTTGGGAGCGCGATGACCGTAACGCCGTGCAGATACTCGGGATCGATCTGCTTGAGGGAATGAGCTACGACGACGTCTCCGCGCTGATCGAGAGCATGACCTCGAAGTACGGTGAGATGAGCGTGATCAAAGCCAGCATCGAACTGCAAGAGCACAAAGAACGGAGACGGGGCGTGCCGCTGATGCTCGCACGTATTCGACTGACCACCGACCGCGGCTACTTCACGGCCGATGGGGAGGGATACGGTGCGTCTCACGCCATTCGACTCGCCGCGAACGCGGTCGAACGCCAGCTCCTCAAAGGGAAGACCTACGACCAGTCGATGAAGAGTTCGAGCACTGACGAGCAGGAACAGCTCTACGGCTGGTGGCTCGGCGGATAATCGGATCGATCGTTACATCCGGACGGATACTTCGTTGTCGGCTCGCGCGATCGGCGGGTGAGACCTACAAATGTTATCTCACTTACTTTTCCGGTAGATGTTTCCCGTCTGCGCTCGAAGATACGACGATGGACCATCAACCACCGACGAACGACCTCGCGGCCACGTTGGCGAACGGCGGCGTCGCCCTCGGCCTGCTCGATAACACGTACAGCCCCACACTCGTGGAGCTTTTCGGTGAACTCGACGTGGATTTCGTCTGGATCGACCTCGAACACGGTGGGCCGGATCCGTGGGACGCGAACCGGATGGAAGACCTACTACGCGCGGCCGAACGGACGGGCCTCGAACTGCTCGTCCGACTCCCCGACACGGACCCAACGCTGGTCCGGAAAGCGCTCGATCTCGGGGTCAGGAACGTCTTTCTGCCGCGCGTGGAAACGGCGGCAGAGGTCCGCGAAGCAGTCAAATCCGCTCGGTTCAGCTACGACGGGAGTCCCGGCGACCGGGGCCTTGCGTCGCCCCGGGCCCGACGCTGGGGGCTCGTCGACGACTACGTTGTCACCGAGGACCGGGAGACGGTCGTCGGCGTGACCATTGAAACAGAGACGTCCGTCGAGAACCTCGACGCGATCTTAGACGTCCCGGAGCTGGGATTCGTCTTCATCGGCCCGTTCGATCTCTCCGTCTCGCTCGGCTGCCCCGGCGAACTCGACCATCCGGACGTACAGGAAGCCGTCGAGACCATTCGTTCGAAGGCCGTCGACGCAGGTGTTCCCGTCGGCGGTCTCGGATTCGGGATGGATGACGTCAACGAGAAAGCGACGAACGGCTACCAGATGCTGAACCTCGGGAGCACGACTGGGGCGCTCCAACAGACCGTCAAAGGCTGGTTCGACGCCTACGAAGGAGAACGCTCAGCGAGCGAGTAATGAGTACTCGTACAGATCGGTGTCGAGTGGTCCTCCACTAGACTCGGAGTGATTGAAGTCACCCTCCGGCTTGAACGTTTCAGCCTTCAGTTCGAGAGCGGTACCGATTACGAACCAGCTCAGCTCAGCTCAGTACCGAGTTCGATATCCAACGGCGGCTCCTGTCCCGTTCCCTCTTCGACCAGTTCACAGAATTGAACCGACCGTTCGCCGTCGATTGCTTCAACCATCCCTCGGAGTTCCGACGCTCGGTTTATCAAGGTATATTCGACAGAATTCCATTACCACCGACGCATCATCGAACGGACTGTTCGGTATCATTGTGTCGGGGAAGAACACGAAACTCATTCGTAACAGACTCGAAGGCTGGGAAGACCCACTTCTCGACGCTGGTGACGAAACGAAATTACCGAAACCGTCCAACCCTCACGCGTAGATCATCAGGTCTGTATTTTCACGTGTCAGAATCAGATTGAACTGGGGGATTACGCACCCCTCATTCGAGCATCGAACGAAAGCCAAGAACGTGTCCGTACGACCAGTAACCGTCCCGCTGTCGAGCGGTTATGGTCCTGAACCTATGGGCGCTGCAGGCTCCGGTTCGACTGTCGAACGACTTGACCTTTGAGGCGTGAGGCGGCCAAATTCAATAGTTCTGAGATACACCGAAAGACACAGTAACCTGTGTATACATAGATTCCTGTATGCCCAGTATCACTGTCAATGTAGACGACGACCTCAAAGAGCGAATGGAAAACCACCCAGAGATCAACTGGAGTGAGGTCACCCGACAGGCCATCCAAGAGAAGGTTGAGACACTCGAAGTGATGGACGAACTCACCAGCGAGAGTGAACTTACCGAGAGCGATGTGCAGGACATCGCTGACAAAATCAACGAGAGCGGACGCAAGCGTGTCAACGAGGAATCAGCGTAATCACGACGAATGAAGCTGGTCATCGATGCCAACGTCGTCATCTCTGCACTTATCGCTGATTCGACAACGCGGGAACTCATCGTCACGCTCGAACCGGACTTACTGACACCTGCATTCGTTTACGACGAAATCGAGAATTACAAGGACCTAGTCGTGGAGAAATCCGGGATGAAACCGGCCCGGGTAACACAATTCATCGACCTTCTGTTCCAATACATCGACGTTGTCCCCGCCAGCGAGTTCTATCCCGCTATCGAGAGTGCGGACAGAGCAATTGGGGACACCGATCCCGACGATGTACTGTATTTGGCATGTGCGATAGCCTGCGATGCGGCCATCTGGAGTGACGACTCCGACTTCGACGACCAGGATCTGGTTGGGACGTACTCAACAAATGATGTCATCAATTCGTTCGACACGCTCTAAGAATTTTGGTCTGCGTATGCTACACTTCGGTACCTATTGGTGCCTCCTTCATCTTTTGAATATCCTCGTCCTGTTCAATTTCACTCCCTATTCTGTCTTTGTTAGCTTTAGCTACAAGTTCTAATTGAGTCTCTCTTTCCTCTGTCTGGTCTTTCTTCAATATACGAAGACCATTTTTTAGTCCTCTGACGAACCGGTTCCCTTTCTCTGTTTCTCTGTAGATGTGGATTACTCCATCTTTCTCCCTATAGACTAGTTCGAGATCGTCATAGGACTCCAATATACTCGAAAAGCCCTGATCCATCGGACCTCGATAAGCACGAATGAACGGCCATTCGTCCTTCTCAATATCTGTTCCGTTGCGGAACTGTACAAGCGATTTGTGAAATTTCAGCTCACCGTCTATCTCCCCATCAAACTCGTTGAGCATCCATAATCGGGGATGTAACGCTGCCTCTGACCCCGGAAGGATTTCGTCGGATTCGTCGGTCATGCTTTCCACTCATGTTCTGCAAAGGTGGCTTGTTTGGAAGACGAGCGTACGAGTTCTAATTTTTTGTGTTCTTCAAACTCGTCGATAACGACCGAGTCAGATGATGTAAAGATGATTTGCGGGTCGGATTGAAGCAGGTGAGACAATGATGATTCCTTCCTTTCAGCGTCTAAATTAGAAAACGGCTCGTCCAGCACAATTGTGCCCCAGTCTATCGCAGATGTTCGATTTCCGTGCTCGTTGAGAGCCAATGTGAATGATAAGTTGAGTAACTGGAGTTCGGAATCACTTAGTTCTCCTCGCCTATCGTAGAGACGACGTTCATCACTACCTGGTAGAGCGACAGCACCACTGTTTCTGTTAATCAACAGCTCGATTTCTGGCTCGTCTGACAACTTCTGAAAATGCTTGGTCCACGATTCTTCGAACGTCGAAATAGCAGAATCATAGCTTTCAGACTCTAGCTGTTCTAATTCGGATATCAAATCCTCTTTTTCCTTCTGTAACTCAGAAATATTGTCTTGTGTCTCTTCAAGTTCTGATTCTATGTGTTCAAGTTCCTCTCTTTTTTGCTCAAGTTTTTCCCCACGCTCTTCGAGTTCTTCTTCGGCCTCCTGTTGAATTTCATCTACGCTCTTACCATCCTCCAGTCGATCTACGACCAACGAGTTGAGTTTCGAAATCTCCGGCATTTCAGATTCTAGGTCAGAAATCTTGCCCTCGATATCGTTGAGCTCTGCCTGATGTTCGGCGAGCTCTGTAGCAAGTTGCTCAGGTTTCCCTTCATTCTCTGATTTTTTCTCTTGAAGATGTGTTATTAATGAGTCAATAGAGTGGTTTTCACCGCAGAACGGACACTCAGAATCATCTAAACGCTTCTTTACAGTATTTGAGGAGACGCGTTGATCGCAGACAGGACAAAAGAATTCTTTGAGTGCTTCTATAATTATATCTTCAACGTTTGACTGGTATCGCTGAAGTTCATCCTTCTGTTCCTCTTTCTGATTGATCTTCCGATTCAATCCTCGTTTCTTTGAATAGAGTTCGCTTATCCGTTGGCGTATATCCTCATTTTTTGAGAGCTTATCAGCAATCCCCTCCAGCTCTCCGGTTTGAGATAGGCTGAGAACTTGCTCCCACTGGGATTGGTATCCGTCCAGATTACTCACATCGCGGCTTAGATCTCGTTTTCTATTTTCGAGAGGAGAAATTCGATCATGTTCGATATTCATATTTTCCTCCAAGCGCTCAATCTCATTACGGATTTCCTCAATACGACGCTTAGAGGCTTTATTAGTGACTTCTAGAATCATGTCCAATCTCGCGGACCCATCGAGATGTCCGAGAGGGAGTTGATCGAGATGAGATGGGAGAAAATGTTGTCGAACAACCTCTGTATTACCCAATCTATTCTCAAGAGCCTTCTCAGCCTTTTTTGTTTTCAACACGCCCTCATCAGTCGAATACTTCCTCTTCGGATCACCCCGAGTAAACTGTGAACCGTCATCAAATGTGACAGTAACGTTATTTCCACCGCCGGGGCGAACCCCAAGCCTCTGATGAACCCCAAGAACGGCATACAGGATCGCGTTAAATGTAAGACTCTTGCCACTAGTGTTTGGTCCGTGGATAAGTAGAGCCCCTCCGTTAAGATTGTGCGCTTGCGGTGTTTGGTCTTCTGTGTAGATTTCCTTAGCGAAATCGTCAATTTTGAATCCACTAATGTTCATTGTTAACAACTTTGAGTGTTCGTTCAATCGAGCGTTTTACTTCTTTGGCCGAGTACAACGACGCTCCGGCCATCAGAACTAACAGGAGAAGCCCGGCACTTAACCCCAATAGTCCATATGCAAAGTACCCGAGAACAGGAGCGGTAATCCCGATTGTCAAACAACATAGTGCAGTAACAACTTCTTGCTTGGCTTTTTGATCCAAATCATCTATTTTGGACTCAGTATCTCCAGAGTACCAGTCATCAAATTCGCCTCCCTGCTCAAGCTCAAGTCTCATCCGTAAAATCGCAATATGTTGTTCAAATACTTCCTTGATGATCTCCGTTGTGAACTCTTCAGAGATCTCATAAATGATGAGTGCTGGCCCCAAAGAGAATAATAGAAATCCATACGCGAGTACGGAATCAGCGGGAACTGTTACGAATTTATAGATCGCCACAATTGTGTAGAGAGTTAGGATTCCGAAACCCGCACTCTCGTCCTGTACAAACGGTACTATTCCTGTCACAGAGAATCATCTCGCTTAGGCACTACTATCTCATCAATTACCATTGGAATATAAACTTAACGCGAAATCAACTAGTCCAAAAGTGGATATATTATATGAATGTCTTCTGCCGTTGTATCACGACCGCACGCCACCAACGTCAGGCGGCAGTACTCACACGAAATCTCAACCAGGAACAGATCATCACCGCTGACAAAGGTACGACTGAGACGATCTGCGTGGAGAACTTCGAGAGGCCGATATTCGGCCAGTGACCAAACGTCTAGACAAGATCCATCCCCTCGATTCAGTAGTTTGGCTCTATCAGGGTTTGAGATGGCCACTCCAACCAAGCGAGGAGGCAGGGTCAATCGGCGATTGATTTTCTCAGACACGACCAGTTTGGCTATACGCGAATCTCTGTGAAAACCACACCCTCGTTCGAGCATCGAACGATAGCCAAGAAGACGTCCGTTCGACCAGTGACCGTTGCGCTGTCCGGCGATTATTGGTCCAGAAATCTATGGGCGCTGCAGGTCCGCGGTAATTGCGTTTGCGTCGAATCGTTTTGCTGTTTGTGTCATAGTTATGATTATTCGAGGAACTCCCACCGTCGCTCAGCCTTTTCGAGATCGGACGCTCGGTCGTAGTGGAGATCGAGCACGTCCTCCGAAGCGTTCAGTCGGTCCGAGACGATCGCCCGTGGAACGTTGTCGTTCCTGTACCGGGTGACCCGCGCCTTTCGTACGTCGTGAGGTGACCGCGAAGACGGACAGCCGCTCATCTGAGTGTGGTCGAGGTACTCGCAGGTCTCCGTGTTCTCTCCGTGCGGGCACCCGAGGCCGATCACACACGGGCGGGTCCACCGATAGAAGGTGTACCGAACCGCGCTGTGCGAGATGCGTCCCTCTCGGGTCGTGAACAGGGGAGCCCGGCCGTAGTCGTCGGTGTTGTCGACACGGGGACCGTCGATGTAGTCCCGGAGGATTTCGGCGACTCGGTCGCTGATACGGTTCGCCCGCTCGCCGTCGCGCTGGTTCTTGAGGGGAGTATCCTTGCCGGGTCGGTGGACCAGCTCAATGTGCGGAGTCTCCCCGTCGAGGTGAACATCAGCGAGGTCGAGCGCGCGGAGCCCGCCGAGACGGACGCCGGTATGCCAAACGAGCGCCCAAATCGCGTGGTCGCGGGACCCGTACTCGTACTTGTTCAGGTACCGGAGTATATCCGGGACGCGCTCGGGGTCAATCGTCGAATCGCTCACCTGGTCGTCTTTCGTGAGCGATGGGAGGTCCACCAGCTCGTAGAAGTCTGAAGGGACCGCCTCGATCTGCCCGCAGAAGCGCATGAACACGCGGACCACGTTCAGGGCGGAGGCGAGTGTTCGAGGGGCGATCTCGTCGTCTTTCCCCTGCGAGTAACCTCCGTCGCGTCTCCAGCGCCGGAATTGGAAGATATCGCGGCCGGTCAGCTCGTTCATGTTTTCGATCTCTCCCTCTTCCTCGCACCACTCGATGAACGCGCGGAGGTGGCTCTCGTGAGACTGGTAGGTCCAGTTGGCAGCCTCGTCGCGGAGCGCTTCCAGATGGAGATCGCGAGCCGTCTCCGGGGAGATCGGTTGGAGGTCGTCGTCGTTCACAGGAATCCCTCCGGGGTGTCCAGAATCTCGTGGTCCGGGTGCTCGTCAGCGAAGTGGTCGAGGTAGCCGGCGACCTGTCGCGCGTACGGGGTGAACCCGTCCGGTGGGTCCGGGTCGACGGAGGCACCGCACACTTCGCAACTGGAGAGGTCGCGGGTGTCGGTCGCCGTGACCTGTCGGGGATCATCGTCCATGACGAGAACACATCTGGGGGGATACAACATATATGTTGTGGGAGTGCAGTTTTGTTTATAGACGGTCCAAATATGCACTCAAGAACCAGATACGGATTATGAGAAAATCGGGGAAATGGATGGTATTGCTCGATGAGAGAATCCTAGAGCTTCTAAGCGAGGAAGAGAACGAGTTTATGTCTCCAAGCGACATCGCCGACCACAAGCGAATTCCATACAGCTCGCAGCACGTCGGGCGTCGATGTAAGAAACTAGCCGCACATGGATTGCTCAAACCAGTTGCTAGAGGTGTGTATACTATAACAGAGGACGGAATTTCCTATTTGAATGGGGAGTATAGCGCAGTAGAAAATGGTGATGTTGGGGTAACAGACAACGGAGAAAGGAATGAGAGCATGGATGAGGCGTAAATAATGAAAGTACGTCGGATGGGCCGTTGGATGTACACCGTCGACGAGCGGATTCTTGAACATCTTGCCGAAGAATCATGGGCATCACCCTCAACAATGGCAGCCGAATCAGAGTTTCAAGATTTAGATGCAGATGAGAAGTACATTCGACAGCGCTGCGATCGGGTTGTGGAGCGCGAACTCATTGAGCCCATTATCGAACAGGGAAGAATGTATGAAATCACTCGCTGGGGACTCGCATATTTACGAGGCAACCTTGATGCCAGCCACTTGCCAAAATGGGTAAATAGGACATGAGTAGGTCCTCAAAAATAATTGAACGAGCGGTAGCCAATCGGTGGATAAGGTTCGAAGATTACCGTTCGTTAAGAGAGAATTTTATTAGTGTATATTTAGAAGCTGCCGAAGCAGAACCGATTCGGGAATATTTGGAATCCCGAGAATCAGATTCATTACGCGATGATGCTCTGGCTACGGGAGAAGAGTCAACCGAGTTTGAACCACATTCAATCGTATTTGATCCTCTCTCAATATTCAGAAAAGTATACCGCGCGTTATGGGTGATTGTAGTATTAATTGCATATATATTACACAAGACTCTCGGATATTCTGCAGAATTAGTGGTGGGATTTCTAGATGGTCCCCCTATTGCTAGTATTTTATTTGAGTACGGGGTCCCAATATCTTGGCTTTTGGCTGGTGCTGCCTATTTATTAGCATTAAAATTTGATTCGAATATAATTCGGCTGATGAACGATGAGTTAAGGGTAAAGGATGAACGAATCAAGGACTCGGACTTAAAATCAGAAATATTCTCGTTCTACCTTTGGAATCATTCACTGACAAGCAACACGACGATCCCAGTACTAGCGCTTTTAGTCATGGTACGGGCCTTGAGTGAAGAATTAGTAGATGATGGGTTTCGATTTGCTATTATTATGATGGCATATATTTTGGATGATGATATGAATTTCATGGAGGCGTTAGGAGCGACCTCAAAAAAGATATCTACGGAGGATGAGTGAGTGACATTACGAGCTCAGAATAACTCGCGCGACCCCCCGCAGGGAGGGGTCGCGCGGGCGGCCGCCCACTGAAAGGGTAGGTGGGTCGGTGGGTGGATCACCGTGTTTGGGTGCGATTATCACTTAACTTCATTCAGTAGATAGCTTTATTTCCCACGTATTTGACCGAGATGTATGGAATTGAATGATTACCTGATAGAGAAAGAAAGTGTCTCTAGCAAGATCAGTGCATTCGATAGTCCAGATGAATATTCGGAGTCGAGTGCTGGAACACTCGCATGTACACCCTACCGACTTGTGTTTGTTCGTAACGGAGATGTGACTGATATCTCACTACGTGGAGTGAACTCGATAGAATATTCGGAGGGAGGATATCCAAATGAGTATTTTGCGTGGGGACTACTCAGCACCTTACTAGCAATCGGGGCGCTGATGTTCACACCGATTGGACCGATCTCAGAAGATATCGGAATGATGTTAGGGGTTCTTGGAGGTATCACTGGTGTGGGGTTGTGGGCCTGGGGATTTCTGCTTCGTAGCTCATCTTTGAAGGTTCACACGGCGAACAAAACGTACAGTTTCTATGCGAAAGAAAGCGGATTAGACAACATTGCACACAGCGTGCGCGGTCACGAGATGAAACACTAAGCTGGTCCGCGCTCGCGCAGTTCGTCGAGGAGATCGGGCCAGTCGAGGTCGAGAGCGAATAGGTCAGGTTCGAGGTTCCAGTTCCACGGAGCGGCGTCGTCCGGGTCCGGTTCCGCGGTCGCGGGTTCGAGGTTTTCGACGGTCCCGCCGAACAGTTGATCGGTAGGCTTGTCCGCGTCAGCTGGCCAGTCCGCGAAGAAGTCGACTTCTTTCTTTGAGTGTTTGAAGTACGCCGTCGTGAACAGCCGTTTCAGCTCCGGGTGGCAGTCCTTCCCCGTGTGGAACACGGTGCCGAACACGTCGACGTTCACCTTCGCCATTCGCTTGGCGAGCGGAGAGAACTGCGCGGCGACCTCGTAGGAGTTAGTTCGAGCATCGAAGTGGGTCGAGCCCTCGTCGATGAAGACGAATTTGGGGCGGTCGCGGTGCTCGATGCAGGTAACGGCAAGGTCGTGCGCGCTCGTGACGACCCTGTCCGTGAGCGACCAGGTCCGCGAGTTCGAGATCACGAGGAGATCGTCGACAGTCGCAGAACGGAGCTCAGCGAGCAACGCCATCAGGTTTGTTTTGCCAGTGTTCGGATTCCCGGCACCACCGATGAACGCGGTCGCGTCGTTGTTGGTCATCACGTCGTCGAGCCGCAGCGGGAGCCGAAGGGCAGAGCCGTCCAGGTCCTGCTCGGTGACACCGACCAGGTGCGAGAGCAGCATCGAGTTCCCCGACCGAATCGCTTCGGACGCCTGCCGAGACTGTTGGGTCCGGTCAACGAGGTCGAGCAGTTCGGAGTCCTCGACGAGTTGCGGGTCGAGGTCGTTTAGGAACACGGAGGTAGACACGTCGCCGGGGTCGATTGCACCCGCTCGGGAGTCGAGGTTACGATTGGTCTCGATGCGACCGGCCAACTGCTCCGCGAGCTTCGCCGCGGTCAACATTCCTTCGTCCGAGTTACCCATCGGCGGGTACCTCCGTTTTCTCTGAGTGACCGTTACGGTTGGTAGGGGGTTCATCCGGCGTCGAGAAGTCGAATCCGCTCTTGTGTTCCATCTCGTCGACCTCCTCATCGTCGACGAGGTCGTCAAGATCGTTGTCGCCGGAGTCGAGGCCGAAATCTTCGAGTTCAGCATCTATGGCGCGCTCGATACCGTCACCGGAATCGGGCAGCGATCCCTCCTCGAACGTCTTGATGATAGATTCGACGGTGTTGCGAGTGGCACGTCGGACGACGACGAACGCCGAGCTTTCGAGGATGAATCCTCGTTGCGCGTCGTCTTGCAGTTGGCCGCGGCACTCCGAGACGGCACGAAGCGAGCGGGCGAGTTCGCGGTCATCGAGGGTTCCGCGCCATGTGCCGACGACGGTCATCTCTTCGAGGTCGACTTGTTTACCGACGTAGAGGTTCGGCGTCAGTTGTGTCAGTTCGTACGAGCGGTTCAGGAAGCCGTCATCGTCGATGACTTCGAGTTCTTTGAACTCGTCGAGGGGGAGTCGGTAGATTCCGCCATCGAGTTCGCGAGCATCGAGGTCGAACAGGTAGACCCACTGGGGATTGTAGAGCCAGCTAACGACCTTCGAGCCGGTGAATAGGCCGAGCGGAGCCATCGCGACGGCAGCGATCGCGGCGACCTTCGCAAATCGTGGAACTTCAAGATTGAACCCGACGATCAGCGAGACGCCGACAAGCACGAGACCACCAGCGATCAGTTCAGGAACGTAGCCCGAGAGCCAGTCGATCAGCTTCATGTGGTTCGGCGGCTCCGGGCAAGTATCAGGCGTGTCTCTCATGCTAACCTCTCAGGTTCTTGATCGCGGCCGTAGACAGCCTTCGCGACGAGGTACACTGTCAGGATGGCGACGCCGAGACCACCGCCGATTCCGGCGGCTTGGGCGTCAGTCGCAGTGAATGGACCGCCGATTAGTTCGTCGGAGGTCGTGACCTCCTTTTGGTAAAGAGTGTCACCAGCAGCGATCGTGACGCCTTCGGAGCCACCATCGACGGTGACAGTGAGCCGAACGGTGTTCACGCCAGCGTCGAGGTCAACATGCCGTTGGGTCAGTTCGCCCGAGCCGCGGCGGAACGCTTCGGTCACGACGATGGTCTGTGGCCCTTCCGTGTGGATGGTCACGACCACGTCGGAGCCGTCGAGTTCGGCGTCACAGATGGCAGTGTACTCGTTGATGCGTTCGGTGCAGCTTTCGGTTTCGTTCGTGGCCGTGCTGTTGTCTTGGGCGGCGACTCCACCGGTTGCGAGAGCCGTCGCTACGAGCAGCATGGCAAAGATTGTGAGAAGACGCATGGTGTTCAGTTCGAGAAGATGCCGTAGCCGAGTAGCCCGGCGACGACAGCAGCGGCACCTTTCTCGGTGTTGGTGAGTTCTCCCCACTCCGGGAGTCCTCCACCGCCACCACCGGCGGTGTCGTGGACGTTCTCGGTTGCCTCAGTGTTCGCCTCGTAATGCTGGTGGAACAGGTCGACGATCTCCTCGTTCGTCATCTCGGTGTCGGACTCGACGAGATCACGCTCCTCGAAGGTGACTTCGTCAGCGCCCTCAGCAGATTCGATGACGAACGGGCCAGTTACTTCGAGGATTTCAGCGTCGGACTCAGCATCGTCCGGCATGTTGAGCGCGGCGAAGATGGAGCCGACAACGTCATCCGGGTCGTACTCAGTACCGACCGTCAGGGCGTTACCGCTGTGAGCGGTCCACGACAGACGACCAGTGAGTTCGAGGCGTTCGTCCTCGTCCTCCTCGTCGCCATCGTAGTCATCTCCGAGAGGTACGGAGATGTTGACGACCTGATGGCTTACCGGGTAGCCCATCGCACGCATCGCCATCGCAGCCTCCTGATAGTCGGTCGCGTCAGCAGCAGTGTCAGTGAGGTGTTTGGGGCCGATGGTTTCGTGCAGGTCGATCTCCCCGTCTTGCGCGGGTTGGAAGTAGGTATCGACCATCGACGAGACCTCGGAGATCATCGCGTCGTGCTCGTCGTAGAGGTCTACGAAGATGTCATACCACTCCTTGCAGTTGTACAGCGTCACACGGTTGTATGGGAGGTCGACGCCGTCGTCGACGGTTTCGAAGTCGTCGGCATCGGGTTGCGACCACTCGATACCGTAGACGAACTCTCCGCCGTTGTCGTTATCAGTCCAGTCCCGTTCTTGTTCGTACTGGTCCGGGTGAACGGCACAGGTGTTCGAGATGTGTACGTCGTCGTACTGCCCCTGCTCCTCTCGGAGCGTGAAGCCACGGTAGGTGATCTGCTCGCCGTCGAGCAGCGTCACCTCGAAGTTTTCCCACGGCAGGTTTTGGGTGTGAGTCGTGTTTGAGCGAGGGGACTCGGGGATGTACAGGTCGGAGCCGTAACCCCAATCAGGGTTATCATCATCCTTGATGCGTTCGATCAGCTTTTCGAGGCGGGTTACGCGGAGGTGCCACGAGTTGACCAGACTGCGCTCGACAGTCGCGTACGCTTCGTCGATGGCATCGATAGCGGCTTGTTCAGCCTCAGACGCAGTACCGGAGTCGACGCCCTGCTCGTAGATCGCGAAGATTGCTTCTTCGCGAGCCTTGTTCTGTACGAGCTGAACGTCGCGCTGAAGCGAAGCTTTCAGTTCCTCATCGGATAGCTCCGACTCGCGCTGGCGAGTGAACTCGTTGATCAGGCCGTTATAGTCGAGGGCGTCCTCGACCTCCTCCTCGTCAACGTCGGAGAGGATCGAGCCAGCGGCGATGCCGCCGACAGCGCCTGCGACGAACGAGCCAGCAGCGACAGCGCCGTACGCGGCGAGCGGCGCGAAAGCCTCCGACTCCTGTACGGGGCCGTTGTCGTAGGCGAGCGCACCACCAGCAGCGGCGGCGGCTCCGAGGCCCTTCAGGAAGCGGCGGCGGCCAGTACGACGAGTCCGTACGTCATCACTACTATCAGGCTCCACAGCAGGCCCATCAGCAGGGCCGTGGGAGGCGTTACTGCGAGTCGTTGGGTCATTGGTTGTTGACATAAGGTTGAGTGCAGAGTCAGTTCGTTACTGCACCAGAACGGCGTACGAGCCGAAACTGATGAGGAACGCGACGATAGCGAAGTGCGGCGAGTTCGCGGCCATCGTGTCGACGAGCCACGTCCAATGTTGCGAGAGGAGCATCAGGAGCGGTCCCGCCGCGATCATCGCCTGTTCTCCGCGGTCGTACTTGTCGAACGAGCGAGTTTCAGAGGAGGCGAACGCGAGCAGGTAGGCACCGAGCGACACCCACAGTGCGTGGGTATCGGCGATCTGATACTCGACGCCCCATCCGAACGTCAGTCCGGTGATGGCACCGAACAGGTACAGCGAGGCGACTGTGAACACGATCCCGATCGCGGCGGGCAGCGAGCGCAGATTCATGTAGTCGTTCATCCGCGCACTCATCGATTTGCTGTTGTACGCCATTCTCAGTCACCACCGGGGAAGGCGACCATCGTCGGGTTGTAGTCGTGCGTCGAGCCGTCATCGCGTTCGAGGGTCACCTCGTCGGTGTCCATCGCGACCCAGATTTGTTCGCCGACCTCGATGCGGTCCTGCGCAGCTGCGCGCTTGACCTCGTCCTTGGCGAAGTACCGGACGACCCCCCGACTCTCGTCCTTGATCTTGAGGCGGTACCACGGACCGTACTCTCCTTCACCTTCGGTCAGGTCGAGCACGAGCCCTTCGAGCACGTCACCGGGGCCGAGTTCCACGGTCGGCACATCGCTGTCGGGGTCGTTACTTTCGAACTGTTCGTAACCGTCAGGCGGCGTCGGTCTTTCAGTCGACATCTCCGACTATTAGTCAGCTAAGATATCGGATATAAATTCGAGATGTGCGGGGTGAAAGTAGTCACCAATATTTCAACTAGTGTACCGACAACAGATGCTTCGTCGTTATGTTAGCTACAAATCACAAACGAGATAGCACTGACTGACCCAAACAATAAGAATCCAATTGAGAATATAATGGAACATCGGAGGTATTTGTACTTTTCCTGTGCTACTGACGATAGATTATAGATGTCGTGACTGATTTCGTTTAGAGGTGTGTCACCGTCGAGCTCTGTGATTGCTTCGGCGTATGTATTCTGGTCATTATATTTTTTTATATCATTCCAGTATACAAATCCTTCCGATATTCCAGATTCTTCCCGTGGTAGCACCGTTAGAATTGAAAAAAGTATTGATATGAGCGAAAACAGTATAGAAATAGTAATCATCCCCACGGTTGGTGTGCTCAACTCTACAGTAATGTTTGACATCAGATTCAAGACTAATACAACAAACGCTATTTGACCAGAGATCAAGATCGAGGCCTTCTGGTCGGCGAGTTTAATATACGTATTTTGATGTTGGTACGCTATTTTTGCTAGCTCACTTTTATCCATATTTATAAAATTCGACGGGTTGATAAATTAGTGACGGTTAACTTAGGATTGATGTCTGAAGAAGATAAATGGAAGCGATTTCGGATGGATTTTGTACAAGAACCGGTCGCTGTGCCTCATCTTGTAGAAGTGGATGAAGATCACGTAGATGCAGTTGAAATGGACGGTAAATATTACATTATAGATCATATGGAATTGGAATTCAGAGCAAAGCCTCATCCTGATCGGTATGAGCGGATTGAGGATCCTCCAGGTTGGCTAGATAAATTTGACGACACAATCATACCTGATGACGTTCTTGAGCCAGCGCTCGACGAGCTCGAAAAGCCAATCTTGGATGAGGATCCCGATAATGACCTTCCAAGATATTACGATCCTCCTCAGATAGATGATACAGTAGAGTACGTTGAGGCACGAAAAGAGGAGATCCGTCTTGCGGTAGAGGATGAAAAACCTCTACATATGGTAGAGCCTGATCGACAAACACTCTCAGAACTAGAAAGTGAGGATGTTCAATATTTTGCCATCATGTCGATTGATCTTGTTCGATCCACATCTCTCAGTATTGGTATGGGAAATGATAGATTCGCAAAAATGATACAAATATACATGATGGAAACGGCTAATTTAATCCACAATTTTAATGGTTCAATTCTCTCTACGGGGGGTGATGGTATTATCGCTTACTTTCCGGGGCCAAATGTGAATGGGATGCACGACAATACGATTGATTGTGCCGTAAGCCATATGCTTCTTTTGAGAGATGGCATCAATGAAGTGCTACAGTCAGCCGGATTCCCTGAGCTAAAATGTCGGATTGGAATTAATTCAGGCACGCCCGGGATTGTGTCTGAGGGAGAAGAGGATTACAACTTACTTGGGGTCTGTGTGAATCTGGCAAGTAAAATTCAACAGGAGGCGGATCCGGGTGAGATTCTACTTGGAGAAACAACAGAGCGAAATTTACACACAAGATGGCGGACAAACACAAGTAAAGTAACTGAAGAGAAAAATTGGAATATTAAAATCGGAGGTCGAGTATACGACATTTATAGATATAATTACATAGAAACTGAAAATAACTAGTATATTGTCATCAGAATTGGCTGATGTTCAAGAGTCACGTTCGATATACAGGATGCGTATTTTGCAGGCGTCCATCTTGGTAGTTGATTTAATAGATACGAGCCAGACTTCTCAGGTATGAGTCGTGAGAGACTTTTTGAATTTCTGAATAAGCTTCCAGACCAGGATTACGACACGAGCAGTGAGTTTATGTATCAAAATGTTTCAGAGTTTCTAGATATTTTACAGTATGATTCGGATGTCATCTTCTATGAGTTAAGTGGTCAGTACAAAGTGGACCCTGCTCATTTGGATGAGGATGCGGCCTCAAGGGACGGAGACGTGTACCGATTCACTCAGGCGGACGCAGGAGTAGCAAGACATCCTTCGTCTAGACCGTATCTAGTGATCAAGGCAAAATATTCAGAAGAGCTCCCACCTGGTGAAGATATAGATTTATACAATCATGTTCTCTATCAGGAGATTGAACAATTTATAGGCGCATTTGAACCAATATTTTCCGTCTATTTGTCTAGTTTTTCGCTATATATCTATCACGATGGAGAATATCGGGATTATGATCTGCGGGAGGTCTCTATAGCCGACGCTGGAGAGATTTTTGAACTCTTGCAAGCACCAGAGGAACTACCACGGGAGATCTCCCCATCCATTAAGAATGCTGAAACCAGCTCTATACGAACTGAAAATTTTCAGCTTGACACTGTAGAATATGTCCAAGCCCTCCGAGAAGTAGATGAGGCAGATTCGACTATTGAGAAGGGTGATTCGTTTGAGCGATTGGCAGTGCTACTTTTTTCAGGTATTTCATTTCTTCAGATGCGCGATCGGAAGTTCAGAACAAACACGGGTGAGATTGACGTTATTATCGAATATCAGGGGTCAAATCATCTAACAATATTTGACGACTATTCCCGCTTTATCTTGGCTGAGTGTAAAAACTGGAGTGGCTCAGTTGGATCTGATCAGATCCGCGTATTCAAGGATAGATTGAATGAACACGGGGTTGATCTCGGGATTTTCTTTGCCCGTAACGGGATCTCAGGAGATACCGGTGCTAACGCATCAAAACGGGTGCGAGATGTTTTTCGGGATGAGGGGATTGCGATCATTGTAATTAGCGACTATGAACTCGAACAAATAAAGAGAGGGCTTAGCTTCTATGACATCCTTGATCAGAAGCTGTACGAACTACGATTTTCGGAGTGAAGCTCCCGCTATTATCCGAAACTAGAGCTTTGAGTTGGCTCCTTGCTTTTGGAAGCTAACTTAGTTCACGATCACTTAAATTGCAGTCTGATTTCTTGTCGGGTAACTGTTCTATATTCAATAGACTATTTCTGATCTGGATGGAGCATACAGGGACGGGGCTCAGTGCGATCCATCGCCGGGTTCGAGATGTGATAGTCTTCGACGATCAGGAGGCGATCGACGACCTCCGGCTCGGTGATCCCGTTCTGAATAAATCCAGCGGCAATAGTCGTCGGATCGTGACACGCAACCTCAGTCCGAGCGTTGCGGAATACTTCGCCTTGTACGAGGTCGTTGTGAAGCCGAGTATTTTGGAGAAGGTTCTTTATCGGGAGTTCTAGAGACACCATGTCGACACCGCCGCCGCCGGGTTGATGCTCGTGGCCGTCGCTGTCGACGATCGCCTTCAGTTCGTAGCCGAACTCTGGCTCGCGTCGACGCCGATCGACGGACTCGGTTTCTGGTTGGTCGCTGCCGTTCAGAATTTCACCGACAAACTCCCGGCATGAGGGGTCGATGTTGAGGTGGGCGAGAATGGACGGAAGTGACACATCCGCTCCATGCACGTCAAGATAAGCTTCGACGCGTTCACGAATCAGCGCCTTGCGAGGTGATTCGCCATACGTTGAGGCGGTCGTTGCACTCGGCCACCGTTCGGCGAGCGTGCGCTCGCGGTCTGGTTCCGGCGGCGTCGCAGCTGCGTCCGTCGCCCATCGGAGATCGCCGAGAAGACGATCATCCGGTTCGGGAGGTCCATCGAGGCGGCCCTGGTCGATCGTCCAGGGTGAGCCACAGCAGACGCAGACCACATCCGCGCCGTGACCGTCGTCCCATCGGACGCGATCACCGTGCGGGTCAACCTGGCCCGACTCTTCGTTTTCAGCGCGCTGTTCACACCGATCCGCGCGGATGGCCTGATTCACAGTCTGCGATCGGGAGGTCCGACGACGAGCTGCAGACCAGTAGACTGCACCCCAGGCGATGTATTCGATTGGCTTTTCGAGCAGGTCCTCGGTGTAGCCGCCCATGTACGCGGCGAGATAAGAACCGAGATTGCCCACGTCGGCGTTCATCGAGATGCAGCCGTTATCTTCGTGAAGGTAATCGTCGATGGCGTCGTAGTTATGAGCTGACCACCCGGCTGGGTCGCACACTTCGAGGTGTTTGTCGACGACACGCTCGAACTCAGAAGCGACCGGACGGAAATCGTCGAAGTCGCCCCCGTCGAAGTAGACGCCAACGTGAATATGAGTGTAGCAAGCGTTTAGTCCTGGCTCTTTCTCATCGTCCGATGCAGCGCCCATTCCATGAGGTTCTGCCTGGAGCCAATAGCCCCACTCGTCGGGGTCAAGGTCGAGGTGATATTCCATCACGTTGCGGAGGGTATCGCGAACACCGCCGTAGCTGAAGGCGTCGTGAATCGCGTCCATCTGGTCGACCGGAGAGAGCCGTTCCCCGTCAGGGACAGAGGAAGCAGTCAGGGTGAGCATGGTCGTTACGGGATTGTCCCAAGCAGGGATGGCTTCGCCACCGGACGGGCGTTTACCACCTGACATTTGACGCTGGAGCGCCCGAGCCCGCGCGTACTGCTTCTTGCTGTACTCCTTCCCCCAGGCGTCGACGAGCGGCACGTCGAACTCGTCGCCGGTTTCGCGGTCAGCAAAGCGGGCCATCATGCCCTGGTAGTCGCGGTGAGCGCGGAGGAACGCGTGAATCGCGTCGAGCCACGTCCCGGCGGAACGAGAGCGAAGAGAGTCGACGGCGAAGGCGTCTTCCATCGGCTGTTTAGGGTCGACGAACTCAGTTTCCCACTCAGGATCGGTGACGATCCGGCGGAGTTTGCGCCCGTGCGTCTCGGAGAGCGGTTGATCGGCGAGGTGTGGATACTCGATTGCGAACTCGCTCACACGTTCGACGACGGGATCGGCGTCATCCTCTAATCCGCTGAGAGAAGCCGTTACAGAGTTAGTCTCCTTGGAAGGCGAACTCAGTTTCCCACTCAGGATCGGTGACGATCCGGCGGAGTTTGCGCCCGTGCGTCTCGGAGAGCGGTTGATCGGCGAGGTGTGGATACTCGATTGCGAACTCGCTCACACGTTCGACGACGGGATCGGCGTCATCCTCTAATCCGCTGAGAGAAGCCGTTACAGAGTTAGTCTCCTTGGAAGGCCAAGACGCAGCCCCGTCGTCGGGCGCGCTCATCGCTCACCTCCAGGTGTGCGTTCAACCGCGACTGCACCGCCACTCGTTTGGCGACCTTCGGTCGCCTGTGCGCGGTCGGCGCCGCTCGGTCCGCGTTCGGCGGACCTCACGGACCGCAAGGTCGCCGACCGCTCGGAGAGACTGACGAGGATCGCGTCGACGAGGCGGGCGAGATCGGGCCGGACCCGTGGGGAGGTGGACCGGCGCGCAGTCGAGCGCGTCACTTCTCGACGAGATTATCGAGCTCGGCCGGCCGCTCGGGACAGTCGAGCGCGTGCCCGTACTCGACGCCGCTCGTCGAGTTCCGCGTACACCTCTGACCGCAGACAGGACACCAGAATTCGCCGGGCCCATCTGCAGTGAGATGGCACTGCGAGTTTGAGCTGTGTCCCAAACTCACCGCAGATCACCCCGATTGGCGGAGCAAACCGCATGACTGCAGAGGGGCGTTTCTCGTAACCAATTGGTCACCAGAAAATCGGGGATTTTGAGAAACGCGAATCCGCCGAATTGGGAGCCGTAGACGACTCTAGCGGCTGATTTTATTTTACTCCAATCCGACTTAATTTCGGATGGGCGCTGCAGGCCTTGGTCACGCGGCGTGACAACCCTTCCTTTTGGCGATTTCGGGCGTTGTAGCCGTTGGTTCAGAACGGGCAGTAACCGGGACTCGTGGGGTTCGCTTGACTGGAGAAGACCAACCATGAGTCTCGAACCAATCGACGCAGAAACCGCACTCGAATTGTACCTTGCAGACAAAGAGAACGAACTCTCGGAGGCCTCTCTGAAAGGGCATAAATACCGTCTCGGTCACTTCGTCCGCTGGTGTGATGAGAAGGAGATTGAGAATCTCAACACGCTCACCGGTCGCCAGCTCCACCGGTATCGGCTCTGGCGGCGCGAAGACGGCGACCTGAACAAGGTCAGCGAGAAAACACAGATGGACACGCTCCGCGTGTTCATCCGATGGCTGGAATCCATCGACGGCGTAGAACAAGACCTGAGTCAGAAGGTACTGTCTCCGTCGATCACCCCTGACGAGAACTCCCGAGACGTGATGCTGGACAGCGACAGTGCCTCGAATGTACTCGCTCATCTGGAGAAGTATGAATACGCGAGTATCCAGCACGTCGCAATCGCATTGATGTGGCACACGATGATGCGTGTCGGTGGCGTGCATGCACTGGACGTCGACGACTACGATCCAGACGACCAGTGTGTGAAGGTTCGTCATCGTCCAGAATCGGGGACGCCGATTAAGAATCAGGGGAAGGGGGAACGGATGGTTGCGCTTTCAGATCAACTCTGTGACGTACTCGACGACTGGTTAGCCGAGAAGCGCCCATCAGTCACCGACGAGTACGGGCGAGAGCCGCTACTCGCTTCGCGCGAAGGACGTACGAACAAGACAACGCTTCGAGCGTACGTCTATCGGTGGACCCGGCCCTGTACCTACAGTACCAAGTGCCCGCACGACCGGGATCTCGGTGAGTGTTCGGCACTAGAACGCGACACTGCCTACCGCTGCCCGTCAAGCGTGAGTCCACACGCAATCCGGCGAGGTAGCATCACCCATAGCCTGAATAGTGATATGCCAGACAAGGTAGTCAGCGACCGCGCGAACGTCAGCCAGCGGGTGATCGAACAGCACTACGACCGCCGTACTGAGCGTGAAAAGATGGAGCAACGGAGGGAATACCTGGACAACCTCTAGTCTAACTTCATAAGTTCCGTCAGCTTGACCTACAGATTATACTTTAATCAATTCCTTTTTTGACCAGATCGTCGATGGACTTCGAGATTGTGAACGTGATGAAGAAAATCGCCTCCAGTGTATCCATATCCTGTTCCATAATCTCATCCAAGAGCTCTTTCGCCAACTCGTATCCGAATGGAGAGAAGCGGTGGAGCAAACCAACCACAAGAATACGAGCCTGTGTTCGTCGACTTGATAGTATGGCCCTGTTCCATCCTTCGAGTAGAACCAGATGCTTCCGTCGATATGGACTAAGGTCATCTTCTCGATTGTAGGTGAGAATATCCAGAACAACCACGTGGACCCCGATAGTTAGTGTCATAATGACTGAATATGTGCCGAGGAGCCACCCAATTACAGAAGTCCTAGTAAGAGTTCCGACTACTAAGGATAGAATCCCTGTGACAACAGCGATAACGAACTCTCCTCGTTCTGCCTGGTCGCTCGCCTCAGTGTGGATGTCGAGGATATCTTCCCGAATCTCTGGTGCCGATCTGTCCCCGATTTCGAGTTGACTGTGCTTTCCCACCAAACTCTTGATATCGTCTCGGAATCGGTGGATTTCATCTATCCCGAAGATCCAGTCGATAGCCCCTCGGAACCTACCTTTCAGTGAAATCTTGCCACTTAGCCACGGTCCTAAGATTGCTAGCGAGTAAAGGAGCGTGAAGATGGTGATCCCAACAGCGACTGGGACGATAAGAGAGAGGAGTAAGATGAAGACCAAGAGGGCTCTCCCAGCCATTCGTATTCGGTTCTCTACCTGAGCTCGGTTCACACCTGTAATCTCTCCTATGGGTACTAACAGGATAAGTGGTCTCGTGCCGGAGTGAAAGTGGAAGAACAGAAGAATAATTCCAACTGCCGACATTCCCGGAGCTAATGACAGTCGGCGCGGTCTGTGAGAACAGCCATATACGGTCAATTGAAGCCGAATACGACGATATCGAGCACGACCCCTACTGCCGAAAGTGCGGCGAGCCGGTGCACAGCGTGTGTCCGAACTGTAACAATGCACCTATCAAGGTAGATGGCTACACCCGTGACGACGGATCGCCCTACTGGAGGGTTCAAGAGTATTGTCACCATTGCGGAGAGGCGTATCCGTGGGGCCCGTCCCGGTTCACAGAGGTCACTCGGGAGATAGCCAAGCGACTCCCCGAACCGCAGAATTCCGGACCGAATGGCCGTATTTACTCCAACCCTCAAGGCCAGTTCTTGGAACAAACGAAGCATGGGTCAGAGATCATCAATCACGTCCGAGAGGGAGACCAGTGTTACCGACACCGCCTCTGGCACTCGGCGCTTACCTGCTACATTCACGCATTCGAGTGGGCTGCAATAGCGTATCTGGAGCACACGACCGATGTGGATATCATAGCGGAAGAACAGAACGGAAACTATTACAATTTTGCAGGAGGACGGAACTCGATCCTTGACGAACTAACCGAACACGCGGAAATCGACCAGAAGACGGTCTCTAAAATTGAGAGCATGAATCGGGCCGAACGTCGGTGGATGGCTCACCACAAATCGGGTCAAACGCTTCAGGATGACGTTGACCAGGTCCGGTCCCGTCTCACGGAATTCATCGAGACGTTGTTCCCAACCGAAACTGTCCGGGAAACCATCGACGAACCGTAATAGTCATCGAGGGAAAACAAATGCAACTCCAGCAAGACATCCTTGACGAGATTGCCTCCCGTTTCGTCGACGCCGAGGTGACCAATCGCCACGTTCAACACGAATACGCGCTCTATACGAACGTCTACGGGATCAACGAGGTCGATCCCGAATTACAGACACTATTCGATCTCGCTATCCAAAATCGAGCTCGCTCACTATCTCCCGCGGATTATCGTGTTCTCTCAGATCGTTTTAACGCTGAGGCTTTCCTCAATTACGACACTCGGTCTGAAGCTTTCCAGGAACTCATTCAGATAGATGATGTGGGCCCGAAAATCGTCGACGAGTTTCTCCGAAAGGCAGTCCACGTCTTTGGAATCAACTCTGAATGGGAATACGACCTTCACGTTCCATTAGATACGCACGTGGTGAAGGCGCTGGTCAAGACTGGTGCTATCGACCGAGAGGGTGAGGACTGGGAAGCTGACCTCAATAAGAACTACCAGCGCGTCGTGAACGTGAATCCGAACACAAATCCAAGGAAGAAGGTTGGCTACTCTGATCTTCAGGAAGGATTTGAGGAAGCAGCCTCGCAACACGACCTTCCCCGAATCGTGTTTGACGAGCTCTGGGTAGAACACTCGCGTTTCATTTCTAATCCACTCTTGCAGTCTCAAAGCACTCTTTCTGAGTTGTTGCTCCCCGAATTTCGATACTAAGTTACAGGATATCTCTCAGCCGACTTCGTAGAGATGCTAACTGGCTTTCTGTTTGACCGGTCGATTGGCTGAGTTGATTGTCTGCTCGAATAATCGTATTGTCCGAAGTGAAGAGATCAACAACTTCGTTCGCATCGATGTCTCCTCGCTCATAGTCACAAAGAATCTGGTAGAGATCCACCGTGGTGAGTAATTTACAATCCTCTTTCTCAAGCCGGTCTTTGAAATTCGATGTCGTCAACTGCCGATCCGCAGGGTTCCTGTCCTTGAAGTGGTTGAATATGAGGAGGCCAGTTCGGTTTGTACCGAATCCTTCACTCGCCGCATTATCCAAGTGATCCTCCAACTGCCGGATCTTCCCATGGTCAACTCCGGTATTCTGTCCGGTGATTTCCAAGATGAACGTCTTCTCCTCGAAGTTGATCGCACCATCCCGGCCACCCGAAACCTCGCCATCTACGTTTAGTCCTAGCTTCCGGAGAACCTCAGGAACCAACTCTTCCAATTCCTTGTCTCCTTCGAACAAGATTGTTCTGTACTTCCGAGCTTCTTGGACGTTGGCTTCGAGATCGGAGACTTCTGTCTCCAACTGCCCGATTTGATCCCGAAACTTGTCCTCATTGGGAAGGGAGTAGTCATTGACCCAGTCCGGTCTATGCTCAACATCTAACCCGAATTCATGTTCCAGTAGTCCACGGACGAACTCACCGGGTTCCTGAGAGGGATGAGGTGGGAGCAGGTAGATATGGCCGTCTGATTCGTGTAGTTCTCTGTCTTCAAATCGCTCAGAATTGACTTGGACTTTGGCTGCGAGAAGTCTATTCACGTTATTTGCGGCCAGTCCCTCAACAGAGGGTTCAGGTAAAGTCGGTTGGGCGACCCTAGCTTTAGGGGCTGGTCCCGACTTTGGTGGTCGAGGATCGAAATAACCAGAGTCAGGGTTTTGAACCGACGCACCGATTTGCAGAATAGTCTCCCAAGTAAAGTCGTCATCAAAGTACCATTCCCACTCAGGCTCCGCTGAAACCAAGTCTCCTCGTTTCTCCTCGTCTAATCCAACACCAATTGGCAGCCAAGCAAAGGGATCGAACTCGAACCACTCCTCGTTACCATCGTGGTCTTCTCCTTCTAAATGGAATCGTGCCGTGGTAGGGAGCCGGATTACCAACTCATTCCCTCCGAAGAGAAAATCAATAACGTCGCTCTTTGTGGGTAATCGAACTGGGTCGTTATCCCGAGAGCCGAATCCGGGGTATGCGAACTCGTAGTTTCGGTGCTGGAGATCCTTGAGGTCGTAGAACGCGATATTTGAGTCGATAAGGTTCTCTTCTTCGTCCCAGTCGGCATATTCATCTGAAAGAGACACTTCCGGCCCTTTCACCAACACACGAGTCATTTCCTGATGGGTCTCAGTGACGACACTTCAAGTATAGGTCACAGCCCTTCCGTCCGAGAGCAGACTTCGTTCAAATCCTTCAATAGGTCATCTATTTCGTTCTCCTCAGGATAATACTCGTAGAGGGCGTAGTCGTCTCCGCGATCCAAGATAGTGGCCTCCTCTTCGAGGATTGACTTCCGTGCGACGTCGCTCGGGTCGATAGTTATCTCGGCGTAGAGCAACGAGACTCCCGATTCGGATAGGTTGAAGTCCACTTCGGCTTCGAACGTCTCCTCCTGCAGTTCCATTTCGGTCTCTACCATAAACCATCCGAGATCGTTCCCGAGCTCTTCGTCTACCCAAATCTCCTGACCAATTGCATCCTCGGCTTTCCCTTCGAATTCGTCGACCGACATGTGAACAGTTTTGAGAGGACAGTTATCAAGGTGTTTGTGAAACAACAATGTCCTAACTATCATACGATTCCAATCTAAACCGAGCAGCGATGGCAAACGAACCAAAAGGTCCTCCGCTAACGCTTCTGACTGGGAATGGTCATGCCCTCATTTATGAATCAAACGGGTTCGAGATCGTACCATGGTATCGTAGTGACTGGGGACTAGAAGAGCCAGGGGTGGAAAGCTTCCCCAATTACGTTGAGTCGTTGATTCAGTACTACGAACGACCTGAGGAACTCTGGGAGCAAGAGAAGCCCTATATGGAGGGTCGCCCGGTATATGGCGAGGACGGTCACTCAGAACCGTGGTTTGACCCAGAGACATTGCCAAGCGACCCGACAGCTGGCCAATCCGAAGTTGACCAACACCAACCGTTCTCTGTTGTGGTCGATACCGATGCTCCGATTCCCGATGATGAATCTCAGGTCCCAGACCATGAGGTTCGGATTGAAGATTCTAATGGGAAGATCTGGTTTCGTATTGAAGCGCGAGAGTATGACGCATACTATCGGCAGGACGAAGAAGAGGCTCCGGAGGCAGTTGCTGAGTTCACTACTTCGCTCCGATTGATCTACGAAAATCCGAGAGTGTTCGTCGCTCGTCATTCGTCGGAGTAGCCAAATCGTCTTTCAAAAATCCTTTTTTCAGAGTCAAATCACGTGCGACTCGGACTTCTCCCCTATACTCGATGTGACAAAACACGCACTCACCTCAGTTAAGATTATTTAGATCTAAGAATTCTAATCCATATCCTCTAAATCGGATGCTTCAATGGGGAGATAGCCCTAAGACTAATCAATTCACTTCATCGAGGGTGACTTCTGGCTTGTTAGGGAGATCTTCGCCGTCATCGCTGAATTGATCTCTGAGATGGTGGAACACAATTCCTAGACCAATAACCCATATTACAAATATTCCGGTTGGCTCAACCCACGGTTGAACACCTCGAATAAGCACGGTTCCGGAAATATGGAGCAAATATGCGAATAGTGGCACTCCAACGGAAAGACCAATTGCGGCGACGATAGCCCATAGGAGGTCGGTATCGATAGATTCGGTTGCTTCAAATCGCGGTACGAGTTTGGCTCGTTCATTCAGCAAGGTCTGGATGTCAGTCTTGGTCTGATGCCACCTATTCTGGAAATTGTTGTACTGGTCTCGCTGGTGAATCCGACGTTGGGTGTCCATCTGCCGTTGAACTGCAATCTGCTCAGCAGATGGTTGGATATCGGCTTCAGCGTAGGGGGACCGCCCACCGAGTTCGCGTTTGATTTCATCAAGTCGGCCGTCTAACTCATCCGTGAGGTATTCATCCGCTTTGATCTCTTTCGTATCATCCCCCTCATAATTGGCGAATGCATCGATCACATCTTCTAGGTCTATCGCTGTCGGCTTGGGGGAGAACTCATTCCCTACGTAGTCGTCGATGAATTGACTAACACGTTCCGTCGCGTCATTTTCGAGATCCTCATGCTCCATCGCACGTCGAACTCGATCAATTTGATTTTCGAGGTCTTGTCGTTGCTCATCCAAACTCTGAAGCCGGGAATCTATAGCTTTGATTCGGTGTATTAACTGAGTCTGTTCTGAACGCCGATTCGATATGTTGCTTGCGAGCAGTGCGGTAAGAATACCGATGAAGACGCTGGCTGCGCCAGCAAGTGCTGCGTAGAAGCCTGTGACCATTATTCAACACTAACCAAACCACAGATTGGTAACTCTTAGTGTGATCGGTACTTGGTTTGACGGGCACTACCTGATTTGCTCATCCACTACGTTCCACCGCCGATGAGATCCGTTGTCAGTTGTGATTGAACCCAGAGTCAGGATCGTCGTCGGCGTTGCGGAACTCGTCCTCAAAGCGTTCACGTTCTTCAGCGTCGTCCGGGAGATCGTAGTGTAACTTCTGGACGCGTGGCGTTACGTCACAGCGCTGTTCAATAGCCTCTGCAGAGACCCCTCTATTCTTCTGGTCGGTAATATACCCGCCTCGGATGTGATGCGGAGCCCGACTACTTGGGCACTTGAAGGCGGAATTGTTCTTCTGTGCCGCTTCGCAGTCCTCGGAGTCACGGTCATGAGGGCAGTCTAATCCGACCATGCAAGGTCGAGTCCATTTGTAGGCAATCTTCTGTAGCGTCGACGGGCTCATTCTCCCATCCCCCTTCGTAAGCAACGGTTCCCTTCCCTCTTCGTCAGTAGCGGGCGGTCGCTGATCTTTGAGATAGTCCTGAATGATCTCTGGAACATTCCCGTAGAGAGTGATTTCTCGTTCGCTACTCTCGTCGTTCTTCAGCGGTGTCGTCTCGTCGGTTTCGTACTGGAGAACCCGCTCTTCATAGTCGAAATCGGATACATCACGGCCGATCAATCCAGCTTTCCGCGGGCCAGACTGACACATCAACTCCATTGAAACGTGCTCTATATCGGCATATTCGTATTTTCGAAGGTAGTCTAGCGCCGCTTTCGCTATTTCGGGATCAAGTTTCTTCTCGTCGACACCCTCGCCTCCGGCATAGTCTATGTCCGGGATTTCGACACACTTCTCGAAGCGAACTGGAGCCATCCTATGTTCGATCAAGTATTGAATGAACTCACGGAAGAGGTACATATCGTCGCTAAGTGTAGTGTCCGCTAACGGTTCGTCCCGAGACAGGGACTCGTACTTCCGCCATTTATTGTATCGCTCTACGTCCTCGCTCGTGAGGTTTTCAGTCGATTCGACATCCACCTCGTCTTCGAGGTATGTCTGAAGGTAGTCCAGTTTCCGCTTATACTGACCTGTCGAGGCCACCTCTTCCAGTTTATTATCCCGAAACTCATCCAGAACCTCATTCATCGGGCGCGACTTTCGTGAGAGTTCAGGGAACGAATCCGCCATCTGATCGACGACGGTAGAGGCTATCTGCTCTAGAAATTCCTCTGTGGGGTCCTCAGAGAGGCGTTCTTTTACGAACTCTACATCGTCACGCCGGTCGCTCATCAACTCAGCAGAATAACCACCCACTTAATGCAGTTAGCCTTCGGCAGATTATGTAGGAGATATTTGCCACTAATGGGGGTGGTACTCCCCCAGATCTCCGCCGAGAATTTAATTCTCTTCGTAGCGCCTTATGGCGATTCCAAAGGATCCATAGACAATTGGCGCGATCCGGAACAGTTGAGCGCAGAAAATGACAACCAACAGAATAGTAACGCACGAAATGCGGGGATTTCAGCGCAAGAATCGGCGTTCAATACCGGTGCCGTATACCGATTACACAAAAACCATCGCACGGACAGTGGAACAAACACTTGGCCACACCAGTAGCTTGTTACACAGCCGCCAGAGTCGACACCGTGTATGTCTTTGTTGGGAACAGCGCACTCTACGGCTTCACGCCTAATTGTCTCCATTATCAAAGGTCTCACTCCTCTTCGGTGAATTCCACAGCCTTCTCCGAGAGCTCTTCTAACCGTTCCGAGAACTCTTCATCCCACTCTGTCCCGAATGCTCGGTCGTACAATTTCGGCACCTGTAGCAGCCCCATCCACATCATTCGTTCCTGTGCCTGCCACCGATTGAGTTGATTGACATCCTCACCTAGGACATCAGCATCACTACTATTGTAGAGGACAAGAGCGAGTAGGTTGACATCAGAAACCAGCGCAACTTTCGCAAAGTCCGCCAGTCCACCACCCACATCCCGCGATAGATTCGAGTAGCCGACTGTCTCTGAATCCAGTACTTGTTCCTCATTCCGTACATCAATTAAATACTGGAGGGAACGCCCGCTAAGGAAGCCTTGACGAGTTGCCGCCGTCCCCGCTGGAGGAATTTCATCTGCATCATCGTCAACTTCAGCAAGCGGATACCCGCATTGTCCGCAGTAGTGGTGCTCCTCCTTTACGACATCACCACAATTCGGGCAGTACGTCATACAATAACAAACCCACTAGTCGTCTTAGTGATTCGCCTAGTACACTATACCAATCGAATGATGTGACCCTCCTCAGCCACAGAAAAACGAACTCGTCAAGCGTAACCAGCCTACTGCCTAACGGCTGCTACGATAGATCCACAATCGCTTGGCATTACTCCCAAGCGGATAGCTGCCGAAAGATGTTCGTGCCTCAATGTCATCGATTTCCACTAACTGAAGGTCTAATTCACGTTCAATCATCGTTGTTACGGGACAAAGATGACACGAAAACTTCCTCTAATCATCCTCCTCCCGTCCCGTGGTTTGAGTTCATCCTGTGTGTTGCCACGCGGCCGGCCTGATCGTTGAACGGCAGACGGCGGGGCTATGGAATCCAAAAATTCGTCAATCAGTTCCGCTCGTGAATTCTGGATTGGATCTCTTTCAACCGCTGGCTGGCCATTAAACGTGTGTGGGAGATAATGGTAGATATGGTAACGCTCGCTCAACTTAAGGAGGACTTCGAGCCACGTGTTCGAGAGGAATTACTGGCTCAGGGGAACGACCCAGACGTCAAGCCAACTCATCGTTGGCTCAGGGAACACAGCTTCTGGGGAGTATTCACGTACTGTCGAACCCGTGAGGTAACAGTTGATGAGATTCTTCTCGAAGAACTCGGATTTGACGAACGGCCATCGAAGCCACTCCCGGGCCACAGTGTCGAAACAAAGCGCCTTCTTCACTCGTTCTTCGCCGAGGAGTTGGACAACTTCAACCGTGTTAACCACTCCACAGTCCATAATTTATCGACGCACATGCGGACGCTCATGGACATTTGTCTCGAAACCCATGGACATGCAGACCTTGTTAGAATCGGCCGTATGGAACGGCGAGAACAGTACTACGCGTTACGAGACCTGTTTCTGAGCTTGGAAGACCACCATGAAACGGAGGGGACGGCGTATAATTACGCCAGTACACTCGTCTCTTTCTATGACTGGTTAGAACTCCTTGACGAGATTGATTCACATCGTGCCGACGAGATCCGCGACCGATTCGATTGGGAATACCAACGCGATGGACCCGTCTACGTGCTGACTACCACTGAGGTATGGCAGCTGTGGAAAGCTACTGAAACGCTCACCGAGAAAGTAATCATCATTCTGATGTTCGCCGCCGGGTTACGACCCGATGACATCCGAGTCCTCACCGGAGACAGGGTCCACCTCGATCCATTCGATCCACATCTTGAGTTCGGTTCTGATCGGAAGAACGGTCCAGGAAAGCCTGTCCTCCTCGCTGGAGACGATATTTTGAAGCGACATTTAGAACTGCTGAAACAGGATCCCAACTGGAATGGCGCGATGCTCCCTAGCGACCGTTCGGAATCTGGCTCACGGAGTTACGCCTTCATCAGAGCCCGCTTCGACGAGGTCGTCGAACGCAGCGACGTGACGATTGACCGTGAGGACTACAATCTAACACCGACGGCTGGCCGGGACTTCTACATGAATCTCCTTGCAGGAGCTCGACTCGGCTTCCGCCGTGACGTCACAGAGCCGACGACTGATGCGGCAGGCTCATCCTCGGAACGCGTGATGAACAAACACTACTTAACGGACCGGAAAAACCGTCGCTTCTTCCGGAAGCACGCTAGCGCGTACATCAAAGCGGCGTTCGAGGATCATGCGATACCACTCGCTGACGAAACTGACCAGTCTAAAACACTTCCCGGTCAGACGAAAATGCAGGACTGGATCAACGACGAGGGCGCGGCCGCACTCCCAGCGTTCGGTACAATAGGACGCGCTGTGCATAGTGGAACCAATCTCGTTGACCAGTTCATCCGTCGTCACTGCGATGGTTCGCCACCCATACTCCACGCATGTAACGTGAGCACAGCCGGGCGATCAGTCATCGGAGTTACCGGCATAACTATCCTCGCCGCAGCGCTTGTGACGGGACTACACGCATCATCACTTCCTCTTCCAGCATCAACCGGGCTACTCTTCTCAAGTCTCCTCATCGGGATCGCCAGCATCCCAGACTGAACTGTAGTGCATCTACCCGAGTTCACCCCTCAGAATCCCCGTCTTGGGAGGGTGCGGGAAACTAAGTATGAGCACAAGGCTTCTTCTCTATGGGGTCACACGTCGGCGTCGATTGGGCAAGCGGGTGCTGGGTCGTTGTCGAGGCAACCACCGAAACCACTAATATCAGTACCGAACCCTCGCTGCTCAACGTTTGGCACGAATATGGCGACCAAGCAAATGAGATCTTAGTAGACATCCCAGTGCATTTGGAGCGCGAGGGGAACCGAGAGTGCGATCAGAATGCTAAGGACTTCCTCGGTTCTCGTGGCAGTACTGTCTTCTGGACACCGAACAACGACGCGGTGACCGCCGAGGACTACGATACGGCCGTTGAGAACAATACTCGGGGACTAGGAAGCCACAGCTGGGGACTCATCCCACGTATCCAAGAAGTGAACGCAATGTTGGATGAAATCGATGCAGCACGTGAGATGGTGTACGAGAGCCATCCAGAGGTTTGCTTCAAAGCGTACCACGGCGACAATCTCCCATCGAAGAAAAGCGGCGAAGGCTTTGAAGCTCGGAAAGATTGTCTCATCGAGAACGGCGGCCAATCATTCCAGCCAGTAATTGACCTCGTTGACGAACGGCAAGCAAACAGTCAATGGCACCATCGAATCCAGGAAGGTCGTATCGACGACGTCCTCGACGCCGCCATCCTCGCCCTTACAGCACGCGAATCTTCAGGGGACTACTCAACACTCCCAGAAGAAGCCGACCCCACCTGCGACCCCTCCATTGTCTATCCGAGTGCCTAACAAGTCATTCAGAGTCATTCGCACACTTCTTTACCGCGTCTTCTATGTGGTTTTCCTGCAGAATTCGATTGATCCGGCATAGATAAACTTTGGAGTCTACTTGTGGACTCCAAAGTTCAAGTGGCTGCAGCCCACTGTTGTTTATAAGCAGGGTTTGTTAGGATGGGCGAGTAAGCAGATTCCCAAGTTCGGGCGAAAGTATGGGTGACACCCGGCCAAGTCGAATCGCTCCGGTCGGCATGCTACGCGACTGGTGCAGACTATCTCCAACAGCGAAACGAAGCAATCGTCACGACGATGTACGACACGGGGCTCCGGGTAGGCGAACTCGTCCAGATCGATGTCGAACTACTCCGGAACAACAACTCGGAGCTCTACCTCCCCTCGGAACTGCAGAAAGACTATCCCAACAAGAACTCGCCACCACCAGTGACCCTCGAACTCGCCGACGACACGACACGGCTGCTCTCAGCGTACCTCACCAACCGATGGAAAGACACGCCAGCACTCTTCCCATCTCGCTCCTCCGAGCGCATCAGCGAACAAGGTGTACGGAACATGCTTCACAAGATCGCCGAGGAGGCCGGGATTCGACCCTACAAACTCGACGGGAGTAGAGGCGATTCAAGTGACGTCACACCCCACGCCCTAAGGCACGGCGTTGCTTATCGAATGATGAACGAAGAAGATGGAAACACGCTGTACGATGTCCGCAATCGACTCCGTCATCGCAGTATTCAAACGACCGAGAGAGTCTACGACCATCTACTCAAAGTCTAACCGTTTTGTCTCTCCGCGCCGCTAGGCAGCATTCATCACAGAACCTCTCCAAACGTTTCAGCCGAAGAATAATCACGTAAACCGTCCACGGTTAGTATATGACTGACTACCCTTCTGAGTCGTCGCTTCTCGTGAATGCGACACAGCAGCAGCTAGCCAAGGGTGACTTCGACGCGGGGGTTGCTATCGTCCTGACGCAGCATGAGGAAGCCGAGGGCGGCTATGACATCGAATTCAGTACCGCATCACGGCTCGAACTCCAATACAAAGCTGTCTACAGTGAGATCGACGACCGTACCTTCGAACCTGGACACCCGCAGACAGCAGTTAAATTCCCGTTCAACGGTCAACAGGCCAAAACACTACTCGGCCGCGCTCCACTGCCTGGACTCACGTTTTACGCACTCCCGGCCGTCACTGACCTTACCGGCCTCGGCGACGTGCTGAGCACGACCGTCTTCCTCGACGTCGAAGCTCTCGCCACACTCCCAAAACACCAGGACAACCTGCACGAGTACACCGCGTTCTGGGTGCCAGTACGCGGATCCACCCCGACGTTCTCAGCGATCTACCTCAAAGACAAAACCGAACCGCGGTACTCCGAACCAAGCGCGTACCATCGTATCGACTCCGACTTCCTCTACACGTGGCCAGAACTCAAGACCCTCACGCGCGGGAGGGTCATTGGTGCCCCACTTCGAACGCACAGCAGTACAACCCCGGCCGCAGGGTACCAGCAGCTACGCGGATACGAGAGTCAATTGCTAGACTCCCGGTTCCCAGAGAACGTGCTTGATGAGCACTCACCTGTCGGGACTGATGACTGGGACACATTCGAAACCGTCGTCAACGAAGTCGAGCGCCGTAGTCGAGAGGTACGCCACGCGATTATCGAAGAGCGGCCGACGCAGGACTACCTCACCTCTTCCGAATACGAGGTGCTGCAATCCCACGAGTACCTGCGTGAACCCAACCAGTTGGATGTGAGCCGGCGTGCTTCAATCCGTGCGGCGCTGCTGACATACCAAGACGAGGAAGACGGAGAGGATATAGAAGAGCCGTCCCCGGTAATCGACTACTCTGGCTTGGATCCACGGCAGGGATCTCGCTACCGACAGTATCGGTACTTGGCATGGGGGGACGACGCTGACCCCCTCACCGTTCCAATCGGATTCACACCGGACTAAGTCTCACAGACACAGCCAGGCAAACATCACTGCAGCTTACAGTGAGACGTCCTCTACCACCGTCATCTCATACAGTTGGTCAATCTTCTCGACCAACTCCGAATTTTCGACAGCAGCTTCGCGGACAGCCTGTGATAATGCTTCGACGTACGCCTCGAAGAAGTCAGTGTGAGCATCAACGTTGATGGGGTACTCGGCACGGAGAAGATTCGACTTGTTACCCGTAATCGTGAACTTCGTTCCGTCAATCGCTCCCTCAATCTCCGCGCGGGCGTCACTGAACCGCGCTGCGAAATTATCATAGAAGCTATCGTGCCCTGACGGTGCGTTTCGAAGGTACACTACTAACGTGTGATCCCGGACCGCCTCCGTTCGATGCCAGTCAAGCCGATGGACCAGTCCGACCCGCGCGTTCGGTTTCGTCGCATCCGAAACCGCTCGACTCTCATCCAGTTTCGTCCACCACTCACGAGGGAAGAGCCACGACCAGTCGGATTTCCCCTGGCGGAACGTCCACTGCCGACGCTCACCGGACTCCATCTCTACCTGGACTGCGGTGTACTCTGCGGGCACGTCTGCATCCTCGATCCGTTCAGCGCCCGCCAGCGACTGTGACAGCCGGTCGCCCCACGTCGATTCGAACTCCGACCACTCCTCCTCAAACGCCGCCTCCAGATCCGAGATCACACCGTAGTTTTCGACGTACAGTTCCACCATCTCTTGCTGATTTTCCTGGTACTCAGTCATCGTGAGCTCACTCCGAATTGTGTCAACGAAGTCTTTCAACTGCGCCGTGGTTCGCGCCGGGTACTCATCGTAACTCTCCATCAAGAACGACTGCAGTTCTGCCGCCAGCCACTCCCACGAGACATGCACAAATTCGTCGGCAGCCGGCGACGACGCCGACTCAGGGGCTAAAAACACGTAGTGCTGGCCGTCAGTGGGTACGTCGGCTTTGTCAAGCCCAATCCCGTCAAACGAATCGACGCCAACGTATCGCTCTGTCTGGTCTTCCCCCTCTGATGCGTGGACTTTCAGCTCCCAACAAATGAACCAGTCGTCGGACAACCACATCACGACGTCTGGAACGCCATCGGACGTAGACACCTCTTGTGCGATCTGAATCTCGTCCATGTCAAACCGCGAAAACGCATACCCCGAATCATCACGGGCAGACAGCGCAGCGAGTACGTGCTCTAAGACAGCGTGGTCAAGCCCGTGTGAGGCGTCAGGAGTCAGAAAGTGAACGAGGAACTGCTGCCAGTCACGCTCTTGCGTGCTCCGGCCAAGTACCTGCAGCGTAGTCGGTGGAGGCTCTTCGGCTTCCGGCAGCGCGGCAAGCCGCCGCTGTATCTTCGTCAGTTCCGTTGCGATACTTCGACTCATACGCATCAATCACCCACAATGAAAATCAAAGTGACGCCGACACACCATAGAATAGCACCTTGGCACGAGGTCTGAGCAGTTGGACCGCGACGACCGGGAACCGTTTCTCCCCAGTGAGGGCCAGCACCACTTCTGAGGTGAATCGAGTCACCCGATTTTGGAATAATCATCGCAGACAACGAATCCGATTCCACCTGCCCGAGTAGTATAAGAACTCAACACCGGCCTCTCCTGTTATAGCCCCGATAGCTGAGACCAGTTTTAGCTCGGACCCATCTAATATACCAGGAACGACTAGCTGCATTACGAATGACGTTCCACGAACGCCTCCGCTCCATAGAAGAGCGGTACGAAATAAACGAGTGCGAACACGCGCGGGAACTCGGTCGGGTTGTCGCCTATCTCCAAGACTAGTGCTATTGATCGACTAGTGATTCGATGTAGTCTTCGAGGGCTTCATACGCGGGAGCGAAGTCGGGGAGATCTGCAACCAGATCGGGGAGTGTATTCTGCCACCCGTCGTGGATCTCGTCCCGTTTCTCTCTGGGAAGCCCGTCCCGAAGATCGATGTCCAGCCCATCGTGGTCACATTTCCGCGCGAATGCCGGCAGGATACCCGAGTCATCAACGTCGGCCTCCGTAATCATCCGATACAGATCGTAGTAGTCACGAGCTTGTGACCGCTGATAGAGCGCTCGCAACTTCTCCGCGAAAATCTCCTCCAGACTGTAGGCAGTCAACTCGAATTCCGGGACATCCTCGTAGCTGTGACGATGGTGGACTGCGTCAAACGCGACGTACTCGTCGATCATCACGTCGAGACTTGTCGTGTTCTTGTGACCGAGCACGGCGGTGTACTGGATGTCGATATCGACATAGTGCGTTGGATACGCGTCTGTCCGCAGTTCACGGTGTTTGGTCACCTCGAAGTCGATACCGGAGGCTCTGGCCGCGTCTTCCAATGCGTCTTGTAGCCCTGCTTTGCTCCCGCGGTACGTTCCTTCGACACCGAAATCGAGGTCTTCTGAGTAGCGCCACGTCTCTGGGAAATACAACTTGCTGAGCGCGGTTCCACCCTTGAAAAGCAGATTATCGCCGTACGAACTCGTGTAGATCGCCCACAGGATCCACGAATTGACGTAGTTCTTCTCCGCGTAGCCGAGACGAACATCTAGCTCTCTAGCCAGCCGTCGAAGTTGCGCGTCGGAAATCATGAGAACTCGTCCGGGAGGAATGCGTCGGGGGAAATGTTCAGACGGAGCTGGTACTGACTGTCACGTGTTCCCGTCGCTTCCCGTGTCGGATCGAGCAGCGGGTACCCAGTCGTGAAGTTCTCGACGAGGTCCTGGTACTCCGGCAGGTCGATGTCCAACTGGTCGGCGAGATACACGAGTCGTTTCGTTGCGGCACCGTTCCCAACCCGCCGCAGGTACTCGACGACCCGTTCCCACGAACAGCGCGTGTCGACAGCGTTCTCCATTGCCTTCGCAAGTTCCTCGATACCGCCGCAGAACTCCGGATGGTCGGCACAATCGACCAACGTCTTCTCGATACTCGATATGTTCACCTGGTTCGACCCGACCGCTGTCGGTTGATACCCGAAGAACTTCTGCTCCGTGACCGTCACCGGAAGGTACGTCACCCCGTGGATTTCGCGCTCCTGAGCCCGCGCTGTCGTCACGACGTACACCGTGCGAGACATCTGCTCCGTCAGCCCGTGGTGATTCAACGCGCTCCAGTACCCGATATACATCGGGTCCACGAGTGCAGCCGCGATCACGAATTCATGCTCGGTATACACGGCGTTCTCGCCCGCAGCGAGCGGCAGAATCAGATACTTCCCGTGCGCGATCCGCTCAAGCCAGCCTTTCTCCTTGAGCGCATACGCCATATCCTTCGCCGATTTCCGCGGGATGTCAAGGACGTCGGCGATGTCACTAATCGTGATGACCTGTCGGTTCTCGCTTGCGAGCCGTGACAGCGCCTGGGACTCACGCGTCGACAGGCTCTTTCGTTGAGTCTCTTCGCCGTTTGTTGTCTCCATAGCCGCTCAGTGTATATAGACTCTAAATCCGCCCTCGGAATAAAGGTACCCGTTGAGAAGAGTCTTGACTAAAGTCGTCTCTACAACCGCCTAGCGTACATAGACTCTAAATCAGCACCCGACACCAACACGAAACAGACGCTTCTCTACCGGTGAGTTGCGTTCACCTGCCTCACCGAGAACTGCAAGCCAGGCATCAAGGAACGTCGAGGCTCCGAACCGCACCCTATCGACCACACCCGCACTCGGGTCATTCTCGCCCTCGAAAAACTCCGCGATGAAACATTCGTAACCGCGTGACAGCGACCCGCCTACACCACAGTGAAACGGCTTTAGAATCCTCAATAGAGGGCATAATCTCTTCTGAGAACGTATTGTGGCCAGGGTTTATCCGAAACCAGGTGAGAAAGTGTGTGCTGTTCGACCATGACGAGAACACAGAATTCCACCGGCACGAGCACCGGCACGAATGATGGCGTCATCCTCGTCGTTGATCCCGATGACATCATCAGCGCGATGCGACGCAACGCACGCGACGCCCACACGCGTCGAACCCACAAACTCCGATTCAACCGACCACTGGAGGGTCGCGTTACCGCCAGCACCCACGTCCACCAGGAAGGAACCTACTGGCCAAACCCAAAGACAGCCCCACTCACCCTCGCACCTGAACAGTTCATCGAGGATGATGCAGCTGAAGAGACCGCGCACCCAGAACAGTGGCAAGTTCACGAGGCCGCAAAGGACATCGACGGCGTAGACGACCTCGAAGACGTGAGCGACGAAACACTCGACGAGTGCTGGGACGTCCATCTTGAAATCTGGGAGAGCGCCGTCCGACATCACCTGAAAACAGAGATCGACATCCACGAGTACAGACACGGACCAGGCGTCGAACCACGCATCGTCACCGTCGAGTACGACGACGAGTAACCTCAATCAGAGAGCACTCACGCAAAATAGGTACCAACCAGTCAGCGATATCGACCGGATCGAACCTCTGTTGTTCGACAAATCACCGCGCAATCCCAACATCTGCTCGGTGTCGTCAGTTACTGTGGCAGCGGACTGGTTTTACTTGTCATACCCGGCCATCTCACTGAGTTCTGCGGAGCAGTACGTTCATTTCAATTCACCACGAATCGTCTTCTTATGCCGGGCAACGTTCTCGTCGCCTTCGACGGCTCTCCGCTTTCAGAGCGGGCGCTGACATACGCTATCGAGACCTTTCCGGATGCAGCCATCACATCGATATACGTCATCAATCCGTTGGACTCCGTTATTGACGTTGAGGCTGGCGGCCTACCTGTCGCCGAGGGCTGGTACGAGAATGCGAAAGAGCAAGCACGCAGAATCCACACGACAGCGGCGGATCTCGCAGCGGAACTGGATGCCAAACTCGACACCGTCACGGAAGTCGGGAAACCGGCAGGGGCGATCCTCGAATATGCTACCGACCACGACATCGATCAGATCGTTATGGGCAGTCACGGGCGCTCGGGCATCGACCGTGCACTCCTCGGGAGCGTCGCCGAGACAGTTACCCGTCGAGCACGAATCCCAGTGACGATCATCAGCTGAGGCATTTGAACCAGAAGAACAAGAAAGCGCTCCAGCGGTCGAAACCCCGAGCATACGCAGTCGGACAACGACATAGTGGCACACGTATAATGGAAACCCAACATACACTGCATGGAGAGAACGAGTGACCGTTACTGAATCTGCCCCGCTTTCGACGTGCACTGTCCAGATCGAACGACGTGGCGGTCGTGGTGAAGCGGGAGCGCGGGCACTTGAACGATATCTCCGGGACATCCCTGGTGTCCACGACGTTGACGTCTCGTTCCGAACAGGGGGCGTTCGGGTCACCTACGATGAAAGTATTACCTCCGAAGAATCGCTCAGAGAAGCAGTTCGTGAGCGTGACGTCTCGATCCAAGACGAACCCGACACGGCACCCGACGAGGTGACCTCGCGCTCGGAACTCAGACGCGAGGCAGTGTTCGTCGGTTTGACGCTGCTCGGTATGGTAACCGGTTTAGCGACGGGATGGCTCAATGGTCCGCCGCCCATCATGTGGGCGGGCTACGGCGTCGCGTACGTCTTCGGCGGGTGGTACGGACTCAAAGGGGCCATCGAGACGCTTCGGCACCGCGCGGTCGATATCGACCTGTTGATGATCGTTGCTGCGCTTGGTGCGCTCTCCATCGGGGCCCCGTTCGAGGGCGCGATGCTCCTCTTCCTGTTCTCGCTGTCGAACACGCTCCAGCACTATGCCATCGGCCGGTCGCGCCGAGCGATCAAGTCGCTCGTCGAGATGCGACCGGACAACGCGCAGGTCCTGCGTGACGGTGAAGAGGTCACCGTCCCCATTGACGAGGTCGCCATCGGTGACGTGTTCGTCGTTCGCCCCGGCGACAAAATCCCGCTTGACGGGGTCGTGGTGTCCGGCGAGGGAACGGTTGATCAGGCTTCCCTCACCGGCGAGTCTGTCCCTGTCCCGAAAGAGCCCGGTGACGAGGTGTTCGGTGGGACGATTAACGAGAGCGGAAGCCTCGAAATCGAAGTCACGCGGCAGGCCCACGAATCGGCGATCAGCCGCCTCATCCACATGGTCGAACGCGCTCAGAGTGAGAAGGCCCCGACACAGCGGCTCATCGACCGGCTCGAACAACCGTACGTCCTCGGCGTGTTCGCACTCACCATCGCAGCTATCGCCATTCCGCTCGCGCTCGGGAGCGAGTTCACGGCGACGTTCTACCGCGCGATGACGCTCATGGTCGCCGCTTCACCGTGTGCAGTGATCATCTCGACGCCCGCAGCAGTCCTCTCAGCAATCGCCTCCGGCGGGAGGCAAGGGGTGTTGTTCAAGGGCGGCGAACACGTCGAGACCGCGGCACGCATCGACGCGGTCGCCTTCGACAAGACGGGCACACTCACACAAGGCGACACGGAGTTGACCGACGTGTTCGTCCGCGACGAGACGGTGGGCGATACACTGACCGAGGATTCACTGCTCTCCATCGCGGCCGCAGTGCAGGCCCGCTCGGAGCATCATCTCGCTCGTGCGACCATGCGGGCGGCAGAAGCCCGGTCACTCGACGTCACAGACGCGGAGCGATTTCAGTCAGTTGCTGGGAAAGGAGTCAAAGCAGACGTCGACGGCCAAACGACCCATATTGGAAATCGCACGTACTTCCAGACTGTTCTCGGAGACGCAGCAATTGATGGTCTTGAACCAGGCCTCGACCGGCTCGAAACTCTAGAAGCGGAGGGGAAAACGAGCGTCCTCGTCGCGCGCGAGCGTCAGGGCGACGTCAGTGTCTTGGGGTGGCTCGCTTTCACCGACACTGTTCGCCCTGACGCAGCCGAGATGATCGCTGACCTCCGCTCGCTCGGCGTTGAGCACATCGTTATGCTGACCGGCGACAACGAACGCGTCGCACAGCGAATCGCCGACGAGGTCGGCATCGACGAAGTACAGGCGGAACTGCTGCCGGAGGAAAAGGTGGCGACCATCGAGGAACTGGTCGAGCGACACGAGAACGTGGCGATGGTCGGCGACGGCGTCAACGACGCACCAGCGCTCGCCACAGCAACCCTCGGGATAGCGATGGGCGGCGCGGGAACGGACGTCGCGCTCGACACTGCCGACGTGGTACTAATGGGCGACGACTTGAGCAAGATCCCCTACGTGCTCGGCCTGGGCCGCAGAACCCGCCGGACGCTCACCATCAATCTCGCCATCGCCTTCGGCGCGATTGCACTCATGGTCGGCACAATCCTCCTCCGAGGGATCCCGCTCCCACTCGCCGTGGTCGGTCACGAAGGCTCGACAGTCCTCGTCTCGCTGAACGGCCTCCGGTTACTCGGCTTTCGCGGATGAGGGCATTCAGGGCGAGACAGATACAGCAACGAAGCCGACTCCTGATTACCGTTCAGGGCTCAATGATGATGGAAGATGACAGCTTCCAGAAGTCCTTTCTGGACGCTCGGAGTCGATGAACTCATGTCCCTGACTTCGAACGGTCCTTCCTTTGGCAAGCGGTTCGGTGTCGCCCTGCTATTGGGCATACCCGGAATCGTAGCGCTCGTCGGCTACATTTACTTCACGACACCCGAAGCAGCTGTTCCGCCCGGCTTGTCACTCCCGCTTCTCGCTGTCTCCTCGGGTGTCAACTCCTTGCTTTTCCTCGGCGTCGCATGTCTACTCGGCGCATATGCTGCGCCGCGAGTGGGGCTACAGTCGTACGCCATCAACCGGGAGGAGACTGGCGGTGGAATCTGGCAACGCCTCCGGGGTGATGTTGGACTGGCCGTCGGAATCGGCATCATCGGGGGCATCCTGATCGTCGTCCTCGACGCAATGATGATGCCCTTTGTCGCCCAGGACCTGCCTCAGACAGTAATCGGAGCGACGAGGCCGACCGTACTTGACGTCCTCGCGTACGTCCCCGTCCGATTCCTCTACGGAGGAATCACCGAGGAACTCATGCTCCGGTTCGGGCTCATGTCCGTGCTCGTGTTCGTCGGGTGGCGCATTACTGGCCGCCGAGCAGATGGCCCGCAACCGGCCGTCGTCTGGGCTGCAATCGTCGTCGCAGCCGTGCTGTTCGGCCTGGGTCACCTCCCTGCACTCGCCCAATCGGTCGCTCTCACTCCGGCACTGATCGTGCGGACAGTCCTCCTCAACGCGGTCGCTGGCATCCTCTTTGGCTGGCTCTACTGGCAGCGTAGCCTTGAGGCCGCGATGATGGCTCACGCCTCATTTCACGTCCCGCTCGTCGTTCTCTCGCTCGTCCAGGTCGCACTACTCTGAGGATGAGCCTGTGACTCGTTGCCTCTATTGAAACTCTCAGAACTTGACCGGAGGTGCGTACAAGATCCAGAGCGTTTATGCAGCAGGACTGCTGGGAAATGTAACTGAGAAGGGATTTCTCCAAGGCCTCTCCTCCTATGAGTTCGTGACTCAGGTGAATTGCTCTTCCAGTTCGGACCAGACGTGCCGGAATTTCCCACTCCGTTCCTCCCGTTGTGGGGGCTCGGATGCCGCTTCGACGGTCATTCGGCTAATCCCGTGAGCACGAAGGAACGACTGAAGCTCTCGCTCGATATGCTTCCAGACCTCCTTCTCAGTTGCATCTGGGATGACATCAAAGCGGACCTGTAATGTTGTGGGGGCTGTACGGATAATCTGGGTTCGATGGATACCCGGAACTTCTTCGACGACACTTGAGAGTGCGAGTGGGAAAATCGGGACCTCCTCTCCCTCGTCGGTTTCGAACTGGAGGACGTCTCCTTGCCGTCCGCCGACCTCTATAATGGGGAATGCGCTCCCGCATGAACACCGTTCTTCGTACATCGTGATGCTATCCCCGAGATCGTACCGAACGAGCGGTTGCACTCGATTCGAGAGGCTCGTGATGAGGACGGTGTCCGACGGCGTCCCAGGTTCGACCGGCAGATAGTCCTCGTCGACCGGTTCGACCACGACCCAGTCGGTATTAGCGTGGAAATTTCCATGTTCGCACTCGACGGCGACCGGGACGAATTCCGTCGCCCCATAGAGCTCCCGGACGATGCAATCGAAGGCGTCTCTGAGGATTCGCTTTTGCGTCACAGAGATGGGTTCTGCCGTGGGAAGAAGGAGTGCCGGGCAGATGTCCAGGCGTCCGTCTTGCTGGGCTCGCGCCAACTCAACGAGGACAGTCGAATAGCCTTCGAGGATAGCGGGCTGGTACTGGTTCAGATCGGAGATCAGGTCGTTGATCGGGCTCTTCGGGGAAAAGAGCCGAAGGCGACGCTCTCCATAGACGGATTCTCGACGCATTAGTTCGAGGCCGGCTGCACCGGCGAAGTGACCGCCCGAGACAGCGACCAGTGCGATGTGGAGATTCTGCGTGATGAGGCGGGAAAGTGGCGAAATCCCGGCCATTGCGGGCAGGACCCACCGGTCGCCCAGCACGTCTGAAATGATCCATGCGGTCTCATCCTGGACGAACACCCCCGGTTCCCCGGTCGTCCCGGATGTCGTCCAAACCGGATACCTGCCGAGGAAGCGCTCACCGATCTTCGTCTCGTCAGCGACGAACGCGTCAATTTCGGCTTTCGTAATCGCCGTGTCCGTGACGACATCGTCGAAGTGCTCCATGAGCATCGGCTTCGTCACCGGCGGGTATTGTGTGAGGTCGGTACTGCCCTCAGATACGTCGGCGTAGTGTCGCTTGTAGAACCGTGACTGGCGACGGGCAAACGAGAGCATCTCCACGAGCCGTCGTCGCTGCCGAGCCGCTATCTCCGCGCGGTTCGCTCCTCTGGCCCGCCACACGTCGAGCGTGATCTTTCCTCTCTCGATTGGATTCATCGGACTGATGTTGGAGCGCGAGGGAATTCTTCCGAGCCTCCTCCTCGTATTCCTACTATACTTCGGTGCGAACGGACTTTGCTATTTGCCCGCCGAGCCAGCTGTCACACGACGGTCCGCATTCATCAGCCGACGAGTGTCACTCCAATCAGACTCCCGACGCCGTAGGTGAGGACCGCAGCAGCGAGTCCGATACCGACCTGCCGTAGTCCGGAAAAGAGCACGGATCGTCCCGTGAGAAGCGTGATACCGGCACCGATGACGAACAGCGAGACTGCACTCAACACGAGACTTATGCCGACGGCGACCAGTCCGCTCAACACGAAGTACGGGAGGACTGGGACGATGGCTCCGAGCGCAAAGAGCACGAACGACGTCGCAGCCGCTTCCCACGCCGAGCCACCCAGTTCTTCCGGGTTGATGCCCAGTTCCTCGCGGGCGAGCGTATCCAGGGCCATCTCCTCGTCGGCGATCAACTGATCGGCGATCTCTCTGGCGCGTTCTTTCGAGAGGCCTTTCGCCTCGTAGATGAGCGCCAGTTCTTCGGCCTCCTCATCGGGAACTTCGGCAAGTTCTTCCGCCTCGATGCCGATCTGGCGTTGATACAGCTCCCGAGAGCTCTGGACGGAGAGCCACTCGCCCATCGCCATCGAACCCGATCCAGCGAGGAGTCCGGCGAGACCCGTAATCAGAATCGCTGTCGAATCTAGTGCCGCACCGGCGACGCCCATTACGAGACTGAGATTGGAGACGAGACCATCGTTCGCGCCGAGAACTGCGGCACGGAGTGCGTTGCCGCTGGTTGCCCGGTGGCGGCCTTCGAGCTGGGCGAGGACGTCTCCCCGTGCCCCCTGCCCTGGTGTTTCCGTGATCACCGTCAGGAGACGATTATGTGAGCGTTCGTCGGCAGCCATCCCAGTTCCAGTGACCTCCGGTTGGGTCGCGTAGTCACTCCCACCGACGGCCTCCCCGGCTTGCATCGAGGATAGTACCAGCCCCGGGCCGAATCGACGGGCAAGCCATGCCAGTACTCTCGCTCTCCGAGATGGATTGGCGTCTCCTGGGTCAGAACCGGCTTCTCGAATCTTCTCAGTCCAGAAGTCTGCATGGATTCGCTCTGTCTCGGCCAGTCGGCGGTAGACTTCAGCGAGTTGTGGTTGCGGTTCCGCGTCAGCCATCGCCGTGTAGACCGTCGCACTGTCGATTTCGTCTTGGCGATTGCGACGGTAGCGTTCGATATCCTCAGGGGTAATCATATACCGTCGCTATCGAGAGCTGAGGCATTAGTGGCTGCTGCTGGTTCCCCCGCGACCGTTCATATCCAGCTACGAGTCCCGTGACTGATTCGCGCTGTGTATTCGACAATCCTGGGAATCGTTTCATTTCCCGAGTTGGCAGGCGGATTCGTGGCTGGGTACGTCCATAGGCGACGTGGGGCTCTCGTCAGCACGCTCTCGGGAATCTTCGCAGCGGTTCCGAAGGCTGGACTGTTGTTTCTCGCTATAACGCTTTTCAGGGCGGTCTCAACCGAGAGCTGTGAACACGTTCTAGTCCAGTTTTTCGTCGTCCTCGACGCGATAGCGGTCTTCCTATGTCTAGTCGGGTCACTCGCGGGATATCTCGCGGCCTATTACTACCGAGATCGCGGGGATCACCCCGGGAGATCAATATAGCACCCCTGCCTCCAGATCGTATCAACGCGATACCCTGTACCCACTGATTCAGTCAGGCACCGCGAGATAACCACACAGAAAGCGACGCCCCGAGTATCTACCGGCCTTCTTACCCGCTTGTTCATCAGTACATAGGTCGTATGTTCTGGTATGAAGACGGTTCACCGATACCTGTTGGCTGCAGGTTTCGTCGTGTTGTCCGGCATCGTGAGCCTGCTTGCTTCGCCATCGCTCCCCGCTGACCTCGTCACAAACTGGGGTGCCACTGGCGAGCCCAACGGGACAATGCCGATGCTGCTCGCCCTCTGGCTGTTTCCCGCCCTGACCGCAGGGCTTCTCGTCGTGTTCGCTGTCATTCCACGAATCGATCCGCTTCGAGAGAACATCTCCGAGTTCCGGTCGTACTACGACTGGTTCGTCGTCATCTTCACCCTCTACATGTTCGTCATCCACGCCGGCATCGTCGCGTTCAATCTCGGCTACGAGTTCAACTTCACGTACCTCATCCTCGTCGCCGTGGCCGGGCTGTTCTACTACAGCGGCGTCGTACTCACACACGCCGAGCAGAACTGGTTCGTCGGCATCCGGACGCCGTGGACCCTCAGCAGCGAGGAGGTCTGGGCACGAACCCACGCACTCGGCGGCCGACTCTTCAAACTCACCGCCGTCCTCACGCTCGTCGGCCTGCTGTTCGGCGACTACGCACTCTACTTCCTCCTCGTCCCTGCGCTTCTCACAGCCGGCGTAACCGTCGTCTACTCCTACTACCTGTATGAGCGAATCGAGGGGGGCTCGGATACTACCTCGGGGTCGAATCTGTAAGTCGCTGACCCAACTCATTTAGTACGTCTCCTGATCACGATTTCTGACCCTGACGGCTATTCTGAGGAGAGGTAGCCCACCAAGCGCACGGAGTTGTTTCGCCGCTTTCAGACATAGGGGAAGATCTGTCAGAGAATTATATATCGGGCGGTGCAGTACACGGTATGGCGACGACACTGGAACAGTACGGCACGGGTGGCGGCATCGCAATCGGCGCAGGAATCGGCGCAACGGCGGCGTCAACCGCTGGCCTCACCTCCGAGTTCGCAGTCGTCGTTGGCTTCGGTATCATGGGTGGACTCGTTGTCGGCGGGTTTGCCGGCCGATTTACCGAGAAGAACCGTGACCGCGACAACTGGCAGTACCGAGTCGTAGCGTACACGCTATTCGTCAGTCTCCTCGCCGGCTCACTACTCGGGCTGCTCACCGCCTGGATGGTTGACGGGTCACTCATCAACGGCGCTCTCGGCGGGGGTGCCACAGGCGGTGCATTCAGTCTCCTTATGAGTGGGATACTCATTTCTGCTGGGCGAAAAGAGCAACAGTCATAATCGGCAGCACAACCAGATTGACATCTTCCTGCGCCTGAAGACGCTACCACTATACTGAATAAACAGGGCGTCTCAGTCACCCGGTTTCTACTGAGAAGCGGGGATGCTGAGCTTGAACTACAGAAGAATGGCTCAGCTGTTTGTCTCTACGGGCCTGAAAACCTGAAAGAATGTGTCAATTGGGAGTTGCACCGCTGAACGGAAATGTGAGTACGGTCTGGTTCAGGTATGCAACTGCTGGATGCACTCTTTCACCCTGTCGAACGATATGCGGATGCGTTCTCGGTGAAAATCCACGGTATCGTCGCTGTTGTCTCGCTTTGCACCTTCGCCGGAGTAATTGCTCTGGGGTTCGTTCCGGTGACCCGCCAGATCGAGACATCTGGCTATTCCACGGCAGATTTGCAAGCCGCAACGAGCCGGACGGAAGTGGATACGATACTGCAGGCCTTCGAACCGGTCATGGAATCCGTGATGCTTCTCTCGGTTCTCGATTACATCTTTATCGTCGCAGGGTTCTTCCTGTTTTTCTCACTCCATTCGCTCTCTCTGAAGACGCTAGCAGTCCACAACCGGCTAGTCCTGATACCGAAGGTTGGGATGGTGTTGACTGTCGTCTCTCGACTCCTCGATTCGCTGGAGAACCTCTGGGTCATCCTCATTTACACGAATCCCGACGACTACGCGACCGTCCTGATTGATCTCATGAACATCTCTGAATCGTGGAAGTGGGTGATCGTCAGCATCGAATATCCGACACTCGGCATCGCCATCGTGCTTGTACTGCTGACCCGGTTTTCCTCACTGTTCGACGGTCGCTCAGAGAGTCCACAGTAAGCAGCATCGGAAGTTTCAATTGGTGAGCTGTTTCGGTAGCTGTGCTGAATATCGAGGATGTGGATTCACATCCACTGTCCAACCTCGGTCGAGCGCCAACACGTACATCATGCCGCCTCCACGAGTCGCTCGGCCAACGTTTCGAGTTCGTCGACCCCGTCGATAGCGCGAAGCCATCGATCCGGAAGCTGTGACGCTCCGAACCGCGCCCCAGCGACCGAACCCGCAATCGCGCCAATCGTATCCGCATCACCCCCACGATTCACGGCCGTCACAATCGCTTCCTCGGCACTGCCCGCGAATACCCCGTCGTGGAGTGCCGTCTGCAACGAATGCACGACGTATCCCGACGTCTCCAGCGTGTCGGGTGACTCGCCCCGAGTGAGCGGTCGGAGTGCCGTCACAAGCTCATCAGGCGCGTCCCCACCGACGTAATCAAGCGCGTCTCCCAACGGCTTCTCCGCGTCGTCAAGCAAGCCAGCGATGGTGAGATTCAGAATTGCACACCCGTACGTGCACCGCGGGTCAGCGTGCGTGATCTGCGAGGACTGCCGACTCACCTCGGCGAGTCGCTCCCAGTCCGTCACGTACGGGATCGCAAGCGGCGCGCACCGCATCACACTCCCGTTCCCCGCGTTCTGGCCTTCCGGGCTTTGCTCCCAGATCTGCTGACCGGCCTTGTCCCACTCGTCACCGCGTTTGAGCCGCGTGAGCGCCCGTCTCGTCATCCCTCCAATGTCGAACGGGTTGGTGTCGTACCACGCGACGAACCGGTCAGCGACATCCGCCGGATCGAACGCCTGCTGTTCGACGAGACTACGAGCGATACACAGCGCCTGTTCGGTGTCGTCAGTGATTGTCCCAGCGGGCTGGTTCCACGTCCCATGCCCAATCATCTCGTCGAGCCGCCCGTGTTCAGCGCTGATTTTCGATGCAGACTTGAACTCCACCGGTCGGCCAAGCGCATCCCCACACGCCAAGCCTAGTAGAACTCCACGGGTTCGATCCGAATCCATACGTCACGCAACGGCTACCGCTGAGAAAAATGTAGGGCGGCAGTCACTCGTCGGGTTTCGTCCCGGTGCGGAGATTCTCTCGATATTTCGCCCACGCTTGATACATCTCCACCTTCTCATCCTCTGTCATCGTGTCGTGTTCATCCGGGTCGTAGAACGGGAGTTCGTCCTTGTCGGGCATCGCCATCACTCGCCCGAGTGGGTACAGTTGCTCGTAGTAGTGCTCCAGCACCCACTCTTCGCCGTGCTCCTCAACCGCTTGCTGAATGAACGGGGCAGCCTCCGGGTAGTCATCCGTAAGCGAATCAGTCATCGTGAAAGGGCGGTCGTGCGCGGTGTTCGTCTCCGATTCGTCGTCCATACTGCCGGTCACGCGTCCGTGTATTCGGCGAGTGAGTGGTCGAGACTGTCGGTGACCCACTTGCCGATCTGGATGAGGTCAAACGCCTCAACCGGGGTGTCGAGCGCATCGGCGAGCGTAGACCGAACTCCGGGTGAAAGCTCATCAACGGGGATCGCGGTGAGGGGGTGCTGGGTGAGGAAGTAACTGCTTGCCAGGCTCGTTGGGGCGATGATTATGACGTTCTCCGCGTCAGCGTCGGCAAGCGCGAGTTCCGCATCTCGACGCTGAAGCACTGCCGCACGGAGCTCCTCAACGGGAAAGAGCACACTCGCATCCCCGTGATCGATACTCGCCCCCGCCGACTGAAAATGCCCTTTGAGCATAACTACTACGAGATATATTCTTACAGAGCATTAGTATTGTGGTGAAGTGCTGTATGACCACAAACCACACTCGTCAGTGACTTCTCTTGGTCTCGGCTCTCGAATATTCAAAGAAGCAGAGAAACCCGGCTATACTGTGTTGGCGATACCGGTGAAGTACGAATGAGCGATGTCCAACTGATCCCGATCAACTTCATCGGCTTCCGCACGGAAGTGGAATAGCGCGTTCCGGGTGTCCCGGATATCCTCAAGTAGACTTTCCACCATTGAGCGTTCCTGCGACAATCGGGCGGGAAGCTGGTCTACATTCCTCGTGATAAACAGTCGGTACTCGTCGAACGAGAAATCTTCAAGCCGTTCTGGGGGATCGTATCGCTCGTCATTCTCGGCACGGGGAGCGAACGCCTCCTCTATGCACTGGTCTAAATCATCGACAGACTCCCGGAAGATGTGTCGCAGGCTCTCCTCTATCTCACCAATCTTCAGAAACGGATCGACTTGGAGTTCAAGGAAATACAGGATATCATACCGCGTCAGAATCCCTTCAAGCCCATCCGAATCACCAATGAGGACAAAATCGTCCTCAGCGAATGTCTTGAACAGCTCGAAAATATCGTGGTCAAGATCGACAAACTTCGGCGACGTATTTAGTGCGATCTTCACTGACGTCTCCTCGACACTCACATCCTCCATCGATTTCACATACCTCGCAATCGACTTGTACGTAACAACACCCTCGATCCCGTACTCGCTCTCCACCGGGAGCTGGTCAAAATCATTCTCCAGCATAATCTCCAACGCAGTCTGAATCGAATCGTCGATATCGACCGTCACTGGGTCATCCGGCGACGCCGCTGTACTATGAGACAAGACGTCGTCCGCTGTGAAGAACTGCATATCTACGCCAACCCAGTGTAGAACTAATTACCTTATGCAGCCACCCCAATCTCACACGGCGGGGGTCAGGGAAGGTAGACCGAGTAGTCCGCCGGATTCATTGACTCCAACTCAAACGACGTGAGCCCGTCGAAGAACTCCTCGATAAGCGAAATTAGATGGTGGAAATCAGCGATCAAGGCATGCATCATCTCGTTCGGATTCTGCTCCTCGACCTCATACCCCCAGAAGTCTTCAGGCGGAATATCGAATTTCCCGACCGCCTCATGCGTGATCGTCATGTCGAAGTCACTGATAAAGTGTTCCTCAATCTCGAACGTGTAGCTTCGACTCCCGACCCCGGTCGAGATTGTGAACTCACGCGTATCTCCGGTTCCTCTATAGTCAGAGATGCTCCATTTGTTCAACTTCGACCCGTCGTCAAGCTGGAAGCCCACACTTAGTCCATTGGTGTCCTCGTCAGGATTTCCGCTTGCCGTATTCACGCTCTTGACTTCCCATGGATGGTCGTCGTATTCTTGGAGACGAGCTTGTAGCTCGGGCACCAGTGAGAGAGACTCCCGGTACTCAGACCGGGTAGTGTAGTACTGGCTGAAGAACCCACCATCTTCGTCCGGATCATAGTCGTCGTCTTTGATGCTCTCAGGCTCCCACGCGTCCAATCGCTCCTCAACGTCATCGCTGAAGGTGGGCTTGCCCGACAGTTCCTCAATGAGACTCGTGAACGAAGGCGATGTGTTGCCGCTGGAGTCGTCACCAGACGTGTTGGTGAACTTCTCGCGGAGATTCTTGACCCGGGACTGGTACTGCCCTCGGTAGTCCTCGGTGAAGCCCAAGATCTCAGCAATGTCGTCCTCTGACAAGCCGGGGCCTGCCGCATCGCGGAGGTCGTCGGGGTCGAGGTCTGACGGGTCTCCTTGTGGCCCGGATTTCTCCGTCCAGTGCAGTCCGACGTCGTAGAGCGTCCATGTCAGGTCTTTCGGGACTTGAACCCCACCGTCCGGTCCTTTCTTCGTTGGTTTGTACCCGATTTGCCGGTAGATCTCTTCCGTGACTTCCGGTGCCTGCAGCGGAATCGGATGGCTCCGACCAGAAACTCGTGCATGAACGTAATACCCATCCTTCTCATTCGAATCAGCATATTCCTTCAAAACCGCCATACGAACTCCTTGTCGTGATGTGTCATATAGGCCTGGCTATCCCGCGACCGACTCTCCCAGTGCCCAATAGGAATCTGTTGTACGAGACCACCGCCGAAAACGAATGGGTGGCCTTGTTGAAACCCTTGATTGATGATCGGTTCCAGCAGTCGTGCTGAATGGGCGTGCGTATCTCGCCGTGCTAATCTAATCTCGATAGAAATTCGGGCAATTCTCTTTCCTCAATTAGTGTGCAGTTGATACTCTCGAACAACGCATCCCAGTCTTTGTTTCCAAATTCTCGTTTCTGCGGGACAACAACGGCACCCGGGATGCCTTCCTCTCGAAAATCGATAAGCTCCGCAACTGCCCGAGTCATATGATTTCTGTATGTTTGTTTCGCTATATCTTCTGAGGCATCTTTGACCTCAAAATAAGCTACCGGGGAACCGTCACTTGAGTAAGCCACGGCGTCAAGTTCCCACGTATTACCTGAAATCCCCTCCTCACGGACTTTTTTAGCACTGTATCCATGCTCCTCAATCTTACCTCGAACCCTTTGCTCCAGTCCCTTTATATCCGTATTGTCGTCGGAGGTGAAATCACCGAGGCCCATATTAGGGAATTAGCCAGATGGATATTAATTCATCCTGCTAAACTCATCCTCTAAATTCAGCACGGCGTTTGTATCAGCTGCTGAGGGTTTCAACAGAGCCGAACGCTAAAAAGAGAAAATCAACGGATTCGGGGCAAACGGCAGTAGGCCGCGAATCTATCAGTCGTCGCTCCCGACTGGTCCGAGTCGTCGAACTCGCCCGGCCTCTACGAGTCGTTTCAGCCCGTCGCGGGTCGGCCACCCCCACGGTGCCTCCTCCACTTGTTGATTCGGCGCAATTGCGCGGAAATGCGACCCGTAGCCGTTCGTGATTAGGCGGCGTTGACACCCGGCGATCTCGAACATCCCGAGATCCAGCCCGTCGTCGAGCCGACCGATGCGGGCCGCGCCGGCTCGATACCCTAAGATCAGCTTCGGACGGAACTCGGCCATGCTTTCGACGGGGAATTCGTAGTTCTTGTACGTGATCGGTGTCCCCAACTCCAGCACGTCTCCCCACGGATCGTACACGCCGAGGTCGAACGGCTCCGCTACCTCAGGTTCGAGCGCCTGCCGGGCCGCCCGGCGCTGATCGTCGTGGTCCTTGTGGAACACCCAGTGCATCACGAACCCTAACCGGAGGGCTTCCCGCGTCTTCTCCCGGTAAGGTTGCTCCGACCCCGCCACGAACTCAACCCACCGATTCACTCCCTCTCCAAGAATCATGCAGTCCGGCACCCGGTCCGCGACCGTTCGCTCAAACCGGTACTCACCCGGGAACCACGGGTCTCGCTTCTCGCGTTTCCGCCGGTCCAACGCGAACTTCCCCCACAAATGCTCTGGCGACTCGTTCCCCGCCGACCGCAACCGGTCCGAACACCCCCAGATCTCAAACTCACGCATCCACAACCCACCCCGGCAGCACCCTGCTCATTCGCCTGCCCTCGTTGGTGTCAACGACTTCACGCCGAAATCCGACTTGCTACAGTACCGTTCAGCGACCCGGCCGAGCGCCTGCGTCCGCAGCACGTCCGACACGTTGTGCAGGGCGAGCTCTGCGAACCACCCGTTCTCGAACGCCGCTACGGCTGCCTCACTCCCATCGAACGGATCCACGGCACCGTACTCGCCGTCACACAACACCTCGTACACACCGGCCAGGTCTCGGTGCTCCTCGCCGTCGACGGTCGTGTTGAACCGGTCGGTCACGACCGGCAGCACGTCCGCGTACGCCACATCGCTGAACGGCCATGCCAACCCCAGTTGCGCGTACCGCGTCCGGAGGAACGGTACATCGAACCCGCCGCGCCATCGCTCCCCATTATACGCGACGAGCAACACGTCGGACCCGCAGAGCCGCTCCGCAACGAACTCCCTCACAGCCGCGAGCAACTCCTCCTCAGACGCGTGCGTCGACACGTTCACCAGCGCATCCGTCGCTGCCTCAACCTCACTCGTCACGTCACCGGGCGGCCGACCGGCCGTCTGCACGAACACGCGAACCCCCATCGACAGCCCGAACCCAACCACCGTTACCTCGTCCTCGACGTCGAACCCGGTCGTCTCAATATCGAACGCCACCTGCTCCAACACCACTACGACTCACCCCCTGCCAAGGCAGCGCCGCGCTCCGCGACCCGATCCTCACCTGCTGGGCGAACACGGAACTCACCGAACCCGAACCGGGAATGCGTCCCGACACGCAGCACCCCGTTCTTCGCCGTCTCTACCGGATCATCACCAGCATACTGGACAACCTGCCCGTGATCTACTGTCTGTACCGCGTAGGTCTCCTCACCGTCCACGAGTCGCGTCTCACGGCGACGTATCCCGGTCGATGACGCGGCATTCGTCTCCGTCGTGTCGGCACGCCACCACCACGGGACGCTCTGCGAATCACCACTCGGATGCTCGGACTCCAGCACGTACGGCGACACCAACTCGATTCGGGACGACTCCACGCTCGACTGCGCTGCCTCTAGCCGTGAGTAGTCCAGCGACTCCAGGTCGATGACTTGCGTGTCGACGAGCGACAGTTCACCGAACCCGTAGTTCCTTGCGCCACCGACCTGCAGCCCGTCAAGCACGTCCTCAGAGACCGGCACAGCCCCGTCGTCGCCCAACCCGGTGTGCAGGTAGCAGTGGACGTACCACGACACGGATCGCCGCCGATTCCGTTGCCCGGCCGGTCGCCCAAACCAGCACATCCCATCGAACGCCACCCGGTCACCGTGCATCTGCACGTCGAGCGCGTTGTGCGCGTCTCGTGGCCGTGACGCCAGTAACCATCGCTGCGCCGGGTCACGGAACACGAACAAATCCTCGTACGACGTAACGTCAGGCAGCGACTGACCGATTTTCCCCGCGTACCCGTCTTTGGAGTGCTGCTTCGGGTACTCACCGTACTCGCCCGGCAAGAACACACCGTGACTCACACACAGCGACCGCCGCGTCTCAGCATCAACCCGCCGCGCAACAGCGTTGAACAACGCGTTCCCCGTCACGAAGTACGGATGCCCAAGGTACTGCCCGTCCAGCTCGAACAACACCTGCTGGATCTGCGTCATGCACAACCCCCCGTGTTTCGAGTCCACACACTGACACGGCGTGGCACAACTCCGACGCCATCCCTGGGGCCACACACGCGCTTCCCCGTGCCACGACCGGGACAGCGCCTGCAGCCAGCGACCCCACCAACCGGATCACGACGCCCTCGACCGGTGCGTGGCCGAACCCCCCACACCCTGTTTCCAGTGTCTTCTACCACTCGCCGCGACTCAACACACACCCTATTTCCAGTGTCCTCACACGCCTCGTTTCCAGTGCCACGGGCGCGAGACCGGCTCTCATCAACGAGCACGGCACACACGTCACGCACCACGCCCATCACCTCCTGCACCAGCAGCATCGCCAGCCGTCGCCGGAGCCAGCGCCGCGACGTACTCCTCAATGAACTGGAGCGCCGTCGACCACGACCGGACTCGCCGCAGCTGCGCATCCAACACTCGCCACCGACGCTCCCCATCCACATCGAACGGAACCGCCGGTAAGCGCGCCCACACGTCAGCAAACGACTGCGCCGGCGCACCACCAAGCCGCGCCGCCGGCCGGTCACCCGGCTCACCAGTCACATACACCGCGAATCTTGGCGTCGCCAGCACCGTCCGATGCGGCACTACCGCTGGCCCAGTAGTCTCGTCGCACTCGCTGACCGCGAGGAACAACTCATCGAACTCGAACCCCGACCGGTAATTATCCAGCAGGGCCGCTGCCAGCAGCGTGTGGTACTTCAACGACGTGTACGGGTAGTACGGCGACTCACTGAACAACGACGGCACCACAGAGTCCAGCCACGCGGCGTGTAGCTCCTCGGCATCCTCGACGCTAATCAGCTCAGTTAACGAGCCACCGACATCACCAACCGGCTCCACCGTCGACGCCACGTCCCCAGTCAACAGCGACACCCGAAACCACGACTCGTGCGCATCCAACGTCCGCTCCGGCTCCCCGCGCGGCCGACTGAGCAACGCCGCATCCCGGTCCGCACCCAACGGCACCTGCTCGTTCACACGCATCCCCCGAAACGACTCCTCAGCGTGCTCGTGACCGCGCATCCGCGCCTTGTGGATATCGTGCCTGTACACCGCGACCATCGGATCCACACCCGAGTCACCCGACTCCTGCTTTGACACGAACGGGCGGATCGACTCCGACGGCGGCTGCAATGACTCCTCACCCGACTCACCAGGATCCGTCACGCCGACCCACCTCCCGGCATCGTAACGTCTCCATCACGCGCCGCCACACGCGCCTGCAACGCTCGCACGAACGCCGGACGACACTCCGACACCCACAGTCCATCCTTCTCCTCCATCGCCTGCGTCACCGCCTGCGCTCTGTTGAAGACACGCCGCACCTCCGACTCCGAGTACAGCGGGTTAATCACCCAGACGTCAGCGATACCAGCACCGAAATTCCGTGCGCCACCGACCTGGAACTCGAACTCATCCGCGTGCGCATCCAGGAACGACACAGCTTCTAACAGTAGGCCGACGAACTCCGGCTTCAACTCTCGGAGCGTCAACTTCCACGTCCCCTCGACGTTACCGAGAACATCCCGGTCCGCTTGCCGGAGCGGCTGGCCACCATCCTCCTTGTTCCGCGACCGGACCTGGTTCGAGATTTGTCGGAAGTGTGCCTCCGCCTCTCCGTCCAGGACATCCACCTGTCTCCGAATCGGGGAAAACGACACTGGCCGGCGCAGCAACGTCCCCGGCTTATCACCGAACCCACCGAACAGGTCGTAGATCACACACCCCTCGTCGTGCTCATCGAGGCACGCACCCTTCTCGTGGTACCCCGACTCCAGGTCGCGCTCGTACGTCTCAGCCCGCATGTAATCCGCGTTCGGCTCACCCGGATGACACGCCGTCGACCCAGCAACCTGAAGCACCTGCTCACAGCCGTGCCGCAGCCACCCAGACAGCGTGAACGGCGAAATCTGCCCCTCAATCTGATTCATCGGATCGTCCGCCTCATACCGATCCGCCGACGCATGATGCCGATCCGTCACGATCCCGTCTCCCGGGGACAGCAGGTCAATTTCGAGCCCCACGTACACGTGCGGTAGCAACATCTCCTCAACCGACCGTGGCAGGTCCAACTCGACATCGAGATGTGAATCCACGAGCGCCGACTCGCTCGACGTCATCGCTCACCACCCCAGAACAACCCGCGAACCACATCGCCGTCTGGACGACTCACACGACGCCGCGCCTCACCCAGCGACACCTTCCCCGACGACCCGGACGATTCTGATTCCTCAACGCCAGGGGTAAAGTCCGCGGCTGAACCTCCACCATCCAGGATCAGCCGGACGGACTTCGTTGCCGCCGCACTCACCGCCAGAACATCTGGGTCCAACAGCACCGGCCACAACGACTGCATCGCCCCGTCCGAGCACACCCCGATGCGTCCCTCAACCACCAACTCACGCACACCCAGCGTGTACTCCCTCGGGAGCTCGTGTTCCTCGTCCCCACACACTACATACCCGACCTGAAACATCACCTCACCAGCTGGTCGAAACACGTACACGACGACTGCATCACCCTCCCGAAGAGGAGAACCGCACACTTGACACTTCGCGGCCCCTTCCCCGAGCGAATTTCCATATATCTGATATATGTCTTCAATTAGTTCGCTGTCGACAGCTTCTTGATTCGTAGATGCTGATCTTTTCATGGGTTCGCTCACATCCGTTAGGGAACCCAGCCCGGGTGTCTCCAGCACCCAGGCACTTCTGACTACGTTAGTGCCACCGAAGGGCCGAGTTCCACACCCATTATGAGAACTCATTGTGGTAAATACCTTTCGGAGAACTCATAACGGGTTCGAGTATACCGTTAGGACTAATCAGAATGGCATTGAATTACGGTATTAATGCCCGACCGTGATGAGGAGACTGGCCGGTACACCGGCGAGTACTCCACCGAAGATTTCCTCGATGCCATCACTGCCGAGGGCGGGATGGCCGGTACGGGCGATATTGCTGATCAAGTTGGTTGTGCCCACGATACTGCTTACAAGCGTCTTCAGCAAATGGAAAAGAAAGGAGTGGTATCGTCACGAAAGGTTGGAAATACTCTCCTGTGGTCGGTTACCGGAGCCGCGGATCAATAAGCCAGTCTCGACCACGTAGAGATTCAGAATCTCCAATTCAGTGGACTTGCGGATTGGGGCGGTGCCGAGTTCTGAGTAGTCAATACCGTGGGATCGAAGGAGCTCTGCTGAGTACTGGACAGTGGTGGATTTATAATGCGGAGAGGTAATGCAATTACTATGTCTGACTTCAACGAGATCTCGAACTTCGTTTGGGGTACTGCTGATCTAATTCGTGACAAATTCAAGCGAGGCGACTACGAAGAAGTTATTCTCCCGTTTGTTGTACTGAGACGGCTTGACTGTGTTCTCGAACCCAATAACGAGGAGGTGCGGGAAGCCTACGAAAAATACGGTGACCAGCTAAACGAACAGGCCCTCCAAGAAGTCTTGAAAGATGCTGCGGACGCACCCTTCTACAACTACTCTGAGTACACGCTCGAAACCCTGCTCGACGAGCCGAGTGACATTGAGCGGAATCTCAAGGAGTACGTCCACTCTTTCTCTCCGGAGATGCAGGAAATTCTCGACAACTTCGGATTCGAATCTACGATTGAGGAGCTCGCTAAGCACGATCTCCTCTACAAGGTCGTGAAGCGGTTCACGCAGCCGGAAGTTGATCTGCATCCCGACCGCGTCGGCAACTCCACTATGGGGGACATCTTCGAGGAACTCATTCGGAGATTCAACGAATCTCTCGACGAGAATCCCGGCGAGCACTTCACTCCGAGAGAGGTCGTCCACCTGATGGCAGAGCTGGCAATCGAGCCAGACAGAGACGCGTTCGAGGAAAACCAGATCCTCCACGTGTACGACCCCTGCTGTGGAACCGGTGGAATGCTGACCGAGACCGAGGACCGAATAAAGCAGATCAACGACGACGTCGAAGTCTGGTTGTTCGGTCAGGAAGTCAACCCCCAGACGCACGCCATTGCCAAGTCGGACATGTTCATCAAGGGGGAAGACGCCACAGCAGCAAACAATATCTCGGACGGTTCGACCCTCGCTGAAGACGCTTTCCCGGACAAGCAGTTCGACTACATGCTCGCCAATCCCCCGTACGGGAAAGACTGGAAAAGCGACAAGGAGGCCGTAGAAAAAGAATACGAGCAGGGATACGGCGGCAGGTTCGGTGCGGGACTCCCCTCCAAAACCGACGGCCAGTTCCTCTTCCTCCAGACGATGCTGTCGAAGATGCAGGACCAGGATGACGGAGGAAGCAGAATCGCCTTCATCTCCAACGCGTCTCCGCTTTTCACGGCAGACCCCAACGTCTCGGACAGCAAGAACGAGTGCAGTATCCGTAGGTGGATACTCGAAAACGACTGGCTCGAAGCACTGATCCGGATGCCAGGCGAACTCTTCTACAACACCAAGATCACTACCTACGTCTGGGTTCTCTCTAACGACAAGCCCGAAGAGCGTCAGGAGAAGATCCAGCTGATAGACGCGTCGGACGAAGAGTTCTGGACCTTGATGGGCGACAACAAGGGAGACAAACGAAAAGAACTCACGGAAGATCAGATCAAGGACGTACTCCAACTCTACAGAGAAAACGAGGACTCGGAGAACTCTCAGATCCATCCTGTGGGCGAGTTCGGATACAGGAAAGTCCGGATCGAACGCCCGCTACGCAAGAACTTCAAAGCCTCCGAAGACCGAATCGAGCGGATAAAGGAAGAAAGAGCATTCGGCAACCTCTCCGGCAGCGAAGAAGGCGAACAGAAGCAGGAAGACATCATCGAAATGCTGCAGGGGATGGATGATGAGCTGTATAAGGACAAGGAAGAGTTTGAGGAGAAACTCGACGAAGCAATCGAAGAAGCAGGCCTCGACCTCAAGAAATCCGTCCGCGGAAACATCTTCAATGCGCTTGGTGAGAAAGACCCTGACGCAGAGATCGTCCGCGACAGCAAAGGTCGGCCAGAACGCGACACAGACCTAACTGACTACGAATACGTCCCCTTAGATAGGGACGTCCGCGACTACTTCGAAGAGGAGGTACAACCCTACGTACCCAACGCATGGATTAACGAAGACATGACTGATCCCCAGGACGGCGGCATCGGCAAAGTCGGGTACGAAATTAACTTTAACCGATACTTCTACGAATACGAACCACCCCGCCCACTCAAAGAAATTGAGGAGGACATTGAGGAAGTAGAACAGCAGATCGTCAACATGATCCAGGAGGTGACCGAGTGATGCAAGAAACGCAGGAGACGACCATACAGGAATTTGAATCAGAAGGCAATGGTCGATATGACAAATACCCGGATTACAAAGAGATAGATCGCTCTTTACCGACTGTCCCTGACCACTGGGAAGTAAGACGGCTCAAGTTCTGTGCTAAAATCAACCCTTCAAAGAACGAAGTAGAGGACTTGGATCCAGAGACAGAAGTCACCTTTCTCCCCATGGAAAATGTTTCTGAACAAGGTGAAATCAACCGCGAGGAGACTGACCTCTTAGAGGAAGTGATTGATGGTTATACATATTTCAAAGACGGCGATGTCTTAGTAGCCAAGATAACGCCATGTTTTGAAAACGGGAAAGGCGCATTAGCTAAGGATCTGAAGAATGGGATCGGATTTGGAACAACAGAGTTTGTAGTCCTGCGCCCATATGGACAACTAAATAACGAATTCGCCTATTATGTGACGGCTTCAAACCTCTTCAGGAAAGTTGGCGAAGGTCGAATGAAGGGTGCTGCTGGCCAGAAAAGAGTTCCAGATGAATTCTTCCAGAACTTCCCACAACCTCTCCCTCCTGAAGAAGAGCAGCACGCTATAGTAGAATTCCTCGACAGAGAGACCGACCGGATTAAGGATCTGATCGGAAAGATGGAGCGGTTGATCGATCTTATCAAGGAAGAAAAAGAAACAATAATCAAAGATGCGGTAATCAAGGGTCTTGATTCTGATGTTGAGATGAGGGAGAGTGGTGTTGACTGGTTGGGAGCGGTTCCTACACATTGGGATGTTCCTCGAATCCGATTTGTTGCGCGGATGGAATCCGGTCACACCCCAAGTCAATCTGAAGACGAGTACTGGGATGGGGACATTCCCTGGGTCTCTCTGGCGGATTCCGGTCGGATGAGAGAAAACGATTACATTAGCGAGACGGAGAAGCAGATCACCGAAGAGGGCCTTGCCAATTCTTCTGCTCGGATTTTACCTCCTGAAACAATGGTCTTCACTCGTGATGCCACAGTTGGCCTCTGTGCGATCACAACCCGAGAAATGGCTGTTTCTCAGCATATTATCGGCTGGATTTGTGAAGACAACCTACTCCCTGAATACCTTCTGAATGTGACGAAGGCCATGGATCAAGAGCTTGACCGGCTCACAATGGGTGCGACGATATCAACCGTAGGGATGGAAGACATAAAGAAGCTGAAAATGCCTCTTCCCCCGATTGAGGAACAGGAGGAGATTGTTGACCACCTCAATGAGGAGCTAGGAAAATTCGATGAGAGTATCGAAAAGATCCAGGAAGGCATAGACCGGCTGAAGGAGTATAGAACTGCTCTTCTTACGAATGCGGTTACTGGGCAGATCGATGTCCGGGGTGAGGTATGATGTCTAAGAAACTGGGTGAGCGGGAGTTTGAGAACGTTATTATTGAGGATCTTACTTCGAAGGATACGACTTGGGAGGAAGGCGAGTTAGAGCCTCTGTATGAGCGGTTCGATCCTGGCGGGTATCGTCAACGGGAGAACCGGCATTACGACAAAGAACTCGCCCTGATACCAGAGGACGTCTTGGAGTTCGTCAAGGCGACCCAGCCGGACGAGTGGGAAAAACTGGCGGATTTCCACGGTGAGGGTGCCGAGGACCAGTTCCTGAACACGCTCGACAGACAGATCAAACGGAAAGGTGCTATCCACGTGCTGCGAAACGGTCTGAGGCTCAGCGGAGCGAGGTTTCAGCAACTCGCTTACTTCGAACCAGCTACGGATCGTAACAAGAGTGCGGTCGAAAACTACGAGAAGAACATCTTCTCGGTCATACCGAGGCTCACCTACAAGTCGGGATCGAATCTCGAAGTCGATCTCGTCATCTTCCTGAACGGGATTCCGATTTTCACGGCTGAGCTGAAAGGGGAGTACACCGGTCAGGACGTTATCGACGCCAAGGATCAGTACCGCACGGACAGGGATCCGAGGGACAAGCTATTCAATCCCGGTCGCTGCCTCGCTCACTTCGCCATCGACCCCGAGGAGGTGTACATGGCCACCGAGCTGGATGGCCAGGACACCTACTTCCTCCCGTTCAACAAGGGATACGAGGAAGGTGCCGGCAACCCCCCGAATCCCTCTGGCTACCGGACGAGCTACTTCTGGAAGTACCTGCTGAGCCCGGACAGCGTTCTCGACGTCGTCCAGAATTTCATAACCGAATTTCGTGAGCGGGACGATCAGGGGAATCTGAAAGACTCCGAGTTCCTTGTTTTCCCACGGTACCATCAGCTCCAAGCGGTAAGGCGGGGCGTCGTCGATGCTGAACAGAACGGTGCGGGGCAACGATATCTCATCCAGCACAGTGCGGGCAGCGGCAAGACCTTCACTATCTCCTGGCTTGGACACCAGCTTGCGGAACTCCACAACGATCAGAACGAACCGATATTCGACTCGGTGATTGTCATCTCCGACCGGAGAGTGCTTGACGATCAGCTCCAGCACCATCTGAAACAGTTCTCCCAGGTCGAAGGTGTCGTAGCCAATGTCGAGGACAACTCCCAGCAACTGAAGGAGGCGCTCGAAAGCGGGGAGAAGATCATCGTCACCACGATCCACAAGTTCGACTACATCGTCGAGGAGATGCAGGATCTCTCCGACAGGAACTTCGCCGTCCTGATCGACGAGGCCCACTCCTCCCAGACGGGCGAACTCAAAGACAGTCAAACGAGAGCCCTCTCCGAGGAATCCTCTATTGAAAACGAAGAAGACGGAGACGAGGTGTCCGTTCAGGACCGACTGACACAGGACATGGAGGGGAGGGGCGTCCTCTCGAACGTCAGTTCGTTCGCCTTCACCGCCACGCCCAAAGAGAAGACCTTGGAGATGTTCGGCGAGGAGACCGAGGACGGCGGGTACGAACCGTTCAGCCTGTACAGTATGCGGCAGGCTATCGAGGAGGGATTCATCCTCGACGTTTTGCAGAACTACACAACGTATCAAGACTACTTCAACCTGTTAAAAACAATTGAGGATAACCCAGAGTTTGAGGAGTCGAAGACGAAGAGACTCCTGAAGTCATTTGTCGATAGTCACGACCTCGTTATTTCCACGAAGACCGAGATCATCGTCGAACATTTCGTGGAAGAGGTGATGCACCGGATAGACGGGAAAGCGAAAGCGATGGTCGTCACAGGATCGAGGGAACAGGTTGTCAAGTACAAGAGGGCATTCGACGAGTATCTTTCCGAGAACGGCTACGACTTCGAGGCATTGGCTGCCTTCTCTGATTTCAAATACGAAGGCGAGAAGCTCACGGAGAAGAAGGTCAACAAGGACCTCGATACCAAAGTCGAGGACCGATTCGACGATGATGACGCTCGGATCATTATCGTCGCCAACAAGTTCCAGACCGGGTTCGACCAGCCTCTTCTGCACACGATGTACGTCGATAAGAAACTCGGGGGCGTGAGGGCTGTTCAGACCCTCTCTCGCCTCAACAGAACCCATCCGGATAAGGAAGATACGATGGTAGTTGACTTCAAGAACGATCCGGAAGACATCCAAGACGCCTTCGAGGATTTTTACACCAAAACGAGGGTCAAGCAGGGAACCAACCCACAGCTCGTTTACGATCTTGAAGACGACTTACGCGAATTCAGGCTGTTCGAAGACAGCGAGGTTGAGAAGTTCACCGAACTCTGGTACGGTGACGACACGACTCAGGATCAGTTGAGTGCTGTACTTGATCCCGTCAAAGAACGGTACAGGAGTAAAGGTGAGGAGACTCAGGAAGAGTTCCGCAAGAAGCTACGGGACTTCATACAGCTCTACTCGTTCCTCATCAAAGTCGTGAACTTCCGGGACGAAGAACTACACAAGCTCTATCAGTTTTCGAGGGTCTTGTTCCGGAAACTGGATGTGGAACGGGGAGAGATGCCGAACGAGGTCAAGCAATTCGTTGACTTGGAGCAGTACCGCATCAAAGAGGTTGCTTCTGAGGAGAATCGGTCGCTTGAGAAGTCTAACGGTGATTTGGGCCCGACTCACAAGTCGAAGGACGGGAAGGCTAGGGCTGAGGAGAAGAAGTCTCCGTTAGAGAACATCGTTGAGATGCTGAACCAGCAGTTTGGTTATGAAGTTGACGAGCAAGACAAGACCTTCATCAAGCATCTGAAAAAACGCCTGGAAGAGAATGACGCGTTGAAGCAGACTGTGGAGAAGAATAGCACTGAGAAGGCCCAGATGAAGTTCGAGAGCGTCACTCGAAAGGAGATGCTGGATATGATCGACCAGAATACGAAATTTTTCAACAAGGCCACAAATGATGACGAGTTTGCAGAGGTGTTCCAGAGCTGGCTCTTCAATCAGTTCGTTAGCTCCTCAAAAGAGGATACCAGGGGGCTGATTGAGAAAGGTCGAAGCAAGACTATTGAATTCGAAGAGCATCTCCTGCCTGACACGGAATCGGATGCCCTCGCAAAAGAGAGAGCCGCTCAACATGTTGCTGCGTTTGCCAATGCTGCAGGTGGCCACCTGATCATTGGTGTAGACAAAGACGGGGGCGTTCAGGGTCTCGAAAAGGACTTCAAATCAATTACGAAAGGCCAAGAAGGGTTCAAAAAACAGCTTGAGAACGCTCTGGCAGAGCACTTGGGTGAAACGTTTGCCACACAGAAGACCGACGTTCAATTCGAGACATTGGGCGAGAAGTCGGTCTGCGTAGTGAAGGTAGAACCTAGTGACGAGCCAATCGAGTTCAGTGGGGATGAGTTATTCGTCAGAAAGGATAGCGACACGAAACAGCTCAGCTCAAGGGATTCGAAAGAGTACGTCAAGAGGCATTTCAGATAATCTGTTTTGGTGTACGTCGATATGTATCGTCGATGACTGGGCCGCCGAGTGTGGTGTAGAGTTCGATTAGGTCGGCGACGTCGCTTCTGCAGTAGTCTTCGAGCATTCGTGTGAGTTCTCGATGGACGCTGGTCGCTTCGATGCCTGCTTTGACGTTGTTGATGTAGCGTTCACCGAGGACTTGGCCGATGTGTTTGCCTTGGACGGCGGACCCGTCGATCTCTGAGAGGTAGGTGTCTGGGAAGTCGTAATCGTCGTACCAGACGCCGTCGTTGTTGATTTCGGCGAGGTTGTATGCTTTCCAGTCTGGGAGGATGTGTTGGTCGTCCCAGAGTTCGTCTGCGTACTCGTCGGCGGCGGCGAGGGCGACGTCGATATGATTCTCGAATAGCACCTCGGTTTGTTCTCGGAACGTGTGGTCCGTGGTGTCGTCGATGTCGCTGGCCCAGTTGAGAAGGTGCTTTCCGTCGAACCAGGCACCGTTGTAGGTGAGCAGGCGCTCGACATCCCGTTGGTCGCACCAGTTGAACATTCGCTGGTAGAGGTCGACGGTGTGGGAGTCGTCCCAGCCGCCGCGGCGGAACAGGACTTCGGTTTCTGGCGTAGTCGTTAACTCATCGGCGTATGCGAGGCTGACAGCAAACCATTCGTAGTATTTGGTGTCGTTGGAGTTCTCGGGCGGTTCTTCGAATGGACTCGCGGTCTCGATGTCAAGGACGAGTGTTCCCATGTTACGAAAGTGCCTCCACGCCTACTTCACCCAGTAGTTCCGTAAGTACGCTTTCGAACTCGCGTGTTTGGTCTGGGAACGGGGTTCTGGTGTGTGCGAGTTCGTGGAGGAAGACCCCGATGAATTCAGCTTGGTCGCTTAACACGTTACGGTGGATGATGATTCGTTGTTCTCCGGGCTGGTGGAGTCCGCGGGTCTGGTCGTCGTCGGTGGCTCGGAACTGACTCGCTATGCGGTACTCGTAGTTTTGCGGGCGTCCCACGATCTCTAGGATTTCATCGCGGGATTCCCACGCGGCCAGTTCCTCTGTCGTGAGTGCAGATTCATCGACCCAGTCGAATTCGAAGCTGTCGTTGTACTCATTTTCGTAGACTGTGACATCCCGGATTTGATTGCCGTCGACATCGGATGTGTCTGAGAGTTCGGCTCGAATTCGGTCCGGCACGGTCACGACGGAGTGCCCGTCGTCTTTCGCGTGGTCGAGAAGGTCTCGATGCTTCTGTTGTTCGTCTACGGTTGTGACGACGACATCTTGTCTGGCGTTGAGAATCCGGACTGCGTGTAGCTGGATTGGTTTCCACCCGAGTTCGTCGTGGGTGTCACCGTCGGTGAATCGTTGCAGGTCATCGACGAGGCGCTTGGCGACAGCTTCGGAGTCACACGCCTGGAGGATCTTCTTGACGCGGGATGTGTACGCGGTTCGCCCGACATTGGATCGCTCGCGGTTCAGCGCGTCACGGATTTTCTTCGTCGTGTTCGTGATGTCGTACGAGAACAAGAAGTTCGGTTCTTCAGCGACTTTGAGGCCGGTGACGTACACGCCCGCGTCTTCCCCGTCTTGAACCTGATAGACATCACCGAACCCGGTTGATTCTAGAAGGTCCAGATCGGAGTACCGGATGAAGTTCGATTTGGCGTCGGAGATTGCGGTTTCAGAAATCCCGTCAAGAACGACGTCCGTACCGTCGATATCTTTCTGCGGGGGGTGGATGGTTACGTGGAGGGTGGAGATCTCTTCGAATCCGTGTTTCGGCGCTTCTTCGATTGTGAACGTGTTGTGTGCGGAGTGGATGGTGACGTCGATGCCGTGACGATGGTAGGTGGCGAGAGCGTCTTTCAGTCCGACGCCGAACTTCCCGATGACGGTGTCGGGGTTTGCCAGTTTTTCGTCGTCTTCTGATTGCGTGAGGTGCTCGTACCGGAGGCCGCGACCGTAGTCTTGGATGTGCCACCGCCCCTTGTCGTCTTGTGCAACTTCGGGGTCGGGCCCGCCGGTGAGTGCTTGTTCATCGAGTGCGTTCGCAATGATCTCCCGGGTAGCATCGGCTGGCCCCCATGCCTCAAGCACTTCCTCCATATTCAGATCGAACTTCCCAGTTTGAGTCGCCATACTGAATCGTATCAGAGGAACGGAATAAACATTCTCACGAGGTTACTCTGAGTACCAGGACTCAATCCGCTGGATAGCATGAATATCATGCTTGTAGTACCGGCGGTTACCATCCGGCTTGTATACCGCGATCTCGTACTTTTCTGAATCAGGTCTATACCACACATCCTCGTGCTCGGAGAGAACGTTGTCAATCCGTTCCTGCTTCTGCTCACTATAGCAGTCATTACAGAGGCCTCCGTTGGTATCCCGGCCTACACCGATGTACACCGCCGCAGTATACGTCGCCCCGCACCGGTTACACTCCCGTTCTTCCTCGTAGGTCTTCGTCATAGAGAAATCGTATAAACTCACTCATCAAATTAGTATTTCTTCGCCCTATCGTTTACACTCCGTATAGATGGCATATTTCGTCAGTAGGATTGTAGCAAAGGCATCATAAGTCGTGGGGGAGAACTCCGGGGATATGGGAGATGACCGGGTGCTGAAGGTGCTGGCTGTAGAGGATCAGCATCTATTGGTCAATGAGGATGGTGAGATTCTTCTGGTTCGGAATGAGGTTTCGCGTCAAGTGACTCCGGGGGATTTCGTAGAAGTTGAATCTCACTTCACCAGGGATAAGGCTGTTAAATTTGCACGAGAGGATGACCCAATCGGACAGCAGGCACTCGTAGAGAGGACGACTGATGAGTTCCTTCTGGTGCGGACGGAGACTGGGAAGCGAATTCTTCCCAATCCGGATGAGGACGTCTCACCCGGTGATGGTGTTTTACTCACAAATCTGGGAGAGTTCTATGACGTGTTTGAAGAGGATATTGTTGACCTTGAGGATAATAGGGAAAGTTTGCGGCAGAAGGTGAACGAGACGGATTCGTCGGATCTTGAGCCGGAGAACGTCCCTGATCGGGATTATTCGGATTTCGGTGGGATGGATGAGGTTGTTGAGGAAGTGAAGTACAAAGTGGAAGTCCCGCTCAAGGAGCCCGAGCGGTTCGAAGATGTCGGGATGGACGCTCCGAAAGGTGTGCTGTTCTATGGCCCCTCAGGGACTGGAAAAACGTATTTAGCGAAGATTGTCGCAAATCAAGTCGAAGACGCTTCTTTTTACAGTATCAGAGGACCAGAGCTGTCTCATGAGTTGGTTGGCGGGACTGAGCGGAAGCTTCGTGGACTCTTTGAGAACGCTCAGGAGAACCCGCCAGCGATCATTTTCTTTGACGAGATCGATTCTATGGCACCGCGACGAGACAAGACGATGGATGCTGGTCGCCGTACTGTTGGTCAATTACTGTCGCTAATGGATGGTATTGAGGATCGCGGCCGAGTAGTGGTCATCGGAACGACTAATTTGATAGGCGCAATCGACCCAGCACTTCGACGTCCTGGTCGATTTGGACGGGAAATCGAGTTTCCCCGTCCGTCGCGTGAAGGCCGACGAGAAATTTTTGAGATCCACAAACCGCCTGTTGATTTCGGTGATGGAGTATCTCTTGATGATCTTATTGAGAAGACGAATGGGTGGACAGGTGCGCATATTGAATCGTTGTTTGAAGAGATAGGAGAAATTCTGTTGAAAGAAGAACGGGACAAGGGAGGGAACCCGACAATTTACCGGATGGACATTGAACGGGCCTATGAGAGAGTGCAGGCTCAGATCAATAATAAGGAGGCGCAACGGCGTCGAGAACAAGAAGCTGAGGAGGGCGGAAACTGATGGGATTGAGAGACCGGGTAAACGGCCTGCTGGGTAGACAAAGTGAGGAGGAACAATCCGCAAGTGAGGTGTCAAGAGAAGAAGAACCTGACGCTGAAGCAGATGACCGTGAGTACAAGAGCGAGCTTCGGGAATTCGTCTACCTAGATCGGGATAGTGTGGTGAGCCTTCTGGCGTCTATTGAAGGAGCTATCAAGCAGGAGCGTGTCGAGCAGATTGGGAGTCGGTCAACGGATCGTGTCGCTGGTGGTGTGAATGCGAGTATTTCTGGTGTAGGAGCTAAGGTGGAAGGCGAACATGTGGAAATGGGTGAGAGCTCATCAGAGGTTGTGCATAATTACGCGATTCAGTCTCTCTTCGACCAGTTAGATAAGCATCGACGGCACGACGATGATGTGGGCCTCATCGATTCAGATGGGGACCCAGAGATAGATCTATCCAAAATAACCCGAGGAAAGATCCTTCGTGTAAAGGTTGAGCTGGAGACGCACTATCTGTATCGGTTCTATAAAGTGATGATGTATCTCCAAGAGAATATTCCTGAAGCGGTTGGGCCAGAGGAAGAGGATGTACTGGAACTCGTTGAGTCTATGTTTGGAACAGAGATTCCAGTGAGTGGACGTGTTCTCGATTACCACGTGAAGGATGGGAGAATTCAACCTGGTGAACCAGACGACTCTTGTGGGGAGCCGCTCCACATTGTGGGTCAGTTGAACGCGCTAAAGCTTTGGCAAGACGTTCCTGATGCGTTGTTTGACGGAGAAGAATACACCGTATTCTGTCGTGTCCAGGAAACTTACGAGGAAGAGTCATGGCACCCGTTAAGCCTTGCACAGAAAATCGAAACAGTATCTCCACCGCTTGCTCAGATATTAACCCAGTTTATTGAGCGCGCGGCGACCCTCGCCAAAGAGGAGGCGTCTGAACAATATAACGGAGATGTGGGCCTGGATGATTGGATAGATGCACTTGCTGAATTTGATGAGCGAGCGGGAGTTGATGGAGTGGGAGACGATCTTCACCAGGACTTTATGAATGCGTATCTGGCTGAAGAAGGACTCCCAGCACGCTCTCCGTCTAGGGAGATGGAACTAATCGACTTTTACACTGAATACGGAACGTATCTTCGAAACCACGACTTCTCCCTCTCGAAAGAAAACGAGGCCGAAGTTACGAATCATATGATATTCGATGAACACCGGTCAGTGAATGCCGAAGAGGGGGCAGTAGATATCGATGCATTCCAGATTGAAGCACAAATAGTGGCTATTTATTGGTGAATCCTATTCAGACGATCCCTTAGCTACTGAGAGAGTAGCTCTTGTCCAATACAAGGTTACAAGCCGAAAATACGAGTCGGCAGTAAGTTGCTGTGTTGGGTGAGGCAGTTGGGGAGGCCGGTGACTTCCACGGCTTCGACGTCAGGGGCTTTGATGACGGCTTGGCCTTTGCCGTATCTTTCGAGGTCTTGCAGGAACGATTGACTGAATTTGGGAACCGTCGTGTGAGAGATCGCGGTCGGGTGCGGTTAGTCCTGTTCGGCGGGTTGAGGGTGGGGACTGCTCAGTCAGTGGGTTCGACGTTCGTGAGCAGTTCAGCGAATTCTTCGACGACGATGTCTCCGTCGATGGAGTGGTCTTCGCACCACTGGAGGGCTTCTTCTTTTGTGAGTTGTCGAATTTCTTGCCCGTTGGTGGTTCCGTTGCTGGTTTGCGTGGCGTACTTCGTGGCGGCACCTCCTTCTCCGTGGATGAAGTATTCGCCGTCTGCGGTTTTGTACAGCGTTTCGGCAAGGTGGTGGAAGTCACTCAGGTCTGCGGCGGATCCGTGTTTAGCGATTCGTTCTGCAGTTTCTGTGTCGTACAGCGTGCGGTCTTTTACACGTCGCATTGCGAGTGATTCTAACCGCTGGTGCTTTTAAACAATTAGCCCAAGTGTATTGTGCGCTAATGAGCACAAGTACTAGGTAAAGTATATGGCTTAATGCGAGAGTGAAGCAGTATGGGACCTGAACCGGAGGATTTCCACCGGCACGGCCAGGAAGCCGTGAGAACACTGCAGAAGCTCAAAAACGAAGAATGGGAGCAACGAGCAAAGGACACAGTATTAACGCAGCGTCAAGTGGAAATGTGGGAACTTGCAGTTCGCTACGACCAGAAGCACAGGTACGTGGCGTCGGAATACGATGTTAAGGAAACGACCGTGTCAAGGCACGTTGAACGTGTTCGCAAGAAGGCAGCCCAAGCCGAGGAAAAAATCGAAGAGCTTCAAGCTGAGTTGCGAAAATGGGAAGCCACGATTGAGTATCTCGACCCCGACTCAGAGTAAAACAGGTGAACAGCTCAATTCGACTCCGAAGTTGATCTGCGGAGAATTCTACTGGATCAGTTTGAGTCGGTGCCGTGTTTGACCGGGTGTTCTAATGCCCACTTGTTGGTGAGGACGGCGTCTTTGTCGTCTGTGCCGCCGTGTGTGAGGAGTCCGATATGGCGGAGGTGGTATTTGAATTGGAAGTGAATGCCGGATTTGTACACGGTCGGATCGGTAAGTATTGATTCGTTGATTTCGCCGTCGGCGGTGAGCACGTCTTCACGCCGGGATTGGGTGAAGAACACTTCGACGGTGAGGGGTTGGTTGATGCGGGAGGCTTCTCGGACGACGGCGTCGATGGTTGCGGGGTTGGTGCCGCGTTGGTGGAGGCGTTCGAGTGCTTCGATGATGAGTTGTGTTGGGTCGTACTGGATGGCGACTGAGCGGGCGAGTTGCGCCCAGCGGGGAGCGAGCGTCGTGAAGCGGGTTGACCGGCATTTCCACGAGGCGAATTCGTTGAGGGCGGCAACGACGGTCCCGTGTTGGGCACGGGCAAAGCGGACGACTTCTGCACCGAGGTGCGTGAGTGTCTCTCCACCGGGCTGATTATCGACGAGACCGAGAAGGATTGCCCCGCGGCGACCACCTGAGACGCTGTTGATCACGTGTTCGGAGTAGATGTCAGCGGTGTCGCCATCTGCAGCGAGGGCGAGTGCGTACCCGAGGTAGTTCTTCGGATGGTTCACCGGGAAGCTGCCTTCGGTGAGTCGGTGCGTCGTGGCCTGAAATCGGATGGCGTCGATAGTAGTGGAGAAGTCACCGACGCCGGTGATGCGGGCAGGTTCAACGAGCGTTGCGTCATGCGGGCTTTCGACACCGATGACGCCGATGTTAAGATCGCGGGCGAGGGCACGTGCCTGGTCAGATATGCTCTGGATGGGGGCGGCGACGTACCCGATGTTGACTTCGGACAGGTGGCCGTGCGCCTGGTTGATTCCGGTTCCGACGTCGGCGGCGCTTGGGTCGGTGTTGTGGCCTTTCGCTTCGATGACGGCGACAGGGGTCGTCGCAGCGTCGGCGTTCAGCACTTCGAGAGCAGGCATCCCCACGCCGAGGAGGTCAGGCTCACCGTCAGCTAGACGAATCGTGTTGTATGGCGCGAGGCGACGACGCAGGTCGTCTGGGATTTCCCACCCGCCCCACGTCGGCTTGGTGAACTGGGTTTCGGTGACAGCGTAATGGTCTGGGCTCGTATCGAGATCAGGGTAGAGAGTGTCCTTCGCGGCAGCGAGAACAGTGGGCTCGGTGAGAGTAGCTGCCATTGCTACAGCCCTTCTCAACCTTTCTTCATTAAACTGGGCTGTGCAGGACGGTTATCGATGCGAGTACAGATCCTGATTCGAGTGCGGAACGGTGAGAGGAGCGTTACTCGTCGTTGGGGTCGTAGATCTTCCGGATCCACGCGCCTTGGGCGAGTTTCAACTGTATCTCTTCGCCGTCTGGCCAGAGGTTGTCGAAGCCGCCGAAGACGTAGCCGCAGCCTTCGTCGAGGGTGATGTCGTCGTTGAAGACGACGCAGGGGCGTTGGACGTCGCCGCGGTCGCTGTTGCCGAGCATGACTTTCTGGTGTGGGGTGTGGCTGTTGAGGTCGATGGTGTAGTTGACGAACGCTTTCGTTTTGATGAACCCGTTCGTGCCGTCGAACTCGTCGATGTGGAGGAACGGTGGGCTGCTCATCGGTGACCACCTCCACGGATGACGGTGACTTGCCCGCAGGTTTGGACAGCGGGTTGTGGTTCTCCGCAGGTTGGGCAGCGCGTGTCCGTGATCGGGTCTACGAGGTCGTCGCAAGCTTCGCACATCACGAGGCCGGTCGTGGCGAGGCGACCGTCGTTGATAAGGACGGTTCGGAGCCAGCCGTCGCGGACGAGCATGAGTGCGTCGACGGGTTCGTAAAGGCGCGCGTGGCTGCAGCGGGCTGCGGGTGCATCGACGGGTTTGGCGGTGCGCCAGGCGGCTTCGAGCGGGCGGTCCGTGGGGAAGCGTTCGTGCCAGCGGTCGCGGGCGTGCTGTTTGATCGGCGGGAGATACGTCTGGTCGAGGTTGGTGTAGCTGGACATTGGTTGAAGGAGCCGCGTGTGGTGGTGCGTCGCCGTTTCAGTGCCAGTGGCTGCGTAGGGAGTGTATCTGCGCTGGCCAGTGTTGCCACTGGGCGCGGTGATACGAACTGGTGAGGAGACCCTGCGAGGTGAGCCGTCGAGAGGGATGATGCTCTCTGGGGGAGTGTCGAAGGGTCTCTAAGGGGCGTCGCTGGCTAACGACGAGAAGCGATGCGTGAACCTCGCGCGTACGATGGAGTGTACACCGAAGCGGTTGGCTGGGCCGAAGCCTCGAAGCTCGCGTGCGTAATGGAGTACCCCTTCGTAGCTGAAGCAGAGTCTCCGTAAACTGGCCACTTCTGAAGAGGGGTTACGAAGGGGCCAAGCCGGACACCCTGCTTGACGAAGGGCTTGCGAACTTCGCGCGATAATTGGCAGCCGGACCGTCGTCTCGCCTTATGGCGAAACCGACGACCGACGACCCTCATCCCGCATATTGTCGCAGGGAATACTTAAAAGAAAATCACTTCCAGACATTCCAACCTCATATTTAATTACCTCAGCGTATTTACCGGCAGAGGAAGGGGGTATCTATGTCCGATGAGACTTCGTTAGCGGATGCAGCGGGCAGGTAGCCGCAGTCACAGTGGGAAGTGGTCGTGTTTTTTGAGTTCGCGTTTGACGAGTTGGGATACGCTGTAGAGATCGGATTTCGAAACCTCTTGTTCCTCCAGCAGCGTTTGGAACTCGTCTTGTTCCAGCATCCGCGGCGGGAGTCGGTCGGCATCGAGATCCGGCAAGGCTTCGTCAGGGATCCGATTGAATCGGTCCCACTCGACGATGACTTTGATCGTGGCGAGAGCAACTTTTGACAGGCGTTTCTGCCGACCGAACCGATCAAGATTCATCGTCGTCATCGCGGTGACTGCCGCTTGTTGCTGATGAGCGGGGAGATCGAGAGCAGAGCAGAACGCCTCCGTCACACGAACCTTATCGCGGACTGCTTCACGGGTGCTGTGATTGCCGTCGGAACGATGCCGGCCTTCATTGTGCCGGATCAGTTTCTCTACCTTTCCGCCAGCACTCCCGATACCGACGCGAGTCTCACCAAACGGATCGTACCCCGAGGAATACGCATCCGGGGAATGGTCACGCTCCTGTTGACGGGAGGGCCGGAGCTCTGGGGTTTCATCGACTTGAGAACCGTCTACCTCTTCTGACTCGTTTTGGTCTTCGGTGGTGACTTTCTCACTCACGACAATATCCCAACTACAACCAAAGTAGCTACCAGCTACCGTATAACGTTTACTCGGATTGATTCATTGCTGATTTGCTCGCAGTCGTACTGGAATAGTACTATTTCGGATGTCTGTACATTCACATTTAAATGAGTTCTACAAGTTCTTCGCGCTATGGCAAACCAAGAGAACAATTGGTGGCGGATGACTGCCGGCCATGGTGGGTCGTTAGCTATTGATTGGCTTGAACAGGACATTGTCACGGTCGGGTGGGCACGCTCGGTTGGTGATTTCCGGGATCAAAGCGCAGAGGAGATTGTAGAGAAAAGCAAGGACGCAGGTGCTGGCCGTCAAGTGGCCCGTTTTCTGGGGAAAACAAAACGGGGAGATGGAATGCGCGAAGGCGACACGGTGATCGTCTATGCACCGAATCCGAAGGGGCTGGTAGTGGGCGTTGGTGAGGTCAGTGAGCCAGAATACGTAAAGCATCCCAACCTCCCGTTCGATGACCATCGATATCATCGTACTGTCAGATGGTATGACTGGGGCACTCCAGTATCCAAGGACGAACTACCCTCTAACTGCCCTCAAGTCTATACGCCAGCTACGTTGGCTAGCTTTGGTGGTTCCCGAGAGGATCTCAAAGCGGTGGTGAATCGAGCACCAGAGATTCCGACCGAGGAAATTGAATCGACGATCTCGCTAGAATCATCGGAGGACGATATGCATGTTTGGGCGATGAGGAATCTTCAGAAAATAGATAGCGGTCTCACGGTTACAGAGCATGAATCTCCGATTCCTGTTGGTGATATCGATGTCCTAGCGGAAGATTCGGATGGTTGGGTAGTTGTCGAGCTGAAAAAGGGCGAGGCAGGCGATAATGCAGTTGGTCAGATCAAGGGATATATGAATGATTTGAAGCGGGAGACTCAGGAGGAGGTGCGTGGTATCTTGATTGCGGAGGATTTCTCTACACGGGTGAAGCGGGCAGTAGCGGACGACAATGTCGATTTGTACCGATTGAAACTCAATCCTAGTCTGGAAGCGACGTAATCCGAATCCTGTTTCAGGAGTAGAAGACGACGGGGCGGCGGTCGCCGCCGTGTTCGTCGTCGGGGAGGTGCTCGGCGAGGTCTTCTCGCTCTTCTGCGCCGAGGAGTTGGTTGAGGACGTCGATGGCGGAGGCGCGGAGGAGGGGTTTGTTGTCGTTGCCGCAGTTTTCGTCGAAGGTGCAGGCGGGGCAGCCGTTGGGTTGGCCGCAGTTGCAGTCGCGGAGTTGGTCGCGGGCGCGTTCGGCGAGCGCTTCGAAGTTCTCGTAGATGGCGCGGGCGAAGCCGAGGCCGCCGTCGACGCCGTCGTAGATGAACCAGCCGGATGCGGTGCGGCCGGTGAGTTCCTGGGTGCGTTGTTCGAGGGCGTGGGTAGCGGCTTCGAAGGAGTCGCCGATGGAGTCGGTGATGTCGTCGTATTCAGGATGGCTGTAGTGGGTGTCCATGACGAGCGTGGCGAGGCCGCCGAGGTCGTTCTTGTCGACGCGGAGTTCGAGCGGGGCGGTTTGGATGGTGGCGTGTTCGGCGGCGTGGAGCCCGGCGATGTATCCGAGGTGGGCGATCCCAGTGTTTTCTGGATCGACGCCGGTTTCGATGCCGTAGTCCTGGTATTTGCGGACGAGGGCGGTTTCGACGTCTTCGGGGACTTCGACCCAGCAGAGCTGCGTGTCCATCAGGATCGGCGGAGTTTCCGTCGGGATCGCCTGTTGTTTCGGGTCGCTGTTGCCGATGTAGAGTTGGTCGTAGGAGTGGTGGTGGACGAGGACGGTGCCGCGGCCGAAGTGGAGAGTGAAGCCGTTGACCTCGCGGGATTCTTCGGATTCGGCGTCGAGGACGTTGACCTTGTTGCGGGTGCGAGTGTAGTACTCGCAATCAACTGGTTTGAGTTCGATGATGGGTTGCGGGCGGTCCTCGTCCATGTTGACGACTTCGAACTGCTGACCGTTCTGGAGGCGGACTGCGCCTTCGTGGTAGTCGCGGTACGCGCGGTTCTGTTCGATTGGTTCTAAGTCCAGATCGTCGGGGAGGCCCCATTTGTCGCGGTCGACGTCGTCTGCGAGTTGGAGGCGGTAGTCGGTGCCGGTGGTGCCGTACAGGTTGACGCGTGTCTGTGGCCGGCTTGGGCCGGAGTAGTGGACGGCGGCGTCGAGGTAGCCGTCTACAAACCCGGCTTCGCGCCACATCTTCACGGCGGCGCGAAGCCGGTCTTCGTCGGCGAACGTGTCGATGTCTGATTCGTCGAGGGCGATTTCGTCGGTGGCGGCGAGGACGTGGGTTGCGAAGACGGAGTTGTTCGAGGTGTCCACGACGGCGTCTTCGACGTCGTTTTCGAGGAGGTACTCGGGGTGGGTGAGGATGTACTGGTCGAGGGTTCGGTGGTCGCCGACGAGGACGGCGACGCTGCGGCTGGCTTCGCGGCCGGCGCGACCGATGCGTTGCCAGAAGGACTGCCGCTGGCCGGGGTAGCCCATGAGGACGGTCGCATCGAGGCTGCCGATGTCGATGCCGAGTTCGAGCGCGGAGGTCGTGGCGAGCCCGGTGAGGACACCGGTTTTGAACTGGTGTTCACGGGAGTGCCGCGTGCGGCGACCGAGCCCGGCGTTGTACGCCTCTCTCCCCACGGTGGTCGAACGGTCGTATTCCCGAGGGTTGGTCCGCCGATGCTCGTCTGCGCGTTGGATGCTGAGCTCGGTGAGTTTGCGGCTCTCGCAGAACAGTAATGTGCGGATGTCGCGTGAGGTCAGGTGGTTGAAGACTTTCGGCGCTTCGACGCTGGCCGGAACGCGCTCGGCGACGAACTCCTCATCGTCTTCTGCTTCTGAGTCAGCTCCGTCGTCGATGTCGATATCGAATGACTCCTCGTCGGGCGTGGAGTCCCGGGTTTTGTCGCGCGGCGGGGGGTTCCAGAGGATGACGTCGCGTGGGCCGTGGGGTGAGCCGTCGTCGTCGATGACGGTCACGGGAGCGTTGATGAGTTCCTCGGAGTGGTCGCGGGGGTTGCCGATTGTGGCGGAGGTGAGGACGTACTGTGGGTTACCGCCCCAGTAGTCGGCGACGCGTTGCATCCGGCGGAGGATCCACGCGACGTGCATCCCTTCGATGCCGGTGTACGTGTGGGATTCGTCGATGGCGATGAGGTCGAGGGCACTGTAGAAGCGGCTCCACTTGTCGTGGTGTTCGAGGTAGACGTTAAGCCCGGCGAAGTTCGTGAGGATGACGTCGGCTTGCTCGCGGATGGCACGCCGCCCGTCTGTGACGTCCCCGTCGTAGATCTCGACGCGGATGTCTAACCCGAGTTGCTCGTACAGGTCATCGAGGGCCTCCTGCTGGTCTTTGGTGAGCGCCTTCATCGGGTACACACACAGCGCGGTTGACGCGTCGTTGTGGTCGGCGGCTCTCGTTCCATCGGGGTTGAGGACGCCGGCGTCGAGGAGGTTCCGTGCGATGTGCAGGCCGTAAATGTGGGTTTTCCCGCTGGAGGTAGAGGTCGTGACGGCGACGTTGTCACCTGTTTCGAGTGCGTTGAGGGCGTCGGCTTGGTGGCTGAACAGGTCGTACGGGTACGGGTCGGCGAGTTCCGGGCGGAGAACCTCCGCGGTCGGTGTCGTGTCTGCGGGTTCCGCGGGGAGCTCGATGGTTTCGATGTACTCTGAGTCCGAGGTGAGGCTGACACGTGGGAACGTGTCGATGATGGTGTCGGCGTCAACGTCGGTGCGAGCGGTCGCGTCGGTTGAGGTGGTGTTGTCACTCATTGTTAGAAGTCGGTGAGCCCGGTTTGCTGGCCGGTTGCGCCGCCGGTGCCGCTGTCGGTCATGTCGCGGCGTGTGGCGTTCGTGATGGCTTGGTAGACGTGCCAGAGCGCTCGGCAGTCGTCTTCACAGTACGTCTTGTGACGGTCCCAATCCAGTTCGGCTGCTGGGGAGTCGGGGTTCCGCATGAATTCCTGGTATGCGGTTGCGGTTTGCGCACCGGTCAGTCCGGTCCCTGCGGAGTCGTGACCGAGTGCGCGAGCGACGTGATCGAGTTTGTTGGTTCGTCCGGGGAGCAGGGCGTTCCCGTCGCGGACTGCCCACTTGTACAGGTCGTACGTCCAGATGTCGTCCCAGGCTTCGACGTATTCTGGGAGGTGCTGTTCGAGGAACTGCGTGATGTGGCGGTAGTCGAAGTTGTACCCGTTCCACGTCAGTACGGTCCGGTCTCGGTGGTTGGCGATGAACCACGTGATGAAGGCTTCGAGGACTGGTTTCGGATCCTTCGGCTGTTGCTTTTCGATGAACGCTTGGTAGGTGTCGGTCGCCGGGTCGTAGACGCCGAACTGCCAGATGATGGTGGGTGACAGGCCATCGGTTTCGATGTCGAGACAGAGCGGCGGGCGGTCGTCACGGGTCTTGACTGGTGTCTTGTTCGTGAGGACGATTGGCTCGCCAGTGTCGATAACGTCGGCGTGGGCGTGGATTTTCTCGGCGGTTGTCTGTCCGATTCCGGGTAGGTCGGTGAGGGTACTGACGGCGAGGTTCTGGACATCGGTCGTGGTTTGACAGCCCTGTGTGCGGAGTCGCTGGGCGGTGGACTGCCCGACGCCGTTCAATGCTCTGAGTCCGAACTGGTCGGCGTCGACAGCTTCTGCGGCGATAGTCCCGCGAGGGGTGCAGGTGTACTGTGCGAACATCGCACCACCGTGCTCTGTCGCCCCGAGTCCAGCCATCGGGACGGTGACTGACGAGTGCTCGTACGGCACCTCCCATTCGTGGTAGTACTCTGCTGGTTGCCCGCCGGCGAGGACCGTGACTGGTTCCGGAGCCGTGGCCGTGATCGCCGCCAACTGCTCGGCGTGCGGCAGGGTTGTCGAGAGGGTCGTTGTATCCCACTCGACAGTGAGTTCGGGGACGAACAGGAACGTCGCCGCTTCGGAGCCGGTCTGTCGCTCACCCGATGTCAGTTGGGTCTGGAGGCGAGGGAGGATGTCCTCTGTTTGGACGGCGAGGATGTCTATCGTCTCGGGTGGTGGGGCGGCGTCGGGGGCTTCGTGAACACCGGCGTCAGGGGTGTACCGGTAGTGGTGGACGCGGTCACTGCCGCGACCGAGTTGTGGATGCAGGACGGGGATGTCTGGGGCGGCGTCACGGGCGGTGGCTTCTGCGGTCGGGGTTCGTGGCCCCGGGATTGTGATGAGTCCTGGAGTGAAGTACTGGACGGCGTCCCGGACCGCGGGCTGTGACACGCGGTCGAGCGTCGCTGCGGGGAGTGTCAGGAACTCCAGAGGCCCATCGCCGTCCGTGGTCCAGTCAGTATCGCCTGTCATGGGTGGTTGTTAGATGAACCCGATTTTGTCGCGGAGTTTGTTCGTCGGGGGGAGGTGCTTGCGAGCGGCAGCGGCGCTTGCCAGGTCGGCGTACATCGTCGTGATGGGGAGGCGTGCGGTGGCGTTCGATGCGCCGATGTGGGCTTGTGACAGGAGGTACGTTTGTGCGGCTAACGTCTCGATGGACGTCTCGCCGTGGACGCGTTCGACGGTTATGGGCTGAGGGAGACCGGTGCCTTCTCTGCTGGCGAGAGTTTCGGGTTCGCCGAACGTGGCGACGATTGCTTTGGGGAGGTCCTCGTAGATTGCTGCCGTTGCTTTCTGCGGTGTGTCGAAGTGCGCACCGCTGTATTTCAGGATGCGGGCCGGGGCTTGCTTTCGGATCTCGACGACGTCGTACGCGACATCGAGTTCGGAGAGGAATGTCTCGACGGCGCTGAGGTCTTCGTTGGCGAAGCCATCCCGGTGGATCGTGATGTGGTTCGGGTACCGGTCGTACCGGGTTCGGAACCCCATCACGGCCTGTTTGACGATCTCTTTGAGTTCCTTCGGTGGGATCTTCTCCCCGGACTGCGGTCGGGACGAGGTGTACCCGAGGACGGCCCCGTCAGCGTGGATCGCGGTGGTTGCGGCGGCGAGATGGATGTGGTTCCCGTCGGCTGATTCGTCGTACTGGTGGGTGACGTCGATGCCGAGGTGGAGTTCAGAGTCACCAGGCAACGCGCGCTCGATGGTGAACGGGATGCCGCCGGCAGCGGCGACCAGTCCGAGGGCGATGTTGATGATCGTGAAGGGCTCGTCGAGCGTCGCTTCGTGGGCGAACTGGCTGTTGAGGTCTTTCGTGGCAAGGACCTTCTTCACCTCGTCGTAGACACGCCCCGGTTCAACCGTGTCGAAATGCCTGGTGTTCTTCGGCGGGAGTGTGCAGAACACGGCGTCGTAGTCGTTATCGTCCGGGATTTCAGCGGCGAGTTCCATGCTGAGCTGGTCGGCCGACATCGTCGCGTCGAAGGTGACCTCTTCGACCTCGTCTGGCGGGGCCCCGATCTGTTCGAGCTTGCTTTCGAGCCTGGACCAGCCCCGTTGGATCCGGTCGTCCCGTTTTTCCATCCGGATGTGGCACACGCGGAAGGGATCCGGTGCCTCGTACACGCCGAGGCGGGTAACGTCGCTCGGGTGTGTCCCGGTCTGCCCGTTACTGAACTGGAGCACGTGTGCTTCCGGGTCGAAGAGTCCCTGAACGGAGATGTTCTCATCGCCGAGCAGCGGGTCGGATTCGAACTCGATGGTGTGCCCGTCGAACTGGAGTGGGCCGAGCTGTTCGACGAAGCTCTCTGCGTTCGAGATGCACTGCTGCGCTGACAGGCGTGTATTGAGCCGCTGTTTCTCCGCGAAGTCCGGTGCGAATCGAGAGAGGTTCTCAGGGTGCCCTTGGAGTGCGAGGAGTTCTGGTGGGAACGCCATCTCGGTTCCATCGCCGCGCTGACGGACTGTCCAGATGACTTCTCGGTCTGCGTTCTCGATCTCGTCGACTTTCGCTGGATCGACCCAGGGCTCTTCGCGGTGATACTGGACGAGACTCTTGTTGCCCTCGATGTGGAGCTTGTCGGTGACGGTTTCTGGGCCGACGCCGATGACGTACAACCCCCTGTCTCGGTAGGAGGGTGTCACCCGGAGTCCCGGATGGATCTCGTCGTCGTCAAGCTGGTCGAGTGTCCGGTCGGAGAGGATCCGGTGGCGGTAATCGACGTGTAGGTAGGCGGCACGCGAGGGGAGCACCTCGACGGTGAGGTTATACCGCTCGTGCAGGCGGAACCCCTCTTTCTCGATCACCGGGTCGATCTCCAGGACCTTGTCGATGCCGTGGATATCGTACTGGTCGCGTTTCGCGTTCTTCAGGACTTCACCGAGCATTTCGCCCAGGATCTCCCGGTCGTCCGCGTCCGCGTAGATGACCGGTCGAGTGCCGACCTCGTTGATCTCGAAGCGAGGCAGGTCCACGCGTTCGTGCGCGAGTTTCACCAGGGACACGAGCTTGAACGCGCTGCCGACAACGACGGGTGTCACATCGAGTTGCTGCCGGACTTTGCGGCGTGCTTTGTACGTCGCGCGGAGCGTGTTCTGCCCTGAGGGTCGGTATCCTTGCTTCGGAACGAGTTCGTACTCGTAGACGCCGTACTCCGGCAGGTCAGCTGTGGCGCGGAACGTCGTGAGGCCGTGGTCGCCGCTGTCGGCGGACGTGTCGGGGGTTTCGGCGAGCCCGTCTTCGAGGGCTTCCTCGGTGGTCGGGGGACCCTCCAGTTCGAGGAGTTGTGCATCGCTCTGGACGGTGAGGTTCTGGTATTTCGTCCCGTCGTTGCCTTCGTCGATATCGTACTCGACAGCGGTGATGAGGTACGTGGCTCCTCTGTCGTAGTCTTCGTCGTAGATCTCCGCTGGTGCGGAGTTCTTCCACATCGTGATGGTTCGGTCGTCACCACCGCCGTCTGTGAATTTCAAGTTGCGGCGTGGGTACTGACCTTCATTCTCGAAGACTGCGTCGAGGGTGAAGCGGACAGCGTAGGTGTCTCCGACCGGTACGTCGTTGAGTGAGTTCTCGTCGAGGTTGACTGGTTTCATTGTGCGGCCTCCGTTGCTGGGAGACATTCTGCAGGCGCTTCGACCGTGACCTGTTTCCCTTGCAGCTGGTCGAAGTTCACAACAGCGTCCTTGGTCGCTAGAATCTGACCCCGGACACCGAGCACCTCTGACTGTAGTCCTTCGTCCACGGTGATGTTCGGGAGGGTGCTGACAGTCGCATCGTCCCCGGCGAAGTGAGCGGGGATTCGAACAATTCGGTCATCGAGAGCGGTCTCGTCGTTGGGAACCGTCGAGAACGATTCTAGCGGCCCTGTGAGGACATCGCGGCACAACTTGACGGCGTCCATGAGTGCGTGTTTCGGCTCGTCCAGCGGGTCGTACCACTCCTTCGTCGATGCTGTCGACACAACGGCTTCCAACGCGTCCTCGACGGTACCAGCGACGCGCCGGTTCGGTGTTCGAGCGACGATCATGCCGTGCGTCGCGCCCTGTTCCGCCCAGCGACTCACAGCGCGATCTGCTTGCGTGATGCCTGCCTTCACCTTGTCTTTGGCGACGAGGTAGACGACGAAGTTGTGCGCACACGACCGTCGTTTGAACGCCGGGAACGGGCAGTCCTGATACGTACAGGATGTTCCGGGCGTGTAGACGCATTGTTGGAAAGGTGGCTTCGACTGGCACTCCTCACAAGGAGAGGCGTCAGCTCGGTCACCGCAGTGCTGGCACCGGAATCCGGGCTGGACGTCGATGCGAATCTCTTCTCCGACGAGTCCGGCGAGGTCAATCGGGCCGTCCGTGTCAGCGAGGTACAGTCTGGGTTTCCCCCGCGACCAGGAGACCATCGTTGGGTGACCACTCACGGTCGCCCGAGAGTCCAATTCGGTCGGTTGCTGACTCGTCATTTGTACCCTCCGAGAGTACCCTGGAAGTCAGACGGACTCCTGTACGGGTCGATGATTTCGTCGGTCAGGTACCGCATCGCCTCTGCCTGGACCGCCATCTCGATCTCGCGGCCGTAGAGGGTGATGCGACCGGTGTCGTCGAACCCGACTTCGACCGCGATGTTCCGGTTCGGGAGGTCGACACGCACTTGTTCGAATGTGTCCCCGAAGTACTGCTCCCACCAGTCCGTCTCCCGCAGGTCACCACGGTCTTGCGCTGAGACGTAGTCCGGTCGTTCGCGTTTGTTCGGGCTGACATCGACACGTTGGACGCGGCTGGATTCCTCGATGACTGTCCGAAGATCCTCTTCGTCGAACTCCACGGTCTCGAATTTCACGTCCTCATCGAGAACCGCCGCGAGTGCCGTGAGAATCTCCTGTTCGACCTCTTTCGTTGCTTTTGCGATGGCAACGTACCCGTTCTGGAGGAAGATGACCGCGTACCGGTCGGCGCGCTTCGTTTGCTCGGTACCTTCGAGCGTGGTCAGGTCGTAGTACGCCTCACGACCGTATTCCGCCCAGCAGATCCCGTCTGCTCCCACGTTGAACGTCTGTGGAAGCATTCCGCTGCGAAGGTCGGCGTCCGAGTGGAATGCCGAGGTGGCCTCGATCCCGGCCTGGATTGCTTCCGTGTCGATGCTCTCGTCGCGTAGTGGCACAATCTTGTAGCTAGCCATCGAACTCGGCCTCCTGGTTGATTCGTCGTTGGATGAACGGTTCCAGCGTCTCGGTCACACGATAGAACGCGCGCCGACCCTCTCGGTCGCGTTCGACAAACCCCCCGTCGCTGAGCTCCCGGAGGTGATAGGAGATGGTCGATTTGTCTCGGTGGAGCTCCTCGACCAGCGTGCCCGGTTGGACACCTCGGTCATTTGGCAGCTGGAGGATCTGTTTCAACACCGTGAGCTTCGACTCCGAGAGGTCTTGGACGCGAGCGCTCGCATCGACCAAGTGGAGCCGGTCGGCAGCCGAGTTCGTGGCTGCGACGTCCCCTGGCTCCAGTTCTTTCCGAAAGGCCTCCTGAAGCGACTCCAGGGCCAGGGTGTGAATCAACCGCGGAATCCCCTCGCTTAGCTCGTGGATACGGTCCACGGTTTCCGACGGGAGTGTAAATTCGTTCTCGGAGAGCACCTCGAAGATGATTCTCAGCGTCTCGTCGGTGTCTTTGCGGGGGAACGCATCGAGGTGGAGTTCGTTCGAGGGCGGGAGGGCGTCTTGGATGCGCCCTCGGTTGACGCCCCATCGTTCGGGCGTCCAGGTCGTCACGAATAGACCGCTGTCCACGGCGTCCCGGAGCTCGTTGAGTGAGGTTTCGATTCGTTTGTCTAGGCCGCAATCATCGATGCAGATGATTGGGGTTTCGAGTCCGGTCAGGTTGTGAGCTACCTCATCGAGGAGGAACCCGTCGTCGGTCTTCTTACCGAGGTCCTTTGCGTCGATGAGCTTCGTACCGATGTCCGCGGAGAGTTCCGTGAGAAACGAGACCACCGTGTGGAGTAACTGCGTCTTCCCGATCCCGGACGGCCCGATCACAGGCGTGTGATAGACCTCCTGTTGCCGGGTTACAAAACCCGCGTACTCACCGACTTTGTCAAGCGCGTCCTCGTGGTTGACCGCTTTCTCAGGGTGTTCACGGAAGAACGCTGTGAGTTGGTCACGGGTGGCTAGTTCTGGTTGGAACTCGTGATCGGACAACCAGACGTCGTAGCTCCCGACGCGCCCCTGTTGGCCGCGTTCGAAGGCTTCTCGGAAGCGGTTTTTCTTGTCTTCGTCGTCGTTACCTGGCTCCATCAGTTCCAACGCCTCAAACTATCCAAGTCAGGCAAAACTATTAAAACCTATTGGTTAGATGGACTGTACGTGGAAGCCACCATGTTAACGCTGACTCACATCGCCGATACGCACCTCGGCCACCGACAGTACGGGTTGAAACAACGAGAGGACGACATGGTGTCAACGACACGCGCGGCACTGCAAGAGATGGTCAACGAGCGCGACACGGACGCCATCCTGCTCCCCGGGGACCTATTTCACTCCCGGGACCTCCGCCCGAAAGTCCTCGACCAGGTCGAACGAGAGCTCAGCCGAATACCGGACGACGTGCCGGTGTTGGTGTCCCGAGGGAACCACGACGAGAACCTGACCCCGCGCGAGGTGACGTGGCTCAATTACCTGCACCGGCGCGGCCACATCGTATTTCTGAAAGCCGATCTGGAGGCTGACTCGGAGACCGCTCGCTTCGAACCGTACGACCCGGAGAAACCCGGTGATTGCGCTGGATTCTACGACATCGAGGTTGCGGCGTTCGACGGCCCGGTTCGAGTATTCGGGCTCCAGTGGCGAGGCGCGCGGACCGGACAAGCGTTGCAACAGGTGGCACACGGGATTCAAGCGACGAACGACGAGCACGGCGAACCGGCAGCGACCGTGTTACTGGCACACTTCGGCATGGAGGACGAGGTTCCGACGCTCGGCGGGACGGTGACCCACGCCGAACTCCGTAACGTGAAAGAGCACGTGGACTACCTCGCACTCGGGCACATTCACAAGCGGTACGATGCTGCTGGGTGGATCTACAACCCTGGATCCCCAGAAGCCCACAACACGCGCGAGGGTCACCACGACTGGGAGCACGGCTACCATTCGGTCGCGTTGACGGCCACCAAAGACGAGGCCGAGAACGCGGTCGAGTACGAGGTGGACCACCACCCGACCAAGCGGCGGCCGTACTGCCGGGTCGAGTTCGATGTCACGGAGTACGACTCGCCAAGCGAACTCGAAGCCGGGTTCCAGGACCACGTCCGCGGGGAACAATCACGGATTGATGAGTACTGTCGAAAAGAGGAGTTCACGGTGCAGGGCGACCCCAGAGCGCCGATCATCGACCTGCGGTTCAGCGGCACGTTACAATTCAGCCGCGGGGATTTCCGGACGGACGAACTCGCGGAGTGGGCGAAAAACGATTGCGAGGCCCTCTACGTGCAGGTGAACACGGGGATCCGGACGGCAGACGTCCAGCAATTGATCTCGGAAATCGACGAGGACGAGGTCTTTCAGGATGGCCGGTTGAACACGGCGGCGCTGGAACACCGCGTGTTCGAGACGATAGCGAAGGAATCCATCTACGACGAACAGGCCGAAGACGTCGCCGACGTTCTGGGTAATGCACACCAGATGGCGCAGGCCGAAGAGGCAGTCGAAGACATCCGCGAGTCCGTGAGTTCCGCACGGCGAGACCTGTTCCCGGAGATGGCTGACGATGTAGTGCTCGACATCGATGAGGATCCGTTCTCGGACACGGATGCTGCCGGCGAGATGGAGTCGGATACTGGTGAACCGGGCGGAGAGGCCGACGATGAGGCGGAGGTGATGCAACAATGAAGATTGTCGAGGTCGCGTTAGAGGACATCAAGTCGTACGAAGGGCGGACAGTCGTACCGATTGAGGGTGGTGTGACGGCGATCCTCGGTGAGAACGGCGCGGGGAAATCGACAATTCAGGAAGCGATTGGCTTCACGCTGTTCGATTCGCTGCCGTTCAACAACAAGGACTTCGTGCGCGAGGGCGCGAGTTCCGGAACTGTCGAGGTCACATTCGAACAGGAAACCTCGGAAGGCCGGCAGCGCTTCCGAGTGACGCGCTCCGCTGGTCGGTCGAACTACGGTGTGCACCGCTACGATGCCGAAGGCGACGAGTGGATCGACCAGGACATCGATTCAAAATCCCAGCTCGTCAAGTGGCTGTGCGCCCGGTTCGACGTCGAAGACAAAGACGAGCTGCAGAGCCTGTGGGAATCGTGCATTGGCGTACCGCAGACGCGGTTCCTCTCTGACTTCGCGCAACGACCCGCCAGTCGGAAGGCGACGTTCGATGCCCTGCTGAACCTAGACGCGTACGAAGAGTCCTGGAATCGGCTCAAGGACATCCCGGACACGATTGAGAAGGAGGAACAGAAGCTCCGTGAAGAGATTGCAGGGCTCACGAGTACGGTACAGGACCTGCCAGACGAGCGGGCGAAAGCGGAATCGCTGACTGACGAGGTCGAAGCCATCGAGGCGAAGATCGGCCGGAAGTCCGACGAGCTGGAAGAGAAAGAAGCGGAGTACGAAGAGTTAGAGGCCGTCCAGGACGAAATCGACAGCCTCGAACAGGAAGTCCGGTCACAAGAGCAAGAGATCGAGGCGACCGAGGGAGAGCTGGACACCGCAGAGAAGGAGCTTCGCGCTGCCAAGAAGGCACAGGAAAAGTGTGAGGAGAACCGTGAGGGGTATCAGCGGCACGAGGATGCCAGTGAGCGGCTGGATGTGCTGGAGGAACGAGAGAGCGAACGAGACGCGCTTGCTGAGCGGAAAGCCGAGCAGAAACAGGAGGTCTCGTCGGTCGAATTCGAGGTGAACCAGCTCGAAGACGACTTAGAGACGCTGCAATCGGCCCGAGAGACACTGGAGGCGCGCGAGGACGAGAAACAGAGATACGAAGAACTCGACGAGAAGATCAACTCGCTACGGCAACGTGAGGGCGAGGTCGAGGAACTGCAGGACCGAATCCACGAGCTCGCCGGAGACATCGAGGAGAAGCAAGAGAAGGTTGAGTCGCTCGAAGCGAAAGTCGAGGCCATCGAGGAAGAGTGGGAGGCGACGACGCATCCGGAAGAACTCGACGATGAGATTAACGAGCGGAAGGCGCGGCGGCAGCAACTGATGGGTGAACGGGAACGGCTTGAAGAGCAGTTGGAGCGGTTACGAGATACGGATGTGGATGCGCCGTGTCCAACGTGTGATCGGCCTCTGAAAGAGGAGCACCGGTCGGACGCAATCGACCAGCGCGAAGAACGGATCGAAGCCATCGAGACAGAGCGTGGGGAGCTCAGCGAGGAACTCTCCGATTTACGCGACCGCCGGGAGGGGGCCAGAGACGTCAAGCGCCGCGCCGACAAGCTCCCGGTTCACCGTGAGAAAATCGAGTCGTTGGAAGCAGAGATCGAGGACCTCCAGTCAGAGAAGTCGGAGACGGAGGAGACGCTAGAGGACCTCGAAGAGGAACTGGCGGAACTGCCAGCGCTCGAAGCAGAGCGAGAGGAACTGCAGGAAGCGTATGACGAGTACGAGACTGCGGAGTTCCGAGTGCAGGAGCACGCGGACGTCCCTGACGGATTAGAGGAGAAGCGTGCAGAGCTTGATGCTGCCAACTCGAAGTTGGAGGACGTCAACGACGAGTTGGCGGAATACGAGGGGCTGGACGAGAAACTGGCCGAGGTCAAGGAGACACTGGAGGAAACCGAGTCGGCGTACCAGACGTACATCAAGCACGAACAGCAGGCTTCGCAGGTAGAGGAACGGCAACAGGCCGTCGACGAGACTGAAGAGGAACTGGCCGACCTCAAAGAGGCCCTCGGTGAGACGGAAGCCGAACTCGAAGAGACGAAGGCAGCGTTCGACGAGGAACGGCTGCAGACGCTTGACTCGGACATCGAGGACCTCAAAGGCGAGATACAGCGGGCGAAAGGATCTCTGGGTGAGAAGAAAGAGAGCCTCCGCGAGGCACGTGAGGAGATCGAGCGTCTGGAGGCGAAGCTAGAGGAGCGCCAGGAGACGCTCCAGCAGTTGAAGGAGTTGAAAGCCGATCAGCAGTTCGCGGGATGGGTCCGGGAGAACGTTCGGGAGGCCGGGCCGAAGATGCGAGAGATCATCACCGACCGGATCGGGGCGCGGGCCAACGAACTGTTCCGGACGATCCGCGGTGCGTCTGCCGAGACGCTTGAGTGGACGAGTGACTACGAGATCGTCGTTCACGACGCGGACGTGACGAAATCGTTCTCGACGCTGAGCGGTGGTGAGAAGATGGCAGCCGCGCTTGCCGTACGGCTCGCCATCCTCGAACAGCTCGCATCGGTTGGTGTCGCGTTCTTGGACGAACCGACGGCGAACCTCGACCGGGAGAAGAAACGTAATCTGGTCTCGCAGCTGAAGCAACTGGATAGTTTCGAGCAGCTCACCGTCATCAGTCACGACGAGACGTTCGATTCGATGACGGACTACACCATCTCGGTGACGAAAGACCGGCAGACGTCGGAGGTGACGGTGAATTAATGCCGATTGACAAACGCGGGGTCGCCACTGAGTTAGAGGCCAACGTCGAGACGATAGAAGCGTACCTGGAAGACGACTCTGGAATCGTCGAACGCTACCAGGACGCGTTCCAGCGCCTCCCTGACGAGTGGACGAGCGAGGAGATACGAGCGGCCTTACAGGACGTGTCGTATCCGGGCGCGTACCCGGAAGACGCGTTCGATGACGCGACCAGCATCATCGTCCCGCACGAAGCGAGTGACGAGTGGGAAAATCACGAGGAGGTCAACGAGTGGGCACGGAGCATCGTCCGCGACATCCCCGTGATGGCCGTCGACGGATCCCAGTTACCGCCGACGACGCAATTCAACGTTCCTCTCGCGTACGTCCAGTCGGCGTGGGCGGTGAATCACCACCACGCAGAGGGGCGGCTCGACCGAGGTGTCGAGGGTCGGTTGCTCACCCCTGACGAAGTGACGCAGGAATCGGACGACGGCGACTATCGGTTCGTCGATTCGCAACTCGTCGGCCATCACCGCTTCGAACACGAGGGGCAACTCCTCATCGACCAGCTGTCGGAACTGGCCGCGGCTCGTGACGCGGGCGATATCGAACACACGCCAGTAGTGTTCTACGACGGGCCGTTGATCGCGTCGTTTGCGAACCCGTTGAAGCCAGAAACCCGAGAACGATACCTCTCGACGCTGAGCCGAGTGATTGCGGCGAGTCAGCATCACGAGATCCCGCTGGTGGGGTACGTTGCTGGGTCGAGCGCAACGGAGCTTGTGAAGATGACGCGGCTTCTCTGGCGTGAGGAGTTCGAAGATGATCGCGTCATCCCGGACGCGCACGTGCTGACAGAGTTGATGAGCCCTTGGGGTGACACGACAATCCCGTTCATTTCCAAACGCGACGGGAGTATCGACGCCTTACAAGCGACCTACGAGGGAGCGTCGTACGAGTTCCGCGACGACATTCTGTTCTCGTACCTGAACGTGCCGCCAGGAGCTGGGCTTGACCGTATCGAGTTCCCTGGGTGGCTGTGCCGCAGCGACGGCCCGGACGGGTACGAGTCGATGTACGAGTACACCGTCGAGATCGTTCGCGCAGAGGCCGGTATCGGGCGCGGGTATCCAGAGATTCTCCAGCAGGTGGACAGCGATGCGGTGCTGGATCACCAGGACCGCCAGCAGTTCTATCGAGTCGTGCAGCGCTGGGCCGAATCGAACGACGTCCCGTTGGAATGGAACGCCAAAGCACTCAGCAAGGAACTCCGCCGCCGATGACGAACGCCATCACCACCAAGACGACTGACGCACCGCTCGCTCGACCACCACGCAGCACTACAGAGGTGACCCTATGACAGAACCAGCGACAGACTCGGACAGCCCGAACCTCGATTCGTGTGTCCGGATTGGAAGCATCGTTTCCTCGAACAGCCATCTCGACTACGTCGTCGAGATCTTCAAAGAACGAGACTGTGACCGGCCGCCAGAGCTCCACGAGCGGGAGTTCGGGCAACCCGTGTTCATCAAGAAAGTCATCGACGGCACGGAACACGCGGTCATGGGCGTCATTTACGACACGAAACTCGTCGACCCTGACCAAGGCCGCACTGGCCCGCGGTTAGCCCAAGACGATCAAGCCCAGTTCACGCCCGGGTATATCGAGGAGCGAACGACCCTCGCAGGCGTCGCGTTACTCGGGACAGCCGTCATCACCGACGACGGAACGATTACGGATCCAACGCACCGGATGCCACGGTGGACCTTAGAGGTCGACGACACCGTCTACCAGTGCCCGGACGAGGTGACTGTCTCCTTCCACACCGTCGACGACCAGATCCAACTGGCCTACCTCGACCGGCTCGTCGATATCGCGGGTGACCTCGGCTCGGAAGTCATTGTCGCCCTCATCGACCGACTCCGGGGGATGCTCCCCGAGGATGACCCGAACCAGCGGGTGCTGGACGTGGTGGAACAAAACATCGAGTGGCAGGCGCACGAGCGCCGGGGGGTGGTCTGATGTCCCGGAAGCAATCGGTCGTCGGCACCGTCGCCGGGCCTGGAGAGGATCCGAACGAGTTCGTCTTCGTCACTCCTGCGGACAAATCCATCAAAACCGGGGAGTTCATCACCTATACGGTCGCCGTCGATGGGGAGAACCGGTCGGTGCTCGCCCGCGTGACGAATCGCGAATTGATTCGCGGGCTCCCGGACGGCTTCCTCGCGGACCCTGAAGTCGGTCCAGATACCGTCGCAGCAACGCTCGGCGTGCAGACCGACGACACCGAACTGTACCGACTCAGGGCGACGGTCATCGGGTACTACGACACCGATATGACCACGTTCGCCAACCCGCGACAGCTCCCGTCCCCGGGAACGCCGTTATCGATTGCACCGGATCAGCAACTCGAAACCGTCCTTCCGAACCTCGGGTGCGAGACGGACAGCGCAGACGTAACCGAACTGGACGGAACTGCGTACCTGGGGTGGCTATTGAATCGGTCGCCCGAAGCGACGAACATCCACGTCCCGATCAAGGAATTCGCCTCGACGCACCTGGCGATTCTCGCATCCACGGGCAGCGGGAAATCGTACACAGCGTCCGTGTTGATTGAAGAGATGATGCGCCCAAGCACCCGTGCATCCCTGCTCGTGTTCGACCCGCATGGTGAGTACGATACTCTCGCGGAAATGCAGGGCCGAGAAGCGTTCCAGGGAGAGGACGGATACGAACCAGACGTCGTCTACTACGATCCCGAGCGGCTTCGCGTTCGCATTTCCGAGCTGAACATCAGCGACGTCATGGCCATCTTGGACAACCCGAGCAACCGGATGCAAGAGCGGCTGTCGACGGCATGGCGCGCGATGCAGCGACAGGAGAGTCGGACGTGGGGCGTCGATGAGCTCATCGCTCAGATGCACCGGATTTACGACGAGGATGACGCGAGTGTCGGTGCACTGGAGTGGCGGCTCCGCCGGTCGATAGAGCGAAACGATCTCTTCCACCCCGAAGACAACGTCCCGCTGGACGAGATCGTAGACCCGGGGCAGTGTACCGTTCTGCAGATGGATACGCTGGACCGGTGGAACCAGCAACTCATCACCACCGTGTTGCTGCGGCGAATGTACCGAGAACGTCTCGATGCCGTCCGAGACCGAGACTCTCAAATCGATCACCCGATCTTCGCGCTGTTCGAGGAGGGCCACCGATTCGCACCGGCGTCGGGTGACGCTCCCTCGCTCGATATCATGCGCACAATCACGTCCGAGGGGCGCAAGTTCGGCTTCGGACTGGGCATCATCAGTCAACGCCCATCGAAAATCGACCAGGACGTACTCTCTCAGTGCGGGACGCAAATCTCGATGCAGATCCAGAACCCGAACGACCAAGACGCGATCAAGAAATCCGTCGAGGCGGCGGGTGAAGATGTCCTCCGCGAGTTGCCCGGCCTGACGCCCGGGCAAGCGGTCGTCTCTGGAGATGCAATGAACACGCCAGCGCTGATTCAAGTACGGCGTCGACGCACACCCCACGGTGCCGGGAGCCGGGACGTCATTGAGGAATGGCGCGAGGCCCACGACCAACAACAGCGTGAACCTACTCACTCGGAGTCTGCCGACTTCGGTGAAGGAGATTCGACGGGGGTACAGAGTCTTGATTGAGCGAGATCGGCGGTTCGAGACAGCCACTGTGGAGCGTGAGTGTCGTCGAGACACCGTGAGAAGAACGAGCGTCCAACTTATCAGGTAAACACAGTCAGGACAATGGATGAGATAACAGCGAAGATTTCGTTCGACAAGTACGCAGATATGCCGGAATTCTACGGTTCCGGTGAGGCGGGGTATCGATTGGTGATGGTGAAAAAGCGAGAAGACTTTCTCGACCTGTTCGAGGGAGCTCGCCACGTAGATGCGGTGACGTACGCTGAGACGCCGGAACTGATGGTTCGGATGCTGACCGAGTACGACATCGATTCGCTCGACGTGCTGGTCGGGAATGCGAACGACTACGCGAATCAGGTCAACGATGTCTCGACCGCGCGGTCGCTCGTTCAGCTCCGGCAGGACGAGCGGCTGACTGTCCGACTGAAGAATCGGAAGATCGTCCACTCAAAGATGTACCGTATCGTCATGCCGGACGATACGGTGAAGCTCGTTCATGGGTCCGCGAATCTGTCCGTCAACTCGTGGGAGTACCATACGAACCAGATCTCGATAATCACTACTGAGGTCGGGACGGAGCTTGATGAGGAGTTTGCAGCGTTTATCGACGAGTACCGTGACCGGTACAGTAGCCAGACGCTTCTTGATGGCCTGGTCGAAGCCATCGAAGACGCAGATACTCCTGAAGAGCGCGAAAACCGCATCGAGTACTGGGTCGGGGCAGGAGATCTAGACGTGAGCGATACGGCTGCGCTCAATCAAGATGCGACGGAGGATCTGAAGGAGATCGCAGATCGGGTAACAGCAGCGGTCGAAGACCCTGAGGAAGCGGATGAAACAGTCGCATTCGTCGATGAACCGGAGAAGGCCGACCGGACGGTCGTCAAACCAGATGGGTCGGGTGACGACGATGAAGCTGATCCGAACGACCCTTCGGAAGCAGAGGACGACAGCGAGGACTCCCCCGATGTGGGGCTCGTTGAGTCAGACCACGAAACAGCCCTTACTGAAACGTTAGACCGGCCTCGGGTTCGGACGCCGGAGAAGAAAATCCGAATGGGGACCAGTAAAGTGGACAGAGACGTCGCCGACGAGTTCAGCTCTACGCTCCGTTCCCGCGGTGCGACTGTCGAGGATCATAGTATCACAGCGCCGCTGAGCGCCTACAACAATCAGGTTCGGGAATCAACGGAAATCCCTACGATGTCCGTCGTCCCTGAAGCCGAGCAGGTGATCATCGGCGATAATGAGGACCTGATTTTAGTCGCTACGGATCCGCCGACCCCGGAGGTTCTGGACCATTGTCTCGATACTATCGAGTCCTATGTCGAGACGGTGGAAAACCACGGGTACACCCAGACACCGACCGCCGTAATGGCCCAGATGTACGAAGCGTTCCTCTACGGTTTCTGGGCTCCGTTCGCCAACCAGTACGCTGAGGCGCTCTCATCTCCGTCGCGGACCCTCGACAACGTCCTGCAGCACCTGTATATCGAAGGGAACAGCGACGCTGGGAAAGACAAACTCACTGAATACATTCTCCGGCTGGTTTCGGACAACACCGTCATTTCCGGAGTCGATGCGGACGACGTGGGTGTTGATGAGATTCGCGGGGTTCGGGAGTGGGACACCTGTTTCCCGTACGCTATTATCGACGCGGAGAAGGGCAAGATCGAGGGGTGGAGCCCGATCCGGAACTACTGGGGTGATTGGACGCCGACCAGTGTCGATCAGCCGTGTCTGATTTTCACGACCAACGATTCACTGCCGAAATCGGAGTTCCGGAACCGAATGAAGATCCTCAGTATGGACGTGTCGTTCCCCTCGAATCCAGAAGATCCGGGGTTCCATGCGGCGCAAGACGATCTCGCAGAAGTGTTAGAGCGGGAAAATCCGATTTTCAGCTACGTGGCTCGCCGGATGCTAGCAGAGCAGCCGTGGACCGAAGGTAATGGCACCGTGGAAGACGTCCGCCAGATCTTCTGTGATTTCTACGAGGAGGCTGGTCGGGAACCCCCGGAGTACTTCCCTGCAGAAGAGCCAGCGGAGCAGATGTACGATACGGGGAGGCTCAAATGGCAGCGCGACATCCAAGGTGGTCGTGTCGAGTTCGAATCGGAACCCGATGGGATGAACGCTGACTTCGACCGCGAAGATTGGGAGGTCTACGACTACGAGAAACGCCTAGACAAGCGGTTCATGTCTGACAAATCCGGGACGAGTGTCTACATCGGTGCACCGGAAGACTTCGCTGAGTGGGTCGGCTACTCGGTAGACGAGCTCCTTGACGGACCAGCAGAAAATGGTGAGGTCACCGACCAGCCGGCAGAATCAGACGTAACTCCCGACGAAACAGACTCACCTGGCTTCTTCCGGCGACTACTCGGTAGCTGATCTCACGGTCAATGCTTCACACCAATGAGCGGGAGGGCAGACCGTACCTAACCGCTTTTTTCACCTATCCTTGTTGAAACTTTCCGCCGGTGATCGGTTTCAGCAGTCTTGCTGAATACAGCGCGCGAATCGCTCGTACGTGTCAGCAATAATTCTTGAGACCCTTATCTGTCATCACAGCCTATTCGCTGTATCAATGACAAACACGGAACACGAGTACCACGGCTACACCCCGATGGATTACGATGCGGACAGCGAGACAGACGAGGTGTACCAGCGGTGCCTATCATATCTGCTCACGCACGCACCCATCAAGCGTGAGGATACCGTGGTCGATATCGGGACGGGCACCGGTATCGTCGCGCTCGAACTTGCGTCTACGTGTGACCACGTGATCGGGCGGGATATCTACGACGAGTGGCTCCAGTACGCCCGTGAGAAGGCTGCAGGGCGCGGCATCGAGAACGTCTCGTTCGACCACGGGTCGTTCCGTGAACCGAACGTTGACGAATCAGTCGATGTCGTCGTTGCGAGTTACGCGCTGTATATGGCCTACGATGAGGGAGGCGAGGACGAATTACGCGCCGCCGTCGACGGTCTCGCGGCGTTGAATCCGCGGTGTGTCGTGGTGGCCGACAAGATGTGCTTCGGGCCGACGCAGACCCAGAGTGACTACGAAACGCTGCCACGGATGGGAACGGTCGCCAATCTCCTCGCAGACGCAGGCTTCACGCTCACCGATGTCGAAATCATCACCGAGTCGGCCGGTGTGCTCATCGCCACCCGATAGCGCAATATCAGCGGTAATCTACCGAAATATCGGTCCACGTGTATCCTATAATCAGCCCAGGTAGTGTTCCATAACTCCCTTGCTGAACTCCCCTCTGTATCGGTCTCGCTGCTTCTGACTAAGTTCTGAGGCCTCGCTCAGACGAAGTTGAATCGAGAGCGCGCATCTGGTATCGTGAGAACGCTTTTCTGCAGGTGGGATGACAATCTGGTAAATGGATAACTTGTCTACTGAGCGAGTTCTCGCCGATCTCGAACTTACTCGTGGGCTTACGATTCAGATGCTGGCAATCGGCACGCTAGGAATGCTCGTCGGGTGGACGCTCTTCAGTGGCCTCTACCAGTTCACAACCGGGAACGCTGTAACGTTTCAATTTGCGCCGGAGTCGGTCGGGTGGCTTGCAACCCCAGTGAACATCCTCGTCCTCGTGTTTCTCGGAACGGCGATTCTCGTCCCCCACGAGTGGCTTCATGGGCTCGCTATCCGATACTACGGTGGCGAGCCTCGCTACGGCGTCGGTGTCGCTCATTTCGTCCTCCCGTATGCGTATGCGACGACCGACCACGAGTTCACGCGCAACCAGTTCATCGTGGTCCTCTTGACGCCCCTCGTCGTGATGACGGTCGTCGGCATCCCCCTGATGATCCTTCTTGAGTGGGGCTGGCTGGCCATTCCATTGACGTTGAACGCCGCTGGGGCAGTCGCGGACATCTGGATGACACTCATGGTGGTAAGCTACCCAGCACACATTCGCATCGTCGATCACGAAAGCGGCGTCAGAATCCTCGGGCGGGACAGCGATAGACAGCGTTCGCTGTCGATTACGTCCCTCGTCTGGGATGCACTCTCCGGAGCCGCAGTGTCGTTGTTCGCCGTGGGAATTCTCCTGGCGCTTGGTGGTCCGATACTCCTCTCGGCACTCGGTGTCGAGTCGATAACGGTCGGGACGCCGGGGACACTCACGTACCTCTTCGCATTCGTCAACACCGCAGAGGAGATTTCGATCAGCCTCGGCCCGGGTGTCCTGAGTGTGGGCGGCCTGCTTGGATTGCTGTATGCGTTCGTTCGGAGCTATCGTCGAGGCAAACCAGCACCTGCGGACGCCGCGTAGGTCACCCTCCTTTGACGTACCCAGATCCGTTGAACAAAGAACAGCTGGATGCTGCAGACACAGTACTGTACCTGTCTCAGTTGCCTCTTGATGTCCGTCAATCCCAGTACTGAATAGCGGTACTCGCGTACCACTAACTCATGGAGAAGGCCCCACTGTTCCATGAAGTACAGCGGTTTCGCCAGCCGTGGATCTGGGCACTCCTCGGAGGTGTCGCGCTCCTCATGCTCGTGCTGGGACCCATTTCGTGGGGCGGACTCGTTATTGTCGGCGCGGTCGCTGGACTCGTATACAGTCTTCGTCTCAAGACAGAAGTGAGAGCCGACGGCATCTACCTCAAAATGTGGCCGCTTCATCGCTCGTTCCGTCGAATACCGTGGTCAGAGATCAAACAGTACGAGGCCAAACAGTACAGGCCACTCCGAGAGTTCGGTGGATGGGGAATCCGCTGGACACCCGGGAAGGTTGCCTACAACGTATATGGTAATCGAGGGGTTTGGATCGAACGGACGAACGAGCGTGGCGTGCTTGTCGGGTCTCAACACCCAGAGGAATTCGTTGAGGCCATCGACGAGGCAGTACAATAGCACCTCATTGCCTCTTGACCGCCAACGAAACTGAGGAAATCAACCTCCGTTTCAAACCGATGCTGATTATACCCCTTGTATCAGTTTCACTGGTTCTGGCTGAACACTGAGGATTCGATCAGACAGTAAATCGCGCGCGGTCGGGTACGAGAGACCATCTTCGACGAATGAGAGTACCGGAGAGTAACGTTATACCCTCAACGGGACTCTGTTTCATATCGTGTCTGACTCAGAAACAACTGGGAAGGGAGTTGCGATTGGTGTTGGTGTCGGCCTCGCTCTCGGTGTTGGCATTGGGGTGGCGATGGATAATATTGGTCTCGGAGTCGGTGTCGGAATGGCCCTCGGAGCGGCGCTCGGTCTCGTTTGGGATCAACAGGAAGCGTAGAGTACGGAACAAGAGATCTTGTCATATCGATGATTTGGGTTCTGGACGGGGGGTGTCCAGAATTATTTGGGGTCTACAGCCGTTTTCAAGCAGTACTTCTGGACAGATCACGGGGGGTGTCCAGAAAAACCCCTCATATTGTTGTTAGAAGAGGACGATTCTACGTTGGGCGATTCCGAACATTCCATTGCAGCCTTGCGTAGGACGGACGCCGCGTCGGTGAATATCACATTATATTGCGTCGAGTTACGCTCTAGAAGAGGTGAAGTCGCTGGATTCGGGGGTTTGAGGGCTGAGTTTTAAATTGGGGTGGTTCATGAAGCCGAGGCACTCCGATGACAACTCAACGAGACAGATTTCGCCGAGTGACACACCGCACCTATGCGGCTGTCGATAGTGAACCAGACATATCGGTAACCAGTATCGCCACCACGTCACCGCTTGCTCAGTCAAAACCAGCGCCGCCGAGAAGCGAGTACGTCAGTACTGGGTTGAGGAACCAGTCGGCCTACAGCGACGGCCTCGTCGAGCGATTAGAAGCAACTACTGCAGAGCTTGAGTCCGGAATCGCGGACCCGTCACCCGAAATTCAAGCAGCAGTCAAGTCGTGGTGTGGCCTCCACGGGTACGTTCCCAGTGACGACGCGACACCTTCGATCATTGCTCACCAAGCGGTGTTCGGACTCCTGTTGAAGGCCACGCTCTACGAATGGTACCATCAACGCGGCTATCTCCCGGATTTCACCGGCAACACGCAGGAACAGTTCAAGATCGCTTACGAGGAGACCGGTGACTCGGCGTTTACTGCGTGTGCATTAGATGAGATCCTTTGGAGTGTCGAAGCTAACACCGTCGCCGTCACAGAAGCACGAACTCAGCTTCTGGAGTCCACGCAGCCAGCAACGGATATCGGACGTCTGTACGAGACGTTGGTTGCCAGGGAACATCGTCGGGTTCTCGGACAGTACCGAACACCGACAGAACTTGCAGAGTTGATGCGAACCTGGGCTGTCAGCGGTGGAGACTCCGTGCTTGATCCTGGGATGGGAGCTGGCGAGCTATCGACACCGTTCCACCCGGATTGGGAGATAAGCACGGACCCCGAATGTGTTGATGGGGTTGATCGCAGTCCACTTGCAGCGCTCATGGGGGGAGTTGCACAGGCGATTTCCGGGCAACGGCACGAGACCCGTAGAACTGATTTCTTCGAGTTGGGTCCAGCGGACTTAGTCCAAAACGTGGACGCAGTCCTGTGTAATCCCCCCTACACGCGTCACGATTCGCTCCCCTCGGCGTACAGAGACAAAATCAACGCGCAAGCCGAGAATCAAACGGGATTAGAGATCCCGAAAACGTCCCCGCTGTACGCGTACTTCTACTACCATCTCGGACAATTCCTCGACACCGGGGATCGGGCGGCCGTCCTCACGCCTCACCACTTCCTCTCGCGGGGTTTCGGTGAGCCCCTCAAGCGATTCTTGCTCCGGGAATTCGACATTACGGCGCTTCTTTTGGACAATCCAGAGAACGAGTCGAAATTCGAAACGGCGCAGACAACCAGTATGGTCGTGCTCCTCGAAGCGACCGATGACGAAGCGGATGTCGGGGTGACACGGTTCATTCGTGTCGACAAGGACCCTGGCGTTCAGACGAAACTGGAGGCAGCTCGGGATGGTACTCATGGAGAGACGGACTGGGGAGTAATCAATTGTATCGAGCAGTCGGAGCTGAGCCCGGAGGAACGATGGGAGAATCTGTTCGACCTGAACGCTGCCGAGGTGTCCGACCTACCGCCACTCTCAGATATCGCAGACGTCCACCGCGGGTTGCAGACCGGTGAGAACGACTTCTTCTGTCTCTCCCAGAACCAAGTCGATGACTGGGGAATCGACCCGCAGTACCTGTCACGCATCGTTCCAAGCCGGCGGTACGTCGATGGGTATGATATCCGTCCGGAGGACTGGAACGAGTACGATAGCCACGGGCGGCCAACGTGGCTGCTCTACCACCTCGACCGAATAATGGGAGTCCCCGAAACGACGTATGACGACGAAACGGGGTGTGCCCGCTGGGCAGAAGACTCACTGACCATAGAATCTTCAACCCCGATCATCGAGTATTTGCGGTATGGTCTGACCGGTCACGAATCACTCTCGACGAGGTCAACAGTACACGGTCGGAATCCATGGTACCGAGTAGAGCGCGGTGATACCGCACCGATACTCGTGACGTCGACAGGCCGATCAGAATTCCGCGCGATACGCAATGAGACCGCCGCTAAACACTTGAACAGTTACTACGGAATCTATCCGAACCCAGAGATAACCCAGCAAGGCCAGAAGGCGCTATTGGCGTACCTGAACTTTGTCTTCGACGATATCGGAATCTCTCAGCAGCAACGGCGACTCGTAGATGGGTTACTGAAGGTCGAACCAGGGGACGTGAAAGACATCCCAGCAATTGACCCGAGAAAACTTCCCAATAGCGTCGTTGCCACGCTTGCCGAGTGTTTCGATGACCTCTGTGAGGCGGCGCGACATAATCAGAGCGAAGCTGCGGTGATCGAGCGAATTGGTTCAGTACTTCGCAAGTGGCATAGTAGTGGATAAACTTACGTCACACCGTACTGCGCTTTCAACGGCTTGTACTCAGTACGGCATAGAAGCACTTCATAGACATCTTATCGCTGTTCATATTCTCTTGAGGCTGCCGTGCCCGACGGTGTAATAGTATGGTACTTACTCACGTGCCTGCATGTGTACATAGGTACGTACGTAGAGACGTACTTGAGTGGGGGTAATTTCGAGAAGAGGAATTGGGACCTCTGAGGACTACAACTGAGTGGACATAGTAGAATTCGTTCTGATCACCGCGTCAATCGATGGCATACGGGTTTGGTTTACTTCGTAATCCTCGCGCGCGCACCGCCAATTACACTATACACCCTAGTATTATGTGGCCGCGCTGTCATTCAAATGTAAGCGAATCGCATGACACCGGCGACCCCCGTTCCGAAACGTGATGAAATCAAATCGGCCGAAGAGGGGTTCCTTTATAAGCGCCGTACCGCCGTCTGCCAAATGTTACCCGTCACGCAGAATGATGGGCGCTGCAGGATTTGAACCCGCGACAACTTGGTCCGAAGCCAAGCACTCTATCCAGACTGAGCTAAGCGCCCCTACGAAACGATATCGCGGAGAGGATGTTAAGTCCCGCGATTCCAAATCGGTAAGGGACATTCGAACGGGCGCCCGACGGTTCAGTCGTCGAGACGGCGGTAGGGGATCAAAAAGAATATTATTCGGACCGGGTATGTTTTTCGTAGTAGATGTGTCTTGGTCGTACGGCGTTCCAGCCGAACGAGGGGCCCGAATCCGTCTTGCCGTCGCCGAGGTACGCCCATGTATGACCTGAGACCACAGTTCGACGAGGAGGTCGAACCCGGCACGAACCTGCTTCTCACCGGGCCGCCGCTCACGGGAAAGCGGCAGCTGATGATGGACGTGTTGGCTGCCGGGACGGAACTGGGCGACGGCGCCATCGTCGTGACGACGAAGGACGGCGCCGATCGGGTGCTGAAAGACTACGCCAAGCGGACGCCGTACGAGGGGAAACCGGTCGCCGTCGTGGACTGCGTCACGCGCCAGCAGGGAGTGAACGACGCCCGCGAGTCCGACCGCATCAAGTACGCCTCGTCTCCCGTCGACATGACCGGAATCGGAATCAAGCTCTCCGAGTTCCTCCAAGCGTTCGGCGACCGCGGGATCGAACAGAACCGGGTGATGGTTCACTCGCTGTCGACGCTGTTGATGTACTCGGACCTGCAAACGGTGTTCCGATTCCTCCACGTCTTCACCGGTCGGATCCAGAGTGTCAACGGGCTCGGCCTGTTCAGTATCGACTCGACGTCACACGACGAACAGGCGATGAACACGCTCAAGCAGCTGTTCGACGGTATCATCACGGTGTCGGAGGACGGCGAAACCGAGATCCGACTGGCCTAAGCCGACCCGGGAAACGACCGCGACTGATAGGTTTAATCCGCGCCGCAAGCAATATCGAGCTATGCCTCTCACTGACGACGCCGACCTCGATCGCCTGCTCGACGCCGAGACGATCGCCGTGATCGGCTGTTCGACGACGCCCGGGAAAGCGGCTCACGATATCCCTGCGTACCTCCAACAGCAGGGGTACCGCGTGATCCCGGTGAACCCCTTTGCCGACGAAATCCTCGGTGAGCACGCGTACGACGCGCTCGCCGACGTCGAGGAGGACGTGGATATCGTGAACGTCTTCCGACCGAGCGAGGAGGTCCCGGAGATTCTCGACGCGGTGCGCGAGCGACACGCGGCTCGGGGAGACGCGACGGCCGCGTGGCTCCAGTTGGGAATCAGTCACGACGACGCGGCGACTGCGGCCGAAAGCGACGGCATCGAGGTCGTCCAGGATCGGTGTATGAAAGTCGAGCACCGACGGCTGCGCGGCTAAGACAAGTGATACCGCCCCGTCGGTTGACTACCCGTCCCACTCCTCGAAAGACCGATACACGCCCTTCGAGAGGTATCGCTCCGAGGAGTCGGGAAACACCGTCACGACGGTGTCGTGTGGCGCGTCGATGTCGCCGTCACGAATCCCGCGAGCGGTCCGCTTCGCGGCGATGGCGTTCGCGGCGGCAGACGAGGCGACGAGGTGTCCCTCCTCCGCGGCCAATCGACCCATCTCCTCGTGGACTTCACGGTCGGGGATCGCGCGAATCTCGTCGACGAGATCGGGGTCGAACAGCTCGTTCGTCTCGATGTCGTGGGTGCCGATCCCCTCCGTCTTGTACTCCTCGTGGGCGACTTCTTCCCCGAGGAATTCGCGGTAGGCTGACCCCTCCGGCTCGACGGCGACGACGTGCGTCTCGGCGTGCCGCTCGCGGAAGTACCGCGCCATCCCCATCAGCGTGCCGCCGGTGCCGCACCCGGCGACGACCGCGCCCACCTCGCCAGCGAGCGCCTCGTCGACCTCCGGGGCGGTGGTCTCGTAGTGGGCCTCCGCGTTGAGCGGGTTCGAGAACTGCTGCGGAACGACCGCGTCGTCGAGTTCCTCGGCGATCGCGTGGGCACGTTCGATGGCGAATCCCATCCCGTCCTCGCTCGGCGTGTTGACCACCTCGGCGCCGAGCGCTCGCATCAGCTGCTGTTTCTCGACCGAGAACCGCTCCGGTACAACGAAGACGGCGTTCAGTCCGAGCTGTTTCGCCGCGACCGCGAGTCCGATACCCGTGTTGCCCGCCGTCGGCTCGACGACGGTGCCGCCGGGGCCGATGTCGCCGCGGTCGAGCATCCGTTCGAGCATGTACTTCCCGATGCGGTCTTTGATGCTCGCGCCGGGGTTGAACGACTCCAGCTTCGCGTACACCGGCACCGCGTCCGGCGAGTCGTGCACCCGGACGAGGGGCGTCTCCCCGATCGTCTCCAACACGGACGATAGGGGCTCCCGATGGGTCGTCATGTACCCGCAAACGTTGCCGCCCCTTTTGCGTGTTTCCATGACTGCGTCGCCCGCTGCTTGTCTCTGATGGCGGTTGCACTTGCCGAGAGCACGGAGCGACGCTCGGCGTGTCACCGTGGATCGAACACACTTATGCCGCTCGTCCGGTTCCGGAAACGTATGAGCGAGACGGATGCGCAGGCCGACGTGACGGTCGTCCTCCCGGACGGATCAGCACTGGACGTTCCGGCGGGATCGACCGTCGAAGACGTCGCCTACGAGATCGGCCCCGGGCTCGGTCGCGACACCGTCGCGGGGAAGATCGACGGCGAACTGGTCGAGAAACACGCCGGCGTTCACGACGGCGCGCGGATCGAGATCGTCACGGACCAGTCCGACGAGTACCTCACGGTGCTGCGCCACTCCGCCGCCCACGTGTTCGCGCAGGCCCTTCAGCGACTCCGCCCGGAGGCGACCCTCACGATCGGACCGCCGACCGACGAGGGCTTTTATTACGACGTGGCCGACGTCGACCTCGACGAAGACGACCTCGCGGCCATCGAAGCCGAGATGGACGAGATCATCGCGGCCGATTACGACATCGAGCGAGTCGTCCGGAGCCGTGAGGAAGCCAAGGAGATCTACGCCGACAACGAGTACAAGCTGCAGATCTTAGACGAGGAGGCCGACGACGAGGAGGTCACTTTCTACGTCCAAGACGACTGGCAGGACCTCTGTCGGGGACCGCACGTCGAGTCGACGGGCGAGATCGGCGCGGCGACCCTCTTGGAGGTCTCGGCCGCCTACTGGCGCGGCGACGAGGACAACGACACGCTGACCCGCGTGTACGGGACGGCGTTCGCCTCCGAGTCTGACCTCGAAGCACACATGGAGCTCAGAGCGCAGGCCGAAGAGCGCGATCACCGGAAGATCGGCCAGGAGATGAATCTCTTCTCGATCCCGACGGTGACCGGCCCCGGCCTCCCGCTGTACCACCCGCCGGGCAAGACCGTGCTTCGTGAGCTGTCGAACTTCGCGAACGAACTCAACCGCGAGAACGGCTACGAGGAGGTCGAGACGCCCCACGTGTTCCGGACGGAGCTGTGGAAGCAGTCCGGCCACTACGAGAACTACAAGGACGACATGTTCCTCCTCGACGTCAACGACGAGGAGTACGGCCTCAAGCCGATGAACTGCCCGGGTCACGCGACGATCTTCGACCAGCAGTCCTGGTCGTACCGCGACCTCCCGCAGCGCTACTTCGAGAACGGGAAGGTCTATCGCAAGGAACAGCGCGGCGAGCTCTCCGGGCTCTCGCGCGTCTGGTCGTTCACCATCGACGACGGCCACCTCTTCGTCCGACCCGACCAGATCCGCCGGGAGATAGAGTCGGTCATCGAGATGATCTTCGAGGTCGTCGAGACCCTGAATCTGGAGGTCGACGTGACGCTCGCGACCCGCCCCGACAAGTCCGTCGGCGGCGACGAGATATGGGAGTCCGCCGAGGAACAGCTTCGTGACGTACTAGAGTCCGGCGGCTACGACTACGGTGTCGAGCCCGGCGACGGCGCCTTCTACGGCCCGAAGATCGACTTCGGCTTCGAGGACGCCTTAGGTCGCGTCTGGGACGGCCCGACGGTCCAGCTCGACTTCAACATGCCCGAGCGGTTCGATCTCACCTACACGGGCGAGGACAACGAGGAGCACCAGCCGGTGATGATCCACCGTGCACTGTACGGGAGCTACGAGCGCTTCTTCATGGTGCTCATCGAGCACTTCGACGGCAACTTCCCGCTGTGGCTCGCGCCCGAGCAGGTCCGGATCCTCCCCGTCTCGGACGCGACGCTAGGGTACGCCCACCGCGTCAAAAACGAGCTCGAAGACGCCGGCTTCCGCGTCGAGGTCGAGGACCGCGACTGGACGGTCGGTCGCAAGATCCGCGCGGGCCACGACGACCGCCTCCCGTACATGGTCATCGTCGGCGACGAGGAGGAGGAGGCGGGGACCGTCTCCGTACGGGACCGTTTCGAGAACCAGCAGGGCGACGTCGAGCGGGACGCCTTCGTCGATCACCTCGTCGCCGAGCGCGACGAGAAGCGAACGGAACCGGACTTCGTCGACGCCGAGTGAGGCCCGGCCCCCGAATCACTCCGGGAAAACCAACTGACAGCGTAGGACGCGAGAGACCGGTTTCGTCGTGCTTTTGACAGTGCCTTTGATATAGTCGCGTATGAGCAAGACACCGGAAGTGACCAGACAGCGTTCCGAAGTCCCAGATGTCGGCGAACTGACGCCGCCGGACCGCACCCTGATGGGGCCGGGGCCGAGCGACGTGCATCCGCGCGTCCTGAAGGCGATGAGCACGCCGCTCGTCGGTCACCTCGACCCCTCGTTCGTCGAGATCATGAACGAGGTACAGGAGCTGCTTCGGTACACGTTCCGCACGGACAACCAGTGGACGATCCCCGTCTCCGGCACCGGTTCCGCGTCGATGGAGGCCGCCATCGGGAACCTCGTCGAACCGGGCGACACGATGTTGGTGCCGACGAACGGGTACTTCGGCGGTCGGATGCGATCGATGGCCGAGCGCGCCGGCGGCGAGGTCGTCGACGTCGACGCCCCGTGGGGCGAGCCGCTCGATCCCGTCGACGTCGAGGCCGCGTTCGACGAGCACCAGCCGGACGTGTTCGGCTTCGTCCACGCCGAGACGTCGACGGGCGTGCTCCAGCCGAACGTCCCCGAGCTGACCGACATCGCGCACGAGCACGACGCGTACGTGATCGCCGACTGCGTCACGTCGCTCGGCGGCGTCGAGATGCGCGTCGACGAGTGGGACGTCGACGTCGCGTACTCCGGCCCGCAGAAGTGCCTGTCGTGCCCGCCGGGCGCGAGCCCGCTCACGCTCAACGACCGCGCGATGGACAAGGTGCTCGGTCGCGAGGAGCGGCCGCGGTCGTGGTACCTCGACCTCTCGCTCCTCGAGGGGTACTGGGGCGACGACCGCTCGTACCATCACACCGCGCCGATCACGAACGTGTACGCGCTCCGCGAGGCGCTCCGGCTCGTCGCCGAGGAGGGGATCGAGAACCGCTGGGACCGCCACCGCGCCGTCGCGGGCGACCTGAAGGCCGGACTCCGAGAGCTGGGCTTAGAGATGAACGCGCCGGACGAGTACTGGCTCCCGAGCCTGAACGCGGTCCAGGTCCCCGACGGCGTCGACGACGGCGCGGTCATCGACTACCTCCTGGAGGAGTACGACCTCGAGATCGCCTCGGGGCTCGGCGACTTGGAGGGCGACATCTGGCGGATCGGCTGTATGGGATACTCGGCACGACCCAAGAACGTCGAGTACGTCCTCTCTGCGCTCGAAGACGCGCTCGAAGAGCAGGGAGCGATCTGACGCGGTCGCGGACCGCTCCCGTCGCGGACCGAACGGGTGAACGCTCAGCGAGGGGTTTATTACTCCGCATCCCGCTCCTCGTGAGGGAATGAACGAACTACGAACCGGACTGAGCTACGGGGACGTGCTGCTCGTGCCGCAGCGGTCACCGGTCGACAGCCGGACCGACGTGGACCTCTCGACGCGGCTCACGCCGTCAGTCGAACTCGAGACGCCGTTGATCTCGGCGGCCATGGACACCGTCACGGAGGCCGAACTGGCGATCGAACTCGCCGGTTCGGGCGGGGTCGGCGTGCTCCATCGATTCCTCACCGCCGACGAGCAAGCGGCACAGGTCGAACGGGTGGCCGCCGCGGGCGAGCAGGTCGCCGCCGCGGTGGGCATCAACGAGGACTACGTCGCACGGAGTGCCGCGTTGGTCGACGCCGGAGTGGACGCGCTCGTCGTGGACGTGGCGCACGGGCACCTCGACCGGACGATCACAGCGGTCGAGACCATCTCCGACGAGTTCCCGGACGTGGACCTCGTCGCTGGCAACGTCGCCACGCCCGCGGGCGTCGAGGACCTCGCGGGCGCCGGTGCGGACTGCGTGAAAGTCGGGATCGGCCCGGGGTCACACTGCACGACTCGGAAGGTCGCCGGTGCTGGCGTCCCGCAGCTCACGGCGGTCGACGACTGTGCGGAGGCGGCCGAGGACCTCGATGTGACGATCTGCGCGGACGGCGGGATCCGCACGTCCGGTGACGCGGTGAAGGCCCTTATGGCGGGCGCAGACACGGTGATGCTCGGGAGTCTCTTCGCCGGCACCGAAGAGGCTCCCGGCGCGGTCGTCGAGGTCGACGGGACGCGGTACAAGCGCTCTCGCGGGATGGCGACGACCGCTGCGGCCGAGGACCGCGACGACAAGGGATCCGACGTCGGTGCCGACGAGGGCGTCGAGGCGTTGACGCCGTACAAGGGGCCCGTCGCGACGGTCGCCGACGAGTTCTGTCAGGGGATTCGGTCCGGGCTGTCGTACTGCGGCGGCCATACGATCGAACGGGCCCGCGACGACGCGGAGTTCATCCGCGTCGCACCCGGAGCCAAGGAGCGCGAGGGATTCCACACCGACGACGACTGGGAAGGGATCAGCGTGGACAGCGAGACGAAACGACTCCCGGACTCGACCGCGGCAGCGTCAACGGAAGGCGACGACTGATCTCGGGAGACCGAGAGGGTGAGGGTGTTGACGTCTCGCGGCGGCACGGCCCGCGAACGTCTGTTCGTCCCTTCAGTGTAGCGTAAGTACTGACGCTCTACTCCCATCTCCTGCCGCATCGCCGACCTCGCGTCCTACCACGCCGTCAACGCCGCCCGACCGTGGTCACGCGCGAGGATCGCGAGGAAGGCGAGCACGCCGGTGATCGCGAACGCGCCGCCGACGTAGAACACCGAGTCCATGCTCACCTCGACCATGAGGTAGCCGGCGATGAGCGGGCCCGCCACCGAGCCCGGCCGCCAGACCAGTTCGCGGATGCCGAAGCTGGAGGCGACGCCGCCCTCGTCGGTTCCCTCGTCCGCGAACAGCGCCATGCTGGCCGGTTCGCGGAACGAGTCGGCGACGCCGAGCAGACCGGAGAGGACCACCAGCGGGAGGTACGCCGGCGGGAGGTCGCCGAGGAGCGGAAGCGTCACGTCGGCACCGACTACCGTGCCAGCGACCGGAGCGAGCGGGATCAGGATCGCGATCACGCCGTACGCCCCGCCGCCCGCGAAGACGAACAGCGAGCGGCCGTATCGGTCGGAGAGGCGGCCGGTGAACAGCTGTCCGACCATGTTCGTCGCCTTCTCGGCGGTCACGGTGACCGCGATGGCGATCCCCGCGACGCCGAGCCCACCGGCCAGCATCGACGTGCCGGCGTAGATCGGGATCCACGTCCGAACCATCGTGACGGCGAACGCGTACTGGGCGCGGAACGTCGAAATGGTAATGAGCCGACGGTTCACGGCGAGGTCTGAAAAGGGGAATCCCTCGACGCGCGTCTCGTCGGCGTCGAGGAACAGCCACGTCGTGATCCACGCGAGAACCATCAGCGCCGCGATGATCGTGAACACCGGACCGAAGCCCACGGCGTCGTAGATCCCGCCGGCTGACAGCGACCCGAGGATCGAGGCACCGAACGAGGCGGCGTTCGCCTTTCCGATCTTGTCGGCGCGAGTGCCGACGTCGGCGATCTGCCCGACCAGCGAGAGCGTCATGAGTCCCGCACCGGTGACGACAATTCCCTGAAGCGCACGGATGAGGATGAACGACGCGGAGGAGTCGACGAGCGGGAACAGCGCGTAGACGCCCGCACCGACCGCGAGCACCCAAAGCAAGATGGTCCGCTTGTCGAAGCGATCGCCGGCCCACGCGAGCGGGACGACGGCGACGGTCTGCGCGAGCGTGAAGCCGGTCGTGTACATCCCGATAACGAACCCGGCGGAGACGGAGAGGCCGAGCATCGTCGTCGCCTGCGGGTCGAGCGTGTTGATGTACGGTCCGAGCAGCGTGATAAGGGTGATAAACCCGAACCCCTCGGCGAATCGGGTGACGTAGAGGGCCCAGAACTGCGACCGCCTGTCTGCGTTGCTCACACCGGATCGGCGCGAAGCGGTTCAAAAGGGGTTTCGATTCGAGGGATCTCGCTCCCGCCGCCAACGGTCGTCCCTCGGATTTTTTGTTGCGGCGACGACTGTGGTTCGTCATGGGAAACGCCGCCTGCGATCGTCGATTCTGCCCGAACTGCGACCTCGCCGTCTCGCGTGCCGCCGACGACTGTCCCGAGTGCGGGACGCCGATCGAACCCGAACAGTGAGCGGCTACGGTCTCGTAGCGACGACTCTCACAGGTTCTCCGCGAACTTATCTCGCCGGTAGAGATCGATCTCCTGTGCAGATGACCCCTCACGCGTCGCCGCGAAGGCGATAGCCTCTGCGACCTCCTCCGGTTCGGTGACGGTGCCGGGCTCGAAGCGCTCCTCGAACGGTTGGCCGTCCTCGCTGCCGAACTCCGTCCGAACCTCCGAGGGGTTCACGACCGAGACGGCGACGCCCTCGTCGCCGACCTGCGCCGCGACGCTGTGAGCGAAGCCGCGTGCCCACCACTTCGTCGCGGCGTACACGGGGTTGAACGAGCGCGGGAACTGACCCGCGAAGCTGCCGACGACCACGAGCGTTCCCTCGCTCTCTGTCAAATATGGAAGCGCCGCTCGCGTGAGGAAGAACGTGCCGTCGACGTTCGTCTCTTGCATGGTGAAGTACTCCTCGTCGGTCATCGTCTCCACGTCGCTTCCGCGGCCGACGCCGGCGTTGGCGACGACCACGTCGAGCCCACCGAATCGCTCGGTGACCGCCTCGGTGGCCGTCTCGCTTGTCTCGCGCTCGCGGACATCACCGTCGACGACGATGGTTCGCGCGTCGTAGTCGGCCTCTAGCCGCTGTGCGACCGCCTCCAATGCCTCACGGCGGCGAGCGAGGAGGGCGACGTTCGCGCCGCGCTCCGCGAGCGCGTGCGCCGTCGCCTCCCCGATACCGGAACTCGCGCCAGTTACCAGTGCCGTCGTGTCGTCGAGTGTTCCCATGGACGGCCCGTCGTCGACGGCGAGTATAAAAGGTCGCGTCGAGGAGGAGACGGCCGGGTCGACGGGGCGAGTCTCGACGAACGCGTCGGTCGTTCACGGAATGCGTCGGGGAACGTTCATTCTGATTACCAGACATTTGTTCATTCACTGCAGATCCGGACTGTCACCCATTCATGAAAGTTGAGATACACTTTTTGAGCGGGGACACGAGTACTTGTACGCATGGAAGTTGCAACAAAAAAACTAATCGCGGTCGTACTGGCAGCGGTGATGATGACCTCCGTGGTGGGGATGGTCGGTGCTCAAGACCCCCGGCCACAGGTCGACTCTCCGGCGGGTAACGACGCGACGGTATCGTTTTCCGATCAGATGACTGACGGCACGTCGGTCACCGTTGATTCCGTGAACATGTCCGACGGCGGGTTCGTGGTGATCCACGATGATAGCCTGCTCGACGGAGAGGTTACCGGGAGCGTGATCGGTGTCTCGGAGTATCTTGATCCCGGACAGAACGAGGACGTAACGGTCACGCTGTTCGATGGCGTTCCGGGAGCGACGTTCGACCAAACGGAGCTGACCGAAGACGAGACGCTAATCGCGATGCCGCACCGCGATACGAACGCGAACGAGACCTACGACTTCGTCGCGACCGACGGGTCCGAGGACGGTCCGTACCTCGCTAACGGAACGGCGGTCACCGATTCGGCGAACGTTACCGTCGAAGCCGCGCAGACCACCGGCGAGTCGTTCGTCGTGGCTGATCTGACTGCCCCCGGAGCCGTCGAACGGGGTGACACGTTGAACGTCAACGCGACCATCGAGAACCCCAACGACGAGGCGGACACGCAGACCGTGGAGTACCGATTCGCCGGTGCCGTGTCGGCTCGTGAGGAAATCACGCTCGATGCCGGGGAATCGACCAGTTTCACCGCCGAAGTCAACACGTCTGACCTCGACTCCGATACGTACATCCACGGCGTGTACACGCGCGACGAGGGACAGCCGGCTCAGGTCATGATTGTGGACGAGATCGACTCCTTCGAGATCACCGACCTCACCGCACCCGAGTCGGCGAATGTGGGCGATGACGTTACCGTGACCGCCACCGTCTCGAACCCCAACGACTTCGCCGTCGAACAGCCGGTCCAGTTCCGGTTCGACGGTGACCTCGTGGAGACTCGAAACGTCGAGATCGACGGCGAGAGCTCGACTGAGATTCAGTTCGAGATAAGGGCTACGGGCCCCCCGGGAACGTACATCCACAGCGTCTTCTCGAACGACTTCGGACAGGACGCGATCATCATGATCGAAACGCCCGGCGAAGGACCGCCGAGCGACGGGGACGACGCTGATGACTCTGATGACTCAGACGACGCAGACGACTCCGACGACGCAGACGACTCCGACGACGCAGACGACTCCGACGACGCAGACGACTCCGACGACGCAGACGACTCCGATGGAGTAGACGATGAGAACGGTGACGACGCCGACGACGCTGACGATGAGAACGATGAAGAAGACGGCTCCAGCGAAGACGACAGCGACGAGGAACAGCCAGAAACTCCTGAGGACGGGTAACTAACCCGTTTCCTCACGTTCGTATTTTTCCGGTTGGCTGCCGTACGCGTGGCCTGTCTCTCGGTGATGGGTATACTATTCAGTCGGAATCGGATGTAGCCCAATTGGTATCGACTACGCTGTGGTCCGAGTGGTGCGTTGCGAAGCGCACGTGCGAAACAAATACTGACGCTAGTTGTGCGTTTCTCAGGACGGTTCGATGTATACCCAGGGGTATAGCAATGAGACAAACGCTATTGACCCGACTCGGTATCCGTCCGTCAGAAAGCGGGCCGGGCGCGATTTGAACACGCGACCGACGGATTAAGAGTCCGTCGCTCTCCCTAACTGAGCTACCGGCCCTCACTGAATCGTACCGCTGTCCCATTAAAAGACCTTTTCATTCGGCGGCGCAGGGTCACCGTCCGCAGCGCACGATCCTCCGGCAGCTTCCGTATCACCCGATCGATCCGGACATTGTCTCTATGTAGGGAAACCGTTATGAATGGTCGTGGTGTACTACGTGTCGTATGTCAGACAACCTAATCAGCGAGCGGGTCGACCGCCGAACGCTCCTTCGCGGAGCCGCAGCAGCGGGCGTCATCGGAATCGCAGGCTGTGCAGACGACGATGGTAACGGCGACGACGGCACCGGTAACGGCGACGACGACGGCACCGGCAACGGCGACGACGGCACCGACGACGACAACGGCGACGACAACGGTAACGGCGGTCAGACGGACGTTATCCGCTGGCACGCCGGCGGGACCGGCGGGACGTACTTCCCGCTGTCCGGCGAGTTCGAGGGCATCATCGAGGACAACACCGACTACCCGGTCGAGGTCTCCTCGACCGGCGCGTCAGTCGAGAACGTCGGCAGCCTCGGCAACGGCGACGCCGACTTCGCGATGATCCAGAACGACATCGCCTACTTCGCCCGCAACGGCGAGGGACTCGAGGCGTTCGAGGGCGACCCGATCGAGAACCTCCGCGGCGTCGCGACGCTGTACCCGGAGACGATCCACGTGCTCCTCAACCCGGACGCGGGCGTCGAGTCGCTCTCCGACCTGGAGGGCATGCGCGTCAACACCGGCGACCTCGGCAGCGGGACGCAGGTGAACGCCCTGCAGATCCTCGAATCCGCGGCCGGACTCACCACGGACGACTTCGACGAGCAGAACACGGACTTCACGCAGGCGGCCAACCAGCTCCGCGACGGCGACGTCGACGCGGCGTTCGTCGTCGGCGGTTGGCCCGTCGGCGCGGTCGAGGAGATCGCGACGACGACCGACGTGCAGATCCTCAATATGTCCGACGAAGAGCGACAGGCGGCCCGCGACGACGCCTCCTGGTTCGCGGACGACACCATCCCTGCCGGGACCTACGGGGGGATCGACGAGGACGTCAACACCGTTTCGGTGCAGGCGATGATCGCGACCCGCGAGGAGTTCTCCGCTGACACCGTGGAGGCGGTCACCGAGGCCATCTTCGAGAACCTCGACCGCCTGTCGATCAAGACCGACTTCATCACCGCCGACTCCGCGCAGGACGGGATGTCCATCGAGCTGCACGAGGGCGCGGACCGCTACTTCAACTAGCGTGATTTCCCGGTCGCGAGGTCGACTCGTCCGCGGCGGGATCCTCGTCGCGGCGGCCCTCGCGATCCTCGTACCGATCGCCTTTGCGGTCGGCGCAGCCGACGCGGTCGCCAGTGAGCCGACGCTCGTCGTCACCGGAAGCGACGGCACCGAATTGGTGGCCGTTCCGCTCGACGACGACACGGAGGTCGTGATCGAGTACACTCACAGCGTCGAGAAGACGCTCGTTCGCGACGTGTACGTCGCCGGGGACGAAACGCTCGTCATGACCCGCATGGAGTTCAGTTCGTTCGGAGCCGGGCTCCCCTCGCAAGCTGAGGTGACCGAACGCGACGGGCGGTACGTATATGAACCTCCACCGGAAGAGTACGCTACGTTGCATCTCAAAACCGGTGCCGTCGCGGACCACGACCTGATCGTCGGTGACGAGCGGTACGACGTCGCGGCGCTGAGCGGGTACGGCGCGGTCGAACTGACGGTCGAGCGGCGGATATCGACACCGCTGTAAGAGAGGACACGCCGCCGGACGGGACGCAGCCGGTCAACAGACGCTGGCCGGCGTTTCGAGAGGGAGACGGACCACACACGGGAGGATGACACAACTGTGACGACGAACACATCTGAAACGGTCGAACCGGATCCGGAGGGAAGCGAAACAGCCGAACAAGTGTTCGAAGAAATTGACAAGCGCCGGACGCTAACCGGCGCCGCGGTGGTTGCCGTCGCGCTCGTCGGCATCACCTTCTCCGCGTTTCAGCTGTGGATCGGCGCGCGCGGGTTCATTTTCGAGTTCACGATTCCGGGTCTCGACACCATTCGTATCGGCTCGCTGGCGTCGCTGCAAATACGGGCGATTCACGTTAACTTCGCGCTCGTGATGGCGTTTCTTCTCTTCCCGGGATCGACCGGAAGCGGCGTCTTCACCCGACGTATCGCCGCGATTCCGCCCGCACTCCGGGACCGGTTCGGCGAGTCTCCGGTGACGCGGGTCGCGGACCGAATTCGAGGAGTCGTCTGGTGGGTGTTCGTCGACGAGGAATCGAACCGCATCACGCCGTCCGATCTCGCGTTGATCTTGCTGTCAACGTTCCCCACGGCCTACTACGTCACCCAGTTCGACGAGATCACGAACGTGATTCGGGTACGCGGACTCAGTGGCGCAGGGACGCTGGGCGAGGTATACCCGATCTTTGCACCGCTGGAGGTGGGTCCGCTCGCCGAGTACACCTTCGCCTATCTGATGGGCGTGCTCGCCATTCTCCTCGTGCTGGAGGCGACCCGGCGGGCGCTCGGGCTCCTCCTCACCCTGCTTGTCGGCCTCTTCCTCCTGTACGCGAAGTACGGCTACCTGCTCCCCCGAGACCTGCCGGTCACGAGAACGTTCGCCACCTCGCAGCTCCGCTGGGATCAGATCGTCCAGAACCTCTGGTACACGGTCGAGGGGATACTGGGCGTTCCCGTCGGCGTCTCTGTGCGATTCATCTACATCTTCATCCTCTTCGGGGCGTTCCTGGAGATGTCGGGCGCGGGGAAGTGGTTCATCGACCTCGCGTATTCGATCACCGGTACCCGGAAGGGCGGCCCGGCGAAGGCGAGCGTCGTCGCCTCGGGATTCATGGGGATGCTGTCCGGCTCGTCGGTCGCGAACACCGTCACGACGGGAGCGCTCACGATCCCGCTGATGAAACGCTCCGGCTACTCGCCGGAGTTCTCCGGAGCGGTCGAGTCGTCGGTCTCCTCCGGCGGACAGATCCTTCCGCCGGTGATGGGCGCGGCGGCGTTCCTCATCGTCGAGTACACGGGGACGCCGTTCCGCGACGTCGTCATCGCGGCGACGCTGCCCGCCATCGCCTTCTTCTTCGGGATGTGGGTGATGGTCCACTTCGAGGCCGCAAAGGAGGGGATCGGCGGACTGAGCCGCTCGGAACTGCTCGACATGGGGCCGCACATGCGGCGCGGCTGGTTCTATCTGGTCCCCCTCGGGCTCCTGTTGTACTACCTCGTTATCGCCCGTCTCTCGGTCGGCCGGGCCGGATGGCTGACCATCGCCGCAACGGTGGCACTTATCGCCATGGTCGCCGCCTACAACGAGCGAACCGGTCCGGCGCTCGTCGGTGGCATCGCAGGCGGATACGTCCTGTTCGCCGTCTCGCTGTTTTACGCCGGTGTGACGCCGATCGAGTTCGTGTACGGCGCTGAATCGGCTACCATAGGCGCCGTTGGAGCGCTCCGGGAGGCGGCCGCGTCGCTCCCCACTATCGTGACCGCGATCAGCGTCGCGTTCCTCCTCGCCGATCCGCACGGTGACGCGCCGCTGCTCAACCTCGATGACGAGGTCGACGAGGCCGCGTTGTGGTTCGACGAACGGACTGGCTTCGGGATCGCCTCTTCCCGGACCGGTCGGTTCACGTCGTTCGTCCTCAAATCGATGGACAACGGCGCACAGACCGCGACGATCGTCGTGGTGGCCGTCGCTGCCGCCGGAATCATTCCCGGCGTCATCGGGATCACCGGACTCGGCGGGAGCCTCCGGGCGCTTATCATCGACGTGAGTGGCGGATCGCTCGTGATCCTGCTGATTCTCGCCGGTCTCGCGGCCGTAATTGTCGGGATGGGGATGCCGACGACGGTGATGTACATCATCATCGTCGTGCTGCTCGGCCCCGTCCTGCCGGAGTTCGGCATCGCGATCTTAGCGGTCCACCTGTTCGTGTTGTACCTCGGACTGATGGCCGACGTGACGCCGCCCGTGATGGTCGCCGCCTACGCCGCGGCCGGGATCGCGAAGTCCGATCCCTTCGAGACCGGGAAGAAGGCGTTTCTGCTCTCGCTGAACAAGATCCTCGTTCCGTTCGCGTTCGTGTTCTCGCCCGGGATCCTCCTGTTGCGGACGCGGGACGGCGAGGGATCGATCCTGACGGTCGCAGACATCACCGACCTCGGCTTCTTCCTCCCGGAGGTCGCCGCCCCCGTCGTCGCCACCTTCGCTGGCGTGTACGCCCTCGGGGTCGCGATCATCGGGTTCTACCACACCGACGTGCGGTCCGGGTCGCGCGCTTCGCTCCTCGCCGCCTCCGTCCTGTTGTCCGTACCGGGGATGGTGTTGTTGCCGCTCGGGACGGCGCTCGGGTTCGTCGGTCTCGACGTGACCCTGTACACCCTCTCGAACGATCTCATCGCCCGCGGACTCGGGGCGGTGATGCTGGCCATCGGACTGGTCCGGAACCGACGCCGAGCGCGTAGGAGGGACAACACGGCGCGAGACGAGTCGGATCAGGCCGTCGAGGCGAGCGCGTAGCGCCGACATCGGCTCCTCTCGCGCCGATTCCGCGACTCTCGGCGGTCGTGATCGGGTATACGAATCGTGGCCGGACTCGGTTTCTCCACGCTCGCACGCCGAGAGCGCACTCGTTAAGTGTCGTCCCGCGGAAATCACGGCAATGAGTAGTGGGGTATCCGGATCCGCACGGACGCGATACGCGATCCTCGGCTGTGGAAGCGTCGGCCACGCCGTCGCCGAGGAACTGACCGATCGCGGCAAGGACGTGCTCATCCTCGACCGCGACGAGAGCCGCGTGGAGGCGCTTCGCGATCAGGACCTCAACGCCCGCGTTCAGGACATCTCCGAGGCGGATGTCGTCGATGAGCTCGCAGACCGAGACATCGTGCTCATCCTCGCGAGCGACGTTGAGGCGAACAAGGCCGCGGTCTCGGCCGTACGCGACACCGGCGGCGACCACTACGTGGTCGTCAGGGCGTCTGACCCGGTCAGCGAGGACGAACTCCGCGACCGCGGCGCAGACGTCGTGATTAACCCGTCGACGGTGATCGCCGACAGCGCCCTCCAGTCGCTCGAAACGGGCGAATTGGAGTACATGGCCCGCCAGCTGGCGGAGATCATCGAGGAGGGAGGCGGCCGGATGGCGATCTTAACCCACGACAATCCGGAGCCCGACTCCATCGCGTCGGCGACCGCCCTTCAGGCGATCGCCGACGCGTTCGGTGTCGAAGCCGACATCATCTACTCGGGGGACGTCGGTCATCAAGAGAACCGGGCGTTCGTCAACCTGCTCGGTATCGATCTGGTCTCTCGCGCGGACGCGGCCCCGCTCTCCGAGTATGAGACCGTCGCGGCAGTCGACCTCGCGAAGTCGGCCGACGGCGACTTCGACTTCGACGGCGACATCGACATCTATCTCGACCATATGGAGGCCGAGGTGCCGTTCGACGCGCGATTCGTCGACGTGCGGACGAACGTCTCCTCGACGTCGACGATCCTCACGAAGTATCTCCAGGAGTTCGACCAATCGCCGACGGAAGCGGTCGCGACTGCCCTGCTGTACGGGATCCGCGCGGAGACGCTCGACTTCAAGCGCGACACGACGCCTGCGGACCTGACCGCGGCCGCGTACCTCCACCCGTTCGCGAACCACGACACGCTCGAACAGGTGGAGTCGCCCTCGATGAGTCCGGAGACGCTCGACGTGCTCGCGGAGGCGATCCAGAACCGCGAGGTGCAGGGGAGTCACCTCTTCTCGACGGCCGGGTTCATTCGCGACCGCGAGGCGCTGGCGCAGGCGGCTCAACACCTCCTCAACTTGGAGGGGATCACGACGACCGCGGTCTTGGGAATCGCCGACGACACCATCTATCTCGCGGCGCGCTCGAAGGACATCAGGCTGAACATCGGCAACGTGCTCGACGAGGCGTTCTCCGAGATGGGCGACGCGGCCGGTCACTCGACGCAGGGGTCGCTGTCGATACCGCTCGGCATCTTCACCGGCATCGAATCGAGCGGCGACAACCGCGACACGCTCCTCCACCTCACCGAGGAGGCCGTCCGCCGGAAGCTGTTCGACGCGCTCGGCGTCGAGAGCGGCGGTGGCGAGAGCGCGAACGGGTCCTGAGATCCCTGTCTGCCAGTCGTACCGGCTCCGCCGACCTCGCTCGACGAACCCGTTTTACGCTCCCGCTTCGTGAGTAGGGTACGCGCTGTTTCGCCAGCTATGCACGTCCCCGATGACCCGCCGTCGACCTGTCCCACTTGCGGTGATCCCTACGACTCGGTGTCGCGTCACACCGGCGGATTCGTCGTCAACCTGCTCGATAACGAGCGGTACCGACGGGTGTGTTTCGACCCGACGAGCGACGGCGAGGACGCCGCGCTCGACTGTTACCATCACACACATAAGCAAACCGCTCGCTCGGCGGGATCAGCGGGTTCGGAGAGCCCGGCGGATTCGAGGTGACAGAAGATCGGAGAGGCCTGCGAAACAGCCGCTAGAACTCGTCGCCCTCGGTGATCGAGGTGTACGAGCCGATCAGCGCGCCGGAGAGGTCGACGCCCTCCAGCGTGACGCCCTCGTCGATCACGGAGTTGCGGATGTCCGAGTCGGTGATCGTCGCGTCGGGGAAGACGACGGCACGCTCCAGGTTCGAGTCGGTGACGGTCGCGCCGGACATGACGTGGACGACGTTACCGAGCCGCGAGTTCTCGACCGTCGCGTCGTCGGCGACGAGGGTGCCGCCCTCGAGCGCGTACTCGACCGCGTCGAGGTAGCTGTCGGCGGTGCCGATGTCGAACCACGCCCCGTCGAAGGTGTACGCGTGGACCGCGCCGCGCTCCTGGAGCCACTGGAGGAACCAGCCCGGCTCGTCGGGGTTGTTGCCGTCCGAGAGGTACGTGTCGAGGTCGGGGAGCGTGTCGGCGGGGAACGCGTAACACGCGATGGAGACGAGCGTCGTCTTCGGGTTGTCCGGCTTCTCCTGGAAGTCGATGACCTCGTCGCCGTCGAGTTCGACGAGCCCGTACGACTTGGCGCGCTCCTTCGAGCCGACGTCGTAGGCGGCCAGCGTCGGCGTCCCCTTCGACTCGAAGAAGTCGGTGAAGTCGGCCAGATCGAAGCTGATCATGTTGTCGCCGGCGACGACGATGAGGTCGTCGTCGACCTCCTCGCGATCGACGAGCTGTGCGAGCGCGCCGACGACGCCGAACTTCTCGTCCTCCTCGACGGTCTCCTCGACCGAGAGCGTCGGCTTCTCGAACGGGCTGTCGGCGAGGTATCTATCGAAGCTGTCGGCGAAGCGCTCGTTCGTCGAGACGAACACCTCGTCGACGCGGTCGTCGGCTTCGAAGTCCTCGAATATCTCGTCGATGACGGTGTTTTCGCCGACCGGGAGGAACATTTTGGGTCGGGTTTCGGTGATCGGCCAGAGTCTTGTCGCGTAGCCACCCGCGAGTACGACGGCTTTCATACGACCACAATCTCACGCCGATGACATACCTCTTGTGCTCGGGTCAACACTCAAAACGACGGCGGAGATAACGCGGGCGACGAACGAAGTCGACCCGCTACGAGCTCAGCCGGTCCGTGTCGATACTCACGCCGGGCGGCGTGACGACGAGAAAGCCGCGGAAGTGCATCAGTTCGCCGTCCATGTCCTTGATCTCGCGAGCGAACCCGGCGGCGAGTTCGTTGAGATCACCGTCGATTGACAACACGAGCGTGTTGCCGTAGTCGACGCTGCGGACCCACTCCTCGGGGTCGGTGGTGCCGTCGAGGACGCCGAGGACGACGTCCCCGTCTGCCGCGAACGCCTCGTCCATCTGCGCTTCGGCGTCCCGCAGGTCGAGATCCCAGTCGCTCATACCGAACGGTTGCGAGGCGACGGCAAAAGCGTTCTGTCGCGATCGGGAGCTTCTTTTTCCCGTCGATTCTGCCGCTCCTCGACGCGACGGCGGTCGCGGTGCGGTTAAGTGCGCTCCATTCTGATGTGAGATATGGAGCACACGCGACGGTCCCTGCTCGCGGGCGCAGCGGTAACCGGCGTCGCCGGGGTCGCTGGCTGTCTCGGCGGCGGAAGCGGCGGAGGCGGCGGAACCGATCTCGACACGAGCGCGTACGACTGCGAGCTCGGCGAGCCGGCCGACGCCGACCAGAGCTATCGACCCGTCATCGGCGACCGGGACGCCGACGTGGTCGTGCGGGCGTTCGAGGACTTCACCTGCGGGCACTGCGCGACGTACAAGCTGGACCACTTCCCGACGATCCGCGAGGAGTACATCGACACGGGACAGGTCCGATACGAACACTGGGACTTTCCGATCCCAGTCGACGAGGCGTGGGCGGTCCCCGTCGCCAGCGCGGCGCGGGGCGTCGGCGAGCGCGAGGGCGACGACGCGTTCTTCGCGTTCGCGTCGGCCGTCTACGAGTCGCACGGGAGCTACGACGGACAGTCGATCGGCGACGCCGCCGAGGCCGCCGGTGCCGATCCCTGCGCGGCGCTCGCAGACGCGCAGTTCGCGACCTACGAGGACGCGGCAATGAGCGACAGAGAAGAGGGCGAATCGATGGGCGTCAGCGGAACGCCGACGATATTCGTCAACGGCAGCCCCGTCGAGGAAGGGTACGCCGCGGAGTCCGTCATGGCCGCGATCGACGCGGAACTGTAGGCCAGGACGGCGACCGAACCGCCGACAGCGAGCGTCGGTCTTTTGCCCGTCCGGGGCGATTTATAAGTAATGACCGACGACGACCGCGGAGTCCGTCGGCGACTCGGAGCGGTCGTGCTCGCGGTGCTGATCTCGCAGGTGTTGTTGTACCCGGGGGTGCCGCAGCTCGTCGTCGCGCTCGGCGCGCCGGGCGGAATCAACGCGGGGATGTGGTTCCTCGTCGCTGAGTTCGGCGCCTTCGTTTCCTTCGCGGTCGTCTGGGGCGCCGTGAGCGACGCGATCGGCCGCCGCGTTCCACTCATCGTGATCGGTGCGACGGGCGGGGCGGCGTCGTACCTCGCGCTCGCGACCCTGCCGTCGCTCGGGCTCGGCTTCGAGGCCGCGCTCTTCGTCCGCGTCGTCGGCGGGGCGCTCACCATCGGTGCGTTCTCGCTCGCTATCACGCTGTTGATGGACCTACGCGGCGGCAACGGGCGCAACATGGGGGTCGCGGGGCTCGCGATCGGGCTGGGCGCGGCGATCGGCTCCGTCGCCGGGGGCGCGCTCGCGGACCTCTCGGCCTTTTACCCGGTGTACGCCGGAGCGGCGGTGCTCGCGACCGCTGGCCTGCTCGCGGTCACCGTCGGCGAGGGGCCCGAGTCCGGCGCGGACGACACCCGCGACACCGGTGACGCTCACGCCGGACGCAACAGCCGCGACGACGTCGGATTCCGGGAGGTGCTCGCCCGGACGCGGGAGACGCCCGGACTCTTCGTTCCGCTGGCGTTCGGGTTCGTCGACCGGCTCACTGCCGGGTTCTTCGCGCTGGTCGGCGTGTACTACTTTCAGGACCCCGCGACGTTCGGGCTCTCGGCGACCGCGGCGGGCGCGACGCTCGCGCTGTTTTTCGTCCCGTTCGCGCTGTTGCAGGCCCCGTTCGGGGCGCTCTCTGACCGAATCGGTCGGTTCTATCCGGTCGTCCTCGGCTCGCTCGCGTACGGTCTCGTCACGATCGGGGTCGGCGTCGCGCCGACCTACCCGCTGGCGGCCGGGCTGATGGCCCTCGTCGGCGTCTGTGGCGCGTTGATGGCGCCAGCGACGATGGCGCTGGTGACGGACCTCGTCGACCCGGAGGCCCGCGGCGCGGCGATGGGGTTATTCAACGTGTTCGGGTCGCTCGGCTTCCTCACGGGCTTCCTCGTCGGCGGCACCGCGACGGAAGCGTTCGGGTACACCCCCGCGTTTCTCGCGGTCGGCGGCCTCGAGCTCGCTATCGCCGTGGCGCTGTTACCGGCGGTACGGGCGGTCGCCCCCCGAAACAGCGCGCTCGGACGGGCGAGCACGGGGGGATGAGCAGGCGGCGGATCACCGACCGTCGCGGTCTCCCGGCGATTGGGACGGCTGAGTCGAGCCCTTTTAAGGCTCGCGAGCCCTCTGTTCGCGCAACCGATGGATCTACTCGTCGTGGGTGCGGGCGAGATCGGCCGGTGGGTCGCCGACACGGTCTCGTCGGGGTCTGCGCCGGTCGACGCCGCCGTGGCGTTCACCGACCGCGATCCGGATATCGCCGAGGGCGCGGCCGCCTCGCGAGCCGGCGCCGAAGCGCTCCCGGTCGAGGCGGAGACGACGCACGACGCCGTCTGTCTCGCGGTGCCGATGTCGGCGGTACCGGCTGCGGTCGAAGCGTACGCACCGCGGGCCAGGAACGCGATATTCGACGTTTCGGGCGAGATGTCCGCGGCGATCGCGGCGATGCGCGAGCACGCTCCCGACCTCGAACGCGCGAGCTACCATCCGCTGTTCGCGCCGCCGCGCGTCCCCGGAAACGTCGCTTGCGTGGTCGATGCCGGTGGCCCGACGCTCGACGAGGTGTCGGCCGCGATTGCGGCCGGCGGCAACGACGTGTTCGAGACGACCGCCGAGGAGCACGACGCGGCGATGGAAACGGTGCAGGCCGGAGCGCACGCGGCGGTGCTCGCGTGGCGCCTCGCCGGTGACGAGGTGCGCGATGAGTTCCACACGCCCGTCTCTGCCGCCCTCGATGACGTCGCCGACACCGTCACGGAAGGGTCACCGGCGGTGTACGCCGAGATCCAGCGCGCCTTCGACGGTGCCGACGACGTCGCCGAGGCGGCCCGCGAGATCGCCGAGGCGGACGCGGAGGCGTTCGCGGCGCTGTACGAGGCGGCCCGTGGCGACCGCGAGGGCAGGGAGCGACACGAGTGAGACGGGTACCCTGCGGGAGCGACACGAGTGAGACGGGTACCCTGCGGGAGCGACACGAGTGAGACGAGTGAGACGAACACGACGACGCCGCACGACAACATGAGCACATGATCGACAGAGACGCCGTTCGAGACAACGCCAACTACCTGCGTAACGTCCGCCCGATCGACCCGGAAGAGATATCGGAGTACATCGAGGGGACGCCGCACCCGGCGGTCGTCCGCGAGGCGCTCCGCGAGGAGGCGTTCGACCTCCGGCTGCGCGAGCGCGAGGACGGCCGCTTCGAGCCCGTCGAGGAGGGACCGATCCCGGACCCCGGCTGGCACCCGGACCGGCTCCCGGACGAGTACGCCTTCGCCGTCGAGGACCTGCTCGTTCGCGAGTTCGGCGCGAACTGGCACCGCGGCGACTCCGGTGATAAGCTGCGGGAGGCGATCCGCCGACTGAAGACCGACTACCTCTACGAGAACGACGTCGAGTACGACCGAATCGCCGCGCTCGGTTACGCGATCTACCACCTCCCCGCCTACTACGCGACGGTCGGCTACGTCCTCGACGACCTCGTCGAGAACGGACTGGTGGACCGGACCCTCCGCGTCCTCGACATTGGTGCGGGCGTCGGCGGCCCGGCGCTGGGGTTGCACGACTACCTCCCTGACGACGCCGTCGTCGAGTACCACGCGATCGAACCCAGCGCGGCGACCGAGGTGCTCGACCGGCTGCTCGACGAGACGGGACGGAACTTCCGGACGACGGTACACGAGACGACGGCGGAGGCGTTCTTGGGGATCGACGCCAACGCCGACGAGGGCGGGCACGCGGGCACTACCGACGCGACCGACCTCGACGGCCCCGTCGACCTCGTCGTGTTCGGGAACGTCCTCTCCGAGCTGACCGACCCGGTCGCGGTCGTCGAGGCCGCGCTCGACCGTCTCGCGGACGACGGCAGCGTCGTCGCGTTCGCGCCCGCCGACCGGAACACCGCGATGGGGCTCCGAGAGGTCGAGCGCGCGGTCGTCACGCCGACGAGCGGCGTGGAGACGTACGCACCCACGCTGCGGCTCTGGCCGGACGCGACCCCCTCGGACGGCGGGTGGTCGTTCGACGTCGCCGACGACCTCGCGGTCCCGCCGTTCCAGCGTCGGCTGGACGAGGCGGCCGCACGGGGGTCGACCGACGAGCCGGGGGAGTTCAGTAACGTCGACGTCCAGTTCGCGTACGCTATCCTCCGGAAAGACGGTCGGCGTCGGGTCGACGTACAGGCGAGCGCTGGCCGCTGCGCCCGCATGGCCGATTCAGAGGACCACGTGACCGACCGCGTGAACCTGCTCGCGGTGAAGCTCAGCCACGACCTCAGCTCGGGCGGCAACGCGCTGTACCGCGTCGGCGACGGCTCGCAGGCGGTCGATCACTACCTCGTCTGCACGCGGGAGACGACGCTCAACCGGGACCTCGCCGCGGCCGACTACGGTGCGGTCCTCTTCGTCGAGAACGGGCTCGTCCTCTGGAACGACGACGAACGCGCGTACAACGTCGTCGTCGACGATCAGACGGTCGTGGATCTAGTCGCGCCCTGAGCCAGCGGGGTAGTCCGCCCGTTCACTCTCCGCCGACCGGCTCGATCAGATCCGGCGCGTCGACGCTCGGCGAGTTCACTCGGTTCGACACCGGGTACGCCGTGAGCTCGTCCGCGGGATACGGGTCGAGCAGGTCGGCGGCCTCGTCGGCGGAGCCCTCCAGCCACGTCTCCTCCTCGTCGGGACCCAAGATCACTGCCATCCGGTGGTGGAGGTCGGCGACGAGGTCGTTCGGCTCGGTGGTGACGACGGTGAACGTCTCTATCGGTCCGTCAGCGTCGTCGCCCCCGGTTTCGTCGTCGGTCCCGCCGCCGAACGCGTCGAGACCCGTCTGCGTCGTCTCCGGTTCGGGAGGCTCCCACCGCTCGTAGAGCCCCGCCATCGCGAACGGGCGGTCGTCTTCGAAGGCGACGCGGTAGGGGGTCTTTCCGGAGCCGCCGCGGTCACCGTCGAGGCCGCCGCCGTCGACCCATTCGTAAAAGCCGTCGGCGGGAACGAGACAGCGTCGGCGTTCGAAGGCGTCGGCGAAGCTCCGCTTCTTCCGGACTGTCTCCGCACGGGCGTTGATGAGGCCGAACGACTCGTCGGCCCACGACGGAGTGAGTCCCCACTTCATCCGCGTCGCTCGGGCGGGGGTATTGTCGGTGATCACCGGAAGCCGCTGGCCGGGCGCGCAGTTGTAGCTCGGCTCGATGCCCCCGAAGTCGGCGTCGAAGCGGGGCGCGAGATCGGCGGCGGGGGTGAAGAGGGTGTATCGGCCGCACATGGATAGCCGTTATTGGCGGCGTTGATACTTAAACAGCGATCGGCGGTGCCCCGTCGTCTCCCGTCGGGTTTTTGCCCGCGCGTCGCCGCGGTTCGGTATGCGCATCGAGAACAGTTTCATCCCGGTCGAGGGAGTCGGCGAGTCGACGGAGCGCCGGCTCTGGGCAGCAGGCGTCACGACGTGGGAATCGTTCGATCCCGCGGTCGACGTGCGAGGCGTCGGCTCGACCACCGCCGACCGGATCGAGTCGTTCATCGCCGAGGCGCTGACACACCTCGACGACGGCGACTCCGCCTACTTCGACCGGACGTTTCCGAGCGGGGAGCGCTGGCGGCTCTACGAGAACTTCCGCGCGGAGACGTGTTTCTTCGACATCGAGACGACGGGGCTCGACGAGCACCGCGACCGCGTGACGACCGTGAGCTTTCACCGGGACGGCGAGACGACGACGCTCGTCGCCGGCGACGATCTCACTGCCGAGCGGGTCCGCGAGCAGTTCGCCGACGCGAGCCTGCTGGCGTCGTTCAACGGCGCCCGCTTCGACGTGCCGTTCCTCGAGACGTCGCTGGGGATCGACGTCGACACGCCGCACCTCGATCTCATGTATCCCTGCAAGCGGATCGGGCTCTCCGGCGGCCTGAAACCGATCGAGAAACAGCTCGGTATCGACCGCGACCGCCCCGATCTGTCGGGTCGAGACGCCGTCCGTCTCTGGCACGAGTACGAGCGCGGCGACGAAGCGGCGCTCGACACGCTCGTGTCGTACAATCGAGAGGACACGGAGAACCTGCGAACGCTCGCGGACGTGGTCAGCGAATCGCTCCACGAGGACGTGTTCGTCGACGGGACCGCGGACCGGTAACGGCTCTCTTCTGTCCGAGTGACGACTACGTGGGTTCCACGTCTGCGTCGGGGGCATCCGTCGCGATCTCCGTCTCGTCGGACCGGAGACCGGTGGACGAAGCTTCACCTGCCGGTGCCTCGTCGTCAGACTCCTCCTCCTGAGTCGTATCGGGAGCGTCGTCTCTCACGGAGGCGGAGCTGTCGTCATCTGTGGAGTCGATATCGTCCTCTGAGTCGCCGTCCTCTGACTTGTCGCCCTCCAATTCGTCTCCGTCCGCTTCGTCGTCAGGCGTATCGTCGCCTGTCTCGCCGTCCAGTTCGGAATCGGTCTCGTCGCCCTCTGGATCTTCTTCCTCCTCGGTGGATTCGGTGGACTCACTCGGTTTGGTGGATTCGGTGGACTCAGGAGCTTCCGAAGCCGTTGCTTCGGCGTCGTCGTCGGCGTTATCCTCCGATTCCACCTCATCCCCCGATTCAGCTTCGTCCGCCGGATCGTCGTTCTCTTCGCCCGCCGTCGCCGATTTGTCGTCGGTCTCCTGAATAAGTCGCATCTCTCCCCGAGCGCGGAGCGTCCCGTCGATCTCCGCGCCGTCGTGGACGACGAGGTCGCCGGCGGAGACGTCGCCGAGAATCCGCGCGCCCGCCTCGACCGTGACCGTCCCGCCGCGGGTGGTGACGTCGCCGTGGATGGTCGTCTCCGCGCCGACGGTCACGCCCTCGCGGGCGCGCAGGGACCCGAACACCTCGTTGCGCTCGCCGACGTGAACCGACTCCGCGCGGATGTTGCCGTGGAGGCGACAGTCGTCGCCCACGGTCGCGGGCGTGGAGACGCGCCACGCGTCGTCGGAGATCTCCGCGCTCCGCGGGATGAGAAGCGGCTCTCGCACGTCGTCGCCGTCGGCGAGCGCTTCCGCGAGCTCGTCGGCCGCGTCGGTCTCGCCGACGCGCAGGAGCTGCGAGAGAATGATGAAGTAGAACACGAGCGTGGGGACCGGGTTGCGGATGACGATCCAGCCGTTCGCCTCGAACCCCTCCTCGATCGACACGTCGTCGCCGATGTCGAGGTCGCCGGACACCATCAGTCGGCCGGTGACGGTCACCCGCTCGCCGAGGTAGGCGTCCTCGCCGACGAGGACGTTACCGTCGACGGAACACCACGTATCGAGTCGGCAGTCGCCTTCGGCCTCGATATCGTTCTCGACGCTCACGCGCTCGCCGATGGCGACGTTTCGACCGCGGAGTCCGAACTCCACCGTCGACTGGCCGCCGACGAGCACGTCGCCGTCGGTGACGAGGTCGTGCTCCTCGACGGTCGTCTCGGACGGGACCGCGAGCTCGTCTATGGGACTGCCTCCTCGCAGCGACACACCGAGTGGAACTCCCTCCGAACGTATAAACCGTGTGGGCTGTCAGACGCCCGTCGGACGGCGCGGAGGCCCGTCGTCGCGGGTGCACGTGTTTCACCGTCGCAAGTGCGTGTGTCTCCCTCACGAGACGCGGCCGGGTCACTACCCTTTTGAGTACCGCGCGACAGACTCGCGTATGGGATTTGGATCGTACGACGAGAGCGAACAGAAGGACCAAGACGTTGACACCGACGACGACGCCGCAGTGAACGTCCACGAGAACGACCACGACGGCGAAGTCTCCATCGAGGGCGGCGCCTCGACCGAGGATCTCGTCGGGCGGCTCTCCGAGATGAAAGACGCCGGAGACGACGACGACGCGTAAGTCGCCGCCGTAGACGAGACGGCGGTGTGCGGTCGACGGCAAGCGCGACGACGTGAGGGCAGGCTCCGTGCTCGTCCGTTCACGCCCCTTTTATTCGGTCGACGACTATCCACTGCATGACCACCGAGTTGTCGTTCACCAAAGACGGCGTCGACGTCGTCTACGAGGGCACCAAATTCGAGTTGAAAAAAGAGCTGATCGAGGAGGCGACGGGGAAGGCGTACGGCGACGTCACCGACCACGAGGTGTTACAGATCGTCGCCGAGGAGCCCGAACTCGACGGGGAACCGGTTCGTATCGGCGACGTGTTATAAGCACGCATCGCAAAGCGGCACGATTTTACGAGGCGATCAGATTGAGCGTGTATGGGCCTCCGTCGCGTCGTCACCGGACTGATGAGTTCGAAGCTCAAAATCGCGCTCGGCGGCGTCCTCGTCGTCGGAGCCGCCGTCGGCGGCGCGTACGCGCTCGGGGTCGTCGGCGTGCCGGGTGTCGCGGCGATCGACAACACGTTCGGCGACGTCACGAACGAGACGACGACGATCGAGACGGATCTCGTCGTCTCGAACCCCAACCCGGTAGGCGTCGGTCTCGACGACGTGGCCGTGAACTACACGGTGTCGATGAACGGGATCGAGATGGCACAAGGCGGCCGCGAGGGCGTCCGGATCGGGACCGGGAACTCCACCGTGGAACTGGAGACGGCGATGGAGAACGCCGCGATCCCGCCGTGGTGGACGAGCCACGTCCGAAACGGGGAGCGCACGACCGTCGACATCGACGCGACCGTCACCTCCGGGCGACTCGACCGGAGCGTGGCGTTCGCGCGGAGCCACGAGATCGACACCGACCTGCTCGGCGCGTTCAACTCCGAGGAGACGCGGCCGGTGAACGCCGACAGCCCGCTGACGAGCGACCCCGTGTTGTACGTCAACGAGACGCGCGCCGAGTGGGGCGTCCTCGGCGATTCGGAGACCCCCATCGACATGGAGTTCGTGGTGTACAACCCGAACCTCGAGCCGTACGCGATCACCGAGATCGGGTACGACGTCACGATGAACGGCGTCGAGATGGCCACCGGGCAGACCGAGGAGGGGTACGTCGTCCCCTCGCGGAGCACGGAGACGGTCGAGTTCACGACCGCGTTACAGAACCGACAGCTCGACGACTGGTGGGTCACCCACCTCGACGAGTCGGTGCACGGCCACCAGGTGAGCGACCTCCGGATCGAGTTTTACGCGGTGATCGAGCTCCCGGGCGGTGGTGAGGTGACGGTCCCGCTCGACGAACTGACCTACGAGGAGACGGTCGAGACGGACGTCTTCGACGAGGGCGACGCGGTGCGGGAGTCGGGCGGGTCTGAGTCGGATGAAGACGATGAGACCGCAGCTGATAGCGAGACGGACGATGACGGGTCAGGGGGCGAGACGGACGACGGGAGCGACGGAGACGGCTCTGACGACTCGACAGATGACGACTCGACCGACGACGGAGATGGCGGCTCCGACGACGATTCGGATGACGACGATGACGGGATTCTCCCGTTATAAGTGAGCTTTTGTCTTCGCTGACTTTATCAGAATGACCGACTGTTCGCGAGTTCGCTCGCGGCGGTAGAAACGGGCCTGAGACGTTGTGTACTACGATCGCTGACGCTTCCTGATTCAAATCATCCTCGGTACATTGCTGCCGCTCGCGAATGTGCTCGCGGCAGCAGAGAATGGGGCCGGAGGGAGTCGCGCAACTCAGATTCAGTGGTGTGTCGGTACGCCGAGACATCGATTTTCGGTGTCGTGTTCATGATTGGGATTCGTCGTCGTGGTCGCCGCTCTCTTCGTCGATATCCAGATCCGCCGTGAACTCCTCGCGCCGCTCCTCCATCTTCCGGAGCCGATCAGCCTTGTCGTAGTAGCGCTTGATCGTGTCTGGGTCCGCGTCGACGCGCTCGCTGATCACTTCGATCGGGAGCCCGCGGTCGCAGTGCCAGGTGAGCGAGCCCGTCCGAATGTGGTGCGGCGCCCTCGAGGAGGGACACTTCGACGCGTGGGACCGCTGGATGAACTTACAGCTCCCGCGGCTACTCCCGTGCGGGCACTGCATGTACAGACAGGGCTGCGTCCCCTGGTACGCCCACGCTCGGATCGTCGACTCCGAGACGCGCCCCTGCCGACCTGAAAAGAGCGGCTCGCGACCTCCGTCGTCGCGCTTCTCCGATCGCTCGCGAGCGATATACGTATCCAGCGCGTCCGTGACCGCCTCCGAGATACGGACGACTCGCTCTCCCTCCTCGTCGTTTTTCAGGGGCGTCCCGGACTCCGGCCGGTGATTGAAATCGACGTATCCGGCGTCGCTATCGTAGTCACCGAGGTCGAGCCCGCGGAGCGCTCCGAGGCGGCACCCGGTGTTCCAGAACAGTTCCAGGACCGCGTGCGGAGCGGTCCCGAAGTGACCCGGATCGTTCCGATAGAACTCGAGGAGCTCCTTCGCGTCCTCCGTGTCGAGCATCGTGTCGCTCGTCTCCTGCGACCGGGTGAGCTTCGGGACGTGGACCTTCTCCGCGAGATCGTCGTCGACCGCTTCGATCGTCTCGAGGTACTGCACCAGCTGCGAGACGGCCGTCATCTTCCCCTTCACCGTCGCCGGGGCGTTCTCCTCCGCGCGGAGGAACCGCTCGTACTCGTCAAACGACCAGCCGGAGAGGTCGCCGACGCGCTCCACACCGCGCTCCTCACACCAGTGCACCCACTCTGTGAGGCGATTCCGGTAGCTCCGAATGGTCTTCTCCGAGTTCTCCATGCGGCGCTTGTCGAGGAACCGATCGCGGGCCTGGCGCGGTGAGAGCTCCGACGGATGCGCGGGCGCGGAACCGGCCGGGCTCACCGCGAGTCCCCCATGTCCTCCACCTGGTCGCTGACCGGGTCGAACTCCCACCCGGCGATGCTACCGCCGTAGAGGTCGCCGTAGGAGTCGACCACGTCGGTCGCCGTCGCGTGGTCTGACCGACCCGAGTGATCCGGGTTCGGATGCTCCTGAGCGCGTTCGCGCTCCCGGTCCTGCACGAGTTGTAAGAGGAGCGCGTTTTGGAGCTCGAGGGCGTCCGCGATTCGCTCAAGTTTCTCAGTGAGTTGATCGTCACTCGGCAAGGGCGCTCACCTCCGTCAGCATCGCCTGCTCACGCGCCGGACGAGGGACGTCGAGCGTCGGACAGAACGACAGCACCCAGCGGACGTATTCGGACGGGATAGCCGAGCGGACGCCCTGCTTCCCCCACGACGCCGGGACGCCCTTCGCCTCCGCGAGCGACGCGGCGCTTTGGTCCTGTCCCTCACGCGTTTGCACTTTGACCGTCGGGTCGCCCGGCTCGTGAGCGTCCGGGAGCGGGTACGACGTCTCGAAGTGCCGCACGAGGTCATACGGCTTCCCGAACGCCAGCCCGTTCACGCGGGCGGCGTCTCGGAGGTGGCCCGCACGGGACGCCCCGCGGACGTTCTCGATGACGTACTCGGCACCCGCAGCCTTCGCGATCTCGCGAACGCGGAGCTCGGGGATCGTCGGGCAGGCGTCCATGGCAGCCTCGCGACTACCGTAGGCCGTCGGCGAGAGGTCCGAGTACGCGGTACACGGCGGCGATGCCCAGACGACGTCGAAGCCCCCACCGACGAACTCCGAGGCGTCTCCGCGGAGGAACTCGCCGCGGTACGTGTCAGAGTAGTCTTCGATGTCGACGCCGACGTGGACGACGTCCAGCTCGTCGAGCGCGAGGCCGACACCGCCGCGGCCCGAGTAGAGGTCGAGCACTCGCGGATCTTCGTCTCCGCATTCCGCACGGTCGTCAGTCATCTGCGCCCTCCGTGTGGGGACAGCGAAACGCCCGCCCTCCACAGTCCGGATGGTGATCTCCCGGATCGCAGAGGTCGCGGTACACCCGACGCATCATGTCGCGGTCTACCTGCCGGCAGGCAAACTCACTCGGCGGCATCGGCTAACACCTCCGGGACCCTACCTGCGTACCGGTCGTTGGACTCGGCGATCAGGCCCTCGATCCGTTCGCGCGCCCAGCAGTCCGGACATTTTTCGATCGATACCCAGTCGGCGAGGGCGGTGCTCCAGATCATCGGCCGGCCGAGATCGTCCGTCGCGTCGCAGGGGCCGGTCGGGAGTTCGCCTCCGCACTTCTTACAGTGTTCTGGGTCTTCGAGTTCCAGCCGACTTCCGTCGCGGTGATCGATCTCTCCGTCTAAGTCGTCAGACATGAGAGATCAGCCTCCGACCGGCGAGAGTGTCGTCGTAGATCGGGGCGATCCGCTTCACGTCAGTATGGACGCGGTCGTATTCGTCGACGACCTCGTTGAGTTTGTGCTCGACCCGGAGCCCGAGCTCGTCGGCCGCGTTGTACGGGCCGTGGTTGATCTCTCGGGTGATCTCGACGACGTAGTGGTTGGTGACGATCGAGTGGTGGCCGACCTCGTAGGCAGGCTCGTCGCGGCGGTGAACACACGGGTCTAACGCCCACCAGTCGGGGCGGCGGCGTTCGACACCGTCGGTCATTTGCTCAACACCTCACCGATCGCCTCGTGCAGTTCTTCGAGCTCGTCGTTGGAGATCTCGACGCGGGCCGTCCCGCGAGCGTCGTCACCGCTCGCCCGAATCTGAAAGATGTTCTCGGTCCCGAGCCGAATGAATTGCAGCTCGCCCCGGTAGGGCTCGTAAACCTGCACCGTGAACGGCGCGTCTTCGATCCGAACGCGACTACTAATCGCCTGCCCGCCGAACCTCTGCGCCGGCTGCGGATCTTCGTCTCCGGAGCGATCACTCGCCATGGTCAGCCTCCGAGATCGGGCGCGTGTTCGTTGCGCCGCAGTCGCCGCAGACTATCGGCGTGCTAAAGTCGTCTCTCGTGTCGTAGAGAACGACTAGACCGTGTTCACAGTCCTCGCAGAAGTGGGTAACTTCTCCGTCGGGGTCAGCGTCACTCGTCAAAGAAGCCCACCTCAATTAGGTAATTCTCGGCCTCAGTACCGGTAATCGCCCACCGCTCAGCAACGTCCATTATCGCGTCAAACTCCCACTGTTCGGGGTACTGATCACTAACTCCGTCGGACTGACCGCTCATGCTGTCACCTCGTACCCGTTTTCACGCTGCCACCGCGCCGTTCCATGGAGGACATCGATGTACTCCTCCTTGTCCTCGTACGTCCTCGACCCGCAGCTGGGACAGACGAAAGTCTCGTCGTAGCGGTCCCAGCGCTCGGGGATCATCTCGTCGCACTCGGGGCAGTACATCGGGTATTCACCTTCACCCTCGTCCTGATCGACACCGCCGTCCGTCGCCAACTCCCGAGTGTCGGCATGAAATCGCATGTCGTCCGCGACCTCGAGGGCGCGATCGGTCCCGATCTCCCGCACGAACTCGTCACGAACGAGAATCTGCCCGAGCCCGTCCGAACGCACCTCGAGGCGGGCGACCGTCTCGCCGTTCTCACCGTGGCGCCGATCGACCAGCTCGTACAGCGAGCGGAGGACCTGCCGGTGGTCGTCGAACGCCTCCTCGGCGCGATCTCGGTCGGCGTACGCGAGGACCGAGCCGTTCCCGTTCCGACGGATCTCGACTTCGATCTCCTCGGAATCGCCGGCGGGGCTCACGCTTCCTCACCCCGGAGGCTCTGGTAGGAGTCGGAGCCGCGCACGAGCTCGACCTCGTCGCGCTCGAAAGTCTCATCGGTCCGGACGTTCCGAAGCTCCTGGAACTCCGGCTCGGCGTCCCGGTCGTTCGACCGGGCGCACTGAGCGCACCAGAAGTGGTAGTTCGTCGGCTCCCACGACCGGTGCCCCGCCGGGCACCGCCACTGCCACCGATCCGTCTCCTCGTCAAGGTCGATTTCGACCATACCGGACCGAGCCGTCCCCGTATAAAGGGGGTCGGCCAAAGGCGCTCGGTGAAACTGAAAGTGGTCGTGCCGTCGGGCGTTAAGCTCTGATTTACCGATTCTGCCGCTATGAGTCTTAATCATGATTCTCGGGATACAGGTCGATCTCTCCGACAAACTCGCCGAGCGAGGTTTGCGCCACGTCGTGCGCGGCGCGGTCCGCGCGGACGATTACAGCGAGCGGATCGGGAGTGGTAGTAAAGCGCGATGCGCGTCGTCGGCCGGGGGTTTCAAGCCCGCCCGTAGTGTTTCCGTACATGGGTTTCGTGCTGTCTCACGGAACCCCACACGGGCCAGCTGATCCACCAGCGCGGCCCGCACTTTTCAGGTCTACTTAGTGACCAGTCAGGGTCCGTGAATGTCACTTGTAGGTTCGGGGGTATTAAGCTCTTCTACTAATTGGTTACATTTATGCTACCCTTAAGTATCGCAAAAAGACCGTATCAACACGACTATCTGGCAGTTCTGAGCAGCGTTTCGCATGCGAAAACCGGCGGAATGGATGCAGATGCCTACTGACGACCGCATTCTTGAGGCGCTCGAAGGTGGGCTCCGACTCACGCCGGCAGTGATCGCCGAGAACATCGACAAATCACGGACCCATGTCAGTCGGCGACTTTCCGATCTTACGGACTACGGGCTCGTAGACAAACCAAAACGCGGTTACTACGAGATTACTGGCTGCGGCCGCGACTACCTCGCTGGCCAGCTCGACGCTGACGACCTCGAGGAAGCAGACGGAGAATAGCTACGCAGTCTGCTTTCCTACTTGAGTCTTGTACGCTCGGATACGGTCCTGCACCGCGCTAAGGGCGTCCTTCGCGTCCGTCACCGTGTCCCACGACTGTCCGTTACCATTGGAGAGGTTCACCCAGAACGTGCCGCCTTCCTCGTCCTTGTCCTCAACCGGGTTGTAGTTCACGCCGGAGACCTGGTCGTAGTAGAACTCGTTCGTGCTGTCGCCGACGCTCCACGATAGGCTCGGGAGATCGACCGCGGCGCTGTCGTGGACCAGGAGGAGCGCATCATCGACGACCAGAGTCGCGACCGCCCGTTTCGGCTTCGGGAGGAGCGGAAGGCTGTCGCCGATATTGGTGACCAGAGAGTACGTCTCAGTTTCGTCGCCGTCGAGACGGGCGACCTCCGCCGCCTCGCGCTTCACGACTTCGGTCCCGTCCGCGAGGGCGTCGCTCTTGTTCATGTGGACGTAGGCGAGTCCCGCGATCGCGATCGCCGGGCCGCCGAAGAACGCGAGGAGACCGATCGCCCACCCGAGCCCGCCGCCGATCATGTACCCGAGGACGATCCCGAGGATCGGAGCTCCGACGAACACGTAGAGCCAGTTCCAACCGATCTGCCAGAGGGCAGGGTTCACGTCGCTGTCGACTTCGCCGTCACGTGTCATGTATCGGATGCTGAGTAAGGTGATACTTCAAGGTTCCCGACTTGTTATACAAGTCGATAAATAGACCCTCGAAACCGCCCCGATCACGCCGTGGACCCGCTCGGTTCTGCCGCATTAAGTGATAGCTTCTTTTGGAAGGTCGTATGCGCTTAGAGGCGACAGCGAAACCGGACCAGCACAAAGTGTGGCTCACGGACGACGACCTCGAGGAGCTCCGCCGCGCCGCGGGGAGTCACCGCGACGACCTCGTGATACAGCTCGGCGGATTCGTCGGGCTCCGCGCCTTCGAGATCCCGCAGGTCGCGCCGAAACATGTGAAGCGGACTCCCGACGGCGACCACTTCCGGCTCCGCGTCCCGGAGGGGAAGGACACGACCGGAAGCGGCGGGAAGCCTCGCGACGCCTACCTCCCGCGGGAGGTCGAGGGCGACATCCACCGGTACGTCCGGTCGGAGGACGTCGGCCGCCACGATCCGATCGTGGACCTCTCCGAGAGCGGTATCCGGGCGGTGGTCAAACGCACGGCCAAGCGCGCGGCCGACGCGACCGGCGACGAGGACTTTCACCACGTGTCGAGCCACGATCTCCGTCGGCGGTTCGCTCAACGGCTCCTCGTCGATAAACAGGTGAACCCGCGCGTCGTCATGCAGGTCGGCGGGTGGGACTCCTTCCAGGCGATCGAGCCCTACCTGAACGCGCCGACGCCCGACGTCGTAAACGACGCCTTCGAGGAGGCGGGATTCGCGTGATCCGGGATCAATCCGCTGTAGATGATGATCGCGGTTTCCTTTCCGGAGTCAAAGCGGGCCTCGAGGTCGCGAGCACGGTTCGGTTCCGCCTCTTGGTCGGCTTCCTCGCGCTGGTCGTGGCCGCGATCGTATGGATGACGGGGGCACTATGAACCGTGAGCAAGAGTCGGGCGAAGATCCGCAGATCGGACCGATAGCGCCGCCGCTCTGGGTTCTCGCGGCGACGATCATCGCGGGCGTCGTGGGGTTCCTGAGCTATGGACTCTGAACAATCTACGGATGAGGTCACACAGCGGCAGATCGAGTACGTCGTGGAGAAGTGGGCTATCCCCAAGTACGAGGCGAAACGCATGCTGAAGAACCACCAAGCGACCAACTAGGCGAAGACCCCCTCACACCCGTTCGGTTCTGCCGTTTTATCCCCTCGCTGACGGGTCGTCTTTTATATCGGCTCGTGTCGCGGGCCGGTGACAGGTATGAAAGACGACGACACGGGCTCGGGGGAAGAGCCCGCCGACGGCGAGGTGAGGCGGTGGACAGACTGGTCTAACCACGGGGGCGACGCGTGACGGCAGTCGCTCGCTATTTTGACGTCGACGAGGACCTCGAGGCGGGATTCGTGGTGCTCGCGGGCGGACTCCTGATGCTCGGTGACTCGGTCGTTACCGGCGGAGCGCTAATCGCGGGCGGCGGCGCTGTTCTAGCGCTTTCGGAACCGACCCGGATGCGGGGAACTGGCGCATGAACTTCGATGTCAGCGACGCTGGGACCGCGATACTCGTTGCGATGACCGGGCTGTTCTGGTACATTACCTTCGGCACGGCCGCGAGTCCGAGCGCGTCCGAGACGGTCATCGTCGTTGCGTTTACAGCGCTCACGCTCACCCAAACGGGGACGATATCGTTCGGGTCGAGCTCGTCGACAGACCGCGTCGAATCCGATCCCGAACCAACACCAGCGACTGACGGAGGCGACCGGAGGGACGACGCATGACCTGGGATCCGGACGGGATCGTGGTCAGCGACGCGTTCGCGGACTACGTCGAGGACCTCAGAGAGACGAGCAACTACGCCGCGGGCGGCGGAAACGCCCACTTTTCAGAGACTATGTCAGCAACATCGGCAGACGAGGGAGAACAGGTAGAAACTACAGCGGCAGCGGACGCGCTCAACGACCCCATGAACCGGCGCGTGTTCATGGCGGGCGTCGGTGCGATGGCGGCGGCGGCAGCGGGCGCGGGGACGGTCTCCGCACAGGAGGCGGGGCTGGTCCCGGACTTCGGGAACGAGTACACGCCGTTCCCGGGAGTCGACGCCGGTCGGTGGCGGACCGACGAGCACACGGCGGACATGGAACAGTTGGACTACGTCGACAACGACGGGAACGTGCGGAGTCTCACGTCGGAGTACGGCGCCGTGCTCGCGCCGGACCCGGAAGAGGACGGTGAGACGCACAACCCGGTTTCGTTCCACCCGTCGCTCATCGACACCTCGGAGTACACGGCGTTCCCGCGCGGAGTGACGCGGACGACCGCGGACGACGAGGAGGAGGACGTGTCGGCGCTCGACGCGGAGGAGTGGACGGGCGACCTCCTTATCTCGGACGACGGCGACGCTCTGGTGCTCGAGTCGGACGCGCTGGCGGCCGGTGCGTCGCAGTCGGCGACGTTCAGTAACTTCACGATCGACTCGGGAGAGGCGCGGAAGGTCTTGCAGCTCGTGGTCGACGTGGACCAGCTCGAGGCGGGTGCGACGGTGGACGTCGAGGTCGTCGACGCGGGCGGCGCGTCGGTGGCGGCGACGATCGACCCGGACGCCGACGGTGCGGCGGCGTCGACGATCGCGACCTCGCAGGGGTCGGGCGTCGTGTTCCAAACGGAGATCGGCGAGTTCCCCGACGGGTCGACGCTGGACACGCTCGAGGAGATCGTCGTCTCGGTGTCGGACGCGAACGCGGCGCTGACGGTCCACGGGCTGAATCTCGAGCTCGACTCGGAGTGGTCGTTCGGGACGCGGCAGGTGTACGACACGGGGGACGAGGAGGTCGTCGAGGAGACGCTGGTCGAGCCGACGGGTCGGACCGGAATCGTCTCTCTCACGTCGCTGACGAACCAGTTCACGGACGCGACGCTCGGGGACGTAGAGTACGATGTGGAGATCCGGGCGTCGGAGGCGCCGGTGTCGAACTTCGAGGTCACGGTCGAGGAGGTCGAGCGGGGCTCGTACGACCAGCGGTACCACCTGGTCGGCGCGCTCGAGCTCCCGGGCGGTCTCTACGAGGTGGAGGTCGTCGAGCCGGGAGAGCTGACCGACGAGGTGCGGCACCCGGAGGACGTGTACCGGACGGTGGAGTACGCGCACGATCTGACGGAGGTCCCGACGATGGACGACCTCGACGATATCTCGTGGACGGACGCGACGAGCGTCCTCGAGGACGCGGATATCGGTGACGAGGTGACGCTGTCGACGACGGTCTCCGCGGGAGACACGATCGGGCTCCACTACGACCTCACGGAGGACGAGGAGATCGTGTCGGCGATGTCGATGTCGGCGGGCGGCGGTGGCGCGCCGGCGCTCGGCGGGAGCGGGGGTGTCATGTCGAACCTGTGGGGGTGGGCAGCGGCGATCGTGACCGGCTTCGTCGGCGCGATCGCGCTGGCCCGTCGCCGGGCGGCGTCCGCAGTGGGGAGGTAAGATGAGTGATTCAGAGACTTCCGAATCAGGTTCAGATTACGACGCTCAGGAGGTGGTCAACGAGGGCGCGGACGGAGTCCGAGAGGAGGGCGTCGTGGACTACAGTCGCGCCGTCGTGTTCGGTGGCGGAGCGACGGCGCTGGCGATTACGATGGTGGAGATCCTCATCGGGATCCCGTCGACGCTTCTCGCGCCGGTACAGGCGTTCGCGAGCGGCATGTCGACGTTCATCGGCGGGACGCTCCTCGCGCCGGTCTCGGTGACTGACGCGGGAGCGACGGCGAGCGCGACGTCGTTCCTCGAGGGAACCGGAGCGCTCCTCGGACCGTTCGCGTTCCCGGTGGCTATGGGCGTCTCACTCGCCGGGATGTTCCTGTTCCTGATGTTCCTGCGGCGGATCTCCGTGTCGCCGTTACAACTGGTCCGCGAGCGCCGGAGTTAGATCCATGAGTACGAACCTGTTAGACGGGGGTGGAGGTGAGCCCGATGCGGAGCCGCCGGAGTCGGAGGAGTTCATCGACGACGGGTCGATTCGGTGGGCGGCTCTCACGGAGACGGCAGCGGGCGCGTTCGTGACGCTGGTCGCGATCGCGATCGCGGACTTCTTGAACCTCGTCTCGACGGGTGTCGTGGCGTACATGACGGCAGCGGGCGAGTCGATCGGTGGCGTCGTTCGGGCGCCGTTCGTCGCGGGCGAGTCGGTGATAACGACGTCGTTCGCGTCGGCAGCGGCGTTCGTTCCGTCACTCGGTATCTTCGCGTTCCCGGCCGCGGTAGTTATCGTCGTCGCGAGCGTCCTTCTGGTCTTGTGGGGGGTGAACCGCTTTGTCCGGTAGCGGAGAGATCCTCGACGACGACCTCCGCGAGTCGGACGACGTCAACTATGGTGAGGAGGACACGCTCGCGCTCGGTTCGGAAGCGTCGTCGCTCCTCTCGAACCCGCGCGGGTACATCCGGGAGATCGTGCTCGGAGTGTTCGTCGGCGGGCTCCTGTCGGCGCTGACGTTCGCGGTGCAGCTCGGGCTGGATATCACGGCGATGTTCCGCGGTGTGCTCGAGCGATCCGGGAGCGCAGTCCTCGGGAACATGGACTCGATATGGTCGACACTGGCGACGCTGGTGGCGCTCCCGCTTGAGACGGTCGAGGGAGTCGCGGCCAGCGCGGGACCGTTGGCTCCACTGGTGACCGCGCTGGCGTTCGCGCTAACGGCGGCGATCGTGGCCGGAATCGTCTGGGGTATCTACCGGGTGGTGAGATTCATATGAGCGCTCGCGACGGGCTCCTCGCGGGAGGAGTCGGCTCGGTGTTCGCGGTGCTCGCGGACCTCCTCATCAACGGCGGGGAGATCGTGCTGGCGATCGTGATGGTCGCGGCGGAGCAAAGCGGTCTCGTGTACCTGCTGCTGTCGCGTCTCGTCGCGGCGGCTCCGGACGTATCGTGGCTTCCAGCGGCGGAGATTCGGACGGCGTTTACCGTCGTTTCGCTCCTCCTGGCGCTGGTCGCACTAATTCAGTTGGTCCGCCGGAGTCGGCGGTCCTTATCAGAGAGATTATGAAACACACAACGACGGCGAGTCGAGACGGAGAGAGCCCCCCGCATGCGGGTGGGGGTCGAGAGACGGAGGTAGAGGGATGTTAGGCGGTAGTTGGATGCTGACGTTCGCGGCGGTGGCGGCGCTGGCTGGCGTCGCGACGGTCGGCGGTCTGTGGGTCCGGAACTACCGGAAGGACAGCGTCGACGCGCCGGAGGCGACGCGAAAGACCTCTCGGCGAGTGGTCGCTGTTATCTCGGGCGCGGTGCTCGCGGTGGCGATCGCGTTCGTGGAGCTGGCGGGGCTCCTCGGAGTGGTCGGTGACGTCGTGTCGATGTTCCCGGGCGGCGTGACGCAACTGGCGCTCGGGGCGCTGGCGATCGCTGGCTTCCAGGGATGGATCGAGGTTGGCGTCGTCGGGTTTAGCCTGTTAGTGGTCGGCGTCTTGGTGGCGTCGACGGCGCTGACGAACGGGGGAACCCGGTAGATGTCGCGACGCTCTCGCGGCGCTCTGGTCGCGGTGGTCGCGGTGCTGGCGGTCCTGGTCGTCGCGGGAGCGTCGGGCATGGCGGCGGCACAGGACGACCAGGAACGGAACGGAACAACGGTCGAGGCGACGGGGCCGTACGACCTCGACGAGCTCGACAACGCTGGCGTGCGAGCGTCGGAGGCGGCTCCGGCGTCGACGCGTCGGTGGGGACAGGCGGGGTCGCTGTGGGTTCGCTACGTCCCGAGCGGTATCGCCGGTGTCGGCGGCGACCCGGCGACGTGGGATTACCTCGAGCCGCGGACGACGATCGAACGATCGTCGCTGTACCTCGGTGGCTCCTTCGGCTGGGGTGCTGGCGGAGAGGAGCTCGACGTGACGATCGTGACGTGGGAACGCGGAGAGGTGCGGACGGAGGACGCGGACGGGAACGTGCGATACGAGCCAGCGGCGGTGAACCAGGAGGTACGAGAGACGACGGTGGAGATACCGCAGTCGTACGCGGAGACTGAGGTGGACCTGGCGGCGTCGTACGACGAGCCGCGGCGGGCCACGATGTTCGTTGAGGGCTCGGAGGGGTCGGCTCAGTGGACGTTTGATATACACACGTCGCGGGCGGCGGAGCCGGTGGCGGTGGACACGCGGAGCGACCTCGCACTATGGATCGCGGGCGTACTCGGTGCGGCGCTGGTCGTGATCCTCGCGAGCCTCTACGTCGCGCGGCAGTTCCACCGGAACGCGGGCGCCGGTCCGGGATACCCGATTTGGCTCTACGGGGCGGCGGCGATCCCGATCGGGTTCATGACGGTGTTACTCGGCTGGCAGAACGTCATAAACACCCTCGCGGAGGCTCCGTGGATACTCATCCCGGTGGTGGCGCTCGTGACGGTTGTCGCCGCCGTGACCTGGTGGGGAGACGAGACCCGGACGGTCGAGGTGATCCAATTCAAGCTCGACGATCCGGAGGTCCAAGAAGACGGGTCGGGCGGGTTCGACATCCACACGTCGACGTGGCCGCTGGCGGAGGTCGGCGGAGCTGGCCGTAAGAAGACGGAGGGAGTCGTCCTCGAGGGCATTAGCGCCTACCTCGCACGGACCCGCGGAGCGATCCCGGAGTTCGATATCGGCGGGGACGCGAGCGTGACGTACAACGGGACGGGGAGGGCCGACGAGATCGTGTTCACCGACCCGTTCGATCCGGACCCGATCAACTTCGAGCGGGAGGGCTGGTCGATATCGCACCTGTACCGGTCTCCGGACCCGGAGGAGATCCCGGACGATGCGACGTCGATCGACCGGCTGGCGATCTACCTCGAGGGAGTAGCGTGGGCTGAAGTGCTCGCGTTCCTCGGGATCGTCTCTGCTGGCTACCTCCTCGGAGCGGCGGTGTTCTCCGCTGGCGTCCTGGGGGCAGCAGCGGCGACAGTCCCGGGCGCTATGTACGTCGCACGACCGGTCAAAGGTCGGTGCGAGGTCAACGCGGCGCCAGGGATGTTCGGGTCGGTCGTGCTCCAAATGATTCAGGCTGGCGAGGAGCTGGAGGAACTGGCGGACCGCGAGTGGTTCAAAGAGAACTACTTTGCGGAGAAGGGGAGCAACGTCGCCGAACGCAAACAGGCGCGGGAGGAGACGGAGCTCCGGAAGTTCGACGAGGTGATCGGTGCGCTCGAGGACGGCGACACGGAATCGCTGACGGACGTGTTAGCGGACGACGCGACCTCGAAAGGAGGTGCGTCGGCCGATGACTGAGTGGGATGACCTCGCGGACGACGTCGACACGGACGACCCGTATGCGGAGGGGACCGCGTCGATACTCGAGGCGCCGCGTTTCGAGTCGCCGACACGGCCAGCGCTCGAGACGCTCTCGCGAGACCAGCGGGAGCTCATCTCGTCGTGGCTGTCGGGCTTCGGCTCGCGGGAGGACCTCCTCCTGTGGTCGCACGAGGCGACTGTGGCGACGCTCGGGCAACTCCCGCCGGAGTGGCACATCGACCGGCTCATGTCGCTGTCGGAGCTGTCGACGCTCCTGGTGGTCGAGGAGGAGCGCGAGCGGTGGGTCGAGGAGGACGCGCTCCTCTCACAGAAGAGAGCCCGCGAGTGGCGTCTCGCGGTGGCGTCTCGGGACCTGGTCCCGGCGTGTCAACGTGCGCTCCGAAAGGTGCGTTGGTCGGCCGTGGAATACGCGGACGACGACGACACGGACGACCCGACGGTCGTGGACGTCGACGACCAGGAGGCGCCGGCGATGCGGCCGGGGCTCGGAGAGGTGGCCGACCGACAGCGATGGGTGGTCACTCAGGGGCTCCGCGGGTTCGGCAGCCTCGAGGAGATCGTGGAGACGTGGATCCCGACGGCGATCCACGCGTCGTACGGCGAGCTCGACGAGGACCTCGCGGGAGCGTTCTGGTCGGAGCGGCCGCTCCGCGAGATGTTCACGGCACGAGACGACACGGCGGCGGAGTTCTTTCGCGAGTCGTTCCTCGCGACGGAGTTCCTCCCGCCGTTCAACACGGCGGTAGCGAAGGTATCGGACCGGGCCGGGGAGGCGATCTCCGGCGGCGAGACGACGGACCACTCAGCGGTGGAGTACCCGAGTTCATGAGTAAGACACAACTAATACAGGAGGTATCAACGGAGGCGGAGATCCGCGACCAGATGGAGCGGGTGTTCGACACGCACGAGAAGAGCGCGCAGGCGCTCGGAGACCCGACGCTGTCGAACCACAACGACGGCGAGGACATGTACAAGCGGCTCAGTATGGCGCCGTTCCACAAGTACCTCGCACTCTGCGAGAAGCGGGACCAGAACGTCGCCACCTACCCGTCGGCGTGGGCGACGCCTCTTATCCACCTCAAGGAACGGGAGATCCAACTGCTCGAGCAGCTGGTCGGAGAGGTCGAGTACGACCCGAACGACCCGCACCCGTCTCACGAGGCGCTCGAGCGATACCCGCTCCCGCGGGCGAAGGCGCTCGAATGGATCGCGGACGACGAGGGCGACCGGACGGGATTCGGCTCTTCCGGTGCGCGGACGGTCGACGCGTGGACGGCCGGAGGGTCGGACTACTTCGCGTACGGACCGCCGGGGCGCGGAAAGTCGACGCTCATGCAGGCGACGGTCTCGTGGCTCATGCAGCTGAACAACGAGACCGTGCTTCTCGCGGACACGATGGACGACAGCGGGACGAACGAACGGCTCGAGTGGCTCCCGCTGGCGCCGTGGGCGACGATAGCGGTTCCGGCGGGCATCCCGATCGACGTGCGGATCGTCCCGGAGTCGCCACAGGTGGCGCCGTTCCACGTCGACCTCGCGGATATCTGTCGGGACGTGGTCCGGTACGAGTCGCCGCGTGACCTGCTTAACCAGCTCCTCGAGGGACAGTTCTACGTCGTGTATCCCGACCCGCTCCACCGCGGGTGTGAGGAGGCGAGCCGACACGCGTTCCACGGTCCGAACCGGGTGACGCCGGTCGGAGAGCCGGGGCCGTCGTCGTCGACGCCAGCGGACCAGTGGTGGTTCGCGTTTATCCAGGCTCGCATCAAGTTCTCCGAGTTCAATCACTGGACGTCGATTCTCGTCGACGAGGCGGGGAACCTGTTCGACCCGGACGCGGAGAAAGACGTCCACGAGGAGTATCAGAAGATAAAGAAGTTCGCGAAGGACTTCGCGGACGCCCGTAAGAACGGCGTCTCGGTGTTCTCGTACGCTCACGCACTCGGCGAGTTGATTCGGTTTTTCCGCGCAAAGCAGCGCTGGTGGGTGACGATGTCGCGGGCGAGCCCGCCGATCGGGAAGTCGCTGCCGGGGAACAAATCGTGTCCAATCCCGACGGAACGGTACACGAACGGGATGGAAAAGGGCGAGGCGATGGCGTGGAACAGCAAAAACTACGCGTCGATCTCCTGGCCGAACGTGAAGGGGAAGGCGCGGCTCGACGCGGAGGTATCGATCGACTTCGACCTCGAGGCGGTGGGGCTATGAGAGGGAGATCGTCGTCTCGTCGAGCTCGCGCTCGAGCGAAAAGATCGAAAAAGAACGCGCGGGAGGTCGGGTCGAAACGCGGATCCACGACTCGGCGGGCTGATACGTCGGTCCGGAACGCGGCGAGAGCCGGCCTCGCACACGCGCGTATATTAACATTCCAAGGGGAGCACCCCCCCACCCCCCTGTTTAGTGGCGGTGCTCCGACGGACGGAGGTGCGACATGACAGATTCAAACAAGAAGATTCTCGCGACGCTTTTGGCGTCGTTCATGATGGTGTCGATGGTCGGCGCGGCGTTCGCGCCGGCGACAGCGGGCGCGAGTGGTCCGTCGGGGATGCTCGCGCTCGGGGACGCACAGGTACACGAGGACATACCCGAGGGCGCGGACGTTCCGATAGGCGCGGCCGACCTCGAGGGCGCGATCTACGCGAGCGACCACGCGGACACGCTTGAGGCGATCGTGACCACGCCGGAGCGCGCGGAGGAGGAGTACCTCAACGCGGGGACGATCGTGACGAACGACGAGGTCGCGTTGGTGCTTCGAGACGACGAGGTCCACGACGGCCGCGAGGTCGCGGTGGAGCTGGCGCTCCTCGAGACGGCGGTCGGATTCGCGCCGGAGGTGGCGTACGGGGTCCACGAGAGCGGCGAGGAGTGGCAGTCGCCGATCGACAAAGACGGCGAGGTCGGCGTGTTCACCGTCCCGGAGTTCAGCGATAACACGGTGACGTTCTCGGGCGGGATCACGCTGTCGGGCGACGCTGCTGGCGACGGGACGACCTACGAGTACGAGATCGACAGCCTCGACGGCGTCGACAACTTCGGGATCAATGCGACGGGCGTGGAGAACACCGCAACGCGCGACTACTCCGTTACGACGACCGGCGAGGTCGATCCCAATATCGGCGGGACGGTTGATCCGCCGGAGACGACGCTCACCGTCGAAGGTAACGGGTTCGGGAGCCGAACCGTCAGCGATTCGGCGATCGGTGTCTCGGACGGATATTCGACGAGTGTTGCGCTTGAGGGGTCGCTCACAGATACGAGCGAGAGTGCGACGCCGACGATCGATCTGACAGGCGTGGAGGACACGACACACGAACAAACAACCGGGACACTTGATACGTCAGTTGATTCGGTTGACATAGCTGGAACCGCGGATCCGAAAAATGCAGTTATTGAGATCGGCCCGACAGAAAGATCGGACATCCATTATCCGAATAGCGACGGTGACGGTCAGATCGGAGGGGTATGGGATGGCGGGCAAACGGATACGTGGACGCAAAGCGCGAATGAGGTAGACACGGTTGAAGAAGTGGAAATATACGGAGAGAATTATGAGAACGAATATGTGGATGTTGAGGTATATGTCGACGGTGTTTCTATGGGCACGGAGCGAATCGAGTCGGGTTACCAAACGACGGTTTGGGACGGAAATGATGTGCCTGTCGGTAACAACGTGGATATGTCGATCGAATATGTGCGCGGTAATGGCGGGTTCTCGATCGCCGGGCTTGGCGGAGATGATGAGTATGTTGAGTTAACTGAAAGAAACCACGATATTAGTACTACGGTACAGCCAGACACGGGCGGGTCGTTCAACGTGGAATCAGGGACACCGGCAAGTGTGGATCTAACCACAGACACGTCGGAATTATCTTGGGGCGATTCTGAGGAAGGATTTGAATGGACACTCTCATACGATGCTTCCTATCCGACCCTCGATCCCGCCGTGACCGTGAACGGCGAAACGGTAAGCCACAGCGGGACGCTCTCAGAAGGCGAGATGACGACGCTGTCGCTGTCTGATAACACTCTCGACACGAGTGGAGGGAACACGATCGAGTTGAGTTTACCGACCGTTTCCGGACCAGCTCAGGAGGTCGATCTGAGTTATGAGTTTGAGGAATTAGACGGGACACTCTCGCCGGAGGTCGACGCGACCGGCGACGGGACCGCGGAGGTTTCGTCGGGCGAACTACTAACTGACGGTGAGACGAGGACCGCAACTTACGATCCGTCGATTGGCGACACATGGCAGATATCCGGCTCAGGTAACGCTCCGACCGTCTCGGCAAACATCACGGAGGCCACGGAGACGCGCGATCCCGTCGTGGAAGTTAACGGTCACGAGACGAGCCACACGGGGACGCTCGCGGACGGCGAGACGACGAGCCTCGCGACAAACGAGGCGTGGCTTGAGGAGGGAACGAACACGGTTACTGTGCGCACCAATTCGCCGGCGACGGGGCCGGAGTCGCTCTCCGGGTTCACGTACGCTCACGACGCGAGCGGGACGACCCAAAGCGTCGAGGTCGACGCGACCTCGTGGACGGAGTCGTTCAACGTCAGCAACACCTACCCGTCGGCGACAGCGGACACGAACGCCGTCCTGACCTTCTCTGACCGCGTCGCGGAGATCGACGACGTGGAGTATCGGCTCAACGGCGGCGAGTGGAGCGCGCCACCGAGCCACGAACTGAACGGAACCGACCTCGAGGTCATGATCGGCGACGTCGACGCGGACACGACGGTCGACGTGCGGGCGACGGGTCACAAGATCCGGACGTACGACGGGACGGTCGATATCGTGGAACCGACGGTCGAGGGCGACGAGCTCGCGACGGAGGTGGAGATAACGGAGATCGCGGACGGCGGCATGTTCGGTCTCCGCGTCGACGGGACGGAGCTCGGCGACCGGATCCACTACGCGACGGAGGAGAGCTGGTCGGGCGAGTCGGCACACGTCGACGTCGCCGCGAGCGGGACGCAAATCCTCCGGGCGCCAGACGCGAACGTCGGCTCGACGATGACGGTACGGTCGTCGCCGCTGTCGGTCGAGCCGGAGTCGGGCGGCATGGAGGTTCTCGTCGAGGACGGCGACGAGCCGCGGTTCTCCGTTCGCGAGGGCGAGACGGTCGGCGCGTCAACGCTCGACGTGACGTACTACGACACGCTCCCGGGAGAGCGGTACGTCCTGTGGTCGGCGACGCAGGACCGGGAGATCGACGCGGACCGCGCGTCGTCGCCGGTGTACTTCACGACGGACGGCTCTGCGGAGACGTACACCATTCGACAGCTGGACCGCGAGGGGTCGGGTGGCGGTGGAGTCCCCGAACCGACCGGAGCGGTCGCGCCGCTGGTGCTGGTGCTCCCGGCAGTCGGGCTGTCGGTGACGGGCCTGTTCTGGGCGGGGCGTCGCTTCGGCGGCGCGACCGGCGTTCGGGGCAACGCGCTCCTCCTCGTCGGCTCGACGGTGATCTCCGCGGCGGCGCTCGAGTTGGTGACGCCGGGGTCGCTTATCGCTCAGATGTGGAGCGCGACGGTGTTCGCGCTCGGTGACGCGGCGGCGTCGGGGCTCGGGGCGGTGGTGGCGTCGATCGCGACGCTCCTCGGTCTCTGGCAGATTCAGGCGCGAACGCGGGCGGACATCCCCGCGTGGGTGTTGATCCCGACCGTGTCGCTGGCGGGCGTGCTCGCGCTTGAGTCGATCCGTCCGGGCTCGGTGCTCGGAGCACTCGAGGGAGTGATCGCGGAGATCGGGGCGCTCCTCGCGCTGATTCTGGTCAGCTTCGCGATCTACCGCTGGCGGGCGAGTAACCAGGCGGAGGCGCAACCGGACACGGAGGTCACGTTCGACCTCGGAGACCAGGGAGGCGACGACTAAGCCCATGTCGTTCCTTCTCGAGCTGCTCCGACAGATAGGTCTCGGGGGGAGCGCGCTAGCGGCGGCGTCGTGCGTGCTGGTGGCGTTTTACCTCATGCGCGCCCGTCGAGTCGGTCACCGGGCCGCGAGCGCGGGAGCGGCGCTCGTGGCGTACTCGGTGGCGGTCCTGGTCGTGCTCGCAGCGGGGATCGCCGCGAACTGGTTCGATCCGAACCCGTCGGTGATCGTGGACCACCTCCACCTCGCGCTCCGGGAGCTCGTCGAGAAAGCGACCGGACCGGGCCGACGTCTCCTCCGGTGGCTCGTCGATGCGGTGGCGTCGTAAGGCTATCTGACAAGGTACTTTCTCGGGGTTCTGCCCACGTGTACCCCGCGCTCTCACCGCGGAGAGGGTCTCCTACGTCCATCCTGTAGGTTCCACGTGCGGGGCGGTGTGTTGCGGTAGACCGGAGCCGTTCTGGCTCCGGTCGTTATTGTTCTCCCCCTTAGGGGCTACACCCGTAGGGGAACCCGCTAACCTACCCGCTCGCCGCAAACGCTCAGACGGCCGATTTATCGACGCTCGACACGCCGAAACGCGCGGATCCGTGAAAGACAGGCAGAACCGTTATGTTGTTCTCTCCACCCGAGATGTACCGACAAACAAAAATCATACGCGAACGGAACAGGTTCGACGGGGTCGAATCGCGGTCTTAACCTACATTAGATGGTGTCGGTCGGTCGGATGTTGGTTAAGACGCAAAGAAAAGACGGCGCTATCGCTGTCGACCGACGCTTTCGACCGGGCCGACGGATGTCCTACCCCCCGATCCATTCGTACGGGTCAACGCGGACCCGCACGTGGTCGGGCTCGAGGTAGCCTTTCTCGAGCGCGTTCGACAGCTGGTGCGGCTCAAGGATCGTCTCGTCGAAGTACCGCCAGGTGTTTGCGTCGTCCTGGTCGGCGCGATCGTCGTCGCCGGCGTCGCGAGAGTCTTCCAGGTCGTCGGGGTCCTGGTCGTCGCCGACGGAGGTCGGATCGTCGCGCTCCTCGCGGCGCTCTCGACGAGCCACCGCACGCTCCTCGAGGTCGTCGACCTGGTCGTCCGGGTAGATCCTCCGGAGGATTTCCTTCGAGCTTTTGAGCGCGGCGGGGCTCGGGAACACGACGAGGACCGGATTAGATATCTTATCGCAAACGCCGATCTCTGCGAGACGGGAGACGTGGTACCGGATCGTCGAACGGGCGAGACCGGTACGCTCCTCGAGCTGGTCGTACGACGCACCGGCTTCGGTCGCGATCACCGTGAGAATATCGTACACGGCCTGAGTGTTCGCTTTCAGGGCCTCGCGGTACACTTCGGTCGAGACGGCTTCGAAGCGCTCGCGTAGTTGCTCGCGACGCCCGCACGGGTGAGCGTACGTGTACTCGGGAACGGCCGGGCCGGGCTGATAGTCATCCGCGACGAGCTCGTCGCGACCTACGCCGGACCAGTCTAGATGTGACGAGACGACTGTCCGGAGCGTCGACATGACGTCTTCCCACTCGTCGACGTGCGGGAGTGCTCCGTCGCCGTCAACGCCCGCGAACGACGCCTCAAGTTTCGGGTGGTGCGCCGGATCTTCGCGTGGGATCTCCGCCCACCCGGCGGCCTGGTAGCACTTCAACTCGATATCGAAGCGGGTTCGATCGAACCCAAGAAGGTGCCACCGATCGGCGTCGACGAGCGCCTCGAGGTACCCCTCGCGTTGTCGCTTCTGATGCGCGTCGATCTCCGACATGCCGCCGTACGCGATTAGCTCGCGAGTCCGGTCGAGCGTCTCGACGACTTGGCGTTTCCACCCGATATCGAACCGGTGGTGCGCCTCGGCCTTCTGAATCCGGCGAGAGTCCTCGTCGCGGTCGAGACGGAGTCGGTCGCGGTCGACATCGAGGACGGCGTCGAGAACGTCGAACATCCGGCGCTCGACCTCCTCGGCGGTGTCCGCCCAAGTGGTAGAACATCGAACGAGCGATCCCTCTCCGTACTGGTAGGTGATTTCGTTCCCGTCTTGGTAATGGAGGTCGTCGAACTGAGGGATAACTCGAAGCGAACACGCGCGGCCGGTCTTGTACAGGTTTCCGTCCTCGTCGCGCTCGCGAAGGGTGAGATCGTACTTGTAGTACCGGCTAAAGTCGTCTCCCGTACCCTTTCCACCCTTCCAGCGGCTCGAAGTGAGTTTGACGACCCAATCGCGGCCGGACGTGGGCGGGTCGAGCCACTCGACGTCGGTGCTGTCGAGGTCGGCGACGACGCCGGGCTCTTGGTCGCGATCACCGACGACCTCGTACCACAGCTGGTGAACAGCAGAGTAGATCGGCTCGTCGCGGTCGATATCGTTAAAAACGCACTGTACACCGGCACCGTGAGCGACGGGCTTGGGACCGCGACGGTCCTCGAGGGACGGGTCGGGGAGCGAGCCGATCGACGCGTCGGGCGTTGAGGGCGCGTCGATGCTCATTGGCGATCACCCGACCAGGGCTCGGGAGCGATCGGAGTAATTTGATCGGCTTCTCTGTGGTCGATCCATTCCTGCACGATCTCAACGACGCGGCCGGGATCGGTGCGGTCGGAGTGGATAGCTTTCCAACGCATATCGTCGAAGACGAGGACGTGGTCGTCTCCGTCCAAACGGATATCGAGAGCGGCGACCTCGCGGTACCGGTCCGACTTGTACATGGCGACGGAATAGATATCGAGGCCGTCAAAGCGGAGTTCTCGGATCTCGTCGGTCGAGAGCGGGCGCTTCGGAAGTGCGTCGATGTTCATTTGTGATCGACCTCCTGGTCCAGAACGCGAACGTCCGCCCACTGCGGATCGCCGTTCATCATGTCGTGGTCGGCGATCTCTAAGGTGCGGCCGCAGTCGGGACACACCCACCCAGAGACGACGGTCTCTCGGGGCTGGTCGCCGTGTACGAGGGAGTTCCGGCTACCGAGGTAGTACGCCTCGACTGAGTCGCGACACGCGGGACACGGGAGGACGGAGCGCTGTTCGGGGTACACGTCGTGACCGTGAACATCGATCGTCCCGCGATCCACTCCGCCGTCGGTGACGAGCTCGGGCTCGTCGTCCTGGTCGTCGTCGACGACCTCGAGGACGTTCCACCAGGTGGCGCGCTGACAGTCGTGGCAGACATGGCGGAACGACCGGGTCTCGTCGGTGTCTGTGTAGGTTTTCTTAGTTCGGATCTCGCGACACTCGACGCACCGAGCGGAGACGAGCGTCGAGTGAGACGTGTCGAGATCTCGGTCGCGCTCCTCTCGCGCGGTTTTGAACGTGGTCGCATGATGTCCGGGATCGACGTCGCTCACGCGGATGCACCCCCGTCAGTGTCGGCGTCAGTGTCGTCGGGAGTGTACTTGTACCCGCTGTCAGCGGTCCCTGTCGTGAACTGGTCGGGACGCTCGGGACAGCCGACGAGATGACCGTACTCGAGATTACCGTTGATGCTTCGAGTACATCGGGCACCGCAGGTATCGCACCGAAACTCGCGGTCCTTCGTGACGGTGAACGACCCGGAGTATCCGAGGCTCACGCGCCAACACCTCCGGTTGCGGACCTGTTTTTAGTCGAATAGCTATTACTAAGAAGTGATACGTTAGAGTGAAGACCGCTATGGGGCCGGAGGGATTTGAACCCCCGATCGACTGATATCTCCGGTGCGCCTCGGAACTCCAGAGGGTCGTCAACGCGACCGATGATCAGTCGGCCGCTCGGTATATCAGTCTGGAGTGTCGTCCCGGGCGCGAGCCTCTGGAGTCAGTCGCCATGCCTGGCTTGGCCACAGCCCCGCGTTATGCTGCACTCGTGGGTTGCCGAAACGCGGATAAAGGGGTTTCGATCGCGGGCGTTCGAGGGACGGTGCGGAGGCGACCCGACTCCCCCGACGGCGACGCGATCGGCGTCACCGGTCGTCGTCTTTCCAGTCGCACTCCTGGCACTTGTACCCGGTGACGAACTCCGTCACGCTCGGCATGTAACCGACTTGGATGACGTCGCCGCCGCATTCCGGGCACTCCCGGTCGGCGTCCGTGATCGACTCCGCTTCGAGGATCGATTCGCCCTCGACGAGCTCCGCGAGCGTCTCGGGGGTGACCATCCGTCCCTGCACGACGCGATTGGACATACCCGGCGTATGCGGCGGATCACCTAAACCCCCGCGACCCGCGCGCCGAATGCCGACTCGGCGCTGACTCGGCGGTAACTACCGATCGCGACCGGTCAGACGACGGAAGCGCGCTACAGCCACGGCGCACGCGAGTCGTCGTCGACGAACGGGTCGGTCCCGTCGTCGTCGACCGTGGACTCGCGCTCGCCGCCGTTCGCGAGGGCCGCGACGTCGTCGTCGACGATCGGCCCGGGCGCCTCGGGAGGCGTGTCGAGCGGCGGATCGGTCGAGTCGAGCGACTCGTCGTCAGCCGGCTCGTCGGTCGCGTCTCCGTCGTCGCCCGAGGGGTCGTCGTCCGCGGTGTCCGGGTCGTCGCCGGGGTCGTTGTCGGAGTCGTCGCCAACGCTCGCCATCGGCCCGGGTTCCGCGTTCGGGTCGTACGCGAACAGCGCCGTCACGGCCAACACGGCGAGCGCGACGGGCGCTTCGGTCTGCATCAAATCGAAGGGCCTGAGCAGGATCGGGAGCGCGAGCACCCCGAGCGCGACCGCGGAACCGAAGCGGAATCGATCGATGTCGACGCGGCCGCGCAGGTGCGGCGACAGCAGCGCGACCGAGAGGGCGAACGCGACGCCGACGCCCGCTGCGGCGGCGCCGTTGAGCACGTATTCCGGTGACGTCTCGATGGCGAATCCGGCGGGCTGGAAGCTCGCGACGAGCCCGAGCGCGATGATGACGGCGGGGCTCGGGAGATACTCGCCGATCTCCGAGCTCGCGGTCTTCGCGGCGATCGTGAGGATCACCAGCCCGGCGAAGCGCTCGAAGACGGGGAGATTGAGGAACCCCCTGAACGTCGGGGCGAGCGCGGCTTCGACCGCGGCGACCGGGATGATGACGACACCGATCAGCAACACGGAGGTCGCCATCTGCCGCCGGGTGCCGTCCATCTCCGCTAAGATCACGGCGGCCGTCGCTGAGCCGCCGAAAATCAGGATCCCGGTCTCGACGACACCGGTGGCGGTCGACAACACGCCGGCGACGACCAGCGCGGGAAAGATCCCGTCGATGAGCGGCAGCGCCATGACGGTCGCCAGCAGTTTCGTCGCGCCGCCGACCTGCTGCTCCAACCGAAGCGCAATCGGGTGACGTGAGACGCTCATTCAGGGATGATGACCCTGACCGTCGGGTACACGGTAGGAAGCGGGCGACCCACGATAGCCGAGGGCCCGGCATACGGAGTCGAATCCGCGAGCGGCCCGACGAGTCCGTGTAAACGGTTTGCGCGTATTGCCGGCTGTAGCGAAGCCGCCGAGCGTTCGAATCGGCTGGCCGGCGATGCGCGCGGTTGCGGGACTGTCGGAGTCCATACCTCATATACGTGTTTCGGTTGCGTTAAAGGTTGTGTGAGATCTGTCCGCACATCTCGAAGGGTTCTTCACTCATCTTCTTATAAGTACCATCGATATTTCACTAATAGTTGCGTTTCACCGACGAACTATCGGCAGCTAGGTGTTCTCGACGACCGATCTGAGACTTCCTCGAGTGAGGGCGCGCCGAGAATACTTCTGCGGGGCCGATACGCGCCCTCCTTCCAAATACGATCCATATCCGTGGATAGTACGCGAATCTGGATGAGAATGGCGTGCATATCCGTGCTGACTCGCAATGCTTTTTATCGGTCACTCATGACGGTTTATATGGCGAGGAACTCCGGACAGTTTTCTGCAAAGCTCGACGTTCCAGAGGCGTTGACCTTCGACGACGTGCTCCTTCGACCGAAGGAGAGCCGCGTCGAGCCCGACGACGCCGACCTCTCGACGCGCGTTTCGAAGAACGTCGAACTCACGGTGCCGGTCCTCTCGGCAGCGATGGACACCGTCACCGAAAGCGACCTCGCGATCGCGATGGCCCGCGAGGGCGGTCTCGGCGTCCTCCACCGCAACATGACCGTCGAGGAGACCGCGGCCGAAGTCGGGCGAGTCAAGCGCGCTCACGAGCTCGTCATCCGCCGCGAGAACGTCGTGACGGTGTCACCGGAGGACACGGTCCGCGAGGCGGACAGGCTGATGGAGCGCGAAGGCGTCTCCGGTGCCCCCGTCGTCGACGAGGCGGACACGGTTCTCGGGATCATCTCCGGAACCGACATCCGCCCGTATTTGGAGGTCGGCGAGGACGACGCCGTCAGCGAAGCGATGACCGACGAAGTCATCACGGCATCCGAGGACGTCGACGCCCGCGAGGCGCTCGAACTGATGTACGAGCACAAGATCGAGCGCGTCCCGATCGTCGACAACGGCGACGGGCTCGTCGGGCTCGTCACGATGGGCGGGATCCTCCAGCGCCGCGAGCACGAGGAGGCCGCCCGCGACGAGGACGGTCGACTGCTCGCCGGCGTCGCCGTCGGCCCGTTCGAGGAGGAGCGCGCCGTCGCGGCCGACGAGGCCGACGTCGACGTCATCTTCATCGACTGCGCGCACGCGCACAACCTCAACGTGCTCGACTCCGCCGAGGCGATCAAAGCGACCGTCGACGCCGACGTCGTCGTCGGCAACATCGGGACGCGCGAGGCCGCCGAGGCCGCCGTCGAGTTCGCCGACGGACTGAAAGTCGGTATCGGGCCCGGGTCGATCTGCACCACGCGCGTCGTGAGCGGGGCGGGGATGCCGCAGATGACCGCCGTGAGCGAAGTCGCCGACGTCGCCGCCGAACGCGGCGTGCCGGTGATCGCCGACGGCGGGATCCGTTACTCCGGCGACGCGATCAAGGCGCTCGCGGCGGGCGCGGACGCGGTGATGCTCGGGTCGTACTTCGCCGGTACCGACGAGGCGCCCGGACGCGTCATCACGATGCAGGGCAAAAAGTACAAGCAGTACCGCGGGATGGGCTCCGTCGGCGCGATGAAGTCGGGCGGCGGAGACCGCTATCTGAAAGAGGAGGACGAAGACGAGGAGTTCGTCCCCGAGGGCGTCGAAGCCGCGACCCCGTATAAAGGGAGTCTCGCATCCGAGCTTCACCAGCTCACCGGCGGAATGTGCTCCGGAATGGGGTACGTCGGTGCCGGAACGGTCCCCGAGCTCCACGAGCGCGCCGAGTTCGTCCGCGTCTCCAGCGCCGGACAGACCGAAGGCCACCCGCACGACGTGATGATCACCGACGAAGCGCCCAACTACAGCCCGAGCGAGTAACGCTTCGGGCAGTCGAAACATCGGGGACGGGCCGCGGCGCCCCGGACCCGAAGAGGTATTTTAATATAGCCTGCGAAAAGACGAAACGTGTGAGCGAACACGTCGTCGCTCCGAGAATCCATGAGTGAGCATCCGCCGCTTGTCCTCGTGGTCGAGGACGAACCAGACTTGGCCGACCTCTACGCCGCGTGGCTCGGCGACGAGTACCGCGTTCGGACCGCGTACGGCGGCCAAGAGGCGCTCGACGAGCTCGACGCCGTGAACAACGACGTCGACGCGATCCTGCTCGATCGGCGAATGCCCGGACTCTCCGGTGACGAGGTGCTTTCGGCGGTCCGCGAGCGCGGAATCGACTGCCGTGTAGCGATGGTTACTGCCGTCGAACCCGACTTCGACATTCTGAAGATGGGGTTCGACGACTACCTCGTGAAACCGGTCACCAGCGACACCCTTCGCGAGACCGTGACGTCCCTCCTGCAGCGCGGTGAGTACGACTCGGAGGTGCAAGAGCTGTTTTCGCTGACCTCGAAGAAAGCGATGCTAGAGGCCGAAAAGAGTTCGACCGAACTCGCGGATAACACGGAATACCAGGACCTCACGGCTCGAATCAGCGAGCTTCGATCGAAGGCCGACGAGTCGCTGGAGGCGATCGCCGGAGACGACGACGACTTCGAGAAACTGTTTCAGGAGTTCGACGACGACGAGTAAGCGGACGCCGCTATCGCTGTGCTGGAGACGACCGCTCTCCGGCGACTTTTTAAATACGTTCCCGCCGAACTCTGGAACGAATGCGTGTCTCGGAGCTGCCGTTGGCGGAGGCGTACGTCGACCATTTCGCCGAGCGCGGGATATCTACTCTCTATCCCCCGCAGGCGGCCGCGGTCGACGCCGGCGCCTGCGCGGGAGAGAACGTGGTCGCCGCGATCCCGACCGCCTCGGGCAAGACGTTCATCGCGGAGCTCGCGCTGTTGACCGCGGACGGCCCGGGCCTGTACGTCTGTCCGCTCCGGGCGCTCGCTCGCGAGAAGTACGAGACGTTCGCAGCGCTCCCGGGCGTCGATGTCGGAATCTCGACGGGCGACTTCGACGCCACGGGCGAGGAGCTCGCCGGTACCGACATCGTCGTCGCGACGAGCGAGAAGGTCGACTCGGCGATCCGCAACGGCGCCTCGTGGGTCGACGAGATTGCCTGCGTCGTCGTCGACGAGGTTCACCTCCTCGGAGCGGAGCGGCGCGGTCCGACGCTCGAAGTGACGCTCGCGACGCTCCGACGCCGAAATCCGGCTGTACAGGTCGTCGCGCTCTCCGCCACCGTCGACAACCCGGACGCGATCGCTGAGTGGCTCGACGCCGAACTGGTCGAATCCGAGTGGCGCCCCGTCGACCTCAGAACCGGTGTCGCCGTCGGCGGCGAGGTCGACTTCGACGACGGCACGACTGCGACCGTTGAGGTCCCGGGAGCGACGGGGGAGGACGGACGCGGAGGGGACGAGGCCGACGACGGTCCGGACGCGACCGACGTCACGGCCGCGCTCGTCGCCGACACCGTCGCCGACGGCGGCCAGTCTCTCGCGTTCGTCAGGTCCAGGACCGAGGCCGTGGCGCTGGCCGAGCGGCTGGCCGAGGACGATCTCGCCGAGCGGATGGGGATCGAACCGGCCGCGACCGCCGCGGGCGACGAGGTCGCCGACATCGACGGAACCGTCACCGGACAGCAGCTCGCCGACTGCCTCCGAGCGGGCGTCGCGTTCCATCACGCGGGGCTGCGATCGGGCCACAGAGCCGTCGTCGAGTCCGCGTTCCGCGAGCGCTCGGTGGCGTGTATCTGCGCCACGCCGACCCTCGCCGCCGGTGTCAACGTCCCGGCTCGACGGGTCGTCGTCCGCGACCAGAAGCGATACGCCGGCTCGGCGATGGAGTGGCTCCCGACGCTCGAAGTTCACCAGATGTGCGGACGCGCGGGTCGGCCGGGGCTCGACCCCCACGGCGAAGCGGTCCTCGTCGGGACCGAGGACACCGAACCGGCGCTCGTCGAGCGGTACATCGAGGGAGAGCCCGAAGCCGTCGAATCGCAGCTCGCGGACCCCGGCGCGCTCCGGACTCACGTCCTCTCGGCTATCGCCACGGGCTTCGCAGAGACCGAGACCGAGATCCTCGACGTGTTCGAGGGCACCTTCTACGCGCGGGCGGCGGGGGCCGGCGGGTTGGCCGACGCCGTCGCCGTCGCGGTCGACGACCTCGTCGCGGCCGGAATGATACGACGGGAGACCGGGGGCGTCGAGGCGTACCGACTGGTCGCAACGCCCGTGGGAGAGACGACCTCGAAGCAGTACGTGCGACCCGAGACCGGGGAGCGGATCGTCGAGGGGCTTCGCACGGCGGCGGCGATGGACCGCGCGACGACGCTCACCGCCTTCGAGGTGATCTGCGACACGCCCGACATGCAGGACACGTACTTGGGCAACGAGGAGCGCGCGGAGATCTACCGCTTCGCGCGAGCCAACGCCGGACAGCTGACGACGGCGATGGGAGAGACCGACGACTTCGAGGAGTGGCTGGAGTCGGTCAAAACCGCCCGCATCCTCGACGAGTGGATCGGCGGCGCGACGGTCGAGGCGCTCGTGGAGGCGTATCGGATCGGTCCGGGCGATCTCGACTCGCGAGTCGAGCGGGCGGAGTGGCTGTTAAGCGCGGCTGAGGCGCTCGCGGAGACGATCGGCGTCAGCGTCCCGGCCGTGTCGCGTGCGCGGGCACGGCTCTGAGGTAGTGTGCGTTCTGAGGTAGTGTGCGTTCTGAGGTAGTGTGCGTTCTGAGGTAGTGTGCGTCTCGCCCGAGACGAGGCGTCGCGTCGGTCAGTCGGCCGGCTCGACGGCTCGATGGTACGGCGTCCGCGCGATCGTCTGTCGAAGCTCCGCGAGGGAGTCGCGCCCGGCCTCACCGGCGACGGACATCACGGCGAACACCTCCTGCCGGGAGATCTTCACGCCGCTCTCTGTGAGGGCGTCCTCCGGCCGGGAGCTGAGCTCGCGGAGGGTGCCGACCGCGAGCAGATACGGAACGGTCCACGCTTCCAGCGTGTTCCCGTTCGAGAGCGGCATCGTCTCCAAGTAGGCCTGCGCGTCGTCGAGGAACGACCGTGCGTACTCCGCGGTCCGGCCGACGACGCGCGCCGACGACTCGCGGTTCTCGGGGTGGACGACGCGCTCCTGATCGACGCCTTCGTCCGCCAGCCACTCGGCGGGGAGATAGACGTTGTTCTCCTCGGTGTAGTCGTCGTACACGTCCTTCGAGACGTTCACGAGCTGGAGGAGGAGCCCGAACTCCTCGGCGGTGTCACGAAGGCGCTTCGCGCGGTCCTCCGATAGGTCGTCGCGGGTGAGCAGGTTCGTGATGAGGTTTCCGACGGTGCCGGCCGCGTAGTAACAGTACTGCTCCAGCTCGTCGCGGTCGTCGATGCGGAGGCCCCCCTCGGTGGCGTGCCGGTCGACGAACATCGCCATTCCGTCGACCATCTCCAAAACCGGAGGAACGATCGCCGCCTGCGCGTCGGCGTCGAGCTCTTCGAACGTCGCGGCGATCGTCGGCGCCTCCGCGACGACCTCCCAGTCGTCGTTGCGATCGGCGGGGGCGGGGAGCCACTCGTCGACCGACTCGCGGAACGCGAGGATGTCGGTTTCGTCGTCCGGGTCGATCGCGCGGCGGTAGGTGCGTAGGACGTCGCTCTGCGCCTCGGGAGGGATGTGTCCGGCGTCCTCGACGGTGTCCGCGACGCGACAGAGGAGGTAGCCGATGCAGATCTGTGAGGCCATCGGCTCTTCTAACACGTCGACCGTCAGCGCGAAGGTCCGAGAAACGCCCTGAACCGCCTCGTGACACCACTGGAGGTCGGATTCAACGGAGCCATATGTTCGTCCGCTCATTCGGTTACTCACTCTTACGTCACAACGCATAAAAAGCCTCGTGGAATGCTCGCGGATGATCGCCCGAGCGGGAGTCGCAAAAACTGCGAGACGCGACGGCTAGACCCGGTACAGCAACGATCGGCCCGTGAACAACCGTGTGGAAACCGATAAGTTCGCGTGCGGAAACGAGTGGACATGGACTTCACGCTCTCCGCAGAGCAGCGCCAGATCCGCGACATGGTCGCGGAGTTCGTCGACGAAGAGGTCGTACCGCGCGCCGCGGAAATCGACGAGACCGACGAGTTCCCGGCCGACTTGGTCGACGAGATGGCCGATCTCGGGCTCATGGGAATGCCCTTCCCGGACGAGTACGGCGGGGCGGGACTCGACTACCACAGCTACGCGATCGGACTCGCGGAGATCTCGCGCGGATCCGGAGGGCTCGGAACCGTCGTCGCCGCCCACACCTCGCTCGCGGGGAACATGCTGTACGCCTTCGGCGACGACGAGCAGAAAGAGCGGTACCTCACGCCGCTCAACACGGGTGAGGAGATCGGCGCGTTCGCCCTCTCTGAGGCGGAAGCCGGCTCTGACGTGCCCGCGATGACGACCACCGCCGATCGCGACGGCGACGGCTACCGGATCGACGGCGGGAAGCTGTGGATCTCGAACGGCTCAGTCGCCGACACGGTCACGCTGTTCGCGAAGACCGATCCCGAGGCGGGCCGCAAGGGGATCTCGTCGTTCGTCGTCCGCCCGGAGGAGGACGACGGGTTCATCGTCGAGGGGACGGAGGACAAGCTCGGTGACAAGGGCTGTCCGACCGCCGAGCTTCGCTTCGACGACATGTGGATCCCCGCGGAGCGACGACTCGGCGAGGAGGGCGAGGGCTTCGTGCAGGCGTTGAAAACGCTGAACGGCGGCCGAATCACTATCGCGGCGCGCTCGGTCGGGATCGCCAAGGCGGCGCTCGACGAGGCGACGGCGTACGCACAGGAGCGCGAGCAGTTCGACCGGCCTATCGCCGATTTCCAGGCGATCCAGCACAAGCTCGCCGATATGGACACGAAGATCCGGGCCGCGGAGCTGTTGATGCACGAGGCGGCCGATCTGAAGATGCGCGACGAGGACTTCATCAAGGAGGCGGCGCAGGCGAAGCTGTACGCCTCGGAGATATCGCGGGAGGTCGCCAACGAAGGGATCCAGATTCACGGGGGGTACGGCTACACGAAGGACTTCCCGGCCGAGCGATTCTACCGCGATGCGAAACTCTCGGAGATCTACGAGGGGACGAGTGAGGTCCTGCGGAACACGATCGCACAGCGGCTGCTCGCGGAGTGAGTGCGTGGTCGTCGCGAACGAGCAACGGAGCGTGAGCAGCTACGGTTCGGTCTGAGACGAACCGCCGTCGCGCTTGCCGTCGGAGTCGCGCTTGCTGCCACTGTTGCGGTTACCGTCGGAGTCGCGCTTGCTGTCACTGTTGCGGTTACCGTCGGAGTCGCTGTCGTCGTCGGTCCCGAAGCTACTGTCATCGTCGCTGTCGGTGTCGCTCTCGGCGCCAGCGAAGCCGCTGTCGGCGGCGGCGTCGCGATCCGGGACGTCCGCGTCCGAGGGGAACCGATCGACCGCGTACTCTCCGGTGTCGACGCGGTCGGCGGGCTCGGAGTAGTCCCGATCGCCCGAGGAGAAGTCCGGACGAACCACGCCGTCGTCCGGAATATCCGGCTCTACGACGCCCGTCGTCGGTGAATTCGACTCCCCAGCGTCGCGGTCTGCGGCCGCGCCGTCGGAATCGCGTGAGTCGTCCGGCGCGGCCGCGTCCACCTCGCCGTCGAACCACTCGAACGCGGATCGACGGTCCCGACGGTCTGCGACCGCCGACTGAAGCCGCTCTTGGAGCGTCGCACGGAGTTCGACCGCTTCCTCGACGTCGAAATCGACCGCCGCCGCGTCAGCACCGACGAGAGAGCTGGTCCCGGCGGTGTCGGCCACGATGGTCGCCACGTTCCACCGCCGCTGGAACACGGTTCGGCTGTCGATAACGTTCTGGATTCGGTAGTAGGGGACGACGGTCACCGTCCGACTCCAGAACCCGTTTCGGGTGAGGAGGTGATCCTCGCCGAGCCAGTAGCCGCGATGTTTCCACTTCAGGTGGGCCGCGAGCGGCACCGCGACGAGCAGCGCGAGCGGGCCGTACCACGGGAGGTCGGGCCCGACGACCCAGTCGACGGCGAACGCGATCCCGACCGACGCGGCGACGACGAGCGCGTAGCGGAACGCGTACCGCCAGCGGATCCGCTTCGGCGGTCGGTTGAACGTCGGCGATCCGAACGACTCTACCTCGTGGGCGAGCCGGTAGACGCGGTCCGTGGCCGCGATCGGAACGGCGGCTTGGCTCCCGTAGTTACCGCCCTGTCCCGGGGCGTACCCCGCGGTCTCGATAGAGAGGGTGGCGTAGCCGAGCGCTCGCTTCGCCGGGTTGTCGGTGATCGACAGCGTCTGTACTTTCTCCGTCGGGATCGATCCGCTGTACCGTCTGAACAGCCCCCGCTCGTATCGGAGCTCGTCGCCTGCTCGCAGGAGCCGGAATCCGTAGTAGTTCGAGAACGCGAGGGCGGCCCCGATGATCCAGGACACGAGGAAGAGCGCGCCCACGGCGACGAGCGCGGTCGCCGTGAGGAGGGCTGCCGAAGCGTCCGGCACGAAACTGGAGAGGACGGGGAACGACCCCGACCCGAGGAACGCGAGCAGGCCGATGAGTCGGCCGTCGAAGGAGAGCGCGCCGACAAGGGCGAGCTCGCTCGGCGTGATCGCGAACAGCTCTTCTTCGATCGGTCCCGGCGAATCGGATTCGGCATCCACGACCTCCCCGGCGACACCCGAGGACGTTCCGCCGGAGGAGGTCGACTTGCGGCGCTGTACCTCGCGTTGCAGCCGGGTCGCCTCCGTTGGGGTGACGAACCGGATCGACCCTTCGGTGCTGGAGCCGCCTGCGGTCTCCAGGTCGACGGCCGCGACGCCGAGCGCTCGCTGGATCACGCTTCGGCTCACGTCGACGTTCTGGATGCGGCGGTACGGAATCTCTCTCTCGCGGCGAGAGATAACGCCGGAGGAGATGTCGAGGGTGTCATCCGTGAGATCGTACTCGAACCGCCGGTAGTACGCCACCTCGTACGCGAGCGCGACGAGCAGCACCGCACCGGCGACGCCGACCGCGGCGAGGAACCCCCAGTTGTTGCTGTTGACGATAAAAAAGAGTATGACGACGATCCCCGCCACCTTCTGGAACGCTCGGTACGGGATCGACTGGGGAGCGAGCTTCACACCGCGTCCTCCCCGTCCGCGCGGATGGCCAGCCGTTTCAGCTCCTCGCGGAGGTCGCTCGCGCCCGTCGGCGTGAGTCCCGGTATCCGCACGTCGGCGCCGCGTGAGCCGGCGGTGTAGACGACACAGGAGGCCAGTCCGGCGCCGCGCTCAACCGGGCCGCGCCGGGAGTCGACGTGCTGGATCCGCACCAGCGGAACCGTCGTGCGTACCTGCGTGATAACGCCGCGGTCGAGGTACAGCGCGTCTTCGCGGATCTCGTAGCTCCACCGACGGTACCGGAGGATCGCGTGGACGATCCCGGCCACGAGGAAGACGGACGCAGCGACGATCGGTGCCCACTCGGGGAGGTATCCGAAGTAGAATCCGCCGACGAACGGCGCCGAGAGCAGGGCCGACACGATGGCCGCACGGAGGATCCACACGATCCTGACGCGGGGATGAAGCGACTGGGCCGTCATCGGTGGCCCCCCGTCGCACGCGCGAGTGTCATGGAACGACGTTGTCGACGCCGACGTATAAGTCCGGCCGAAGCGAGCGCAGCGAACCGTACCGACTGTATCGCACCGAGCGTATGGTTGAGACTCACTCACGATGGCGATATTTGCCGAAACCGATATCACCCTCGCTCGTGTCCGGTCGGACATGGCCGACGCTCCATTCGAGAATATGCTGGCACAGATGGACCGCGCGAAGGAGTACGCCGACGTGGACGACGGCATTTTCGAGCGACTCAAACATCCGGAGCGGACGCTAAAGGTCACGCTCCCGGTGGAGCTCGAATCCGGCGACGTCGAGGTGTTCGAAGGGTACCGATGCCAGTTCAACAGTGCTCGTGGCCCGTTTAAAGGCGGCGTGCGGTTCCACCCGAGCGTCACGCAGCGCGAGGTGGAGGCGCTTGCCGGTTGGATGACGTGGAAGACCGCGCTCGTCGACCTCCCGTACGGCGGAGCGAAAGGCGGCGTTATCTGCGAGCCGAAGGAGCTCACCGATCGCGACCTCGAACGGCTCACGCGCCGGTACACTGAGGGCATTCGACGGATGATCGGCCCGGAGACCGACGTCCCTGCCCCCGATATGAACACGAACCCGCAGACGATGGCGTGGATGATGGACACTTATTCCATGTACGAGGGTCACACCGTCCCGCAAGTGGTCACCGGAAAGCCGCTGGAGATCGGCGGCACCCCCGGTCGGGTCGAGGCCACCGGTCGCGGCGTCTCCATCGTCACCGGACGGCTCTTCGAGTACCTCGATCGAGACCTTACCGACGCCACCGTCGCGATTCAGGGCTTCGGGAACGTCGGGTCGAACGCGGCGAAGCTCCTCGACGAGGCGGGCGCCCGGATCGTCGCCACCTCCGACGTGACCGGCGCCGCCTACGACCCCGACGGACTCGACGTCGACGCGCTCGACGCGCACGTCGCCGCCGGCGGACTCATCGACGAGTACGTCGCTGGCACCCTCCGGGACGTTCCGACCGGGGACGGCGACCGCAACGACGACCGTGACCGCAGCCGGTGGGACGCGCCCGAGATGCTCTCGAACGACGAGCTGTTGACGCTGGACGTCGACGTGCTGATTCCCGCCGCCGTCGAGGGCGTGATCACCGAGGCGAACGTCCACGACCTCCGCGCGTCGGCGGTCGTCGAGGCCGCGAACGGTCCGACGACCGTCGCCGCCGACAAGGTGCTCAGCGGACGCGACGTGCAAGTCGTCCCTGATATCCTCGCGAACGCGGGCGGCGTCATCGTCTCGTATCTCGAGTGGGTCCAGAACGCTCAGGAGTTCTCGTGGCCGCTCGAAACGGTCAACGCCGAACTGGAGCGCCGCATCGGGACGGCGTTCGACCAGACCATCGAGCAGTACGACGAGAAAGACCTCCCCGACCTCCGGACGGCCGCGTACACCCTCGCGCTCGAACGCACCGCGAGCGCACACGAGTACCGCGGGTTGTTCCCGTGATCTGCGGGACGTTCCCGTGATCTGCGGGCTGTTCCCGTGATCTGAACTACACGCAGTCTCGGAACACAGGCGTCCGAACCGCTACACCCGCCGAATTCGGTCGGCACTCACGTCGATCGGCTCGGCGTACCTGACGAGCGGTTCTCCCTCGGGCCGGTCGAACCCGTTCGCCTCGAACAGCGTGTTCGTCCGGACCTCGGCGGTCGCCTCTCGCAGCCGCCACGGGTCGTGGGCGATCTCGCCCTTATAAAGCGCATCCCCCTCGGCGTAGAACCGGTAGTTCTCGACGAGGAACGCGTCGAGCGGTACCGATTCGGCGGTAAAAGGCTCACCTTCGGGCCTGTACGTCGCGTCGAACCGGGCGGACGGAACGCCGGAATGTGTTCGGCGGCTCGCGAACCGAACCGTGTCCTCGGCGCCAGCGGTCGGTTCGCGGGTCACGTCCATCGCGGCGCGGTAGTACGGCAGCGCGAACAGCCGCCGAGCGACGGCGACGCCGAGCCGGTCGTCCGCGTCGAGATTATAAAAATAGACGCCGGGTCCGGCGGGCCCCTCGACGTACGTCCGGAGGTTCAGTTCCGGAAACGAGAGCCCGAACGGGGCGCCGCGCGGGCGGATGTCGTCCATAACGAAAGCGACGACACCGAGATATGCGTCGCCGTCGTGGGTCGCCACGGAGAGACGGTCCGGGAGCGTCTCGGCGACGACCGCCGGATCGACCGGCCAGTGAAGGAACAGCCCGTCGCGCCACGTCATCTCCAGCCAACGGCGTCGGAGCATACGATTCGTACGCTCGTGAGCAGCAAAACTCGCACGGCCGCGGTGGTCTTCGCGACCGTCGTCTCTCGATCGAAGGGGGTCCTCCGCCCGACGCCGAGCCGGGGTCAGCAGCTCCTCAGCCACCGAACTCCGTCCGATCGTCGGCGTCTTTCCACTCGCCGAGGCCGGACGGATCGAGGTGAACGTGGACGTCGCCGACATCGTCGAGCGCGCGGAGGCTCATAATGAGCTCTGTCTCGAGGTCGTGAGCCTCTCGCAGCGTCATGCTTCCGTCGACTTCGACGTGAACCTCTACTTCGAGGTCGGTGCCGTCGTAGTACACCGTGAGGTCGTGAATCCCCTCGACGGCGGGATGCTCGCGGAGCGCCGCTGTCACGCGCTTCCGGTCCCCGGGCGGCGGCGCCGCTCCGACGAGGTACGTGACGTTCTCGCGGCCGATTTCGACGCCTTGGTACATGACGAGGAGACTGACGAGCCCCCCGGCGACGGGGTCGAGCACGGGGAATCCGAGAAGCACGCCGAACACGCCGACCAGCGCCGCGACGGTGGTATAAATGTCGTTGAGACAGTCCGTCGCGAGCGCAGAGAGGGCGGTCGAGCCCAGCCGCGCGTTCACTCGCTCGGTGTACCAGTAGAGGAGGTACATGTCCGCCATCGCGAACAGCAACGCCCCGACGAGGATCGGACTCGCCGCGACGTCGTGCGGGCCGAGCAGGCTAACGACGGACTCGCGGAACAGGAGGAGGCCCAAGAGGAAGATCGTCGCGCCGACGAAGAGCGCCGTCAGCGGCTCGATCCGTTGGTGGCCGTGCGGGTGACTCTCGTCGGCGGCGTCGTAGCGCGACCCGCCCCAGACCAAGACGACCGCGCTTGCGACGAGGTCGGCGACGGAGTGGGCCGCGTCCGCCAGCAGCGCGACGCTGCCGAACGCCAGTCCGGCCGCACCCTCCACGAGGATCTTCGCCGCGTTGCCGGCGACGTTCACCCCCGCGGCACGCTGGAACCGCCCCTTTTTACTGTCACCCCACGGGCGCCACATGTGTTCGGGTCGTTGAGCCGCCCGCTTAAGAACCTCGTCGTTGTCGGCTCGAGAGGTGTCGTCCCGAGAGATCGGATCGGCGGACGGCGTCGTCGGATCGGCGGACGACGTCCTCGGATCGGTGACGTTTTCGACGGTCTCTGACCGTATCAAAACTGATGTCCAGCGGTCGAGGTTTAAATACGGTGACGGCGTAGCCGCCCGTATGAAGAGCCGCGAGCGCGCGCAAAGCGAGGTGATCGGGGTCGTGCTTCTGTTGGCGATCACGATCGCGGCCGTCACCGTCACGGTGGCGACCGGAAGCGCCGCGCTCGGACTCGTGACCGACGACGCTCGCTCGTCGAGCGTCGAGAACGGGATGTCACAGCTCAGCTCCCAGTCGAGCCTCGTCGCGCTCGGCGAGACGAACGCTCGCCGATTCGACCTCGGATCGGTCGACGGCGGACAGCTCACGCTCGACGAGGACGCGGGACGCGTTGCGGTGTGGATCGAACGAGGTGGCGGGGATGTCGAGACCGTCTACAACGGAACTATCGGAACGATGGAGTACGAAGGCCAACGGCGCGACATCGCGATGCAGGGCGGCGGCGTCTGGGCCATGCAAAACGATCGGGGACGGATGATCTCGCCGCCGGAGTACCACTACCGCGGGAGCACGCTCACCTTCCCGGTGGTGAAGCTGACGGGTGACGAGCGCTCGCCGTCGGGGAGCGCCGGGGTCGTTCGTCGGGGCGAGGGGAACGCGACCGCCGTCAACGCGACGAATAACCCCCTCCAGAACGGGACGGTCGTCGTCGAGGTGCAGAGCAAGTACTACGAGGGGTGGTACGACTTCTTCTCCCAGCGCGCCGAGGGCGAGGTGACGAAGGACGACGCGAACCGGACCACGACGGCCCGGCTAGTCGTACCTCAAGAGATTCCCCTCGACAAGGCGCTCTCGACCGGGATGGGGTCGGACAGCTTCAGCGGGAACAGCGAGGTCGACGATCGCAATTACACCACGGGCAACACCCATCCCTCGCCCGCGTCGATCATCGATAGCCAGCTGGCGACCGCCGAGAGCAACGGCACCGACGTCTCCAACTGCCTCAACAAAACGTGCACCGCTGGCACGTACTACGCGGGCGGCGATGTCACCATCACCAACGACACGTACTTCGACACGAGCGGCGGCAACATCACCGTCGCCATCGACGGCGACCTCGACGTGGGCGGTCACGACCTGCAGATCAACGACGAGACGACGAATAACGGGGTGAAGTACTACATCGCCGGCGATCTGAAGTTTCAGAACCCGACGATCGGAACCACGTCGCCCGCTATCGAGGCGAGCCGCACGCAGTTCTACGTGAACGGCGACGTTGCCGCCCAGTCGTCGGGCGGCGGTAACGCCCGGATCGACGCGATCATCTACGCGCCGAACGCCGACTTCGAGACGAACGGGAACGTGGCGATCCGCGGCACCGTCGTCTTCAACGAGATCGACGTGGGCGGTAACGTCGACATTCAGAGCGACCCCGATCTCGTCGATCTCACGCTCCGGATCACCGGTGGCCCCGGACAGAACCCGATCACCTATCTTCACGTGAGCGAGAATGTCGTCGAACTGGACTTTGACCGGTGAAGACGTGACTTTTCCACGTCCTGAGAAGTGGATATCCCCGTCGTAACGACTAAGAACGAAACGCTCCTCGGTTACGGTAATGAATTACGAGTTTTTCGCCCGAGGTGGTCCCCGTGGGCGTCGAGATTAAAGAAACGGAGGTGAGCGACGAGGACTTCGAGGAGATGAAAGGGTTTGTGAGAGATTACCTCGCAGCCAGCGTCGAGAGCGAAGAGGACGGCGGTCGGATGCGCTGGTACCCGTGGCACTCCTCGAAATATCGGTTTAACCACATCCTTAACGTCGTGGATCTCGCGACCGAGATCGCCGAGGCCGAGGGCGCCGACGTAGACGTGGTCCGTGTGGCCGCGCTGTTCCACGACGTCGCCAAGCTGGAGGCCGAACAGGACATCCACGCCGAAGCCGGCGCGCGGGTCGCCCGGGAGTACCTCAAGAGCCGGGGGAACTACCCCGAGTCGTTCATCGAGGAGGTCTGCGGGGCGGTCGTCGACCACTCGTACACGGGCGACCTCGACAACGTGCCCCTAGAGAGCCGATGTCTGATCGAGGCCGACGTGCTGGACAAGGTGGGCGCGAACGGCGCCGTGCTGATGCTGCTGCGGATGGGGTACGAGTCGCGGACGCACATGGACGCCGCGAAGATGGTCGATCGGGTGCTCCAGCGAGCGCGCGACCACACCGACCGCGTCGTCTCCGACAGGGCGGAGAGCATCGCTCACCAGCGCATCAAGCGAGTGAAGTGGCTGCGCGAGTGGCTCGAAGAGGAGGTCACGCGAATGGAGGTCGACGGCGACACCGACGACGACGGCCGCTAATCCGGGTTATCCGCCGTTACTCCGAGTTGTCCACCGCTACTCGTGGGAGCGTCGCGTCCACGTAGCGGTCGATCCCCGCCCGCGTCGGGCCGACCCAGGCGCGGTCGGTCGTCGTCGCCCACCGGAGCATCCCGCCCGTCGCGAGCGTCTGGAGCGTCGCGGCGACTTCCTCGGGATCCACCGGGTCGAGGTCCTCGGGCCCTCGGAGCGTCTGTTCACCACGACCGTCGTTCCCGGCAACGTCGGCGGCCGCCTCGCGGACCGCGGTTTCGAGAAACGCACCGAATACGCGGTCGCTGTGATCGAAGTGCTCGCGGTACGCTTCGTCCGAGGCCGCCTGCGCCCGGAGCTCGACGATGGCCCTGATGAACTCGGCGTCGGGTGTGCACGCGTCGGCGGCGGAGTCCGGATCCAGCGTGGCGGAAACGTATGCGTCGATCCGACCCCGCGGCGACAGGTCAAACTCGTCCGCTCCGACTGAGGCCTCGAACCCGTCGAGGAGGAAGCCGAGGAGGTCGACCAGCAGCTCGTCTTTCCCGTCGTAGTGGTGATAGACGAGCGACGGGCTCTTGTCGAACGCCTCGCCGATCCGGCTTATCGTGAGGTCGGCGTACCCGTGGTCACAGAGCGCGCGGAACGCCGCCCCGAGGATCGCCTGCCGGGTGTCGACTGGCTCCGCGAACGGGTCCTGCATACCCCCGCTATCGCGGCCGCGTATATAGCACTCCTGATTGAACGTTCATTCAACACGCTTATGCCACGAGCGTCCGACCCGACCGTATGACTCGACCCGACGCGTTCGGACGCCCGGAAACCGGTCACGGCGTCGTTGCGCTCGACGGATCCCCGATCGGAGGACCGAGGAGATGAGCCGCTCGATCCGATGGGGTCGATCGCTCTCGCTAGCTCTCGCTGTCGTCGCCGCCGCCGCGTTCGTCGCCGGTGCCGGACTCGCCGGAGTCGCCGCTCCGGCCAGCGCCGACACGGCCGACGGCAGCCACACCGCAATCGCACCCTCCGGTCTCGGTGGCGACACCCTCGCACAGGCGAACGGAAGCGGACAGATACGGGGGTCGCCCGACCTCGACGTGTACCTCTCACAGGCGACGCTCCCGAGTGGCGGCGAATCGTCCATCACCGTCGACATCCTCAACACCGGAGAGATGGACATGGGCAACGATCTCGATCCCCGCGTGACGACCGCCCGTAGCCTCCGTCTCGAGGCCGACGCCGACGGGACGCCGCTCGAAGTGACGACCGGCGAAGTCGCCGTCGGCGACGTGCCGACCGGGGCGCCGACCTCCGTCCCGCTCAGCGTGACGGTTCCGGACGATATCGCGGACGGGGAGTACGATATCGAAGTGACGACGCGGTACCGCTACACCCGTACCATCGTTCCGGATCAGAACAACCACTACGACTCACCGAGGACGGAGCGCTTCGACGTGACGGTCGTCGTCGACGACGGCGCGCGCTTCGCGATCCTCGACACCGAGACCGACGCGCAGGTCGGCGGAGACGGCGACCTGCGTGTGACGATGCAGAACGTGGGCGAGGAGACCGCCCGCGACGCGGTCGTCACCGGGAGCACGACGGGGAGCGCGGCCGTAATCGGCGGCGACGGGAGCGCCGAGTCGTTCGTCGGCGACTGGGACCCCGGCGAGAACCGGACCGTGACGTTCGACTCGTCGGTCACGTCCGCGTTCGGGGGCGGCGCGTACGCGTTCGTCTCCACCGTCGACTACCGCGACAGCGACGGGATCGAGTCGACGTCGCCCTCGTCACGGGCCGGTGTCGTGCCGCTCTCCGAGCAGTCGTTCGCGCTCGACGACGTCGAGGGGACCCTTGAGGTCGGCTACTCGGGGACCGTCACCGGGACCATCACCAACGAGGGGCCAGCCGACGTCGACGACGCGGTGCTCGTCGCGGACCCGGGGAGCGACCGAGTGAGCCTCGGCGAAAGCCGATACGCGCTGCCCGAGATCCCGGCCGGGGAGTCCGCGACGTTCGCGTTCGACGCGGACGTGAACGGAAACGCCGACCCCGGCCCCCGCCAGTTCCGCTTCACCACGGAGTACACGAGCGGCGACGCGACGATCGCGTCGTCCGAGACCCGACGCGTCGAGGTCGCTCCGCGACAGCCCGAGTTCGACATCGTCACCGACGACCCGACGGTCCCGGCCGGTGAGACCCGGCGGATCACGGTCGAGATCACGAACCAACGACCCGAGACGCTCTCGTCGATCAACGCGGCGCTGTACGCCGACAGCCCGCTGTCGGCCGTCAACGACGAGGCGTTCGTCGCCGAGCTCGCGCCCGGCGAGTCGACCGAGATCTGGTTCGAGGTCGCGGCCGCGTCCGGCGCGAGCGCCGAAACGCACCCGATCGAGCTCGACTTCCGGTACGACGACGAGCGCGGCAACGACCGGATCTCCGACGTGACACAGCTCCCGGTAGAAGTGACGGAACCGACCGACGACGGTGGCCTCCCGTTCGGGACCATCGCTGTCGCGGTGCTCGTCGTCGTCGCCGGCGCGGGCGCCGTCGTGTGGTACCGGCGGCGGTAGTCGAATGCGCGATCAGTCATCCGGACGGCGATCGTTCGATCGGCAATCGTCCGATCGGCAATCGTCCGATCGGCAATCGTCCGATCATCCGGAGCGCGAGCCCCCAGCGTCGGGAGCGACGAGTGTCGGTCGCGGTACCGGCCGACGGAGGCGCCGGTGACCGCCGCCGATCGGTTCGTCGAGCGCGTCGACGAGCTCGTCACGACCCGACCGGCCGCGGTGATCGCCGTCTTCCTCCTCGTCAGCGTCGTCGCCGCCGGCGGGCTCGCGGGGATCACCACGAGCGCCGGCGCCGACCAGTTCACCCAGGACATTCCCGCTCAACAGGCGTTAGACGACATCGACGAGGAGTTCGAGACGTCGATCGGCGGGTCGGCGACCTCCGCACAGGTGATCGTCTCCGACGACAACGTACTGTCGCGTCCGGCGCTGGTCCGTATCTTGGAGACCCAACACCGGCTCGAGTCGCGCTCGACGCTCCGGGTGCAGTCGACGTCGAGCCACGCGGACGCCGTCGCGCGACAGCTCGATCCCGCGGCGGAGACGACGGCGGAGCGGCGCGACGCCGTCGCGGAGGCGACCCCTCGCGAGCTGTCCGCGGCGATCGCCGACGCCGACGAGACGGGCGCGATCGCGGCGCAGGTGTCGGTCGACTACAACCCGACCGCCCAACGCGCGGGCACGTCCATCGTCGGCATCACCTACGACCTGCCCGACGCCGCCACCACCGCGCGGGTGACGGAGCTGCAGACGCAGAGCATCGAGGTCGTCGACTCGGTCCCGGGCAACGAGGCCGGTGAGAACGCGATCCTCTTCGGAGACGGCGTGTTGCAGTCGGAGATCGCGGCGCTGTTGACCGACACCGCGATCATCGTGTTTCCCGCGGCGCTCCTGTTGATCCTGTTTTTCCTCATCGTCGCGTACCGCGACCCGATCGACATGGGGATCGGGCTGTCGGCCCTGTTGCTGTCCGTCCTCTGGACGTTCGGCTTCATGGGCTACGCCGGGATCCCCTTCTCCGACTCGCTCATCACCGTGTTCCCGCTGCTGGTCGCGGTGGGGATCGACTTCGGGATCCACGTCGTCAATCGGTATCGCGAGGAGCGGGGCGGCGGGAGCGGCATCGCAGACGCGATGCGAACGACGACCGATCAGCTGCTCATCGCGTTCCTACTGGTGACGATCACCACGGTGTTCGGACTGGTCTCGAACGTGGTGAGCCCCTTCGAGCCGAACCGGGACTTCGGGCTCGTCGCCGCCGCCGGAATCGTTTTTACCCTGTTGGTGTTCGGGATATATCTCCCGGCCGCAAAGGTGCTCGTGGACCGCTGGCGCGAGCGGCTCCCGATCCCCGAGTTCGGATCGAGCCCGCTCGGGTCCGGCGGATCGCGACTCGGAAGGCTCCTGCGCGTCGGCGTCGATCTGTCGCGAGTCGCTCCCGTCGTCGTCGTGGCGGTGGTGGTACTCGGCGGTGCGGCCGGTGCCGCCTACGGTACCGGCGTGAACACCGAGTTCTCCGAGGAGGCCTTCTTCCCGGACGAGGACAGGCTAGAGACGTACTCGAACCTCCCGGAGCCGTTCGCGCCGACGGAGTACACGTTCCTCGACGTGCTCACCCTGTTCGAAGAGGAGTTCGAACAGGACTTCGTCGGGTCGGTCACGCTGTACGTCGACCAGTCCGTGCGAAACGACGACGCCCTGGAGCTGATCGACCGCACGACCCGGAACCCGCCGGACACCTTCGAGACGACCGACGATCGGCGAGCCGCGTCGACCAGCGTCGTGACGGTCATCGACGATCAGGCGGCACGCGACCCGGCGTTCCGCGAGGTCGTCGAGCGCAACGATCGGCTGGGGACGGGCGTGCCCGATCGCAACGTCGACGAGGTGTACGACGCGCTGCTCGACTCGCCCGCCGAAGGACAGGCCCGCGGGTACGTCGCCGCCGACCGCGGCAGCGCCCGGATCGATTACACGATCCGCCCGGGCGTCGACAACTCCGAGGCCGTCGCGGACGTCCGGGAGCTGGCCGAGCGCACCCCCCTCGAGGCGGTCCCGACCGGGAGCTTGGTCGTCAACGAGGCCGTGATCGATCTCCTCACCGACTCCGCGATCCGGAGCCTCTTCGCCGCGTTCGCGCTCACGGCGATCTTCCTCGCGCTGTCGTACGCGTACTTGGAGGGGAAGGCGGTGTACGGGATTCTCAACCTCGTTCCCGTCCTCGTCACCGTGGGGCTTCTCGTGGGGTCGATGCGGCTGCTCGACATCCCGCTGACGCCGATCAACGCCCCGATCCTCTCGGTCTCGATCGGACTCGGCGTGGACTACACCGTCCACTTCGTCCATCGGTTCGTCGACGAGTTCAAAGCCGGAAAGCCGATCGACGAGGCGCTCGACGTCACCATCGCGGGGACGGGCGGCGCGCTCACCGGGAGCATGCTCACGACGGTCACCGGGCTGGGCGTGCTGTGGCTCGCCGTGATCCCGCTGATCCGCGATTTCGGCGTGTTGCTCGCGCTCGGGGTGTTGTACGCGTACCTCGCGTCGATACTCCTCGTCCCGTCGCTCGTCGTCGTGTGGGACCGGTACGGCGACCGCGTCGGTCTCGGGCTCGACGACGGCCTCCGCGAGGCGAACGGAAGACGGACGCGGTGAAGGGAGGGTCGGCCGCGGTGAATTGAGATCGGCCGAAGCAAGGGGAGAACCGGACGGGACGCGAGACGGATCAGTCGTCGGACGGCTCGCCGACGGGACCGTCCCTGACTGCGGCGTCGGTCGGAGCCGCCTCGTCGACCGATCGAGCCGACTGAACCTTTCCGGCGAGCACCATGAAGATGTACACGGCGACGGCGACGAGGACGATCGTTCCGCCGGCGGTCGCCTCGTAGCGATACGAGAGGGTGATCCCGACGATCACCGCGATTTCGGCGAGCACCACCGACGCGAGGAGCGCCTCGCGGAATCCGCGAGCGACCTGTGCTGCGGCGGCGACCGGCACGACGAGCATCGCCGCGACGAGGATGACGCCCATGATCTGCATCGCGCCGACGACGACGAGCGCCGTCAGCGTCGTCATCAAACGGTTGTACCACGGGACGTTGATACCGGCGACGCGGGCGGCCGTCTCGTCGAAGGTCACGTACAGCAGCTGTTTGTACGTGACCGTCACGACCAGCGAGACGATCGCGAAGAGGACTACCAGGAGGACCGCGTTCTCTCGGGAGACCGTCGCGAGGTTCCCGAAGAGGTACTGGTTGATCCCGACCGCGAGTCCGCCGGTGTTGACGCTGATGAGGACCGCCCCGAGGGCGAATCCGGTCGAGAGCACGATCGCCATCGACACGTCGTTGTACGCGTCGGTGACCTCCGAGATCAGCTCGATCGCCAACGCGGCGATCACGGCGACGACGATCGCCGTGACGTACGGGGAGATCCCCGTTCCCAGAAGCGAGTTGACGAACAGGCCGACGGCGACGCCCGCGAACGCGGTGTGCGCGAGCGCGTCGCCGATCAGCGCGAGCTGCCGGTGGACGAGGAAGGTCCCGATCAGGGGGGCCATCACCGCGATGAGTCCGCCGACGAGGAACGCGTGGTGCATGAACACGTAGTCCAACATCCCAATGCCGAGCGTCTCGCCGACCCATCCGAGCCCGTCGCTCCACTGCCCGACGAGCCGAGCGAGCAGGTCGTACGGAGCGCCGAGAAGCGGCACCGCCGCGAAGCTGTCGGAAACGACCGCGGTCGGGGTCGCGGTCATGTGACGATTTCCCCTTCTTTTCGCCGGATGTTCGTCCCGTACGCGCGATCCAGCGCGTCGCTCTCGGCGAAGGCGGTCGGCGACCCGTCGAAGTACACCTCGCGGTTGAGACAGACGACCCGCGAGGTCCGTTCGAGGACCGCGCCGATGTCGTGTTCCACTAACAGCACGGTCATCCCGTCGGCGACGAGCTCGTCGAGGAGGTCGAAGAAGGCCTCCACGGACTCGGCGTCGACGCCGACCGTGGGTTCATCGAGAACGAGTAGCTCCGCCTCACCGGCGAGCGCCCGCGCGATGTACGTCCGCTGGCGCTGGCCGCCGGAGAGCGCGGTGATACGTCGATCGGCGAGGTGTTCGATTCCGACCGTGCGGAGCGCCTCGCGGGCGCGTTCGCGGTCGGCCGTTGCCACGCGGCCGAACCCGGCGTGCGGGAACCGCCCCATCAGGACGACCTCGCTCACCGTGATCGGCATGCGCTTCTCGTCTTTCGTCACGTCCTGCGCCACGTAGCCGACGCGCTCGCGCTCCGCGAACGCCCGCGCCGGGTGGCCGAGCAGCTCGACCGATCCCGAGTCGGGCTCTTGGAGCCCCAAGAGGAGTCGGAGCAGCGTGCTCTTTCCCGAGCCGTTGGGACCGATGATCCCGACGTACTCGCCCGATTCGACGCGCAGGTCCACGTCCTCGACCACCGGCGCCGCGGTGTAGCCGAACGTGAGGTCGCGCGCGTCGACGAGTGGACCGCCCCCGGTGGAGTCGGTGTCGGCGCGGAGTCGGCCCTCGGCGGCGTCCGCGGACCCCATCACGGCTCGAAGTTCCGTCCGTAGTCGGCGAACGTCACCTCGTCGGGGTCGGCGGCGCCGAGTAGGATCCGGAAGGTGGGGAGGTTCACCTCGCGGGCGATGTCGAAGTACCCCCACCCGCGTTCGACCCACGACTCCGCGGTCCCCGCGTACGGAGTCACGGGGTAGTACGCCTCGACGTCGGTCTGTTCGAGGAGCTGTTTCGCCGACCGGATCGGCTCGAAGACGGCCGCGCCGATGTGCCGAATGTCGTTCTCGGCGATCGTCTCTTGGGCCCGTCGCATGTCCGCGGGTCGGACGTCGCCGTCGGCCGCGAGGTTCACCACCAGCGGCTCGATCGTCGCGTCGTACCGCTCCGCGATGTACGCGAAGGCGTTGTGCGCGGCCAGGAACGCCACGTCGCGCTCGGCAGCGTCGAAGACCGCCTGCCACTCCTCGTCGAGGGCGTCGAGCTCCGCGTCGAGCGCGGTCGCGTTCTCCCGAATCGTCTCCTCGTGATCGGGGTCGACGTCGGCCAGCCCGTCGGCGATGTTCTCGACGGCGCCCTTCGCGCGCTGCGGGTCGAGCCAGAAGTGCGGGTCCTTCGCCCCCTCGACCGCCTCGTCTTCGTCCAAGGAGTCGGCGAGACCGATGAGGTCGATCCCCTCGCGGGCGTCGATGAGGCGAGTCCCCTGCGTTTCGGCCGCGAGTGCGTCGATCGCCCGGTCCGCCCACGGCTGGAAGTCGGGACCGACGTGGACGAACGCGTCGGCGTCGGTGATCCGACGCTGGATCGACGGGTCGGGCTCCCAGCCGTGGCCGTGGAGCCCGGTCGGCACGAGGTTCTCGACCGCGACGTCCGTCCCCTCGGCGAGCGTGTCGGCGAAGTCGTAGAAGGTGAAAAAGGAGGCGACGACGGTGTACTCGCCCTCGGTCGAACCGTCGCCCGCGCCCGCGGCCGAACCGCCGCCGTCTCCGGTCCCGGTGCAGCCCGCGAGGCCGCCGGCGAACGCGCCGGCGCCCAGCGCCGCGAACCGTCTCCGAGAGAGTCCGTTCAATTCGTTCGCGTCCGGATTCATTACGTGTCTGTTTGCGACACGAACATAATACGCTTCCGGTCGAATAATATTATTAGACATATCTAAACTTTGGTCGCGTCCGCCGATCGACGGCCTCGACTCGTCCCGAAACCACGTTCGTGGCGTTCGGCGACACGACTTTGACCCGCCGCGCTGATAATCGACCGACGATGAGACCTCCATTCACCGACCGACTTGCGGAGAACGCGACGGGGATCGCCGCGACGGCCGTGACCGGAACCTGGCTCGCGGCCCTGCTGCTCGGGTTCAGCTGGTGGCTCGCGTTCATGCTGTTCGGGTACATCGTGATCGTGCCCGTGGTCGCGATGCTGTTCGACGAAGACGACGAGGAGGCCGACGAGGGCGACCCAGAACGCAGTCGATCGGGAACGCGGGTCGAGCGCGACGCCGACACCGATGCCTCGGACGCGCTCGCCCGACTCCGCACCCGGTACGCGAGCGGCGAACTCACCGACGAGCAGTTCGAGCGGAAGCTCGACCGACTGCTGGAGACGGAGACGATCGACGACGCGGCGGAATGGGCCGAGCGGAACCGAGCCGATGGCGACGCGGCGAGGGACGACGAGGTCGAAACCGACCGGGAACGCGGACGGTAGCCGGAGGCAGGGTTGTTCGGTTCGACAGCCGAGGCGCGAATCTCAAGCTTCAACTGCCGCGGGCCATTGCACCGAGTATGAGCGACCAACAGCTTCGCAAGGAGGCGCACGACCTCGACGTCACGGTCTGGGTCGGGAAACACGGCATCGACGCGGTCGTCGACGAACTGGCCGACCAACTGGGCGACGCCAAGCTCGTGAAGGTGAAGTTCCTGCGAGCGGCCCGCGGCGGGACCACCACCGACGAACTCGCGGCGGAACTCGCAGATGCCGTCAACGCCGGGCTGATCGAGACGCGCGGGAACACGGCGGTGCTCCACTGATGCCAGCGGCGACGTCGACTGGAGGCGCGCTCGCGGTGACCACCGTCACCGCGTTTTTAGAGACGTTTCTCGGACCGCTCGCGGGCGCGGTCATCTCCGCGGCGATCTTCGTCGTCGTCATGGTCGCGGTGTACGTCCTCAACAAGGTCGTGTTCAACCCCCTCGTCGAGCGGGTGCTCGACAGACAGGGGCTCGACGCGCACGCGCGACGGCCGCTGAACAAGATCGCCACCTTTCTCATCTTATTCGTGGGGATCACGATCGCCTTCGGCGCGGCCGGCTACGAGGACTTCCTCCGGTCGCTGGCGACGATCGCCGCCGCGGCGACGCTCGCGATCGGCTTCGCGTTACAGGACGTGATCAAGAACTTCGTCGCGGGCGTGTTCATCTACACGGACAAGCCGTTCCGCATCGGCGACTGGATCGAGTGGGACGACAACTCGGGGATCGTGGAGGACATCTCGTTCCGCGTCACCCGCGTTCGGACGTTCGACAACGAGCTGTTGACGGTGCCGAACGCCGTGCTCACCGGCGACGTCGTCAAGAACCCCGTCGCGAAGAAGACGCTCCGGCTGAAGTTCGTCTTCGGCATCGACTACGAGGACGACGTCGACAAGGCGACGGAGATCATCGTCGAGGAGGCCGAAAAGAGCGACGCGATCTTAAAAGACCCCGCCCCCTCGGTGCGGTTGACGGAACTCGCCGACTCGTACGTCGGACTCCAGTCGCGGATCTGGATCGACGACCCGTCGCGGTCGGACTTCGTGAAAGCGCGAGCGGACTACGTGAAGGCCGTGAAAGAGCGGTTCGACGAGGAGGACATCACTATCCCGTTCCCGCAGCGGACCGTTTCCGGACGGAACGCGTGGGAGGAGCCCGCGGCGTTCTACAGCGGGGAGTAGCGTCCGTCTCCGGGCCGTTTTGGCGGAAAACAGCGGCACTGTGTTCCCGATCCGGTTCGGGATCCCGATAGTAACGAACTTGAGTGTCGGGCGAATCGGTGCGTCCATGCACGTGGTCATCGTCGGCGCCGGCGAGGTCGGCACGAGTATCGCCGCCACCCTCGCGTCCAACCACGAGGTCGTCGTCATCGACATCGAAGCCGACCGCGCGGAAGAGATCAAATACCAGTACGACGTGCTCACGATCACCGGCGACGGGACGTCCTCGCCCATTCAAGCGAGCGCGGACGTCGCGAAATCGGACCTCTTCATCGCCTGTACCGACGACGATCAGACGAATCTCGTCGCCTGCGGGACCGCGAAGACGTTCGACGCGGCGTTCACCATCGCCCGCGTGAAGAGCACGGACTACCTCCACACGTGGCAGCGCGACGACACCGCCTTCGGTGTCGATTTCATGGTGTGTACGGATCTCCTGACCGCCGAGAACATCGTCCGCGTCATCGGCCTCCCGGCCGCCATCGACGTCGACCCGTTCGCGGGCGGTCTCGTCCAGATGGCCGAGTTCGAGATCGGCGAGGGGAGCCCGGTCGCGAACCAGACGATCGCCGAGGCGGACCGCTTCGAGTCGCTCACGTTCGTCGGGCTGTTCCGCAACGGCGACATGATTATTCCCCGCGGTGACACGCGGATTCAGCCGGAGGACCGCGCCGTCGTCGTCGGAAGCCCGGAGAGCGTCCAGGCGTTCGCGAACGACATCGCACCCGATACGACTCCGGACAAGGCCGACGAGATCGTGGTCGTCGGCGGCAGCGAGATCGGCTATCAGACCGGGCGGATCTTAGAGGAGCGCGGCCTGTCCTCGCGGCTCATCGAGCAGGACCCGGTCCGAGCCCGGTGGCTGGCCGAGCAGCTGCCGAACACCGTGGTGATGCAACACGACGCGACGGACACCGAGTTCCTGACGCGGGAGCACGTCGACGAGGCCGACATCGTCGTCACCGCGCTCGAATCCGACGAGCGGAATCTCCTCGCCGCGGTGTTGGCGAAGCGACTCGGCGTGGACCGCGTCGTCGCCGTCGTCGACAGCGCGGACTACGTCACGGTGTTCGAGGAGCTCGGCATCGACGTCGCCATCAACCCGCGGACGGTGACCGCCGAGGAGATCACCCGGTTCACCTTCGAGAGCGTCGCCGAGAACATCGCGGTCCTCGAGAACGACCAGGCGGAGGTGCTCGAACTCGAGCTCGACGAGGGCTGTGCGCTGGTCGGGCGACCGATTCAGGAGCTGGTCGACGAGATCGACGCGAAGTTCGTCATCGGCGCGATCGTTCGAGACCGCCAGCACGTGACGCCGCGCGGCGACACCGTGCTGCAGCCGGGGGACAGCATCATCGTGCTCGTCGAGACCGCGTTCACCTCCGAACTGGCGTCGATGGCGTGATGTCCGGACGGACCATCCGTGTCGACTGGCGAGCGAGCGCGGGGCTGACGGGAGACGTGCTCGTCTACCTCGCGATCCCGCTGGCCTTTCCGCTCCTCGTCGGGCTGTTCTACCGAGAGTCGCCGCTCCCATTTCTCGCGGCGATCGCGACGACGATCGCGCTCGGAGCGGGGTTACGCTCCCTCCGCGATCCGGACGACGACCTCGGTCCCCGAGAGGCGTTCCTCGCGGTCGCGTCGATCTGGCTGCTCGTCGCCGGAGTGGGGGCGATTCCGTTCCTCGTCGCCGGGGTGGGAACGGTCGCGCACCCGGTGAACGCGATGTTCGAATCGATGAGCGGCCTGACGACGACGGGCGCGACCGTGCTGGAGGACTTCTCGATCCACTCGCAGTCGGTGTTGATGTGGCGGCAGCTGATCCAGTGGCTCGGGGGGCTCGGCATCCTCATCCTCGCGACGGCCGTCCTCTCCGAGCTCGGCGTCGGTGGGGCACAGCTGATGGAATCGGAGACGCAGACGCGGGACCTGAACAAGCTCACGCCGAAAATCTCGCAGACGGCGCGACTCATCTGGGGGCTCTACCTCGGCTTGACCCTTCTCGCGGTCGCCGTGTACTTCGCGCTCGGGCTCGCGCTCGATCCGCAGATGGACTTATATAACGCGATCGCGCACGCGTTCACCTCCGTCGCGACCGCGGGGTTCTCGCCGGAGCCGCTCTCGGTGGGGGCGTTTCACCCGGCGATCCAGTGGGCCGTCGTCCCGTTCATGGTCGCGGGCTCGACGAGCTTCGTGCTCATGTACTTCGCCATCAACGGCGAGCCGATGCGCCTGCTGAAAAACGACGAGTTCCACTTCTATCTGGGTTCGATCGCGACGTTCGCCGCGATCGTCGCGCTCGTGTTGTACGCCGACCCGGAGACGACGTTCGGCGCGGAGGGGACGGTCCGACACGCCGTCTTCAACGTCGCGTCGATCATCACGACCACCGGCTACGCCAGCGTCGACTTCGACCTGTGGGCACCGGGGGCGAAACACATGCTGTTCATGGGGATGTTCCTCGGCGGGATGGTCGGGTCGACGACGTGTTCGATCAAGTCACTTCGCTGGATGGTCGCCCTGAAGGCGTTCAAACGCGACCTGTTCACGGCCGTTCATCCGGACTCCGTTCGACCCGTTCGGAACTCGGGGAAGCCGGTCGACGAGGAGACGATCCGCGACATCTACGCGTACGTCCTGTTGAGCGTCGTCATCTTCTTTTTGCTGACGGTGTTCGTCGTCGCGGACGCCGAGCGAGCGGGGCTTCGAGTCGGCGAGTTCGAGGCGATGGGCGCGGCCGCGTCGACGTTCCTCAACATCGGCCCCGCGTTCGGGGCGGCCGGACCGTACGGGACGTACGCCTCCTTCCCGATGACGACGCGGACCGTGATGATCGTCCTGATGTGGATCGGCCGGATCGAGATCATCCCGGTGCTCGTGTTGTTCACGAAGGCGTTCTGGACCTCTTGAGGGCACGAGACGAAAACACGCAAAACGAACATGACACGAACGATCGACACGCGGGCGACACTCAGCTACACCGGGAGCATCGTGAAGTACCTCTCGGCGGCGATGAGCGTCCCGCTCGTCGTGGCGCTGATCTACGGGGAAGACGCCCTGACGTTCGCGGCATCGATGGCGATCGGCGTCGCGATCGGCGCGGGGCTCGAACGCCTCGAAGACGATCCGGACCTCGGGCCGCGGGACGCGCTCGCCGTCGTCTCGCTCGCGTGGCTCATGGCGGCGATCGTCGGCGCGATTCCCTACATTATCGCGGGGTACGGCAACGGCTCCGCGCTCGGTCACCCGATAAACGCCCTCTTCGAGTCGATGAGCGGATTCACGACCACGGGGGCGACCGTCACCGCCGAGATCAGCTTCGAGCAGCACTCGCACGCCGTGTTGATGTGGCGACAGCTCACCCAGTGGCTCGGCGGCATGGGGATCATCGTGCTGATGGTCGCGATCCTGCCGCAGCTCGCGGTCAACGGCGCACAGCTGATGAAATCGGAGGCACCCGGCCCGGGACTCCAGAAACTCACGCCGCGGATCGCCGAGACGGCCCGCGCGCTCTGGCTCATCTACCTCGCGTTCACCCTGCTGCTCATCGGTATCCTGTTCGTGCTCGGACTCACCGGCCTCGCGCCGAACATGGACCTGTACAACGCGATCGCCCACGGCTTCTCCACGCTCCCGACCGGCGGGTTCTCGCCGGAGGCCGACAGCATCGCGGCCTTCTCGCCGATCGCCCAGTGGGTGTTCATCCCCTTCATGGTCCTCGCGGGAGTCAACTTCGCGCTGTTCTGGTACCTCCTCCGGGACGACACCACCCGGATGGTCGAAAACACCGAGTTCCGCACGTACCTCGGGCTGGTGACCGGGCTCACCGGCGTGCTCGCGATCGGCCTGTTCTACGGCGGCGCACCGGCCACGGAGATCGGCGGCGTCACGGAGGGCACCCTCGAAAACGCCCTCAGACAGGGGGCGTTCCAGATCGCGTCGCTCATGAACTCCACCGGGTTCGCGACCGCTGACTTCGCGCAGTGGGACGTACAGACGCAGTTTTTCCTCCTCTTGGTCATGTTCATCGGCGGGTCGGCCGGCTCGACCGGCGGCGGGATCAAGGTGATCCGGTGGCTCGTCGTCTTCAAGACACTGCGCCGCGAACTGTACACGACCGCGAACCCGGACGTGGTTCGCCCGGTCAGACTCGGCGGCGAAGTCATCGACGAAGAGGTGATCCGCGGCATCCTGGTGTTCACCATGCTGTACTTGCTCATCTTCGCGCTGGCGGCGGTGTTCATCGAAATCGACACCGCGCGCATCGGCGAGCCGCTGAGCGGGATCGAGGCGCTCGCCGCGTCGCTCGCGACGATCGGAAACGTCGGTCCGGGGCTCGGCCCGCTCGGCCCGTTCGGCAGCTACGAGTTCCTCCCGAACACGACGAAGCTGCTGATGATCGGCCTCATGTGGATCGGCCGGCTGGAGATCGTCCCCGTACTCGCGCTGTTCATCGCCGGGATCGACGACTGACCGTCCGAACACGGACGGCCAGCGACACTTACTGGCAGAACTCTCGCTCGAACTCGCGGATCCCGTCGTCGGTGCCGACGACGATCAGTTCGTCGTCGGGTTCGATCACCGTCCCCGGCCCGATTTCGGTGATCACGGACCCGTCGCGTTCGATTCCCATCACGGTGCAGCCGGTCCGATCGCGGACGTTCGCGTCGCCGAGGGTACGCCCTTCGAGCCCCGGCGCGCGCTCGCGGATCACCTCGACCTGCTGTTCGAGCGAGAGCACGTCCCGGTCCTCCAAGAGCCGCGACGCGGTCATCCGGCCGGTGACGGTCGACAGCGACAGGACGTAGTCGGCACCGGCGCGGTACGTCTTCGAGGCGTTCTCGTCCCGATCGATCCGAGCGATTATCTCCGTGTCGGGCGCGAGATCGCGGATCACGAGCGTGGCGAACTCCGTCGTGGTGTCGTCCGGAAGCGCGAGGACCGCGGTCTCGGCGTCCTCGATCCCGGCCGCGGTGAGCGTCTCCGGCTCGGTCGCGTCGCCGACGACGTCGACGCCGTCGGCGTCTTCTCGGTCGACGATCGTGTGCGGGAGCCCGGCGTCCGCGAGTTCGGCGGCGACGGTTTGGCCCACCTGACCGTGACCGACGATAATCGTCTTCCCGGCCCGGAACCGACGGACCGACGACTGCGCCATGTCGACGAGCCGTTCCAGCTGGTCGCTCCGCCCCGAAACGAGCACCACGGTTCCCGCCGGGAGGCGCGTGTCGGGTGCGGGCGTCGGGTCGAACTCGCCGCGGATCCACACGCCGATCACCGACGCCCCCGACTCCTCGCGGATGCCGCTCTCGGCGAGCGTCGTTCCGGCGAGGTCGCTCCCGTGGCGGATCGACACCTCCGCGAGTTGGAGTCGATCGCCGATCGCCACCGCCTCGCCGATCTCGGTGCGCACCGCCGTCGTCACCTTCGCGGCGAGGCTCTGGCCGAGCAGCGACCGCGGCGAGAGGACGTGATCGGCGCCTGCCAGTCGGTGATACCGCGCGCTGTCCGGGTCCTCGACGACGCTGACCACCCGGACGTCGGCGTCGACCTCCTTCGCCGTGAGGACGATGCTCGCGTCCAGCTGATCGGACAGATCGGCGACGAGCGCCCGCGCGGCACCGAGCCGCGCCGCCTCAAGCCCGTCGGTCGTCGCCGGGTCCGCGCGGATCACGCGGAGGTCGTCCTCGTACAGCTCGTTCGCCCGCTCGCGGTCGGATTCGACGATGACGTGAGGAATCCCCTGCGAGTCGAGTTCGTCGATGAGGACCTCCGATCGGGCGGTGTACGAGCAGATCACGACGTGATCGTCGAGGTCGCTGTCAGCTCGCTCAGGGGCGGCCGCCGACAGTGCCGATTTAAAAAGTGGGGTCGCGACGACGGGCAGCGCGCCGACCAGCAACGCCATGCCGAGGAGGTCGGTGACGATGATGTACGCGTGCATCTGTGGGGTCTCCCACGGCGAGTCGCCGCCGAACCCGGTCGTGGTGAACATCTCGACGGTGAACTGCAGCGCGTCGAGGAACGTCCGCGGTCGGCCCTCGTACGTCGCCATCCCCCACTGGTACCCGAGCGTCGTCACCACGAGCGCGACCGCGAGGACCGCGAAGTACCCGGCCACGCGGCGCTTCAAACCGTTCATGAACCGTTATCGATGTCGCACCCGGTAAAGCGAACGGTCGAGGAGTGAGCTATGTGCCCGACCGAGGTTACTGACGGATCGATGACCGCTTCTCAGCGTACGAGAGGCTCGTTCAGCCGACCTACGCCACGCAACCGACACCAGTCAGGTTCTTAACCCGCGAATATATATCACCGCGCATGACACGCACCGACGACGACCGATTGGACCTCCTCGGTCACGTGCTCCTCCCCGTCGCCAACGAGGACGACGCCGCGGCGACGGCCGCGGCGCTCGAACCGTACGACCCGGAACGAGTGACCGCGCTGCACGTCGTCGAGAAGGGTGAGGGCGTTCCCGACAAGACGCCGGTGGAACAGTCCGAGGAGCTGGCGGCGGAGTCGTACGCCGCCGTTCGAGAGGTGTTCCCGAACGCCGACGAGCACACGGCGTACGCCCGAGACGTCGCCGCGGCGATCCTCGACGCGGCCGACGAGGTCGGCGCGAGCGCGATCGTCTACCGATCGCGGGGCGGGAACCGGGTCATGCAGTTCCTCTCCGGTGACCTCTCCGTGAAGCTCGTAACGAAGGCGACGGTTCCGGTGGTCGCGCTCCCGCGTGAGGGATCGGACGAATGAGCGACGAGGAGCTCGCGAAGGATCTCGGTCCGCTCGCGGCGCTCACGATCGGGATCGGGACGATGATCGGTGCCGGGATCTTCGTGCTGCCCGGAACCGCGGTCGCCCGCGCCGGCCCTCTCGCGGCGGCGACGTTCGTCCTCGGCGGCGTAATCGCGCTGTTCACCGCCCTGTCGGCCTCCGAGCTCGGCACGGCGATGCCCAAGTCCGGCGGCGCGTACTTCTACGTCAACCGGGCGCTCGGACCCATGTTCGGCTCCGTCGCGGGCTGGGCGAACTGGCTCGGGCTCGCGTTCGCCTCCGCCTTTTACATGTACGGTTTCGGCGAGTACGTCAACGCCCTCCTCGGACTCGGCCCCGTCGGACTCGGGCCGGTGACGCTGGAGGCCGCGCAGGTGATCGGGCTCGCGGGCGCGCTGCTTTTCATCGCGGTCAACTACTTCGGTGCGAAGGAGACCGGCGGGCTCCAGATCGTTATCGTGATGTCGCTTATGGGTATCCTCGCCGTGTTCACCGTCGTCGGGCTGTTGAACGCCGACATGGAGTCGCTGCGACCGATCGCGCCGCCGGGAACGACCAGCCAAGTGCTCCCGGTGACGGGGATCATCTTCGTCTCGTATCTCGGGTTCGTCCAGATCACCTCGGTCGCCGAGGAGATCAAGAACCCCGGACGGAACCTCCCGCTCGCGGTGCTCGGCTCGGTCGTCACCGTCACTATCGTGTACGCGCTGTTCCTCGTCGTGCTACTCGCGGCGGTACCGAACGAACTCGTCGCGAACAACGAGACTGCGGTCGTCGACGCCGCCAGACTCCTGTTCGGCAACTACTCCGTGTTCGGCTACTCCCTGGGCGCGGTCGGCGCCGGGATGCTGCTGATCGGCGGGCTGCTCGCGACCGCGTCCTCGGCGAACGCGTCGATCCTCTCGTCGTCGCGGATCAACTTCGCGATGGGCCGCGAGAAGATCGTCACCCCGTCGCTCAACGAGATTCACAAACGCTTCGGCACCCCGTATAAGTCGATCGCGCTCACCGGCGCGCTCATTCTCCTGTTCCTTGTCATCGGCGGCGTCGAGCCGCTCGCGACGATGGGGTCGGTGCTTCACCTCGTGGTCTACGGCCTCCTCAACATCGCGCTCATCGTGATGCGCGAGTCGGGTGTCGAGGGGTACGACCCCGACTTCGAGGTCCCATTTTACCCGGTCGTTCCGGTTATCGGCGCGGTATCCTCGTTCGCGCTGATCGCCTACATCGAGCCGACGATCATCCTGCTCTCGGCGGGGCTCGTCGTTTTCGCGGTGCTCTGGTACCTGATCTACGCCCGTAATAAGGTGGAGTCGCGAGGCGTGTTGGGGTCGTGGGTCCTCGACCGCTCCGACGAACTTCCCAAATCGGCCGTCTCCGCGGCCACGTCGGTCCAACCGAGCGGCGACGACTACCGCGTGATGGTACCGCTCGCGAACCCGGCGACCGAAGAGCACCTGATCACGCTCGCGTCCGCTATCGCTAAACAGCGCAACGGGACGGTCGTTGCCGTGAACATCGCGAACGTGCCGGATCAGACTCCCCTTGAGGCCGCACGCGATCGGGGGGCACACACCGCAGCCCACGACTTGCTCGACCGCGCCCGCGACGACGCCGAGACGTTCGGCGTCGACGTGGAGACGCACGTCGTCCTCTCACACCGCGTGTTCGAGGAGGTGTTCGACGCGGCTCGGACCTACGGCGCAGACCTCACCGTGATGGGATGGGGAGAGGACTCTCATGGTGCGCCGGGACGCGCGGAGACGGCGGTCGACGAACTCGCGCATTCGCTCCCTTCCGACTTCCTCGTGTTCCGCGATCGCGGCTTCGATCCGTCGCGGATTCTCGTGCCGACCGCCGGCGGTCCGGCCTCCGACCTCTCCGCTGCGGTCGCCCGGATGCTGCAAGTCGAATTTGACAGTGAGATCACGCTGCTGCACGTCGACAATGATGAGGACGCAGGGCAGGCGTTCCTCACGGAGTGGGCCGCTGAGCACGATCTTTCCGATGCGACGATGCGGATCGAAAGCGGCGACGTGGAAGCCGCGATCGATCGGGCTGCGCGGGACGCGACGATGCTCATCATCGGCGCCACCGAAAAGGGGCTGCTCTCGCGACTGGTCCGCGGATCGCTCGTGTTGCAGGTGCTTAACGACGTTGAGTGTTCCGTGCTGCTCGCGGAGAAACGCAGCTCCCGTGGGTTCTTCGGACGGCTGGTCGGAGGAGATGTCCGGATGAACGCGGATAGCGAGGTGACCACAGACGAATGAGCGACGAGGAACTCGCGAAGGACCTCGGTCTCGTCTCGGCGATGACGATCGGGATCGGGACGATGATCGGTGCCGGTATCTTCGTGCTGCCGGGCGTGGCCGTCAACGCCGACGGCGGCGCCGGTCCCATCGTGGTCGTCTCGTTCGTCGTCGGGGGGATGATCGCGATGGTGAACGCGCTGTCCGTCTCCGAACTCGGGACGGCGATGCCGAAGGCCGGCGGCGGCTACTACTACATCAACAAGTCGCTCGGGCCCATGTTCGGCTCGATCGCCGGAATGGGCGACTGGATGGGGCTCGCGTTCGCCTCCGCGTTCTACTGTATCGGCTTCGGCCAGTACCTCGCCGTCTTCGTCGGACTCCCGGCGGTCGCGTTCCTCAATCCGATCCAGCTCGGAGCCCTCATCGCCGGGGTGGTGTTCGTCGCCGTCAACTACATCGGCGCGAAGGAGACCGGCGGGGTCCAGACGGTGATCGTCTTCCTGCTGCTATCGATCCTCGCCGCGTTCTCTGTCGCCGGGTTCCTCTCGTTCGACTACGCGACGCTCGCGGGCAACGAGGGCGGACTCGCACCGGCGGGCTACGGCGCGATCCTCCCGGGGACCGCGCTCGTGTTCGTCTCCTTCCTCGGGTACGCGAAGATCGCGACCGTCGCCGAGGAGCTGAAGAACCCCGGGCGGAACCTCCCCATCGCCATCATCGGGAGCGTCGCCATCGTCACGGTGATCTACGCGATCCTCGTGACCATGATGCTGGGCGTCATCCCGTGGCCGGAGCTCAGCCAAGACGCGCCGGTGGCGCAGGCGGCGCGGGTCGCCTTCCCCGAGTCCATCGGGCCGGTGACGGGAGTCGCGGGCGGGGCGGCCGCGGTGATGACCGTGGGCGCGCTCCTCGCGACCGCCTCCTCGGCGAACGCCTCGATCCTCGCGTCCGCCCGGATCAACTTCGCGATGGGTCGGGACAAGATCGTCACCAACTGGCTCAACGAGATCCACCCGAACTACGCGACGCCGTACCGATCGATCCTCGTGACCGGGGCGCTCATCGTCGTCTTCATCGCGCTGTTGGGCCAGGAGATCGAGATCCTCGCGAAGGCGGCGAGCGTGCTCCACCTCATCGTGTACGCGCTGATGAACGTCGGGCTCATCGTCTTCCGCGAGGCCGATACACCGGAGTACGACCCGGACTTCACCGTCCCGCTGTACCCGATCACGCCGATTCTCGGCGCGGTTCTGTCGCTCGGGCTCGTCGCGTTCATGGACGGGATCGAGATCGCGCTGTCGGCGGCGTTCGTCATCGCGGCCGTGGCGTGGTACTTCATTTACGCCCGGGACAAGACGGATAAGCAGGGCGTGCTCTCGGAGTTCATCCGGAGCCGCGAGGCGGATCTCCCCCATCAGGTGGTCGACGCCGCCGACGCGGTCGCACCGACCGGGACCGGGAACGACGGGCCGACGGTCATGGTCGCCGTGTCGAACCCGCGGACCGAGAGCGCGCTCATCACGCTCGCGGGGGCGATAGCCGAGCACAAAGGCGGTCGCGTGCTCGCGACGCACATCGTGACGGTCCCGGACCAGACCTCGCTGGAGACCGCCGCCGAGAACCGGGAGGCGATCGACACCTCGTCGGAGGAGCTGCTCGCCGCCGCGACGGCGGACGCCGCGGCGTTCGACGTGCCGATCGACACGAAGACGATCCTCTCTCACAGAGGGATCGAGGAGGTGTTCGACGCCGCGCGGACGAACGACGCCGACACCGTGGTGATGGGGTACGGCGGAACACGGTTCGCCGGCGGGCGCGTCCAGGGGTCGCTGGACGAGCTCACCCACGACCTGCCCTGTGACTTCCTCGTCTTGGACGGCCAGCGGCTGGATCTCTCGGACGTGCTCGTCCCGACCGCCGGCGGCCCCTCCTCCGATCTCTCCGCGGAGGTCGCGAAGGCGCTCCGAGACACGGTCGGCGTCGATGTCTCGCTGCTGTACGTGGTCGACCCCGGCGACGAGGACTCCGGCCGTGAGTTCCTCGCCGGCTGGGCCGACGGACACGGCCTCGGCGACGCGGAGCTGCGCATCGAGACGGGCGGGGTCGAGGAGACGATCGGACGGGTCGGCGAGGAGTACAGCCTCGTCGTCATCGGAGCGACGGAGCGCGGGCTGCTCTCGCGAGTGATTCGCGGCTCGCTCGCGTTCGACACCATCGATCGCCTCGACACGCCGGTGTTGCTCTCGGAGCGCCCGTCTGCGCGGTCGCTGTGGGAGCGGCTGTTCGGCGGTCGCTGACGACTGTCGCTCTGGGAGCGGCGGTTTCCCTCCCCGTTCTAAAACATAATGAATATTTATACGCAATCGGCGGGTAGCTCGGGGTATGTACGACGACGAGGAGCTCTCCGAGATCCGCGAGGCCCACGAGGCGTGGAAAGCGGAGACGCTCGATCCGGTGATCGACCGGCACGGCGAGCGACGTGACCGGTTCGCCACGGTGTCGAACCACGAGGTCGATCGGCTATATACGCCCGCCGACGTCGCCGACCTCGACTACGACGCTGATCTCGGCTTCCCGGGCGAGGAGCCGTACACGCGGGGCGTGTACCCGACGATGTACCGCGGACGGACGTGGACGATGCGGCAGTTCGCCGGCTTCGGCACCGCCGAGGAGACGAACGAGCGGTTCCACTACCTGATCGACGAGGGCCAGACCGGGCTCTCGACCGCCTTCGACATGCCCTCGCTGATGGGGCTCGACTCCGACGACCCGATGTCGCTCGGCGAGGTCGGCAAGGAGGGCGTCGCCGTCGACACCCTCCGCGACATGGAGGTCCTCTTCGACGGCATCGACGTGGGCGAGGTGTCCACCTCGTTTACGATCAACCCGAGCGCCCCCGTGATCTACGCGATGTACGTCGCCATCGCGGACCAACAGGGCGTGCCGCGCGAGGAGCTTCGCGGGACCTTACAGAACGACATGCTCAAGGAGTTCATCGCACAGAAGGAGTGGGTGATCCCCCCGGAGCCCTCGATCGATCTCGTGACGGACACGATCGAGTTCGCGGTCGACGAGACGCCGAAGTTCAAGCCCATCTCGATATCCGGATACCACATCCGCGAGGCGGGGTCGACCGCCACTCAAGAGCTCGCTTTCACCCTCTCCGACGGATTCGCGTACGTGGAGGCGTGTCTCGACCGCGGACTCGACGTCGACGAGTTCGCACCGCAGCTCTCCTTCTTCTTCAACTCGCATAACTCGATCTTCGAGGAAGTCGCGAAGTTCCGCGCGGCTCGTCGGATCTACGCGCGGATCATGGACGAGTGGTACGACGCCGAGGCGGACGCCTCCAAACAGCTGAAGTTCCACACCCAGACCGCGGGCCAGTCGCTGACGGCCCAGCAGCCCCTGAACAACGTCGTTCGCGTCACGCTACAGGCGCTCGCGGGGGTACTCGGCGGGACGCAGAGCCTCCACACGAACTCCTTCGACGAGGCGCTCGCGCTGCCCTCCGAGCAGGCCGTACGCGTCGCGCTTCGCACCCAACAGATCATCGCCGAGGAGTCCGGCGCGGCCGACATCGCCGACCCGCTCGGCGGCTCGTTCGCCGTCGAGTCGCTCACCGACGAGATCGAAGCCGACGCGATGGCGTACATCGAGGAGATCAAAGAGATGGGCGACGGCGCCGTCCGCGACGGCGTGCTCTCCGGGATCGAGCAGGGGTACTTCCACCGCGAGATTCAGGGGGCGGCCTACGAGTACCAAGAGCGCGTCGATACGGGTGAGGAGACGGTCGTCGGCGTGAACAAACACGCGATCGACGAGGACACGAGACCGGATCTGCTCCACCTCGACGAAACGACCCGGGAGCGACAGCTCGATCGACTGGAATCGGTGAAAGACGAGCGCGACGACGACGCCGTGGAGGCGGCGTTAGACGACCTGCGGAACGCGATCGACGATGGCGAGAACGTGATGCCGGTCATCGTCGACGCGGTGAAAGCCTACGCCACGATGGGCGAGATCATGGCTATCTTCGAGGCAGCGCACGGGACCTACCGAGAGCGGATCGGGGTCGCCTGACGCAAAATGGATGCTCGGGGAACGCTCGGGAGGTCGGCGCCCGTCATCAGACGCTGTTGACCGCGCGCGCGGACTCGGCGCACCACGCGTTCCCTCGCCGACCGGTACGTCGAAGCTCAAGCTCGACGACGGAGCCGCTGTCGAGGGAAGATAGCTCGGCTTCCACCTTCGGGTCGTCGTACTCGACGACGTGCAGCGTCTCGTTCCGGGGATGTTCACGGAGCGTCACCGCCCCGTGGGCGTTACACGCTTTCACGACGGTGTACTTGCCAGTCCTATTCATCGCGTCCGGATCTACGTGTCGGACTGTTTTAACTTTTGGGCGGTTTGGTAGCGTGCGGCAACAGGTGGCCGCGAACGGGGCGTTTTTATTTGACGGATGGTCATCGGAAGGTATGACGGAGCCGGAGATCCCCGAGGACCACCCGCGGTACGCGTCGCTCGTGACGCGCCACCGGATCGAGGCAGGCGTCGAGGCGGGGATCACCTCCAGACAGGGACTCATCGCGCAGGGGCGCGGGGAAGCGTTCGACTACCTGCTCGGCGAGCGGACCCTCCCGAGCGCGGACGCAGCCGAGCGGACCGCGGCCGCGGCGCTCCTCCTCGCCGATCATCCGGTGCTCTCGGTGAACGGGAACGTCGCGGCGCTGGCACCCGCGGAGACGGTGGAACTCGCCGACGCGGTCGACGCCGACCTCGAGGTGAACCTGTTCAATCACACGGAGGAGCGAGTGCGCCGGATCGCCGACCACCTCCGCGAACACGGCGCCAACGAGGTGAAGGGACTGGCGGCTGACGGGGAGATACCGGGACTAGAGCACGCCCGGGGCACCGTCGACGCCGACGGAATCGAGGCGGCTGACGTGGTCGTCGTCCCGCTGGAGGACGGGGACCGCGCCGAGGCGCTCGACGCGATGGGGAAGACGGAGATCGTGATCGATCTGAATCCGGGGAGTCGATCGCCACAGACGGCCGATATCCCGATCATCGACAACCTGATCCGCGCGGTGCCGAACGTGACCGTTCACGCACGCGAGCTCGCGGACGAGCCCCCGGCGGACCTGCAAGCAATCGTCGACGCCTTCGACGCCGAGGAGGCCCTCGCCGCGGCCGAGGCGGCCATCCGCGAGGGAACGTTTTCGACCCGGGACAGCTGACGACTGTCTCAGGAGAAGGCGAGAGGCGCACCGGGCCGTCGGAAGTGAAAAGACGGCTGCCAACCAACGACACGCATGGAACTCGACGAGACGGATCGCGCGATCCTCCGCATCCTTCAGGCGGACGCTCGAACGCCCTTCTCCGAGGTCGCACGGCAGATCGACATGTCGAGTGCGACCGTCCACGACCGGGTCGGTCGCATGGAGGACGCCGGCGTTATCGAGGGGTACCACGCCGAGATCGATCCCAAGGCGGTCGGGTACGGGGTCAGCGCGTTCGTCGGGCTGCGCGTCGAGCAGGGCCGCGAGGAGGACGCGCTCGATCGCCTCCGCGATATCGACGGGGTGAGAGAGATCCACCTGACGACGGGCGAGTGGGACGTGATCTTGCGGGTCGTCGCCGAGGATACGGATCGGCTCCGAGATCTGATGTTCGAGCAGATCGCGGAGATGGACGGGTTCTCACGGTCACAGACGATGATCATCCTCGGAACCGACTACGAACTGGACGGCCCGCCGATCTGATGCTGCGGAGCGGGAGACGACTCCGAGGGAGAGCGGCGAACGTAATTGGTGAGCGGCGAGGTGGATCGGGCGGACGAAGGCGATCGAGCGGACGAGCGAGGTGGACCGGGCGGACGAAGGCGACCGGCGAATCGGGACCGGAACCCTCAATTCGCACGCACCGCGAACGGGGTACATGGTCACCTTCGCGGACGGGCGGTTCGAGCTGTCGCCGGAGCGCGCGTGGGCGGCGGCAGTCGGCGGCCTGACGGCACTGCTCGTGCTCGGGTCGATCGCGCTGCCCCGGCTCGTGTACGACCGGTTCCTCTGGCGGTATTTCTGGGGTCCGGTGGCGGCGGACGGACAGGGCGCGCAGTGCGCCGTCCGAGACGCGAGCGGCACGGAGCTGCTCGGGACCTCGTCGGCGTGTGCGGCCGCCGTCGAGGCGGGCGACGTGGTCGCGTTCCCCGGCTACACCACGATGTCTACCCTGAGCTACGTGGTGATCCTCCTCGCCATGCTGATCGGGGTCGTCTTCCTCCTCCGACGGCTGGATATCGGCACCGAGATGCGCTTCTTTTACGCGCTGTTCCCGTTCATGCTGCTCGGCGGCGCGCTTCGAACGGTCGAGGACGCGGGCATCGCTGCGCTCCGGGCCGGTACGGAGCCGCTGATCGGATTTCCGGCGAGCGCGCTGTTGATAAGCCCGTTCATCTACTTCACCGTGTTCGCGTTCACCCTCTTGTGCGTGCTCGCGGCGTACGCGCTCGCCGACCGGGACCTGGTCGACGACTACGCGAGGCCGCTGTTCGCGATGGGCGCGCTCGGACTCGCGGCGACGGTCGGGTATCTGGGGTACCTCGCCGCCGCGACCGACTACGTCTCGTTTTATCCGATCATCCTCGTGTTGACGCTGGTCATCGCGACCGTCTCGGCGGCCGTGACGTGGAAGCTGGCGACCGCGTACGAGCCGACGATCCGACAGGGGACCGGGTTCGCGGGAGCGCTCATCATCTGGGGACACGCCGTCGACGGCGTGGCGAACGTCATCGGGCTCAACTGGATGCCCGCGCTGACCGGCACGTCGAATCTCGTCCCGAAACACGTCGTCAACGCCCTCATCGTGGACTGGACCGGACGGCTGCTCCCGGCGTCCGTCGTCGCGGTGATCGGCGACGCGTGGCCGTTCCTCCTCGTGAAGCTCGCGGCTGCGACGTTCGTCGTCTGGGTGTTCAACGGCGAGATGTTCGAGGAGTCGCCGCGATACACGATCTTGCTCCTCATCACCGTGATCGCCGTCGGACTCGGACCGGGAACGCGAGACATGTTGCGCGCGGCGTTCGGTATCTAAATACGACGTCGGTCGCCCATCCGTATCGTGCTCGGATTCGGGCCTATTCGCGTCCGAAACCGCTGGTTCCGAAGACCAGGCGGGTTCCGACCGATGGTATCACTGTGAACGGACGTCCGATAGCCGTACGAGAGACGGACGCACTTACGGCAGATCGCCCGATTCGGTTGTCGTTCCGAAAGTGAGGTGGCCGAATTCGATCTCGCGAACTCGGAGTCACACCGAACACGTTCGCTTATCGCACGACTCGTTCGACGGTGCTCAGGGCATTGATTCGCCCCGCTCCGAAGTCGGGGTCACTCCGACCGGCGGCTCCCTCGGCGCCCCGCTTGATCGCGTTTTCGACCTGCCGCGGGTGCATCGTCGGATCGAGTTCACGGACGAGGGCGACGAGACCGGCGACGTGTGGCGCCGCGAACGACGTTCCGCCCTGCCAGTCGTATCCGTACTCGCCGGTGGCCGGGTCGTACATGGTCGAGAGAATCGCGTTGAGCGGGTACGGGTATTCGGACGTGGTACACGGGAAGCACTCGGCACCCGGATAGTCCGGTGGCACCGGGATCGGAAACACCGCCTCCGGCTCCAGGAAGCAGAGCCGGACCTCCTCACCCGGATCGGCAATTCTGCCCTCGAGGAAATACTCCAGAATGCCACAGTAGCTCTTCACGGCATCGGCCACTCCGCCCCCGGGTGCAGCAACGTCGATCGCGTTGGTGCCGTAATCCGAATAGAACGTCAGCAGATCGTCGGCACCGGTCGCGCTCGCGGCAACCGTCCCGGCCAGGCTGGGGTAGAACCGGAACCACCCGCCGTGCTGGAGGTTCGCGCTGCTGTTCCCCGCAGAGGCGGTGATGACCGTGCCGTCTCTGAGGATTTGGTTCGCGACTCGCTCTCTGGCGGCCCTGAGTCCGGCCGCGTTCGCCTCGGGCGGTAACGGGATCGTTCCCAGGCTGAGATTCACCACGTCAGCGCCGATCTCGGCGGCGTACTCCAGCGCGAGCAGGACGTCGACCAACGACTATTCCTCCTCCTGTTGCTCGGAGGATATCGCGCCGTCTAATGGTTCGTGAGGTCTTTGGCGTCATACTGTCCCCCCACTGCGGCGGCAGAAGACGAATCGCTGCTCTGACGCGGGTCCCCCTCCCAGACGTCTGTGGATCGTCTCCCGTCACTCTGTGAGGTGCTACCAATACCCAAGTAGACGGCTTAATTCTTTCTGTGACGGTACGCGGTGGAAGCCGTCTCGCACTGTTCTCCGTGTTCAGCGGACGACTTCTGGCGCGTTTCGGCCAGATCAATGGCCGCTTTCTCCGTACGGATCTGAATCGGGGGAGACCACGGTACAGACAGGGGATTTCAGCAACGCTTTTAAGAAAGAATTTTACTCGAGGTGACACACACTCCGATATGCATATTCTCTGTGTCGATGACGACACGGATTTCTTGGATCTTACAACCACATTCTTGCGGCGCAAACTCCCAGACGCTACGATTCATACCGCCACACGCGTCCGGGACGCACAGGCCCTCCTCGAGACGGAACCGATCGTATGTGTCGTGAGCGATTACGAGATTCCGGATCGGAACGGGCTCGAGTTCTTGCATACGGTTCGTGAATCGCACGGGGAACTGCCGTTTATTCTGTTTACTGGGAAAGGCTCAGAAGAGATCGCCAGCGAAGCGATCTCCGCCGGAGTAACCGATTACCTGCAGAAACGAGGCCCCGAGCAGTACGACCGACTCGCCGCACGCATCCGTCACGCAGTCACCGAGCACCAAACGGAACGCGACCTGCGAGAGCGAGTGAAAGAGCTCACTGCGATACAAACTATCAGCAATCTACTTACCGACAGCGACGGGCGGTCGGCAGAAACGCTCCGGCAAGTCGTTACCACCCTTCCACAGTCGCTGCAGTTCCCCGAGGACGCGGTTGCTTCGCTCTCCGTTGATGACACTGAGTTCACCTCCCCGGAGTACGAACCGCCAGTGCATCGACTCGCCGTCCAAGACGTGACCACCGCCGGCAACGAACTCGTACTCACGATCGGCTACACGACTGACTCCGTGACCGAGACGGACAGCGGTGCGTTTCTCCCCGAGGAACAGGAGTCACTGACCACGATTCTCCAGCTTGTCACGGCGTACCTCGACCGGCAGCACGTCCTCTCGGATCTGCGAGAGGCAGACCGTCGCCTCAGTCTCATCCTCGAAAACACGACCGCACTGATGTATCTGAAAGATACTACCGGCCGGTACGTGTTTGTGAATGCTGAGTACGAGCGACTGTTCGACGTAGACACGGAGGACCTCGTCGGACGGTACGATGCGGACATCCACCCGCCGGAAGCGGCTGAGGCCGTCCGAGCCAACGATCGCCGCGTCCTTGAGACGGGCGAACCGATCGAAGTCGAAGAGCAGATCAGGGTGAACGGTGACGACCGCACGTATCTCTCGTTGAAAGTGCCCGCGCTGGATACCGCTGGCGACGTAGAGGGTGTGTTCGGCGTGTCCACAGAGATCACCGAGCACAAAAAACGAGAGCGACAACTCGAGGCGCTCAACCGAGAGATATCACGGTTGTTATCTGCGGAGACCCCCGAGGAAGTCGCCGAACACGGGGTCGTCGCCGCTCGTGAGATCTTGGACTTACAGGCGAACGCGATTCATCTGTACGACGCGGAGAACGAAGAACTGGCCCCCGTTGCGTACACTGATGCTGTTCGAGAGCTCATCGGCGAGCCTCCGACGTTTCGCGACGGAGAGAGTATTGCCTGGCGCGTATTCGAGGATGGAGTCGCGACAGCGATCGACGACGTCCGGGCCGACGCAGATATCTATAATCCGGAGTCACCGATCCGCAGCGAATTACACCTCCCGCTGGGTGCGTACGGCATTTTGATGGCCGGGTCATCAACCCCGTCAAATTTCGACACCCAAGACGTGACCATCGGCGAGCTGCTTACAACGCACCTTACCACCGCACTCTCAAAAGTCACCACCGAACAGGCGTTACGCGAGCGAGAAGCGGAATTAGAAGACAAAAACGAGCGGCTCGAACAGTTCGCCAGCACGGTTTCACACGACCTCCGCAATCCGTTAGCAATTGCGGCGGGGAATCTCGAACGATATCGGGAAACCGGCGATGAAGTACACCTCGGGAAAATCGACACCGCTCTCACCCGCATTCAGGAACTCATCACCGACCTCACCGCACTCGCACGTCACGGTATTCCCGAGGAAAACCACGAAACAGTGTCAGTACCTGAGGTAGCCCGCGGCGCGTGGGAGTTGATCGATACGCGATCCGCGACCCTGTCGACGGAACCGTGCACAGTAACCGGAGAGGCGAGCCAACTCACGGCCCTCTTCGAGAACCTCTTCCGGAATGCGGTCGGACACGGCGGCCCCGACGTAACGGTTCGCGTCGGCCCGCTTGAACACGGATTCTACGTCGAAGACACCGGTGACGGTGTTCCTCCCGACGAGCGTGAGACCGTGTTTGACCACGGCTACACGACCGGCTACGGCGGAAGTGGAGTCGGACTCACGATCGTCTCACGCATCGCCCAGGCTCACGACTGGGACATTACCCTCACGGACAGCATAGATGGCGGCGCACGGTTCGAGTTCACCGACACCTCTTCATCCGAACCAGTGGTATGACGTACGCTAACGTCAGTCCACGTCCGTTCGTCAAACGGCTGTTCTCTGCCGAGTCGCTCTCTGTATCTCGCACGCCAATTGTCAGGCGTCTCAGTCTTGCGGGGCCTTACGCGTCAACACGACCGAGCTCGCAGCCGCTCGCCCGACGCCCGCTGCGACCGATCCGACGAGTTTTCGCTTGAGGAACGGATCGCGCGTCGCGCCGAGGACCGTGAGATCGAGGATCGCCGCTTCGTCCTTGACATCCTCCCCGCGCTAAAGCGCGAGGCTTTCTCCTCGATTCTCCGTAATCGACATCTCTCCGTGGCTTCGACCGTGAACGTTCTGCTTGCGAATTTATAAGCCACCGGGGCAGGAACCGTCTCGATAATGCTACAGGGGGTCAACGTCGCGCTCGGCGTGTCGGGGAGCATCGCGGCGGTGAAGGTCGTCGAACTCGCCCACGAACTGCGCCGCCACGGCGCGAGCGTCCGCGCCGTCATGTCCTCGGCGGCGACGAACATCGTCCACCCGTGGGCCGTCGACTTCGCGACCGACGAGCCCGTCGTCACGGAGATCACCGGCGCGGTCGAACACGTCGAGCTGTGTGGCCGCGAGGGGTGGGCCGACGTCCTCCTGCTCGCGCCCGCGACCGCGAACACCGCCGGGAAGATCGCCGCCGCGATCGATGACACCCCCGTCACGACCTGTGCGACGACCGCGCTCGGCGCCGACATGCCGGTCGTGATGGCCCCCGCGATGCACGAGCCGATGTACGACCACCCCGGGGTGCTCGACGCGCTCGACACGCTGGAGGCGTGGGGCGTGACGTTCGCGGACCCACGGATCGAGGAGGGGAAGGCGAAAATCGCGTCCGAGGACGACGTCGTCACTGAACTCGCCCGAGCGACGACGCCGCAGACGCTAAGCGGGGCGCACGTCGTCGTCACCGCGGGCGCGACGAAAGAGCGAATCGACCCGATCCGGATCCTGACGAACCGCGCGTCGGGCAAGACCGGCCGAGCCGTCGCCCGCGCGCTCTACGTCCGCGGTGCCCGCGTCACGCTCGTCCAAGACGGTCCGGAGGTTCCGTATGCAGACGTCGTCCCGGTCGAGACCGCCGACGAGATGATCGACGCGTGTCGCCGGACCGCGCCCACGGCCGACGCGCTGATCTCGGCGGCGGCCATCTCCGATTTCACCGCCGACGCGGTCGACGAGAAGATCCGGTCCGGGTCGCCGCTGTCCGTCGACCTGCGCCCGACGCCGAAGCTGATCGACTCCGTGCGCGAGGCGTACCCGGACCTGCCGATCGTCGGGTTCAAAGCCGAGACGTCGGGGGACGACGACGCCATGATCGCGGAAGCCGAACGCATCCGCGATCGGGTCGGACTCGCGTTCGTCGTCGCCAACGACGCGAGCGTGATGGGCGCGGACGAGACCCGCGTACTCCTCGTCGGCGACGACGGGACGGAGCCGACGGAGGCGGCCGGATCGAAGGACGTCGTCGCTGGTCGGATCGCTGACCGACTCGCGTCCGTACTCGGTCGGGCCGCGTGAACACCAACCGTCGCCGCCGAGAACTGATCGGCCGTCAGGAGATCGCTGACGAGACGAGTGGTTCGCGGAACTGCTCCCCCCGATAGCCGCCGTCCCGTCGGGGATACAAACTGTTTTGAGGCGGTAGGGAAACATCCCGATAGAGATCACAATGTCCACAGAGACGGCCAAACCCGCCCCCGCTGGAGGTGTGGTCGGTGGCTGACGGCGACGGCGACGCTGACGGCGGCGACGCCGACCGTCCCGGTGCTGCAGGTGCCGCCGGGCCCGCCGGATCCGAACCCGAGACCGGCCGCCCCGGAGCGCTTCTCGTTCCCGTCGAGGAGACGTCGACCCTACGGGCGACGGTCGCGCACGCCGTCGAGGTCGCCGCTGACGGCGAATTCTCGGCGGTACACTTCGTGGAAATCGCCTCGTGGCGAGACGACGACCCGGGTACCGACGAGCGTATCGCCGCGGCGGAGCACACCCTCGAACGCGTCGCCGCGTGGGCCGACGCCGACCTCGCAGACGCCGATGTCGACGCCGCCGCCGTGCCTTTCTCCACCACGATCCTCGGCGGCGACGAGTACCTGTTCGGTCCGGACGACTACGTCCGTGTACTGATCGCGTACGCCGAGTCAGTCGGCGCCGACGCGGTCCTGTTGGACCCGGAGTACACGCCGGTCGGCAACACGACGCTGCTCCAGCCGCTGGAGTTCGCGCTCTCGAACACGTCGCTCGCCGTCGAGACGGCGCCGGTGACCCGACCGACCCGGCGCGAGCGGCTCCGAACCGAGGCGACGGGCATCCGGTTCGCCGCCATGTTCGGCCTCTCGCTCGCGTTCTACCTCGTCCTCGGCGATCCGACTTACTGGTTCGATTGGGCGACCGGAATCGCGACTGCGACGGTCGTCTCGATCACCCTCTCGCGTATCAGCATCGACTCCGATCCGACGATTCCGCGGACGCCCATGCGCCTGCTCCGCGGTGCCGCATACATCCCCGTGCTCCTCTTCGAGATCCTCAAGGCGAACTTGGTGGTCGCGCGGGTGATACTGGATCCGCGACTCCCGATCGACCCGACCATGAACCGGGTCCGTGTGCTCGTCGGGAGCGGCATTCCGTTGATGACGCTCGCGAACTCGATTACGCTGACGCCGGGGACGCTGACGGTCCGCGCCCGTGACAGCGACCTCTACGTCCACTCGCTGCTCCCGTGGGCCCGGGACGGGCTCTTCGACGGCTCCCTCGAGCGATGGACGCGGTTCATTTACTACGGGCGGGACGCGGCCCGTCTTCCCACTCCGCGAGAGCGCGAGGACGTGGCGATCCTTCAGGGACCCGACGCGACCGAGGAGCTGCCCATCGCGCAGGCGGACGGGGGAACCGTCAGCGGGACCGCTGCCGGGGAAGACGTTACAGCGGCCAACGAGATGACCGCTGAATCCGGGAGTGCGACGGATAGCAGCAGAGACGCCGACCGAATCGGCAGGGAGGGTAACGAATGAGTCTCGTCGATACCGCCGTTGTCGCTGGCTACACGCTGGGCGACTTCCTGCTCCTCGCGGCCGCCGGATTCGTCGTGCTCGCGATCGGTATGTTATACCGTGCGGTGAAGGGACCGACGATGCAGGACCGGGTGCTCGCGGTGAACGTACTCGGGACGAACACCGTCGTCATCCTCGCGATCTTGGGCGCCGCGCTCGGCGAGCCGACGTTCCTCGACATCGCGCTCATCTACGCGCTGTTGAACTTCCTGATGGCGATCGCCATCTCGAAGTTCACGGTCGAGCGAGGTGGTGTGCTGTGATCGAGGCGCTCGAACCAGTCAGGCTGGCGCTGATCGTGATCTTCGTCCTGCTCGGGCTGTTCTTCACGTTCGTCTCGATGACCGGTGTGATCCGGCTGCCGGACATCTACGCGCGGGCGCACACCGCCTCGCAGGCGGACACGCTCGGAGCCGGGTTCGCGCTCGCGGCCGTGGCGCTCGTGATCGGCTGGGAGGGAGCCGGTTTCAAGTCCCTAATCCTCCTGTTTTTCATCTTCGTGACGAATCCGACGGCGGCGCACGGTATCGCCCGCGCCGCCTTCGAGGAGGGAATCGTGCCGTGGACGGAGGGTGACGAGCGCCGATGACGGGACTCGACACAATCCCGCTCGCGACCGCGGCGGGTCCGGAAGTGACCGCTATCGAGGCGAGCCTGCTCGTCTTCGTCGTGATCACGGCGGTAGTGACCGCGCTCGCTCGCGACGTGCTCGCGGCCGTCATCGTCTTCGGGGCGTACAGTCTCGGGATGGCCGCGCTGTACACGTTCTACCGCGCGCCTGACGTCGCGATGACGGAGGCCGCGATCTCCGCGGGCGTGACGACGATCCTCCTTCTCCTGACGCTCGCGAAGACGACCCGGATGGAGCACAAAATCGCCTTCGAGTCGGTGAACCTGCCCGCCGCCGGGGCGGCCGGGTTCCTGTTCGTCGGCCTTCTCATGACGATGGGCGACGTACCCGCGGTCGGCGCGCCGGACGCGCCGGTGTGGTCGAACCCGGACGTCACCCAGTGGTACCTCGCAGAGACGTACGCTCAGACGGGCGTCGAGAACACGGTGATGGCCGTGTTGGCGGCGTTCCGCGGGTTCGACACCTTCGGCGAGGCCGTCGTCGTTTTCGGCGCTGGCATCGCCGCACTCATCGTCCTCCATCGGGAGGTGTTCGCATGAGCGACGTCGACGAGGAGGCGACGGACGTCGATGCGGGGGCGACGGACGTCGATGAGGCTTCGATCGACGCCGACGAGAGAGAGACCGATATCGACGACTCTCCGGCTGGCACCGGCCCGGACGAAACCGACCCGGGCGATGTCGATTCGGAGACGGCACCGCCTCAACGCTCGAACAGACTGGACTCAGAGCTGCGCCAGGGGACGCCGTACACGGAGAGTCAGGTAATCATGCCGACCGTGAAGGTGGTCGCGCCGTTCGCGTTCACGTACGGGTTGTTCGTCACCTTCCACGGCGGCGGCTCACCAGGGGGTGGATTCCAAGGCGGAGCGATCATGGCCGCGGTCGTGTTCATGATCGCGTTCGCGTTCGGGATCGAGGCGACTCGACAGTGGCTCGCGAACACGGTGGTCGTCGTCCTCGCGGTCGGCGGGACGCTCGTGTTCGCCAGCATCGGCCTGTTCGGAGTCGCCCGCGGCGGCGCGTTCCTCCAGTACGACCTCGTCCCGCTACCGATAGACGGGATCTACCGGGTAACGTACGGGATGGAGGCGGTGGAGATACTCGGTATCGCCGCCATCGTGAGCGGCGTGCTCATGGGGCTGTTCTTCCTGCTCGCGGGAGGATTCGCCGCCGAAGACGACGGAACCGAGGGTGACGGGAGCGAAGCCGACGAGGCCGCCGTCACCGAGAGTGAAGCCGCGACCGACGGAGGTGCACGATGAGCGTCGCATCCGTCGCCGACACCGTAGCGAGCGTGTCAGCCGGACAGCCAGCCAGCCTCGTGGCGGCCCTCTCACCCGCGCTCGACGTGCTCGCGACGCGTCACGCGTACGTGGCGTTCGCGCTGCTACTGTGTATCGGACTCTATATGATGATTGCCAACTCGAACCTCGTGAAGAAGATCATCGGACTCAACCTGTTCCAGACCGCGATTTTCCTGCTGTTCGTCGCGTCCGCGTACGTTCGCGGCGGCGCGATCCCGATCGTTCCGTCAGGCGCCGGAGAGACCGGCACGTTCGTGAGCCCGCTGCCGCACGTGATCGTGCTCACCGCCATCGTCGTCGGCGTGAGTCTCACCGCGGTCGGGCTCGCGCTCTGTATCCGGATCTACGACGAGTACGGAACGCTCCGGACCGACACCCTCCGCGAGCTGATGCGCGAGGACGGGTCCCTGCCGGGAGCGCCCGCGGTCAACGGGGGTCGCGCACCGGGCGACGCGAGCGCCGACGGAGGTCGCGCACCGGGCGACGCGAGCGCCGACGGAGGTCGCGCACCGGGCGACGCGAGCGCCGACGGAGGTGAGACCGATGACTGACGTCCTGCTCCCGCTCGCGGTCGTCGTTCCCATCGTCGCCGCGACGCTTCCGCTCGCACTCGGACTCCGATACGACGACGTCGGGTGGCCGATCGCGGCCGCGACGACGGTCGGACTCGTCGGTATCGCGGCCGCGATCGCGGTCGAGACGTACGCTGTCGGGCGGTTCACACACGAACTCGGCGGCTACCAGCCGCCGGTCGGGATCGAGCTCGTCGCCGACGGGCTGTCGGCGGCCGTGCTCGCGCTGATCGCGGTCGTCTCGCTGGCGACGCTCGCGTTCTCGCGAGTGGCAGGCCCTCGGGGGAACGCCTTTTATAGCGGGTACCTGCTGCTCACCGGCGGACTCGCCGGAATCGTCCTCACGGGCGACCTGTTCAATCTGTTCGTCTTCCTCGAAATCGTCGGGCTGACGACCTACGCGCTCATCGCGGCCAACCGCTCCGGTGCGAGCGCGTACGCCTCGCTCAAGTACCTGATGCTGGGGACGGTCGGCGCGTCGCTGTACCTCGTCGGCGTCGGGTACGTGTTCCTCGCGACGGGAACGCTGAACATGATCGACCTGCAGACGCAGATCGTCGCGCAGGCCGCCTACACCGACCCGCTCGTCCAAGCGAGCTACGCCTTTATCGTCGCCGGCTTCGCGCTGAAGATCGCGCTGTTCCCCGTTCACACCTGGCAGCCGGACGCCTACCAGCGCGCCCCCGACGCGGTGACCGCGCTGATCGCGGCGCTCGTGTCGACGGCCGCGGCCTACGCGCTCATCCGAGTGACGTACACGGTGTTCACCGTCGACTTTCTCGCGGTCAACGAGGCGATCACGACGGGACTGCTCGTCGTCGCGGGCGTCTCGATCCTCGCCGGGTCGGCACTTGCGGCGATGCAGTCCGACCTCAAGCGGATGTTCGCGTACTCCTCGGTGGCGCAGTTCGGCATGATCGCGGCCGCGGTCGCGCTCGCGAACGAGACCGCGCTGCTCGGCGGGATGGTCCACCTCGTCGGACACGGCCTGCTCAAGTTCGGCCTGTTCCTCGGCGTGGGGATGCTCGGGCTCGGCTACGGCGCTCGGCGGATCGAGGACCTCGCGAGTATCGCCCGCGAGGCGCCGTACACGTCGGGCGCAATCGCCGTCCTCGGGCTCGCGCTCGTCGGTATTCCGCCGTCGGTCGGCTTCCTCGGCAAGTGGTACATCGGCCTCGGTGCCGTCGAGTCGAGCATGGCGGACGGCGGGTGGGCCGGTATCGGTATCGCCGCCGTGATCTTCGTCAGCACGCTGTTCACGCTGGCGTACGTCGCACGGCTGATCGAACGGTTCTACTTCGCCGGCGTCGGGCTCCCCGGCGGTGAAGGCGACGCGGGCGGTCACGGTGCCGCGGCCGATCACGACGTGGCGGCCGACGGCGGCCGCGAAGGGGACAGCGACCGTAAGACGGACGCCGACTCGGCCGGCGATGACGGCCGCGTCACGCCCGTCGAAGGCGCCCCGACGGCGCCGGGAGTCCCCGACCGAGTCCCCGGCGCGTCGCTGGCCGTCCTCCTCCTCACGACGCTCGTCGTCGTCGCCCTCGGCTTCGCCGGGTTCGGTTTCGCTGAGTGGTTCGACCCCTATCTCACGGAGGTGTTCGCATGACTGACGCACCCATCACGGACCTACGTCCGCTACTGGCGGTTCTCGTCTCGTTCGTCGCGACGTTCCTGATCGTCGCGTCGTATCGCTCACCCAACGTCCGCGAGGGGTGGACGCTCGCGGCCGCGGTCGCGAAGTTCGGCATCGTCGCCTCCATGCTCCCGGCGGTCCTCGACGGTTCGGTGTTCGAGTGGTCGCTCGGTGCCTTCCTCCCCGGGATCGAGTTCGTGTTACGCGCCGACGCGCTGGGAATGCTGTTCGCGTTCCTCGCCAGCGGGCTGTGGATCGTCACGTCGTTCTACAGCATCGGCTACATGCGCGGGAACGACGAGATCAACCAGACGCGGTACTTCGCCGCGTTCGCCGTGTCGCTGTCGGCGACGATGGGGATCGCCTTCGCGGGGAACCTCCTCACGATCTTCGTCTTCTACGAACTGCTCTCGATCGCGACGTACCCGCTCGTCGCCCACGACGAGACCGAACGGGCGCGGTCTGCGGGCCGGAAGTACCTCGCGTACACGATGTTCGGCGGCGGCGTGCTCGTCCTCGCCGGGACGGCGCTCGTCTACGTCCTCACGGGCACCGTGGACTTCACCGCGGGCGGGATTCAGGAGCTCGCGAACGCCGACCCCGGCCTCGCGATGCTCGCCTTCTTCCTCCTCGCGATCGGCTTCGGGGTGAAAGCCGGTATCATGCCGCTCCACCAGTGGCTCCCTGAGGCGATGGTCGCGCCCACGCCCGTCTCCGGGCTGTTGCACGCGGTCGCAGTCGTCAAGTCCGGCGCGTTCGGCGTCTCGCGCGTCGTCCTCGACGTGTTCGGGCCCGAGCTCGTCTTCTCGCTGTCGCTGCCGTTCGGCTTCACCGCCGGGCTCGTCCTCTCGACGATCGGTGCCGTGACGCTGACGGCGGCCTCTCTGATCGCGCTCCGGAAGGACCACCTCAAACAGCGGCTCGCCTACTCGACGGTGAGTCAGCTGAGCTACATCATTCTCGGGCTGGGGCTGTTCGGTTGGCACGGTCTCATCGGTGCGTTGTTGCACATCCCGGCGCACGCGTTCATGAAGCTCACCCTGTTCTTCTGTGCGGGGTGTATCCACGTCGAGACCCACACCGACTACATCTCCGAGATGGCCGGTATCGGTAAGCGGATGCCGGTGGTGATGGGCGCGTTCACCGTCGCGGCGCTGGGAATGGCCGGAATACCGCTGTTAGCCGGATTCGTCAGCAAGTACTACATGCTGATCGGGGGGATCCAGATGGGCGCCGAGTTGACGCCCGTCGCGTACTACCTCGTGGGAGCGCTGTTGCTCTCCGGCGTGCTCAACGTCGCGTACTTCTGGCCGGTGATCTACACCGCCTTCTTCGAGTCCGAGGACGACCACGACGCGAAACCGCTCGTCGACTTTCAGATGGGCGGCGAGCGGCGGTCGACGGTGGCGGCGACCGATGGGGGCCGCGCATCCGACGACGCGGCGACCGATGGGGGCCGCGCATCTGACGATACTAACGACGACGGCGGAGACGACGACGGCGGAGACGACGACGAGAACGGGGACACCGCCGAGGTCGACGAATTCGTCGAGAGCGCGGAGGGCGGAACCGAGGGCGCTCCCGAACCCGCCGACGCTCCGGACGACGCCGGAGTCGACGCGGATTCCGAGGTTCCGGACGCCGAACTCGACGACCTCCCGACCGACGAGGAGGGCGTCGTCAGACCCGACTTCACCACGAGCGATCGCGACTTCTCGCAACCCGCCGAGCGCGTCGACACGGGCGAGTACGCCGTCGACCAGAAGCCGTCCGACGCGGACGTTCCGTTCGGTGTCGGACGAGACGACGCTGACGGCGATGGAGCAGCCGATCACGGCGCTGACGCGCACGACAGTCACGGACAGGATGAGGAGCACGACACGCACGGCGACCACGGGGAACAGCACGGTGACCGCGAGGGTCACGACGACCACGGCCACCACGGCGGTCCGCCCGCCGGCGGCTGGAAACACATCGCCGGGCTCGAGGCCCTGCGCGGCCGCGAGTCGACGTGGTTCATGCTCGGGCCGATACTCACGGCCATGACGCTCGCGGTCATGCTCGGCGTCGTCCCCTACGAGATGGGGTTCTTGGAGCTGATCGAACTGATCGTTGACACGCGGCTCCCTGAGGGGGTGGCGCGTCCATGAACCCGGTCCTCACTGCGATTCCGCCGTTCGTCGTGCTGGCGTTCGCGGCGCTCGCCGTGCTCGCGCTTCCGCGTCGATCGGGACACGCCGTGGCCGCGCTCGCGACCGCGTTCACGTTCGTGCAGGCGGTGTTGCTCGGCGACGGCGGCACCGGAACGCACCTCGCGACGCAGCTGTTCGGCTTCGACGTCGTCTTCTTCAACGTCGACCAGTTCTCCCTGCTGATGGGCGTCGTCGTCGGCTTCCTCGCGACGGCCGCGGTGCTGTACGCGTACGGCACCGACGCGCCGACGTGGGTGACGGCGTTCGCGCTGATCTACGTCTCCTCGACGGTCGGGACGATCTACGCCGGCGACTGGCTCACGCTGATCTTCTTCTGGGAGCTGATGGCCGTCACCAGCACCCTGCTGGTGTGGCAGTACGGCGGCGCGGCGGTGCGTGCGGGCTACCGCTACGCGATCTTCCACGGGATCGGGGGGACGCTCCTCCTCGGCGCGGTGGCCGTCCACGGCGCGTCGATGCTCGGCAGCGTGCCGGGCGACGAGATATTCCTCTTCTCCGCGACGACCGGGATCCACGCGTCCGCGGCGGTGCTCGCGGCGATCGGCATCGGGATCAACTGCGGGTTCATCTTCCTGCACACGTGGCTGCCGGACACCTACCCGCGCCCGCACGTGGCGGCGTCGGTGTTCCTCTCGGTGTTCACGACGAAGACGGCCGTGTACGTGATGTACCGGGCGTTCCCCGACGGCGGAATGTGGTTAGCGTATCTCGGCGGATTCATGGCCGTCTACGGCGCCTTCTTCGCGCTGTTGCAGTACGATCCGCGGCGGTTGCTGTCGTACCACATTCAGGCGCAGGTCGGGTACATGCTGGCCGGAATCGGCCTCGCTGGCTACATCGGTGAGTTCGCCGTCACCGGCGGATTCGCGCACCTGTTCAACAACGTGTTGTACAAGAGCCTGTTGTTCATGGCCGTCGGCGTCGTGATCTACCGTACCGGCGTCGAGAACATCAAAGACATGGGCGGGCTCTGGCGGGTGATGCCGATCACCTTCCTCGTGTACGTCGTCGGAGCGGCCTCGATTACGGCCGTCCCGGGGTTCAACGGGTTCATCTCGAAGGGGATGGTGATCGACTCGGCCCACGAGGTGCAACACTACGAATTACTGTTGGGTGAGGGCCTCCTCTGGTGGCTGCTCATCCTCGGCGGCGTGGGGACGTTCATGTCGTTCATCAAGCTCGGCTACTACATGTTCTTCCACGGGTCTGCGACGCTGCAACCGAAGGACGCCACCCCGTTCCAGACGGTCGGGATGGCGATGGCCGGTGGAGCCTGCGTCTTCTTCGGCGTCTTCTACGGACAGCTGATCGAGCTGATGCCGTTCACCGACGTCATCCGCAGCGACGCCGTCTACTTCAACCCCTTCAGTACCGGTCACCTGACGGAGAGCGCCGCGCTGGCGACGGCCGGATTCGTCGGCTTCTTCGCGCTGAAGCGACCGCTCGGCTGGCTCGCACACCACATGCCGGACGTGGATCGCGTGACGCACCCGGCGGTGTTCTACCTCGGTCGCGCGTCGGTCTGGGGCGTCACGGAGCTGTGGGCGGCCGTCGACCGGCTCGTCATGGAGGTCGCCGGCGTGACGATGTGGACGGCGACGCACCCGCGAGAGGCGCTCCGACGGGCGGGCGTCGACGCCGAAATTCGGACCGGAATCGGTCGAAGCGTGCTGTTCCTCACCGTCGCGGCCGGTGCGGTGCTGTTCGTGTTGCTGCTCGGGTGAGGGCGCTGACGACGTTTCGTCGCGAGCGTCGAACCGCAGGTGACGGGAGGATAGTCGCGTCGGTCGGGAAGTGTCGCGTCGGTCAGGTCGGTCGGAGGTCGTCGCGCCGGTCAGTACTCTTCGTACGCGAGATTCATCATCCACTGCGAGAAGGCGTCCGCCTGCGGATCGACTTCCTCCTCGCCGATGAACGGGGACAGCATGTCGCCGGCCATCAGCAGCGAGAAGTCGAGATCGCGCGGCGCCGGTTCGAGATAGTAGGTGTTGTGGCCGTCGTACACCGTGTCGGTTCGCTGGATGAGTCCGGATGCTTCCAACGCTTCCGCGATACGGCTCCCCTTCCGCGAAGAGACGTCGAGCTCCTTCCAGAAGTCGCTCTGGTGGATACCACCGGTCTCGCGGATCAGTTCGAGGCCGCCGTGCTCGTCTTCCGACAGGTCGGCCTCGAGTTCGGACACGCTCATATCCTTATGGGCGCTCGGGAGTCGCTTAAAACTGGCTTTCCGCGCCGTCGACGGCCGGGAGCCTCCCGGATCGAGTCCGGCCTCGATCAGTTCACACCGAACCCGGGCGGTAACGACACCGGCTCGGCGGGCGTCTCGCAGGGGGGGCCGTCGGCGTACGCGAACGCCGACTCCCCCGGCTCCGCTCCGACGCGGATACGCGTGAACGAGCGCGTTCCGAACGCGTCGCCGTGGAGGCAGGCGCCGTACTCGTGGTCGGCGAGGAGCGCACTCGCGCGGTCGAGCCATCCTCCGCCCGATTCGTCCGGTTCGGGGACGAGCGCGCCGGCGATCCGTCTCGCGCTGTCCGCGCGGTCGGCGCCGAACTCCCGGCGCCGGTCCGGGATCACGAATCGTGCTATCCCGTTCACCACGCCGCCGACGTTTCCGACGACGTGAACGCCGGGATCGAGACGGGTAATCGCGAGCTCACCGTCGTATTCGAGCAGGAACGCCGCAACCGAATCGGCGAGCACGAGATTGAACCCGTCGTACGACCGGTCACGAAGCTCGCGTTCGACCGCCCTGACCGCGGCCTCGGCGGAGTCCGCCTCCAAGCAGTCGCGGACGAGAAGCCCGCGGGACCGGTCGCCCTCCCGATCCGCGTCGAGCCAGCGGTTCGTGACGGCGACGACGACGCCCGACGCGGAGAGCCCGATCCACGTCCCGCCGGCTTCGGCGTCGCGAGGGGCGACGTACGACGAGTTCTCGCCTCTCAGGCCCGGCGGCTCGGCCGGCCGGTCGAGCGCCTCGTCTCGGGTCGCGGCGAGCGCGACGGGAGCGTCACCGAACGTCCGCCACGCGAGCGTGAGCGTGCACACGCGTACACCATCGCGTGAAGACGGTGAAAGTCTCCCGGTAGAACGGGAGTTAGTGTTTACTCAGAATAAAAGAAATCTTTTGGTCACGCGCGCCGAGGATCCACGTATGAAAGCGATAGCTGTGTACGACGGGGCGGGCGAGCCGGTCGTGACGGAGAAGCCGCGGCCGGAGCCCGCGGCCGGGGAGGCGCTCGTCCGGACGCTTCGCGTCGGGGTCGACGGGACGGATCACGAGGTCATCGCCGGCGAACACGGCGGCTCGCCGGCGGGAGAAGACCACCTCGTGTTGGGTCACGAGGCGGTCGGCGTGGTCGAGGACCCGAACGACACCCCGTTCGAGACCGGCGACGTCGTCGTGCCGACGGTTCGACGACCGCCCAACGGCGCGAACGAGTACTTCGCGCGCGGCGAACCGGACATGGCGCCGGAGGGCGAGTATCACGAGCGCGGCATCGTCGGTGCCCACGGGTTTATGGCGGAGTACTTCACCAGCCCCGCGGAGTTCCTCGTGAAAATCCCGCCCGCGCTCGCCGAGTCGGGGTTCCTCGTCGAACCGATCTCGATCGCTGAAAAGGCGATCGAACACGCGTACGCCAGCCGCTCGGCGTTCCACTGGGGACCGGAGTCGGCACTGGTGCTCGGAAACGGCTCGCTCGGCCTGTTAACCGTCGCCGCCCTCGACGAGGCGTTCGAGCGGATCTACTGTCTCGGACGACGCGAGCGGCCCGATCCGACCATCGATATCATCGAGTCGCTCGGCGCGACGTACGTGAACTCGAACGAGACGCCGGTCCCGCAAATTCCCGAGACGCACGAGCCGATGGACTTCGTTTTCGAGGCGACCGGCTACGCCCCGCACGCGTTCGAGACGATCGAGGCACTCGCCCCGAACGGGGTCGGCGCGCTACTCGGCGTCCCCGGCGACTGGGAGTTCGAGATCGACGGCGGACGGCTCCACCGCGAGTTCGTGCTCCACAACAAGGCGCTCGTCGGGAGCGTGAACTCCGGGTACGAACACTTCGAGGCGGCCGTAGAGTCGCTTTCCGGGTTCTCCGAGGGATTCCTCGGCGAGCTCGTCACCGGCGTGTACGGGCTCGACGAGTTCGAGGCCGCGTTCGCGGATGACGACACGACTATTAAAACGGCGGTCGAATTCGGCGCATATGAAGAACGTTGACGACCTGATAGACAGCGCAGCCGAGCTCGCGGAACACGGTCTCTCGAAGGGAGAGATCGCCGACGAGCTGAACGTCTCCCGCGAGACGGCGAGCTGGCTCGTCGAGCGAGGCGGTGGCAGCGACGCCGAGACGGCGGCCACGACGACCGGATCGACGGCCGACATCCACGTCGACTGGTCGGCGCTGGGCCGTGACTCGACCCGCCTCGGCTACGCGGCGAGCGCGATGGCGGATCTCTTGGCGAAGGAGGGTGAGGAAGTCGACCTGACGGTCGGGATCGAGAAGGCCGGGGCGCCGCTCGCGACCGCGGTTGCGGGCCAGCTCGACACCGATCTCGGAACGTACGCGCCCGCGAAACACCAGTGGGACGAGGGCGATATCGACGAGCAGGGCGGCGGCTTCTCGCGCAACTTCGCCGCCATCCGCGACCGCGACTGCTACGTCGTCGACGACATTATCACGTCGGGGACGACCATGCGCGAGTCGATCGACGCGATCCGCGATCAGGGCGGCGAGCCCGTCGCCTGCGTCGTGCTCGTCGACAAGCGGGGCTACGACGAGATCGACGACGTCCCGGTGTACTCGCTCGTCGACGTCGTTCGCGTCGACCGCGACGAGTAACGCCGGCGCCGGGACGGCGCGTCCGGTCCCGGCCGATGCCCGATGAGACGAACCGCCGTGCGGAACCCATTTGCCTCGGCGGCGCGTATCCGGTCCCATGACGTTCCAACCCGAAAGCGACGCGGAGCCGGACGAGATCGCGACCCGAGTACAGGAGACTCTCGCGGACAACGACGTCGTCCTCTTCATGAAGGGAAACCGACTGATGCCGCAGTGCGGGTACTCTCAGCGCGCCGTCGAACTCATCAGCCAGTACGTCGAGGAGTTCGAGACGGTCGACGTGCTTCCGGCGCTCCCGCACTACCGCGAGGCGCTCGAAGCGGAGAGCGGCTGGGAGACGATCCCGCAGACGTTCGTCGACGGTGAGTTCATCGGCGGGAGCGACGTGCTCGCTGAGCTCGACGAACGCGGGGAGCTGGCGGCCGAACTCGACGCGGAGTAGTCGGGACCGAGCGATCGAAATCAATCGCGTGGCCGGGAGTCGATCTCGAACCCAAAAGTGATCCACGTGAGTCGAAGGGCAGGCCATATAAACCTACGGTGCCTAACTCAGATGAGTGCAGCCGTTGCCGCTGCCGCCGTGCCGCTCGGTTCGACCCCACCTCACCCAACCAACAATGACAGGCCGCGTGTTCAGACTTCATTCGACGCTCGAATTGCCACTCGAAGACGTGGAGACGTACTTCGAAGAAGACCCCGACCTCCCGCCGGAGATCGACGATATCGACATCACGCGTCGAAACAACACCCTCATTATCAAGGCCCTGTCCGACGACGAGTCAATTAGCAAGTACACCCCGACCGCCCAGCTGAAGGCGTCCGTCACGGAGACTCGCGTCTGGGAGGAGGAGCCCCCCCGAGCGGGCGGTCCGCAGTGGATGGACGACGAAGAGGAAGAGATTCCGTCCGAGCTCGTCGAGTTCGCCTGTTTCAAAGGGGACCGCGAGACCGTTCTCCAGAACACGGCGCTCCAGTACCCCATGTTCCTGGTGCTCCGCGAGCTGGCGTTGCTCTCTGAGAAGGGCACGCTGACCGCGATCACCGAGGAGGACGACGAGCTGGAGGCGACCCGCATCGTCGAGGGCGAAGCCCGCCCCGCGAGCATCGAGGTCGTCGAGAGCCCGCAGGGAGCGGGCGAGGGCGAGGGCGGCGTCAACTGGCGCGACAACGAGTTCATCTCGGACTGAAACCGACGCCGTCGCAGCGGCGACCGAGATCAGTGGTCGGTCGATGCCAGCGTCGAACGGCGGTTCATCACATCGAAACCGCGTTCGAGGTCCGCGATCAGGTCGTCTATCCCTTCGATACCGACCGAGACGCGGATGAGCGTGTCCGAGATTCCGAGCGCTTCACGTTCGGCCGACGGAAGCGGTTCGTGAGTCATCGCCGCCGGCAACTCGATCAGGCTTTCGACGCCGCCGACGGAGACAGCGAGCGTGAACTCAGTTAACGCCTCGATAAACCGTTTCGCGTCGTCGATTTCGCCGTCGAGTTCGAACGAGAGTATCCCGCCGAAGCCGGACATCTGCTCGCGAGCGAGTTCGTGGTCCGGGTGGTCCGGCAGGCCGGGATAGTACACGTCGGTCACCTCCGGCCGTTCGTCGAGGAACTCGGCGACGGTCATCGCGTTCGCCTCGTGTCGATCCATGCGGGCGGCGAGCGTCTTCATCCCCCGGAGCACGAGATAACTGTCGAACGGGCCGCTCACGGCGCCCACGCCGACCTGCTGCAGGAAACGGATCTCCTCGGCCAGCGCGTCGTCGTCGGTCACGACCGCCCCGGCGATGGCGTCGGAGTGGCCGTTGAGGTACTTCGTCGTGCTGTGCACGACGACATCGGCACCCAGTTCGAGCGGCCGCTGAAAGTACGGGCTCGCGAACGTGTTGTCCACGCCGAACACCGCCTCGCGCTCCGCGACGAGGTCGGCGATGCCGGCGATATCACACAGCGCGAGTTTCGGATTCGTCGGCGACTCCATCCAGACGGCGGCGGTCTCCTCGCGGAGCGCGGCCGCTACGTTCGCCGTGTCCGTCGCATCGACGTACGTGACGTCGACACCGAGACGCGACTGAAACACGTCGTCGAGCATTCGACGCGTGCCGGCGTACAGGTCCTCGAAGGCCACAACGTGGTCGCCGGGAGTCACGCTCGCGAGCAGCGTCGTGAAGATCGCCGCGGTGCCCGACGCGAACGCGGCGCCGTGAGCGCCCCCCTCGAGCGCGGCGATTCGGGTCTCCAACGCGTGACGGGTCGGGTTCGACAGACGCCCGTAGACGAACTCTCCGGCGCTCGGGTCCACGTCTTCGAGTCGCATCTCGGTGTCGAGGCCGGGAAGCGCGAACGTCGACGAGAGGTGAACGGGCGAGACCACGTCGCCCGCTCCGCTCCCGTTCGCAAACGGTTCCTCGCCTTCGGTGACGGTGAGCGTGTCGAGCGTTGGCTCCGATTGGTCCTCCATACGCGAACGTCAACGCACAGTCGCTAATATATTATCATTTTTCAGTAATGATGCCGGTTCGGCGGATAACTCACAGGGATATCTCCGCTCGCTCGACGAATCGCCGCGCGCGGTTCGCGTCGGTCGACGCCTGTCAACTCGGACCGTCGACGCTTTAGGCGCCGCGCACTTCCCTCAGCGCATGACTGGCGACTGGGTGAGTCTCTTTTCCGGCGGCAAAGACTCCTCGTGGGCGCTGTTCCGAGCGCTGGAGGAGGGACTCGACGTCTCTCGGCTCCTGACCGTCCATCCGGCGGGCGACTCCTACATGTACCACACGCCGGCGACTGAGCTGGCCGAGCTGGCGGCCGAGAGCGTCGGAATCGACCTCGTCGAGGTGTCTCCCGACGACTTCGGGGCCGACGACGTCGACGACGCCGGCGCGCAGGGAGACGCGGAGCTCGAGCCGATGGAGGCGGCGCTCCGGGAGATCACAGTCGTCGACGACGTCGATCTCGCGGGCGTCACCGCCGGGGCGGTCGAAAGCGAGTTCCAGACCAGTCGCATTCAGGCGATGTGCGACCGGCTGGGGATCGACCTGTTCGCGCCGCTCTGGCAGCGGGACCCTATCGAGCTGGCAGAGATGATGTTCGAGGCCGGCTTCGAGATCCGGATCGTACAGGTCGCCGCCTACGGGCTCGACGAGTCGTGGCTCGGACGGCGGTACGACGCGGACGCCTTAGCCGACCTGCTCGACCTACGGGAGGAGTACGGCGTCCACCCGCTCGGCGAGGGCGGGGAGTTCGAGACGTACGTCGTCGACGGCCCGCACATGGACCGGCGGATCGGCGTCGAGTACGACACCGTCTGGGAAGGAGATCGCGGTCACGTGACGGTCCGCGACGCCTGGCTGGAGTGAGTCGACGGTCACACGCCGAAGAGGCGACGCCTACGGCCAGCTGCCAGCCTGATCGGCGGCGTCGACGATCCGGTCGATAGCGACGACGTACGCGGCGGTCCGGAGGTTTCGGAGATCGTGGGACTCGTACGCTTCGACGATATCGTCGAATGCCCCGGTGATCACGCGTTCGAGTTCCTCGTTGACACGCGACTCGGTCCAGTGGAACCGCTGTCGGTTCTGCACCCACTCGAAGTACGACACGGTGACGCCTCCCGCGTTCGCGAAGATGTCGGGGACGACGTAGACGTCGCGGTCGGCGAGAACGTCGTCGGCGCGGGGCGTGAGCGGTCCGTTCGCGGCCTCGACGATCACGTCGGCGGAGACGTCGGGAGCGAGGTCACCGTTAATCGCGTTCTCCAGTGCCGCCGGGACGAGGAGATCGACATCGAGGGTCAGCAGCTCGTCGTTGGTGAGCGGATCGGTGTCGCCGTAGCCGGTGACTGAGCCGGTCTCCGCCTTGTGCGCCTTGACAGAGCGAGGGTCGAGTCCCTCCGGATCGTGGATGCCGCCGGAGGAGTCGGAGACGGCGACGATCGTCGCTCCGAGGTCGGCGAGCAGCGCGGCGGCGACGGACCCCGCGTTACCGTAGCCTTGGACGGCGACGGTGGCGTCGGCGACGTCGTCGTCGAGCCAATCAAACGTCTCGCGCGCGGCGAGCGCGGTCGACCGCCCGGTCGCCTCCACGCGACCCTCGCTCCCGCCCGAATCGATCGCTTTGCCGGTGATGACGCCGGGGGCCGTCGTGTTCTCCAGCGTCTCGTAGGTGTCTTTGATCCAGTTCATCTCCCGCTGGCCGGTGTTCACGTCCGGCGCGGGGATGTCGCGGTCGACGCCGATGAGCGGGCGAAGTTCCGTCGCGAAGGCGCGAGTGAGCCGTTCGAGTTCGTCCTCGGAGTAGTCCGCGGGGTCGATCGCGATCCCGCCCTTTCCGCCGCCGTAGGGGACGTCGACGACGGCGCACTTGTACGCCATCCACCCGGACAGCGCCTTCACCTCGTCGCGGGTCACGTTGGGGTGATAGCGGATACCCCCCTTGTACGGTCCGCGGTCGCCGTTGAACTGCGACCGGTACGCGCGAACCGTCTCCAGCGAGCCGTCGTCGCGCTCGAAGGTGAGATTCGTTTCGAGGAGCCGCTCGGGGTTTTTCAGTCGCTCGATGAGTCCGGGGTCGGCGTCGAGAAACGCGGCCGCGTCGTCGACCTGTTCTTGCAGACTCTCAAACGGGTTCACTTGGCCAGCCATACAGAACTCTCCCGCGGGCCGGTGGTTAATTGTGACGGCCGAACGAGTTCTTGTGTGGATCGCTATTGGGGACCGGCGGCGGCCGCGCGCTCCGCGATCCGTTCCGCCTGCGCGATCAGGGGGGCATCGATCATCTCACCGTCGACTTGGAACACGCCCCGGCCCTCCCGCTCGGCTTCGTCGCGTGCAGCGAGCACGGCCGCTGCCCACTCGACCTCGTCGGGATCCGGGGTGAACGCCTCGTTTATCGGGTCGACCTGCGCCGGGTGGATCGCGAGCTTCCCGTCGTAGCCGAGCGTGAGCGCGAATTCGGTGTCCGCACGGAGCCCCTCCGCGTCGGAAAAGTCCGTGTACACCGTGTCGATCGCGTCGACGTCGGCCGCACTCGCCGCGAGCACCACGTGCTCGCGCGCGTAGAGTACCTCGGTTCCGTCGGCGGTTCGCGTCGCGCCCACGTCGGCGGCGAGGTCTTCGGCACCGAAAATAACCGCGTCGGTCGCCGGCGCACCGGCGATCGACCGCGCCGAGAGGACGCCGTCGGCGGTCTCGACCAACGCGAACACCGCCGGATCGAGCCCCCGGTCGGCACACAGCGTCGCCGTTTCGTCGATCCGAGCGGCCGATTCGACCTTCGGGAGCATCACCGCGTCGAGGCGGAGGTCGGTCTGTGCGTCTACCCCCGCCAACGCGTCGAGGTCCGCGCCCGCCGCCTCGACCGTCAGCCGGACGCACACCTCGGCGTCGGGGTCGAACTCGGGGTCGGCGAGCACGTCGCGGACGGCCTCTCGCGCCTCGTCCTTGCGGTCGGGCGCAACCGCGTCCTCGAGATCGAAGCAGATCACGTCGGCCCCCGCATCGGGGGCCTTTCGCATGAGTTCCGGGCGGTCGCCGGGCGAAAACAGGAGGCTTCGTCGGGCCATGCTCGCCACTCCCGCCGCAGGGGTATTAAACGTCGTCGGCGCGGCGACGAGCGACACCGATTTGACCCGCCCGGTCGACGCGGCGGACATGACCGGACGTTACTACGAGGAGTTCACCGTCGGGGAGTCCATCGACCACGCGACGCGGCGGACGATAAGCGAGGCGGACAACCAGCGGTTCTGTGACATGACGATGAACCAGCAACCTCTCCACCTCGACGCCGACTTCGCCGCGGAGACGCAGTTCGGCCAACGGCTCGTCAACGGGCTCTACACGATGTCACTGGCTGTCGGCGTGTCGATTCCGGAGACGACGGACGGCACCATCGTCGCGAACCTCTCGTACGATAACGTCGAGCACCCGAGTCCGGTGTTCCACGGCGACACGATCCGGGCGCGGTCAACGGTCACCGACAAGCGGGAGACGAGCGACGGCGAACGCGGGGTCGTGACGATGCACGTGGAGGCGTTCAAAGTGGTTACCGAGAGTGCAGAGGGTGTCGAGGGTGCAGAGGGTGTCGAGGGTGCCGAAGGTGACGGCGGAGACGTCCTCGTCTGTGAGTTCGACCGGACGGTCCTCTCGGAGAAGCGTCCCGCCGGCGACGCGTAGCGACCGCGACGAGCAGTGGGAATCCTCACTCCCCGTCGACGCTCCCGTCGAGCAACAGCCCCAGATACGACGTTCGAACTTGGTCGGCCGCATCGAGTCCGAGCCGGTCGAGCGCCGCCATCGCCTCGTCGCGGACGGCGTCGATCGCGGCCTCGTCGTCGACCGCGCGTTCGATCTCGACGAACTCGCCGAGACCGTCGACGGCGTCGAGCGTCACCGTGAATCCGTCGTACGACCAGAACTCCCGGTGCTTCTCGACCGTCGCGGCCGGTTCGAACCCGAGGCCCGTGAACGCGCCGGCGACCGCGTCGCCGTCGGCGACTTCGGTCTCGTGTTCGGTACGCGTCTTCGAGGCCGAATCCAGCAGCGGCCCTTTATACGTCAGCTTCGTCGTCTCGCCGCCGATCTCGTCCGCCTCGCCCGCCTCGCCCGTCTCGTCCGCCTCGCCCGACGCCCCGGAATCAAGTCCGCCTGGGAGGGCGGTTTCGTGGCGGACGCGGAGCGCCTCGTCCGTCTCGGCGAAGTTCCGATGCGGCGCGTCGTAGTACACGTCGCTCTGGTGGCGGGTATCGACGCGCTCGGCGCCGGCGTCACGGAGGCGCTCGCGGACCGCGTCGACATCGGCCGGCACCTTGATCTCGACCTCGTACATACCGCCGCATCCGGCCGGGAGCCGCTTAAAAAGCGCGGGACGCGAACGGCCGCGGCGGTCGCTCGCACCGCGCCGGACGGAACCGTGCGCCTTAAGGGTGTAACAGGTGACCTTTTGGGTATGAGCGATCAGGAGCAAGCGGACGCGGCCGAGGACGCCGAGGCCGAGACCGAAGACGAGACCGAAGCCGCTGGACTCGAAGACGGCGACTTCGTTCGTGTCGCGTACACGATCCGAACCGCCGACGACGACCGCGTCATCGACACGACCGACGAGTCGGTCGCCGAAGAGGCGGAGATCGACACCGAGGAACACGAGTTCGAGCCCCGCGTCATCGCGCTCGGTGCGGGTCACGTGTTCCCGTCCGTCGAGGAGGCGTTCCTCGGCGCGAACGTGGGCGACGAGGGCGTCGTCGACGTTCCCGCGGAAGACGCCTTCGGCGCGTACGACCCCGACGAGGTCGAGACGGTCAAGGCCGACAAGATCCCCGAAGACAGCCGGTACCCCGGCGCTCAGATCCAGATCGACAACCGTCAGGGCTACTTGGAGACGATCATCGGCGGCCGCGCCCGCGTGGACTTCAACCACCCGCTGGCCGGCGAGGACCTCGAATACGAGTACGAGATCCTCGAAGCGATCGACGACCGCGAGGAGCAGGCCGCCGGCATGCTCGGGATGTACCTCCAGGACGCGCCCGAGGTCCGCATCGAGACGGTCACCGAGGAAGAAGAGACCGTCACCGAGGACGAAGACGGCGAGGAGACCGTCGAGACCGAGGAAGTCGAGAAGGACGTCCTCTACGTGACGGCCACGCAGGCGATGCAGATGAACCAGCAGTGGATGTTCCAGAAACAGCAGATCGCCCAGGACCTCATGAGCCGACTCGACCTCGACCGCGTCGTCGTCGAGGAGGTCATCGAGGGCGGCGGCATGGGCGGCCTCGGCGGCATGATGGGCGGCATGGGCGGCGCCGGTGCCGGTGACATCGAGGAGGCGCTCGAGGACGTCGACATCGACGCCGACGAGATCGCAGACGAGCTCGACGAGGAGTAAGCGGCGGCGCGGGCGGCAGTCCGAACGTCGGAGACACAAAACACCTCGCGTCGGGACCGACGAATCGATCCTTTTTGTACTGCAGTCAGCCACGGACAGACATGGAGATCGAACGCGCACGGGAGGACGCGCTCGTCGCCGCCGCTGCCGGCGGCACGACGGTCGCGATCGCGCTGCTGTCCGGCGTCGCCGGGATCGTCGACGTCGCTACGCTGCCAACGCTCACCCCGCTCGCCGTCTACGCGGTGTACCTGTTCTCGCGGAAAGGCGGCCCGTACGGATCGCTCGATACGGCTCGAAACTGGGCGCTCGCGGCGCTGTGTTCGGGCCTGCTCGTACTCGCTGCGGCGATCGCGTTCTGAGAGGACTCGGCGGAAGGGGCGGTGATCTCAGGCGATGTCTCGGCTCGTGTCGACCGAGACGGAGTCCGTGAGCTTCAGCTTGAGGGGCTCTTCGAGGGCCGCGCCGCCGCGGTATTTCGGAACGATGAGCCGGTTGACGATCTCGGTGCCAGTGACCGTCGTTCGGAGGTCGAAAACGAGGTCCGCGACCTGCTCGGTAACGAGGCGGTTGGGGGTATCAGCGTCGCTCTTCAGCGCGTGGAGGAGAACCATCGCGTCCGCCTCGTCGGCCGTTCGGCGGAGATCGTTGAGGAACTCCTGGTACTCCGTGCGATCGCGTCGCTCTAGCGGTTCGACGGAATCGACGACGACCGTACCGCGTTCGGGGAGGTCGGCGGCACGTTCGAGCACCCCGTCGAATGTGTCGCCGTCATCGATCCGGCGAACGTCGGTCGCCGCTGACTCGTCGGTATCCAGCGTCAAAGCGTCCTCGACGGCGTCAACCGGACGAACCGTCGTCAGGTAGCGACAGTCGCGGACCCGGGAGAACCGGTCGAGTATCAGTTCCGATTGGCTTGCCGGATCGGCCGTCAGCACGACGACGCTGCCGCTCGGGAGACCGCCGCCGAACTCCCGGTCCAGCACCGATATTCCGGTCGGGAGTGTTTCCATATGATCGCTGCTGTCTCCGGAGGTTTGGCTCTGTCGATGCGGGTGAAATCCCCGCTTTCCGCCGTATTGTGTCGTCATCGGGCAGTCCTCACGGTACGACCTAGCGGTTGAGGGACACCGTATCACAAGTGGTTACGCGATGCGCCACCGATCTGCGCCGTACCGGTCGACGAGCGCCTCTGCAACGCGGTCGTACGCCGATCGAACCCGCGGCGCGGACAGGGGATCAGGCGCCGCCGCCGGAATACGACCCAGTACGGGACAACCGAGCAGTTCACCGACGGCTTCGGGGACCGACTCGGCGCGGACGGCGACGACGCCGAGGGGGCGACAGTCGAGCCGACGCGCGATCGCGGCCGTCTTCGTCGCGTCGCGAAGCGCCGCTCGGTCGAGCGGCGTCACGAGGAGACACCGATCGGCGTCTCGGAGCGGGGCCACGGCGTCGGGCGACGCGCCAGCCGGACAGTCGAGCAGCGTCGGCGTATCGTCCGGGATCGTCTCGTCGAGCGATTGAAAAACGCTTTGGGCGTCGACACGTCGAGGAGTCGCCGGCGCGGCGAGCACCGTCGGTGCCGAGCGGGCCGGACTGAGTCGTCCCTCGTCGCGGACCGCATCGAGGACCGTCCGCTCCTCGGTCGGTGCAGACGAGCGGTCGCCGTCGCGGGTCGCCGTCGCGAGACGCGCGGTGTTCGGGAGGTCCCAGTCGGCGTCCGCGACGACGACCGGCGCGCCGCGTCGAGAGAGCGCTCGGGCGAGACCGACCGACGTGGTCGTCTTTCCGCTTCCACCTTTTCCGCCAGCCACGGCTATCACGAGGCGAGTTGCGTCGGATTCGTATATAAATAGCTGGTCGTCAGTACCGTCGAGATCGGTCGGCCGCAGTCAGCGCCGTCAGTCCTGACAGCAGCCGCCGGCCTCGCCACCGAAGTCGACCGCGAGCGGCTCGGAGATGGCCTTGTTGACGGATTCGAGCGTGTCGGACAGTTGGTCTTGCGCGTCGAGGAACTCGCTCATGACGGGCATCGCGTGGAGCTCGTCCTGTGCGTCCTGTACGTTGTGAAGGTCTGCGTTCGTCGCCTGTCCGCTCTGGCGGGCCTGCATGAACTCCGCGCGGAGCTGCTCGAACTCGTCGATCTTCGCTTGAACTTCCTCGTCGCGCTGGACGGCCTCGCGAGCCGCCTCGAAGCGCTCGTACTCGGACGTTCCGGCGATCCGCTCGCCGAGCTCGCGGCCGAGGTCTTCGATCGAGGCCTGTTCGTCGGCTGCGGCCTGTTCGACGCTCATACATCCTCTGTGGCCCGGAGCCGTTTCAACTTGCCGGAGCCGGGGATCGCCTGGGACACGGCGTGTCGTCGATCGGCGTCAGGCGAGCCGCGATTCGACGAACGAGACGACATCGCGTAGTTCCTGTTGGCCGATACCGTGACCGCCGGGGTAGCTGCCGCGCGTGACAGCCGCGCCGAGGTCGTCGAACCGGTCGGCCGCCGCGGTCGAGCGCGACTCGGGAATGACGCGGTCTCCGGCGCCGGCGCCGACGAACACCGGTTTCCCCTCGATATCGTCGGGGTCGAGATCGGCGTGGGCGTCGGCGAGGTAGCCGTGGAGCGCGACGACCCACGCGTAGCGGGTCGGCTCCTCCAAGACGAGCGAGAGGCTCGTGATCGCCCCTTGGCTGAATCCGAGGAGGCCGATCCGATCGGGGTCGAGGTCGTACGCTTCGGTCGCGGCCGCGACCGACTCGCTCACGAGATCGAGCGCGCGGCGGAAGTCGGCCGCGTCCGGCTGGCTCGATTCGAGTCCGCCTCCCGAGAGGTCGAGTTCGTACCACGTGTACCCGCCCTGCAGCGGGTCGGGCGCGCGGAGGCTGATCACGTGAAGCGCGTCGGGCAGGTGGCGGGCGACGGGGAGGAGGTCCTCCTCGTCCGCGCCCCGCCCGTGGAGGATGAAGACCGCGGGCGCGTTCTCGGGAGCGTCGTCGGGCGCGACGTGGACGTGTTCGAGCGGAATCGCAGTCATGTCACCTCGGTTCGTCGGCTCCGCGGTTGTATCCGTCGGCCGCGGCAGGGGATTGGGTACATAGCATCGACCTCAGCGAGAGTACCACGATCGATCACCCGCTACGACCGTCGAACGCGCGGTTTAACCGTCCAGCCACACAATTCGGTCGACATGAGCGGCTCTACGGAGGGCGACCTCACCAAGACGGGGATGGCCCTGAAACACGACCGCGAGTGGGACTACGAACTCGACCGGATCGTCGAGGCGATCGAGGAGCGAGACGCCTCGAAGGTCGGCCTCCAGTTCCCGGAGGGACTCAAGCGCCGCGGCCCGAAGGTCGCCGACGACCTCCGCGCGGCCGCGCCGGACGACGTGACGTTCATGCTGTCCGGACAGCCGTGTTACGGCGCCTGCGACCTCGACACCTACCTGATGCGCCGGACGGACGTGTTCGTCCACTTCGGCCACACGCCGATGAAGGAGTCCGACAGCATCGTCTACGTCCCGCTCTTCTCGAACGTCGACCCGTTCCCGATCATGGAGGACGCGCTGGAAGAAGAGCTCACACCCCCGGAGGAGGACCCCGACGTGGGGCTCGTCACGACCGCCCAGCACATGAACCGGTTCGAGGAGATGACCGACTGGCTGGAAGAGCGCGGCTACGAGGTCCACACGCGCCGCGGCGACGACCGCCTCACGATGGAGGGACAGGTGCTCGGCTGCAACTACGCCTCCGCGGACATCCCCGCCGATCAGGTGCTGTACGTCGGCGGCGGGAAGTTCCACCCCGTCGGGCTCGCGATGGAGCATCCCGAGAAGCGCGTCATCATCGCAGACCCCGTCAACAACGCGGTGTCGGTCGCCGAACACGACCAGTTCCTCAAGCAGCGCTACGCCTCGGTTCACAAGGCGATGGGCGCCGAGAAGTGGGGCGTCATCTTCTGTACGAAGATCGGCCAGGGACGCTGGGAGACGGCCCAAGAGATCGTCGAGAACAACGAGAACGCCTACCTGATCACGATGGACGAGGTGACGCCGGACCGCCTCCGCAACTTCGACATGGACGCGTTCGTCAACACCGGCTGCCCCCGCATCACGACCGACGACGGGCCGCGATTCCACAAGCCCATGTTGACCCCTGGTGAGTACAAGGCCGCGATCGGCGAGAAGCCGCTCGACTCGATCGAGTTCGACACGTTCCACGACACCTGGTAGCGCGCGAGGTCCGATCCCGGCGACGAACCCGCCCCGCCGCACGGGAGCGATCCCTTCCGCCTCCCTCGGTCCCGTCTATCGGGAACGGAACCGTCGCATTGCGGGTAATTCACGCCGCTTCACTGAATATAACTATATATTCTCACCGTGTCGGTTCTCCGGATATCTCATGGTAAACGACGAAAGCGACACCGGGATGCAGGCGGGACACGGGTCCGAGATCGACGGTGAGTACGGCGGAGTAGTCGAGGCGATAGCGTCGGCGATACGATACCCCGCAGAGAGCGACGACGTCGTCAAAACCGTTCTCATCGGCGGACTACTCGCGCTGTTCGGCTTCCTCATCGTCCCGCTGTTCGTCCTCGCCGGGTACGTCGTGCGAGTGTACGACCGCACCGCCGCCGGCGACGAGGTCCCGCCGGTGTTCGACGACCTCGCGGAGATGACCGTCACGGGGATCAAGGCCGCGGTGATCGGTATCGTCTACGGCTTCGTCCCGCTCCTCGTCGGCGGTGCCGTCGTCCTCGTCGGTATCGTGGGCGTCGGCGTCGGCGGAGACGGGGCCCTCGGCGGCCTCGGTGTGCTCGGCATCCTCGTCGGCGGAATCGTGTGGCTCGCCCTCGCGCTCCTCGTCGGGTACCTCCTTCCGGCCGCGCTGGCGAACTTCGCCCGGACCCGGTCGATCGGCTCCGGGTTCGACGTCGGGACGCTGAAACCCGTCTGGACGTCCCGGTCGTACGCCGTCGCGTGGGTGACGATGTTCGCCGTGCTCCTGATCGGCGGCGTCGTCGCGGCCGTGCTCAACGTCGTCCCGATCCTCGGGACCGTTGCCGGGGCGTTCGTCGGGTTCTATTTCAGCGTCGCCGCGTACTCGGTCATCGGTCGGTCGTGGAGCGGATTCCCGGGCGTCGGGCGCGTCCGGCCCGTCACCTCGGAGACGCTCTGAGTCACGCGTCTCGACGGGTTTCGACGGCCTCGGTCTCCACGTAGTCGACCGCCGCCGCGGGCGACGCGACCGCTCTCACGCCGTCGACGGTGTGCGTGTCGAGTCCGGCGACCGCCCGTCCGTGCGCGAGCGCTAGCCCGATCTCCGAGAGGGTGCCGTAGGACCCGTCGACCGCGATCGCGGCGTCGCCGTTCATCACGACGAGCGCGTTGCGCGCGTGACCGAGTCCGGTCGCGATCGGGACCGTGACGTGCGGGTTCGCGTCCTCTCGGCGGTCCGTCGGGAGGATCCCGATCGTCTCGCCGCCAGCACTGTGTGCCCCGCGACAGACGGCCTCCATCACCCCACCGAGACCGCCGCAGACGACCGTGTGTCCGCGGTTCGCCAGTCGTTCCCCGAGTTCCTCGGCGACGGCCGCCGTCTCCGGACCGACCGAACTACCGCCGATGACGCTGACGCGCATACCGCGGGACGCGGGGCGGACGTATATAAAAGAGTCGGCGTTCGTGTCGCGACGTTGGTGAAACGCTTTTAAGTACTGGGCGACTCCGGACTGTATGACGTACGATACCGTCGTGTTCGACAACGACGGTGTCCTCGTGGGCCGCACACGCTTCGGTGTGCTCCGGGACGCGACCCGGAACGCATTCGAAGAGTGCGGCGTCGAGGAACCCGATCCGGACGACGTAGAGCGCATGACCATCGGTGCGACCCCCGGCAGCGTGGGGACCGTCTGTCAGACGTACGACCTCGATCCGGGGTCGTTCTGGCGGACGCGCGACGACGTGGTGTCGAAGGCCCAACAGCAGGAGGCGCGCGAGGGACGCAAGACGCCGTACGACGACCTCGACGAGCTACGGGACCTCGACGTGGAGATGGGTATCGTCTCCTCGAACCAGCAGGCCACCGTCGACTTCCTCGTGAACCACTTTGACGGGTTCGAGCGGTTCGGAGCCGCATACGGTCGCGAGCCGACGATCCACTCGCTCCAGCTACGGAAGCCGAACCCGCACTACATCGAGCAGGCGCTCGGCGACCTGGACGCGGGGAACGCCCTGTTCGTCGGCGACAACGAATCCGACGTCCGCGCCGCCGAGAACGCCGGTATCGACTCCGCGTTCATCCGGCGGCCCCACCGCCGCGACTGGGAGCTGAACGTCTGGCCGACCTGGGAGATCGACGAGCTGAGCGACCTCCACGACATCGTCGGCTAGGAGAGGTCGGCCGCCGTCGGTCGCACCCACGGTCAGGACGGGTTTCGACCCGGTCCGCCGTCGGGAGCGGCCGCGGGTCTCTCAAGGTTTAACTCCGATCGGGAGCTACGCCGCCACAGTGACAGACGCCCCGACATGGACCGACATCTTCGGCCACTCCGAACCGTATCCGGAGCAGGCCGACGGCATCGACGCCGCCATCGACGCCGCCGAAGACGACGGCTTTCTGGCACTGGAGGGCGCGTGCGGGACGGGCAAGACGATGCTCGCGCTCACCGCCGGACTGGATCGGGTCCGCGACCCCGACTCCGAGTTCGAGCGCGTCTTCGTACTCACGAGCGTCAAACAGCAGCTTCGGCAGTTCGAGACGGATCTGGAGACGATCAACGGGGACCTGCCGGACGGGTACGACCCGATATCGGGACTCACTCTCGTCGGGAAGGCGGACGTCTGCCCGTACGCCCGCGAGAACCGCGGCGGTATCGACCGAGAGAACGTGTACGAGCGCTGTGAAGGACTCCGCGAGCGCACCCGAAACCTCGTCGGCGACGGCGGCGCGACGACGACCGGAAACCTCGTGAGCGAGGCGCGGAGCCAGCAGGTGGGGTTGATGGACTCGGGAAACGGCGGCGCCTCGGCCAGCGGCGATTCCGCCCCCGCCGCCGACTACCTCAGCGTCGACGGCGAGCCCACCCCCTACCGCCCGGACACCGAGGAGTTCGAGGGGACCGAGTTCTGTCCCTTTTACGCCGGCTTTCTGGACGACCTCCCCGAAGACGGCGACCCGGCGGAGGCCGTCCCGTTCGACGTCACGGAACTCGGACATATCGGACCGAGCGAACTGGTTCGACTCGCCGCCGGGCACGGAACCTGTCCGCACTCGATCATGGGCGCGCTCGTCCCGGAGGTGGAGGTCGTCGTCGGAAACTACTACCACGCGTTCGATCCGGTGACGACCGGAACCTTCACCGGGGCGCTGCTCGACGACTCGACGTTCGTCGTCTGTGACGAGGCGCACATGCTCGAACCGCGCGTTCGCGACCTCGTGAGCGACGCGGTCGCCGACGCCAGCCTCCGGGACGCGGAAAACGAGCTCACGCGGGTCGTCCAGCCGCTCGAGTTCGAGACGGCCGGCGCGGAGTCCGACGACGCCGCGCTCGTGCGAGGGGAGTTGGACGACGCCGACGTGAGCGTCGAGGAGATCCAGTCGGTCCGCGAGTTCTACGCGGACCTCCGCGGCGAGCTGGATCGGCGGGTGATCGCGCACCTCGACCGCGAGCACCCCGACTGGCGGGCGTCGATGCGCGAACTGGACGCCGACGAACTCCCGCTCCGGGACCCGGAGACGCCGGCCGAGGACGCGATCACGACGTGGGCGAGAAACGAGGGGCACGATGACCGCGTCTGGGCCCGGGCACGGCAGGTCGGCGCGGTCGTCAAACGCGTGCTCGACTCGCTGGAGGAAGAGGACAAACAGCGCGCCGCGCCCGGGGTGGGCCGGACCCTCAACGCGTGGTACCGCGAGGGCCACGAGGACTTCTTCCGCGCGATCGACCTGGAGCGGACGTGGGACGAGACCGCCCCGCCCGACTCGTGGCGGCGCGCCTACAACGCGAGCCTCGCGCTGTACAACTGCCTGCCGAGCGAGCCGATCGGCGAGCGACTCGCCGAGTTCGGCGGGGGAGTCCTGATGAGCGCCACGCTAGAGCCGATGGACGTGTTCCGCGAGGTGACCGGGCTCGACCACCTCGAAGCGCGGGGACGCCCCGTCGTCGAGCGGACGTACGGGCTCTCCTTCCCGCCCGGGAACCGCGCGAGCTTCGCCGTCGACGCGCCGAAGTTCACCCATCAGAACCGCGGCGCGCCCGGCGAAGAGAACGACACGCGGCTCGCGCACCTCGACGCGACCGCGACCGTGGCGAATCGGGACGGCAACGTGTTGGTCGGCACGCCGAGCTACGCGGAGGCGACGTGGATGGCCGAGTCGCTCGCCGACCGGCTCGACAAGCCGGTGCTCCTCGACGAGTCGTCCGGCGATCGCGCGACGGAGTCGCTCAAAGACGACTTCTTCGCAGGTGAGGGGAAAGTTCTCGTGACGAGCCTCCGCGGAACGCTCACTGAGGGCGTCGACTACCGGGGCGATCGCCTGTCGGCCGCCGTCGTCTGCGGCGTTCCGATCATCAACACGGCCCGTCCGCGGACCCGGGCGGTAATCACCGCGTACGACCGCCGCTTCGAGTCGGGGTTCGAGACGGCGCTCACCGTCCCGGCGGTCCGAAAGGCCCGACAGGCCGTCGGCCGGGTAATTCGAGGACCGGAGGAGCGCGGCGTGCGGGTGCTGCTCGACGCTCGGTACGCCCGCGAGTCCTGGAACAGCGTCCGGGAGTACCTACCGGCACACGAACGCGAGGAGTACCAGCCCGTGAGCCCCGACATGCTGGGGTTCGCGTTGGACCGATTCGCGGAGCGAACGGACGAAACCTGATCCGCACGGTTAACGACACGTTTGACGCTGGTATGGAGCGTGTAACTACCAGGAGGAGGGTCGTGTACCGAGTATGAGTCAGATAGCTCGGGAACGGTACCACCTCGTCTGCAGAGACTGTGCACTCGAACGGCTGTTCGACGTCGACGATGAGGCGGCGCGTCTGAGGCGCGAACACGCCCGAGAGACGGACCACCGCGTGGTCGTCGGCCGCGTCACGTAGACGGTATCGAACCTCCGAGTGGGCCGGTAGTCAGTTGAGTACGCCGGCGTTCGCACGCCTTCGCTCACACCACGTTCGAGTCGATATCACGGGGGAAGTGCGTGAGCGTCTCCGTCCCCGACTCGGTGATCGCGACCGTATCGGAGTGGCGATAGCCGTACTCCTCGGTGTACAGTCCGGGCTCGATCGTGTACACGTGTCCGGGAGCCATCACCGCGTCGTCGCCGTCGTAGCGCTCGCCCCACCCGCGGTCGATGTACGGCGGCTCGTGCGCGCCGAGCCCGATGTTATGTCCGACGTGGTGCTGCGCGAGGTCGGTCACGCCCTGCTCTTCGAAGTACTCCCAGACGGCCGCGTCGACCTCGGCGACGGGGACGCCGGGCCCGAGCGCATCGATGGCGATCGTCTGCGCCTCGAGCATGAGCTCGAAGTAGTGTTCCTGCTCGTCCGTGTACTCGCCGACGAACATCGTTCGCTCCAGTTCCGAGCGGTAGCCGTCGACGTTCGCTGTCGCGCCCGTTACGAGCACGTCGCCCTCGGTGAGCCGCTCGTTCGGGGTGTGACCGTGCGGGAGGGCGGTTTCGTGGCCCGAGATGTACCCGGCGTGGACGGGACCGTCACCGCGGACGCGAACGCTGTAGGTGTCGCCGAGCGTGTCGAGCATGGCACGGGACGCCTCGGTCGACGCGCGCTGAGAGACCGTCGCCGGGTGCGCGCCCGGCTCGGAGAACTCCGCGAGGTATCGGTGGCCGAGGTTCGCCCACTTCGCCGACTCGCGAATGAGGTCGACCTCGTCGTCGGACTTCGCCCAGCGCATGCGGTCGACCCACGACTGCGTCTCGACGTCGAGGTACTCCGAGAGCGCGGGCCCCTCGTAGCCCATCACGCCCGGCGCGCCGTCGGCGTCGGTGGCGACCGCGTCGACGTCGAGGCCGTTCAGCATCTCGACGGCGACGGCGATCGGCTCGCCGCCGGGATAGTCGAAGTAGTGGTGGACGGCGTCGATCCGCGGATTCGGCTCGACTCGTTCGACCTCCAGTCTGGGGACGGTGAGCTCCACGGCGTCCGCGGTCACCGCGAGGACGACGGGTCGTTCAGTCTGGATGTGGTGGAAGCCGGTGAGGTACTCGATCGCGGTCGCGCCGAACCACGTCGCCGCGTCGGCGTCCGTCTCGGCGAGTCGATCACGGACCGCCGCGAGACGGTCGTCGAAGGCGGCGGCGGGGAGTCGCGTGGCCATAGCTCACGATTCGCGAACGCGCGGATAAACGGTCGGGTAGCGGAACGGGTGTGCGGACGCGGTCAGCGACCGGTCGCTCCTCGCCGGCTCAGTTCTCGCGGCGGGCGAACGCGAGGTTTCCGGAGACGTTCTTGATGTACGCTTTGACGGTCTCTCCCTCCTGTGCGCCGGGGACGAAGACCGTGTACTCGCCGCGTTCGGCGACGCCGTCGCCCTTTCGGCCGGTGCCGACGATCTCCAGTTCGTACGTCTTGCCCGACTCGATCGCCTCCTCCTGACGCTGGGTGTTCGAGGTGTTCTGCTTGGCGACCGGTCGGAACGCCCCGCAGGCCTCACACCGGAGCATCGGCGTGCGGTTCTCCGTCTCCAGTCGGGTGTCGGGGAGACCGCACTCCGAGCAGGTGACGTACGACTCGATGTACGAGTCGACGGCGGCCTGGAAGTCGCGTTCGCGGAAGTTCCCGTTATAGCGGGCGCGGCCCGACTCGTACTGGCCGGCCGTCCCGAGCTCCTGCTGGATCTTCGAGTGGACGTGTTCGGGGTCGCGGCTCAGCGCGTCGGCGATAGACGAGAGGTTCGTCAGTCGGGTGAACGCGCCGTCTTTCTGGGTCTCCGGGTCGGGGACCGACAGCCGCTCGTCGGAGCCGCCGAGGTCCGGTACCTCCTCCATCGCGCGGTCGAGGCTCGATTCGTAATCCATACGCGAGGGAACGACAGCGCGACGGAAATCGCTTCCGGGTTCCGGAGGGGCGTCGCGGGTGCGTTTTCGATCAGTTCACAGAGCCGGCGCGATCATAGCGATCAGGAGGACGGCCCCGAGCAGTGCACCGAGCACCACGAGGACGTTCCGTTTCGGCGCATTCGGCGCCATACCGGGGACGCGTCCCGAGAGCGCTCGGAACGTGTCTCTCAGGACTGAGTCCCTCCGACGCGGCTTCGACCTGTCGACCCTGGCTTCTCCGTCGGTCACGCCCCGAACAAGGAGAGCGCCGTAATTAGCTATGCACCGCGGTAACGTGTTAACCGCTTGGTAATAATTTGTGCGATCCGCGTCACGGATCCGCCGGGTTCGAGCAGCGGGAACCGAAATCGGATAGGCTATCCGACCCGTACGGCCACTGTTTTGCCCGGACGTAACCAACGCGCTCGCTACATCAATGTCAGATTGTTGGGCCACCCCCGTTTCGACCGAGAGGTGACGCGGCGTATACTTTTGCCCCGATATCACACACCGTGTGGTATGAGCGACGCTTCCTCGTTGATCGACGCGGTCCGACGGCCCGAGTACACGGGATCGAACCGGTGTCTTCCGTGCACGGTGGTCAACGGTCTCATCGCTCTGGTTGCCGCATCGATAGCCACGATAACGGTATCTATCGGCGTCGGCACCGCCGTCCTCGCGGCCTGTGGGGCCGCAATCTACCTCCGTGGATACCTAATCCCGGGGACGCCGACGCTCACGAAACGGTATCTGCCGGGTCGAATCCACCGGCTCTTCGGGACGCATCACGTCGAACCAGCGGGGGGCGGCGTGACCGCCGATCCGAGCGTCGGCACCGAACGACACGACGCGGAGGGCGGGTACACCAACGCAGGGGAAGCACTCCAAGACGAGGGAGTGGTGACGGAGTGTTCGGAGGCCGACGACCTCTGTCTCGATCCGGAGTTCCGTGACGCGTGGCGACATCGTATCGCCGGACTTCGTGAAGGCGGGACCGGCGTTGATCGCCTCGCGGCTCATCTCGACGTCGACCCGCAGGCGCTTGCGCTCGAAGATCGTGAGAGCGAGTATGCGGTGACCTACCACGGGGACCGCGTCGACGGGTGGCCATCCCGGGCGGCGTTCCTCGCTGACATGGGCGTCGAACCGACGCTCTCGGAGTGGTGTTCGGGATGGGAGTCGTACGACCCCGAACTCCGTACGCAGATCATCGGCAGTCTACGGGCGTTTCTCGAACGCTGTCCGGCCTGCGACGCGGCCCTCGAAGCGAGCGAGAGCGCCTGGGAATCCTGTTGTCGCGAGGGAACGGACGTGACCGTTTCGTGTAACGCCTGCGGAGACGTCGTCTTCAACGGGCGGTACTGAGACGCGTTTGGGACGACTCCAGGGACGCATCCTTCGCTGGTAGCACCTCAGGTGGACACGGTCCGGGTTTCCGTGACCGCGTGTCCGTTCCTATCGGTCACTGTGAGACGAACGTCGAACCGAGCGTTGCGCGCGTGTTTCACCCGGAGCTCGTCGATCCCGGACGCTTGCGATCCGGCGACGTTCGTTCGGATCGAGTCTCGGACGCGTCCGCGTCGGTCGAGGACCTCGACCGAGACGGAGTCGAGATCACCGTCGGCGTCGCTCACGGCCCACTTCGCGGTGATCTCCGCGTGTGGGTTCGGTGACCCGGCTTCGCTGACGACGTAGTCGTCGACGACCGGTTCGGCGGCTGCCGGTTCGTCGGCGGTGTCGCTCGTCAGCGTCAGCGTCTCGCCGGCGTCCGTGGTCCCGTCGGCATCGGCGACGGCGCGGAACTCGTAGTCGGTTCCGCCTGCGAGGTCGCTCAGCGTCGCGTCGAACGTCCCCGTCGCGGACAGCGTTTCCGGGGTCGTCGTCTCCGGAAGCCCCTCGCCGCTGACGCCCCACTCGAAGGCCACCTCGGCCGAGGAGGCACCGTCGAGGACGTCGAGCGTCCCCTCGAGCGTGGCGCTCGTCTCGTCGACTGCGACGGAACCGGTCGTCGACACGTCGACGGTGACCGTGACCGCGTCGGTCGTGAACGCGAGCGTGGTCCCGGCGTCCGCATCGCTTTCGGTTTCGGCGACAGCGCGGAACTCGTAGTCCGCCCCGTCCGTCAGGCCCGTCACTGACTCGCCGAAGGCACCTGTCGCGGTCAGCGTCGTGGTATCCGTCGTCGACCAGGTGTCTGCCCCCTGTTGGCGGTACTCGAAGGCCGCCGTCGCGGTGTCGCCGTCCGGTAGTTCGTCGAGCGAGCCGTCGAGCGTCGCGCTCGATTCGCCGACGTCGGAGGCGCCGGTGGTCGAGACGGCGAGGGGAGCCGTCTCCTCACCGTCTCCGTCGTCGCTGTCGTCGCCATCGCCATCGCCATCGCCGTCGTCGTCTCCACCGTCGCCCCCGTCGTCGACGGCCGCCTCGACGTCGAGCAGCCCCGCGCCCTGCTGAGCCGCCGAGAGCCCGATGTCCTCGGCGGTGTCGCGGAGTCGCGCTCGCGCCTCCGTGCTCGTGTAACCGTTCGCCATCAGCTGCCCGCCTGCGCCTGCCACGTGCGGGCACGCCATTGAGGTGCCCGACTTACGCCCGTACGATCCCGGGACGGTCGAGTAGACGTACGACCCCGGCGCGGCCAGTTCGATCTCTGGACCGTACGACGAGTACGAGGCCAGGCTGTCGCTGCTCGTGGTCGCGCTGACCGCCACGACGCTGTCGTAGGCGGCCGGGTAGTTGACGCAGTCGGAACAGCCGTCGTTGCCGGCGGCCGCGACGAGCAGGACTCCGCGGTCCGCGGCGTACCGGCAGGCGTCTCGCAGCGTCGCGTAACTGCTCGCCGCGCCGAGGCTCATGCTCCCGACGTCGTACCCCTGATCGGCGACCCACTTGATCCCCTCCGAGAGGCCGGAGACGGTGGCGTACGCGTCCGCGTCGAACACCTTTACCGCGTGGAGCGTCGCTTCCGTGCTAACGCCGACGACGCCGACGTCGTTGTCGACCGCTCCCGCGATGCCCGCACAGTGCGTGCCGTGGCCTTGGTCGTCGTCCCAGGGTTCGGCACAACCCGAACACGTGACGACCGCGTAGCCCTCGCCGAGGTTCGCCGCGAGATCCTCGTGATCGGAGTCGATCCCCGAGTCGATGATCGCGACGTCGCCGCCGGCACCCGTCTCGCCCGCGGCGTGCGCGCGGTCGGCGTCGACGCGGTCGACGCCCCACGGGAGCGTCTGTCCGAGCGGCGGTACCGCTCCGTCGCGTTCGACGTACCGGACGTCGGCGCGTCGCTCGAGCGCCTCGATCGCTTGGGGCGGGAACCGCCCCGAGACGGCCTGACCGATGTCCGCGAAGTCGAGGACGCGGCTCACCGACTCCGCTCGCGACTCCACGGCGCGCTGTGCGGCCCGCGACCCCGTGCCGATCACGACCTCCTCCGGGCGGTTGCCGGGCGACGCCGCCGCCTCGCCGGTCAGCAGTCCCGCGCCCGCGAGCGCGCCGGTGGAGATCAGCACCGACCGCCGACTGGTGTCCGCGACCGAAGACGACTCGTCCGCGGCGTCGCGGTCGTTCGTCGCCGCCGTGGACTCCGCCGCCTCCGTTTCGTCGCCGTCGCCGTCCGCGTTCGACGCCGGTGGTTCCGCGTCCGTCCCCTCGAACGGTGCCGTCGCTGTGCGTCCCGCTCTTCGACCCAGCTTGTGTGCCATTACGGACGTTACTGTACGCTTAACCGGCTTAAGGGCTCGTGTGGATTCTATCGAAAACAACCGAGAATAAAAGAATATTCAAATAAGTTATTTAAAAAGACACCGCCCATGCTAGGTGGTTCGATAGTTCGTATACGGGAATCTGAAACGATGTGCGTCGTTACTGGTAATCTCGTTCAGTCCGAACCATTTTATAAAAATAGGAAATTCGCGGGACGGTGAGCGATTAGTCGTCGCTCTCGTCAACGCACTGGTCCTGATGTCCGACGGCTTCGAACGTGTCGGACGCGGACTTGTAGTCGAACTTCGGCCCGCAGTTGCCGTCTTTACACGGGCTCGGGGGTCGCTGTTCGGTTGGGTTATTACCGGCTTTCCACTCGACCTCGTCACCACTGAGCGTGATCGGCGATCCGGAGGTGTTGAACAGCCGCGCACCTCCGAAGACCACGATATTGTCAGGCGTCGGGCCGGACCACGACACGCTCGTCGGTTCGCCGTCTTCGTTCCGACCCACAATGGAGAGGGTGTAATCGTTCGCAGTCAAGTCGTCACCACAGAACGCGATGAAGCTGATCCCCTGCCCGTTCTGCGGTTCCTCACCGGGGGGAATCGTGCCGCCGTTCACCTCCGGACAGTCGTCGGCGCCGTCGACGTCGGCGATGATCCGGATCTCCTCATTCTCGACGATCTGATCGCCCGCCGAGAGGAACCTCGAGTAGACGCGGATACCGACACAGAAGCACTCCCCCACGGGGAGTTTAACCGAGTTCTCTTCGCCGAGGATCGACCGCGGGTCGCCGTCGCCGTCGAGGACGTAGAAGTCGAGCGTCGGCAGGCTGGTGTCGTGCCCTTCAAGCAAATCCTCAGCGACTTCGGCGTCGATCCAGACACACGCGTCTTCCTTCCCCTGGTTACAGATCCGGAACACGTTGTCGAACGCGGTCAACGAGTCCGAGTTGACGCCTTCGGCCGGCTCGCTCACGTCGCGACCTGCGTCCGCGGCGTCGCTGTGCTCGCTGATGTCGACGGTCAGGTGACCCTGGCCGTCCGTACCGACGAAGTTATCGCCGTTTATCGTTCCGCACGTGTCTAATCCCAGGTACGCGTCCGTGTCTTCCGCTAGCTGAATGGTTACCTGTCGTTGCGATTCGACTGCGCTGAACGCGCCGGAACCGATGAGGCCGCTGCCACCGAGACCAACCCCACTAGCTCCGGCGAGGAATTTTCTTCTTTTCATATATTTGAATTGTTAGTCATCGTCCTGTGAGAGGCTAGTCTCCGGTGTCTCCTGCTCCGTCGGCGTCGGCCGTGATGAGCACGTCACCGTCGAACAGCGGATCGCCACTGGTTGCGTCGACGTCGTACGACGCCAAGTCGATCGAGACGCGCACGCACTCGCCGACATCGATCTTCTTTCTGTTCGGACAGAGGAGCGTCTTATCGTACTCGTCCCGGAAGTCGAGATTCGGATCGCCGTGGTCTACCATGTCGTCATAGTCGAACATGAAGCAGACCTCAGCCTGGGCTTTCCCCTGATTGCAGATGTCGAACATCCCGTCGAACCGGGTGTTCGAATCGGAGTTGACGCCCACGCCGGTCGGACGCTCGTACGTCCCGTCGTCGTAATCGCCGATATCGATCTTCAGGTGACCGTTTTCGTCGAGTTCGACGAAGTTGTTGCTGTTGGGGGTATCAATGGGCTTCAGCCCGAGGTACGCGTCCGTGTCTTCCGCCAGTTGAACGGTCACTTGTCGTTGGGACTCGACGCGGGAGAACGCTCCGGAGCCGAGGATCGCGCTCCCCGTGGCGGCGGCCGAACCCGCACCGAGGACGAAAGATCGTCGTTTCATACTCTGTCCTCGCTTGTTACTTGCGTCGTGGTGCTCAGACTTTTCGACGACTGCCCCGAGATGACGCCGTCGGTTCGCAGGTCGGAGTTCGCTCGGCGAACAACGGACGTGTCCGTCCCACCACCATTAGAACCGTCATCGATCGGGGTTCGTCGTCGTCGGGTCATGAATCGGTACCTCGATCAGGAGTTGTTCGGCTGTCCCGCCTCAGGAGCGTCGGCCGTCACAACGATCTCGCCGTCGATGAGCGCTTCACCCGTAGTCGCGTCGACGCCCTTGGTCACGGTCCGGATGCCGATCTCCTCACACTCGCCGAGCGCAAGGTCGACCGTATCGCCCTCGTTGACGATGACTCGGCCTCCTGAATCAACACCGTCCTCAGCTTCGCTGCGACTTTCGTCGATGTAGTAGAACGCGACCACCTGCTGGTCGTACTCGGCGTCCGGGGCTGTCCAGTCATTCCCCACGTCCGTATGAGGCGACGACTCCGGCAGCGCGTAACTGATCGTTGCGTCCGCCTTCCCCTGGTTACACAGCTCGAACAGCCCGTCGAAGTAGGTGAACGAGTCCGAGTTGACACCGGAACCTGTCTGGTACTCGTAATTTGTACCATCAGGATCGAAGTCACCGATGTCGATCTCCAGGTGACCGTTTCCGTCGGTTCCGACGAAGTTGTTGCTGTTCGGCGTGTTGAGCGTCCTCATTCCGAGGTACGCGTTCGCGTCCTCGGCGACCTGGATGGTCACTGATCGCTGTGATTCAATTCGACTGAATGCGCCCGAGCCGATGAGCGCGCTTGCTCCCGCAGCTGTACTACCCATGCCGATCAGGAAGTTGCGTCGTTCCATAGTTATCTCACGCTCGTCCGTGCCGGCGCGCCCGACCGACGTGGGTTCTCGCACGACCACGCCGCGCGGGCTCCGGCACCGCCGAGCGCTTGTCTTGCTCCACGACTGGAACCCATACTTATCTGAAGAGCCTGTTACTGCACCAGCCAGTTCTTGTTGCGTAACAGGGGCGAACTACAGAGCCGGAACGCCACGTTTCTCGACAACAAGCCGACGGTGTCACGAGAGACCGCGCTCGTGGACTGGACCTGTCACGCGTCGATGAGACGAGAGTCACCGTCAATCTCATCGACGTAGCTCGCGTTTTGAGCCGCCTGAGATGCCCGCTGGCTGGTATGATACGTATCCGTTTCGCGCTACGGGCTCCGGTTCGGCCGATCACAGAACGGTGTTATCGGCCCGTTCAGCGTTTCTACTTCCCGTATTCTCCGTCAATAGCCTACCACGAGGTCGATCCGATCGATCGAGGGACGGGCGGATTTATGTGATTATTATGTGATAGGAATGAAGCTATGTCGAACCACAATCCAAGCCTGTCGTCTCGGACGGGGGATCGAGCAGATAGCAATCTGAGAGTGTCGGTGTAACAACCTATTCAGACTAATGTCTATTCCCCCGCGTTCGTTCTATCAAGCGCTTGAAACCGGCACGCTGGGAGTCCCGTTCGGACGAGTCGACCCGCGTGCCGACACCGGGCGTGACACGAGTGATCCACACATGCAACGGCGAAATATTCTGATCGGTATGGGATCGGTGGCCGTCGGTGGAATGGCCGCGTTCGGTGGCAACGCCTTCAACGTCGCGCGGGCCGACCGCGGGATCAGCGTCCAGACGGTGGGGGACGACGCGTCCTATCTCACCCTCGTGCCCACGAGCGCGTACGCGGAGTACGACGACGACACCATGCTCCGGCTGGCGTTCGACGGCAGCACGGGCTCCCAGAACGCGACGGGACTCGCCGAGGACGCGAACTTCGTCTTCACCGACGTCTTCGAGATACGGAACGAGGGGCGAGACACCATCGCAATCACACTGTCCGAGAACCTCGACGATGTGGACTGGAGCACGAACTTCCCGCGAGCGTACTACACGTACGAGGAGATCGGGACGACCAACGATCGATCGGGCGACGGCGAGTTCACCGGCGACGTCGACGCAGACGGCGCCGTTCTCGACCCGGGAGAGGGCCTGCTAGTTCACTTCGAGTTCGTCGGTCGCGAAGCGGACGATCGCAGGACCGACACCGCGGAGCCGGAGACGGTCAGCATCTACGCCGAAGCCGTCGACACCGACGACGACTGACCTCGGATCACTGGGCCTTCCACCGATCTGCTAACCGGAGGCTGCGGCCTTCAGTCCGACGCGAACGGTCGCGTTTTCGACGCCGACGCTGACGCCCGTGCCGAGACACGGTAACGATATGTACAGAGCCACAGACACGGGCGAACCGGCTGCTGACTGTTCGATCCCAGGATCGTATCTCCGCACAACTGATGACCGTCAACTCGTGTCGGGAAGTCTCCGGAATAAGTATATAATATTTGTCAACAATCGATACCTGCATTTTCGATCCGCTCACCGCCCTGCAAGTAATAGCTACTTTGCGAGCAAACGGGTGCTATAACTATATACATACAGGGTAGATGACATGACGAATGGTTCGACCAAATACCGGGACGGCGACGACCATCTCGTCGCTTCCCGGTGACAATCGTTGGTCGATCCACCCCAGAGCGAGTCGGTGCTGAAAAGAGGAGGAACGTGATGTGAGCTCTAATCCACAAAACCAACGATCTAACGGCTCAGGTGGCATAGCCGTTCGGAGGTTACCGACCCGAACGCCGCACGACACCGAAATCGAACGCGAAGACGTCTTCGACGTTCTGAGCAACGCCCGGCGGCGATATGCGATCGAGTTGCTCAACCAATACGACCCCGGCGACGAGATCGACCTCAGCGATCTCGTCGAGTACGTTGCGGCCCGTGAGAACGATACGACAGTTGCGGACGTGGACTACAAACAGCGGAAGCGGGTCTACTCGTCGCTGCGCCAAACGCACCTGCAGAAGCTGGACGACTGCGGTCTGATCGAGTACGATCGAAGCCGCGGGACGATCAAACTCGACGACGCCGTTACTGAGGTACAGATGCACCTGGAGTACGTGCCCGAAGACGATATCCCGTGGTGTTTCCACTACCTCGGGCTCACAGTGGTTCTCGGCGGTATCGTCGCGCTCGCCGGTCTCGGTCTCCACCCGTTCACCGAGCTTTCGACGGTGGCGTTCGGTACCATCGTCACTGCCGTGTTTGGGCTCTCCGCCGTCGTCCACACGATCCACACTCGACGGAACGAGATCGGTTCGAACGTTCAACTCGGCGAGCACTGATCGGCGAGCGCTAATTCACAAAGGGCACAATGGTAAACGCACTTCGAACGGTCGGACTGGGACTCCTCATTGTCGGACTCGTGTGCTTGGTCGTCGGAACGGGGGGATTCGCGTCGATGACGGCTGATAGAGGTATCGCGACCGGTCAAGCCGATGACGCACGCGCGTACGTGGGGTACGACTCGCCCGACGAGATCCGGATCGAGTTTAGCGAAAACGTGAGCCAGGCGGGTGGAAGCGACACGAACGAGACAGAGACGAACGAGACGGATGATGACGCGGAGACAACGAGAACGGTGACGCTCGTGACCGTCACGAACCGCTTCGACACGTCGATCGGCGTCGCACCGATCGCTATCGACGAACCCGACGGCCTCGATGTCACAGTGACATCCACACCGACGGAGGTCTCACCCGGTGGCTCGGGAGAAATTGTGGCTGAGCTCGACTGTGAAGATTCGTTTGAGGGCGAACTACTTTCGGTGACAATTGCGGTTGACGGCGGCGCGGTGAGTGCCGAAATCTCCGGCGACAAAGCGGACAGGACGGTGTCGATCACGTGCGACGGGGGATCCTGATCCCATAGCGTATTGGAACGGTGACCGAGAGCGTGTCGCTCTGAGGTAACCGTAGTCGTCGAAGGAAGACGCGCGACAGAGACGTAGTAGCGGGAAGTAGATTTGAACTACCGATCTCCGGGTTATGAGCCCGGCGGAATCTCCTGGCTATCCCATCCCGCTATCGTATCAAACTCCCGTGCGACTGTTAAGGGTTCTGATCCCGTTGCCCGTGTGCGATTCGTCCACGCATTGTTTATATGCGATTTCGGACGGAATCGTCGCGGTCATCCCTCGTCACGGGCGGCCAGCGAGCGCTGTCGCACGCGAACCGCGACGAGGCTCGCGAGCCCGAAAATAACCGGGAGTGCGATGTCAGCCGGATCGCCGGACAGCGCACGTCCCGCCGTAATTCCCGTCATTAGGGCGAACACCAGCGCGAGCAGCCCGGCGATGGGCACGACGTAACCGTCGGTAATGGCCGTTCGGCCGCTGTCGTCACTCATACTGCCCTCGTTGGAGGCAGCTACATAAAACCAACACCGAATCCACCGAGCTTGCAGCGGCCGCAAACGCTTTATAAATCATACATAATGATAAATTGATGCGAAAGCCGCTACTGACGACCGACTTCCTGGACCGAGCGCGACGGCACTACGCCGACGAAGAGGCGGTCCTCGCCACCGACGGAACGCGGTACACGTACGCCGAACTCGGCGAGCGAGCAGACCGCTTCTCGGCTGCACTACAGGCGCGGGGCGTCGAGAAAGGGGACCGCGTCGCCGTGTTGGACCCGAACACGCACTACCACCTCGAAGCCGCCTACGGGGCCATGCAGGTCGGCGCGATCCACACGCCGCTCAACTACCGGCTCACTCCGGACGACTTCGCGTACATGCTCTCCGACGCGGGCGTGGACGCGATTTACGCCGACGCCGAGTACGCGAGTAACGTCGAAGCCGTCCGCGACGAGGTGCCGACGGAGACGTTCATCACGAACGACGCCGCGGCGGTCGACGGCGACTGGGAGTCGTTCGACGCCGTCCTCGACGAAGCGGACTCGGACGCCTACGAGCGCCCGGAGATGGACGAAGACGACGTGATCACGATCAACTACACCTCGGGGACGACCGGCGATCCGAAGGGCGTCTGCCGGACGCACCGCGCGGAGACCCTCCACGCGTACCTGATAACGATCCACCAGGAGATCACCGACGACGACGTCTACCTCTGGACCCTACCGATGTTCCACGTCAACGGGTGGGGACACATCTACGCTATCACCGGGATGGGCGCGCGCCACGTCTGCACGCGGGGGGTCGACGTCGCCGAGGTGTTCGACCGGATCCGCACGGAGGACGTGTCGTACTTCTGTGCGGCGCCCACCGTGCTCAACATGCTCGGGGACCACTACGCCGAACACGGCGGCGCGACGACCGGCGACAACCCGGTCCGAGCCGCCACCGCGGGCGCGGCACCGCCGGAAGCGACGATCCGAACCGTCGAGGAGGAGTTCGGCTGGGCGCTCAAACACGTGTACGGCGCGACCGAGACGGGGCCGCTCGTGACGACCTCGGACGCGAAGCGCCACTACGACGCGGACTCCGACGAGCGGTTCGCGGTGAAGAAGACCCAGGGGATCGGCTACCTCGGAACCGACGTCCGCGTCGTCGACGAGAGCGGCGAGGACGTGGCGGCCGACGGCGAGACGATCGGGGAAATCGTCGTCCGCGGCAATCAGGTGATGGACCGGTACTGGAACAAGCCCGATGCCACGGAGACCGCGTTCTCCGAGCGACTGGAGGGGTATTACCACATGGGCGACCTAGCCGTCGTCGACGAGGACGGGTTCGTCTCGATCCAAGACCGGAAGAAGGACATCATCATCTCCGGTGGCGAGAACATCTCCTCCATCGAGCTGGAGGACACGCTGTTCGAACACGACGTCGTCTCCGAGGTGGCCGTGATCCCCGCTCCCGACGAGCAGTGGGGTGAGACGCCGAAGGCGTTCGTCGTCCCCGAGAGCGGCGACCCCGACGACCCCGGCGCGACCGAAGAGGAGCTTCGGGAGTTCGTCCGCGACCGGGTCGCGACGTACAAGACGCCCGGCGAGGTGGAGTTCGTCGGCGAGCTCCCCACGACGGCGACCGGGAAGATCCAGAAGTACGAGCTTCGCGAGCGCGAGTGGGACGACGAGGACCGGATGGTCGGAGAAGGCTAAAAAGAGATTAAATTCCCGCTCGTCTCAGTCGGCGGATCGCGGCGCCAACACGATCAGCGCGGTGCTCGCCTCGATCGCAACCGGCTCGACCTCCATTTCTCCGTCGAATCGGACGATCTCGCCATCCTCGACGCGATGCGGCTCCCCGTCGAGCCTGAGTTCGACCTCCCCCGACAGCAGGTGAAAGAGGACGGTCCGGTCCGGGTGGTCGTGGGCGGGGACGCGCTCCGCCGCCGCCAGTGACAGGCGAATCGTCTTCGGTGCCTTCCCCGGGAACGCGTCGGCGTGCGGCTCGCCGTCGAGGTCGGCGAGTCGAACGCGGTCCACCGCGGACGACGGGTCCACCTTCGGGAACGTCGCGACGAACCGCGAGTCGCCCTCGCGTTCGACCGCGTACCCCGCCTCGTCGAACGCGGGGACCTCGGCGGCCATCTCGTAGTACAGCGGCTTCGGCTCGTGGTCGTTGACGATCGTCAGCGCCTCGCCGGGCTCCAGCTCGTCGAACTCTCGGTGGATCCGTTCGTGACGCTCGGTCGGTGGAATCTCTCTGACATCGAGTTCAGGCATCGTCCGCTCATCCACGCCGCGGCCACATGGGTCGCACCGCGAACACGTTCGGGTGCCCACGAGGGGGTCGACCACGCACACCGGAGCTTGGGCGATTGCTCGGAGCGACGCTCTTAGTCCCCGCCCGAACCCTCGGCGTCGCCGACCAGCGCTCCGAGACGGTCACCGATTCGAGCAAGCGTCGCGTCCGAGAGCCCGTGCCCGTCGCCCGGGTCGATTCGGAGGTCGACCGCTGCGCCGGCCCGCCGGAAGACTTCTGCGGTCTCGCGCACGCGAGAAGCAGAAACGTACGGGTCGTCCTCGCTGGTGTCGAGGGCAATCGGCGTTCCTCGGAGCGGACGGTCACCGTCGACGACGGAACGAACGGTCGGGTCCTCACCGGGGAGCGCCGCGGAGACGACGAACGCGCCCCCGTACCGCCGCGAGCAACGACGAAGGAACTCGCTCACGACGCAGCCGCCCTGCGAGACCCCGACCAGAACGGTCTCCGCGGGACTAATTCCGATGTCGCGTGCGGCGTCGACCGTCGCCTCGACGCAGTCGACCGCCGAGGTCAGCGCCGGCTCGTTGGCGTCGATCGGCGCGTCGTGGCCGGCCGGCAACCACGTCGACCGGACCGCTCCAGGCGCGAGCAGGGCGGTTCCCGGCCGATAACACTCGTCGGCGAGCCGGAGCATTCCTTCTGGGGTTCCCCCGCGGCCGTGGACGAGAACGAGCGCGACCTCGGCCGCGGCGGCCGGAGCGCCGCCGGTGGCGAGCGTCGCCGCGGCGTGCGGCCCCTCGACGCCAGCGAGCCGCCGACTCATCGGTCATTCATCGCTCGGTACCGCCTCCGACGCTCCCGTCGGTGAGCCGGAACGCCGGCAGCTGGTCCTCGATCAGCTCGCGATCGCTCTCGAACCGCGGCGGGAGGTAGAGCTCCGTCGCGTGACCGTCGGTATCGGGGTCCGCGAGGCCGCGCCCCCGCGGTCCGGTCGCCGCGTCCGGACCGTCGGGCGTCGTCGCCTCCGTCGCGAGCTCGACGAGGAGCCCTCCGGGACCGCGGACGTACAGCGAGTGGAAGAAGTGGCGGTCCTTCACCCGAGAGACGTCGTAGCCGCGGTCGCGGAACAGCCCGTGCCAGTCGAGGAGGGCCTCTCGGTCGGCGACCCGCACGGCGGCGTGGTGCAGCGTGCCGGGGCCTTCCCGGAGGTACGGCGCGTCACGGTCGAGGATGTCGATGACCGCGGCGCGGTCGCCGGGCGCGCGGTACCGGATCCGGTCGCCGGACTCCGCCTCGTACGCGAACCCGAGCGTATCGAGCACGCTCGCCGTTCCGTACGGGTCCGCGGGGAGCGCGGTGACGCCGTCCAGCCCCCGTATCGCCGCGGATTTCGGGACCGCGTCGACCGCGTCGACTGCGTCGGCCGCGTCAACCGCGCCGCCGCCGAGCCACGGGTCGTCGTTCGCCGGATCGGTCTGGCGCTCGACGAGTTCGACCCGCGTCCCGGACGGGTCCGCGAGCCGGAGCACCCGGTCGCCGAAGCGCTCGACCGACTCCGCCTCGATTCCTCGCTTCGCGAACCGGTCGCGCCAGTAGTTGAGCGAGTCGGAAGGGACCGCGAAGGCGACGGCCTCGTAGCCCGGTCTCCCGGAGCGGCCCGGGTCGCCGGTCGGGTCCGGGAAGACGGTGAACACGGAGCCCGGCGACCCGGTCGCGTCCCCGAAGTAGAGATGGTACTGGAGGATGTCCTCGTAGTTCACCGTCCGGCGCAGCAGCCGGAGCCCGAGGGTCTCGCCGTAGAACGCGGCGTTCGTCGCCGCGTCGCCGACGATCCCGGTCACGTGGTGAAGCCCGGGCGTGTCCGAGAGCATGTGAGGGACGTGGGTTCGGGGGCGCAAACCGATGTCGGTCGGGGAAGGGAGCCTCGTCGGTCGGGGAAGAGAGCCTCGTCGGTCAGGAGAGCCACATGAGGCGGACGTTGCTCGCCGTGAGGTACGTGCCGACGAGCGTCAACAGCACGGGCGGAAAGTAGTAGAGCAGCGCGTCGCCGTCGCGAGCGCCCGCGACGCTGATCCACAGCATCACGAGGTAGACGGCGATCTTGAGGACGACGAGCCCGGCGAGACCGAACGCGTCGAGCGCGAGGACGACGACGGGGTTCGCCTCCTCGATCGCGGGAACGTACCGGAGGAACGCGATCGTCGAGACGATGTCACCGACGCCGTAGGTGGCCGTCGCGGCTATCCACAGCCAGTAGAACTCCTGCGGTCGGCGGCGGTAAGCGGGGCGACGACGCGATCGGCCGCGGGAACGAGACACGTCCGGACCTGTCGAGACAACGACCTGAATCTGCCGATTTCGGGTCGGCTGCGAGCACAGCATCGGTTCCGGAGTCACAGGTTCCCGCCACCGGTTCCGGATCGTTCAATGTCGCCCGGGCGGACGGACGGGTATGGGCACGCCACTCGATCCGCGCGAGGAGCAGGTCGCCGAAGTGTTGGACCGGCTGTACGAGGAGTACCCGGACTCGACGATATCGCTGAACTACTCGAACCGACTGGAGCTGCTCATCGCGGTGATCCTCTCCGCGCAGTGCACCGACGTGCGCGTGAACAAGGTCTGTGCCGACCTCTTCGAGACGTACGAGACGCCCGAAGCGTACGCGAACGCCCCCCAAGAGGAGCTCGCGGAGGCGATCAACTCGATCACGTACTACAACAACAAGGCGAAGTACATCCGCTCGGCGTGTGCGGACATCGCCGAGAAACACGACGGCGAGGTGCCCGACACCATGTCGGAGCTGACGGACCTGGCGGGGGTCGGGAGAAAGACCGCGAACGTCGTCCTCCAACACGGCCACGACGTCGTGGAGGGAATCGTCGTCGACACCCACGTCCAACGGATCACCCGCCGACTGGGGATCACGGAGGAAGAGAGTCCGAAACAGATCGAACGGGATCTCCTCGACACCGTCCCCGAAAGCGACTGGCAGCAGTTCACGCATCTCATGATCGACCACGGCCGCGCGACGTGTACCGCGATCAACCCGGACTGCGGCGACTGCGTGCTCGCCGACGTCTGTCCCTCTGAGAAGGGCGACGCCGACGTCGACCTCGCGAGCGGCGAGCCCTGGTAGGGAACCGCGGAACCCCTCTATCGGACCGAAAATAGCTGTGCGTCTCACTCCGAACCCACTGATCGTTCTGGACAAATCGGCTATCCGTGTGTTATTGCTTATAAAGACCCAAACGATCTGGGGTGTTCGACGGTTCGTTCTATGACAAAGAGAACTCGCTTCCGGGTTTATGTGTATATCCGGCGTATCCGTAAGTGAGGAGAGACACTATGTCAACCAAGACGACCAACGAGTTCGGCGGAGAGTTCGGCGGCATCACCCTGCTGGGGAAAGCGCATTCGCTATCGGCGCTGTTCATCGTGCTGCTGCGGGCGGCCATCGGTGGGATGATCCTGTTCGCGGGTATCGGAAAGGTCACCGGTGAGCCGTTCGACGCCAGCGGGTACCTCGTTCACGCGCCCGACGCGGCGAGTCCCGTGAGCGGTCTGTACGCCGCGATGGGCTCGACGCCGTGGTTCGTCGAATTCGCGAACGTCTTCGTGCCGCTGACGCAGGTGCTCATCGGCCTCGCGCTCATCGCCGGGGCGTTCGTCCGGCTGGCCGCGCTCGGCGGCGCGATGCAGATGATGTTGTTCTACCTCGGCGGCTGGGAGGGCGACATCCTCGCGCTGTTCGACTCGACGCTCATCTACGCGATCGTCTTCCTGACGGTCGCCGCGTTCGGTGCGGGCCGCATCCTCGGGCTCGACGCCTACATCGAGAAGCTGGAGGTCGGCGGCGAGGCGCTCGTCGAGCGCTTCCCGGCGCTCCGCTACGTCCTCGGCTAATCGGACCGAGGCCGCCGCGGCCTCGCGTCGGAGAGCTACCGACGGACCACGAAACGGCACACGACCGATCGCCCTCACCGGCTCGTTTTCTCGGCTGCCCCACTAATCCGCCAGCGTCGGCAGTGCGTTTCGGGTTCCAATTCATATAAGAGCGCCCGGCCGGAACGGGTGCGTAATGGATCTCGGTTCGCGTGACGCGTTCGACCGAATGGGGACGCTCGGCATCGAAGAGGAGTTTTACATCGTAGATGCCGACGGTCGCCCGACGTCCGGAACCGACGACCTCGTCTACGGTCGCGACCCCCCGGCTGCGATCCCCGAGGGGTTCGATCACGAGCTGTTCAAGTGCACGATCGAGGCGCAGACCGAACTGATCGAGGATCCCGCCGACGCGGCCGACGCGCTCTCGACGGTCCGAGAGGCGCTCGTCGACCACGCCGCCGCCGACGGCTACCGGATCGCCGCCGCCGGGCTCCATCCGGCCGCGAAGTGGCGCGAGCTCGACCACGTCGAGAAGCCCCGATACCGGGATCAGCTCGACCGAATCCAGTACCCGCAACACCGAAACACCACGGCCGGGCTCCACGTCCACGTCGGCGTCGACGACGCTGATGCGGCCGTCTGGATCGCCAACCAGCTTCGGTGGCACTGTCCGGTGATTCTCGCGTTGTCGGCGAACTCGCCGTTCTGGAACGGGTTCGACACCGGCCTCGCGTCGGCCCGTGCAAAGATATTCGAGAATCTCCCGAACACGGGGATCCCCTCTGCGTTCGCGGACTTCGACGCGTTCCAGCTATACGAACGGCGGATGGTCGAACACGGCTCTATCGCGGACCGCGGCGAGCTCTGGTTCGACGTGCGGCCGCACACCGGCCACGGGACCGTCGAGGTGCGCGCACCGGACGCCCAGCGCGACCCTGCCGTCACCCTCGCGCTCGTCGAGTACGTCCACGCGTTGGTGGTCGAGTACGCCGAACGCTACGAGGACGGGGACCACGACACAAACGGCGAAAAGAGTCCGCAGCTCCGTCGTGAGCTGTTAGACGAGAACAAGTGGCGCGCGATCCGCCACGGCCACGACGCCGCCTTCCTCGCTCGCGACGGCGAGGGGACGGTATCGCTCGGCGAAGTCGTCGATCGAGAGTGTGACAGACTGCGAATCGACGGCATTCGAGAGGTGTACGACGCGGAGAGCGGCACCGAGCGACAGCGCCGGCTGCGAGCGGAGTCCGGGTTGGACGAACTGTGTGACGATCTGCTCGTGTCGCCGACAGCGTGACTCGCTCGCCGCGGCGCACCCCGACCTCGCCGTCGACCAGTTTCGTCGGAACAAAAACGACGAGAAACCCTTTTGAGCGCGCAGTCCCCATTCTGGGGTATGACTACCGATCCCGTCGACGACGCCGACGACTTCGCCGGCTCCGGTGCTGATCCGGGAACAGACCCGGACGATGACCCTGTAAACGAGTCGCCGACCGAGCGAACCCGCGAGGAGCTGCGCAAGACGAAAGAGCGGATCGGCGAGGGCGCTGACAAGGCCGTGAGGGGGTTCGACGACAACATCGTCGACCTGCTGTCGTGGTTGCTCGACACCGAGACGCGGGCTCGAATCTACGTGTATCTCCGGGACAACCCGCAGAGCACCAGCGACGAGGTCGCCGACGGCACCGGCCTCTACCCGAGTACGGTCCGCGAGGCGCTCGCGGAGCTCCACGACGAAGGGACCGTCGAGCGCGACAAACGCGAGGCGAGCGGCGCCGGGAACAACCCCTACGAGTACGAGGCGATCGCGCCGAGCGAGCTGGTACAGGGCGTCGTCGGCGACGTCCAGCGGGAGCTGAACGCCGTGTTCAACCTCGACCGTCGGCTGGGCGGAGAGTCGACGGAAGGAGACACGGAGCCCGTACAGATATCCGTCGACGACGACAATCCTGAGGAAGCGGACGACAGCGACGACGAGAGAGAGAACGCGGACGACGCTGAGACAGACGACGAGGACGCCGACCGGTAACGCCGTCGTCGAGCCGCGTTCCCAGTTCGGGACACTTTAAGTTCCGCCCGCGCAACCGACAGACATGAACGTCGCGCTGGGTGGCACGTTCGATCCCGTTCACGACGGCCACCGGAAGCTGTTCGAACGGGCCTTCGAGTTGGGAGACGTGACGGTCGGACTCACGTCCGACGAACTCGCGCCGAAGACCCGACACGTCGAGCGGTACGTCCGCCCGTACGACCGACGAAAGCGCGACCTCGAAGCCGAGCTCGCGCCGCGTGCCGAGCGGTACGACCGCGAGTTCGAGATCCGCGAACTGACCGAGCCGACCGGCATCGCCGTCGAGCCCGAGTTCGACGCGCTCATCGTCTCCCCGGAGACGAAAGACGGCGGTAAGCGGATAAACGAGATTCGCACGGAGCGGGGTCACGATCCGCTAGCGATCGTCGTCGTCGAGCACGTTCCCGCCGAGGACGGCGAACGAATCTCGTCGACGCGAATCGTCGCCGGCGAGATCGACGAGCACGGTAACCGCACACCCGACCGCGACGGACGCGGCGCGACTCGTCCGGAATGAGCCGGGACACCCGCTCCTCCGCGTTCGCGCGAATTGCCTTCGGCGAGACCGGATTCGAGCGAGCCGCCGTGTGGAGCGCGGTCGGGTTCGCCGGTTCGTACGTCGCCGTCGACGCGGCCGCACTGCTCGGAGTCGCGTCGGCCACACCGTCGATCACCGCACCGATCGTCGCCGCGCTCGCCGTCGTGGCCGCCGTTGGGGTCGTCGCGTTCGCGGCGGTCGGCGGCGGCGCGCTGCCGTCGATCCTCCTCGCGTACGGTCCGTTCGCGGCGCTGTTGCTCCGGACGACGGGCCCGGACCCCTACACGATCCCGTCTGCAGACCCCCTCGGATTCGCCGCGGCGCTCGTCGAACCCCTCGGCGTCGCCCTCGCCGGCGGGGTCGCCGTCGGACTCGCGGGATACGTTATCGGTCGGGTTGCCGCCGGGCTCGGTACCGACGACGACATCCAGGACGAGGAAGCCGAGCAGGATGACAACGGCGAGCGGGACGACAGCGGCGAGCGGAACGACAGCGACGAGCGGAACAGTAACAACAAGGAGTGAACCGCTCAGCGGAGGTCCGCCGAAGCCGACCGCCCGCGATCTCCCGAGTCCCTGCCGTCTCACTCCGCTAACGTCCCGTTGAGCACCTTCGCAGCGACGAGGATCGGGTCCCACACCGGACTGAACGGAGGCGCGTACGCGAGGTCGAGTCGTTCCACCCCAGGGACGGTCATGTCGGCCTCGAGCGCGGTCGCGAGCGTGTTGATCCGGACCGCGGCGCGGTCGGGACCGGCGATGCTCCCGCCGATGAGCCGACCGGTGTCGCGGTCGGCGACGAGCGTCACGTCCGTGGGCGCGGCGCCCGGGTAGTAGCCGGACCGAGAGCCCGCGGTCACCGTCTCTCGCACCGGGTCGAAGCCGGCGTCGATCGCCGCCTCGTCCTCGACGAGCCCCGCGCGACCGGCCTCCATCTCGAACGCCTTCACCACCGCGGTGCCGGCGATCTCGCCGACTGGCGAGGGTTCGCCCGCCACCGTTGCCCCGACCGCTCGTCCCGCGCGGTTGGCGGTTAGCCCGAGCGGCACCCACGTCTCTGTACCCGTCACGGCGTGGGTTGCGGTCGCACAGTCGCCGGCGGCGTACACGTCGGGGAGGCTAGTGCGACCGTACTCGTCGGTCGAGAGCGCACCGCCGTCACCGAGTTCCACGTCGGTCCCGTCGAGCAGTTCGGTGTTCGGTCGGATGCCGACGCCGACGATCGCCATATCGACGGGGAGCTCCTCGCCGCCGAAGGCGACAGCCTCGATTCGACCGTCGCCGACGAGCCTCTCGACTGGCGTGTTCGTGTGTACCGTTACCCCGTTTTCGGCGATCGTCGCTTCGACGCGATCGCCGACCGCCTCGCCGAACGGCGGGAGGAGGTGCCCGGAGCGCTGGAACAGGTGAACGTCGAGCCCGCGCCCGCTGAGCGCCTCGGCCATCTCCACGCCCACGTAGCCGCCGCCGACGATCGCGGCCGTTTCGGGGGCGGGAAGCGCCGCGTTGTACTCGACTCGCTCGCGGTCGACCGCGTCGACGTCGGCGCGCGCCGGATCGTACGCCTCCGGTGAAGCGATGTACGCGTCGATGGCGGCCGCGGTGTCCATACTGTGGAGGGTGAACGCACCGTCGGGGCCGCGGACGTCGAAGGGACCGGTCGTCGCGCGACCGCCGGTGGCGACGAGGAGATCCGTGTACGCCTGCGTGACGGTATCGCCGTCGGCGGTCTCGGCGGTCACGGTTCTCGCGTCCGGATCGACGGCGACGACCTCGTGACCGCGCCGGAGGTCGATCCCCCGCTCGTCGACTTCACTCGGGGACAGCGAGAGAAGATCTGAGAGCCGCTCGATGCGGCCCTCGATGAAGTACGGCATCCCGCAGTACGCGTACGATATCCACTGGCCCTTTTCGAAGACAACTACGTCGCGGTCCGGAGCCTCGCGGCGGAACTTGCTGGCCGCGCTCAGTCCGGCCGCGTCGGCCCCGACCACGACGAACGGGTCTGTCATAGCTCACGGATCGGCGGGCCGCGATAAAAATCCACGCCGGGGATGCGGCGGTGGTGTCCGGGCGAGCAGGTGTCGACTCCCGAGCGGGGAACCGCCCTACGAATCGTCCGCGAGCCGAGACAGCGTCTCTCGGGCGTTTTCGACGGCCGCGTCCTTCTTCGCCGGGTACGCCTCGACCTTCGCCCGAACCGTAATGCCGGGACCGAGCCGGACGTCTCCGCGGAACGCCGCTTGCTTGTCAACACGCATGAACAGCGCGCAGTTGTCGTCGACGCGCTGGTCGAGTTCGTCTATCACGCGGTCGATGTCGTCGAGGTCGGCGAGCGCGTCGAGGACGTGTCGCATTCCGTCCGCGTTCTCGATGCGCGCCGAGAGCACGACGATTCGATCGCCGTGGTGGCCGACGTTCTCGACGCGATCGATCTCGGCGTCTTCGGGGAGGAACGTCCGAAGCGCGTCTACGACTCGCTTCTCGTCTTCGGTCGCGTACGAGAAGGCTCGAAGGTCGACGTAGTGAAAGGGGACTTTCGGCATGCGAGACTCCTGAAAAGCGGCTAGTTACTCGTCGCTCTCGGCGGCGGTGAGGGAGTCTTCGGGGACGCCGGTCTCCTGCCCGTCCTCGAAGCTGACCGTGTAGGTCGCGTCGCCGAACATCGTCTCCATGACCTGCGTTATCGTTCCCGTCTCGCCGTCGTAGTCGCTGTGTTTGTCGTGGAGCACGACCTCGTCTTCCTTCTCGAAGCTCATGCGCTCACGTTCCCCCGGAGCGGTTAAAAGCGCGTGGATCCGGGACGGTGCGATCGACCGCGGACGGGTAGCGCGGTCGACTGCAGGGCGCCCGACGCAGTCGGCACACAATCCCAGCGTCACCACACCGCCAGCAGCACCGCGGCCACCGACACCGTGAGGGCGATCCCGACCACTATCGCGACGACGACGCTCTCGAGCGCGAGCGCGAGAGCGGCGCCGCCCGCAAGGGCGACGAACCCGAGGACAGCCGCCGGAACTCCGCCTTTATCGATCAGGCGCTCGACCGCGTTCGCCGCGCGCTGTGCGGGCGGGACGGGCGGAGCCCGTTCCGGGGGCTTCGTGAAGGCCTCGTCGATCGCGATCTCGTCTGCGGTGGCATCCGGCGGCGGATCGATCCGGACGTCGACGTACCGGGTGTTCGAGCCGTAGCCGGTGACGATTTTTAGCTTTCCGCGGACCGGTTCTTCGATGTCGGCGACGGAGACGTGGACGCGTCGCTTTTGCTCGTCTTCGATGTAGTGGTTCGTCTCCCCGAGCGAGGTGATCGGCCCGAGTTCGGCATCGAAGTTGAGGTGGACGTGCGTCGAGCGACCGAGGTTATCGAACGCGATGGCGAACGGGCCGGTCGTGGTGAATCGATCCGGGGCCCGGATCGAGTGAACGGCGTCCCCGTTCAGTTCGACGGAGAGTGTCGGCACGTGTACGCCGACGAACCCACACTAAAAAAAGATACAGTACGTTTCGAGGGGGATAGTGGCCCGATTCCGATCAGGCCGCCGCCTCTTCACGCATGTCCGGGGGGAGGAGGTTGGGGATTCCGTCTTCGATCGGGAACGTCTCGCCGCACTCGGTGCACGTGAGCGTTCCCTCGAGGATCTCCTCTTCGTCGCGCTCGTCGACAGCCAGTTCGAGGTCGGACTTGTCGAGGGGGCAGCAGATGACGTCCATCAGGGATTCTTTCATACGCTGCCGTTCGCGTGGACCGATAAAAAAGCGTGCGGGTTGACCGACGCGCCGAGCGTCGGATCGAACGCTCACGAGGGATATCGGTCGACTCGATGGCAACGACTTTGCCGGTTCGACTCGCCCGTGAGGATATGGGGATCCCCTCGGAGCGCATCGATCGGCTGTCGACGCTCGCTCGCGAAGCGGTCGTCGACGACGAGTTCGACCGCGCCCGCGAGTACGTCGCGCTTGCGCGGCGGATCGCGGAGCGGAATCGGTGTGGCCTCCCCGCGGAGTTCTCCAGACGTACCTGCGGCGACTGCGGCGTGTACCTGCGGCCCGGGAAGACGAGCCGCGTCCGACTGCGTCCGGGGAGAGTCGTCGTCCGCTGTCTGGAGTGCGGATCGACCGCGCGGTATCCGTTCGATCCGTAGCGAGACGGAACATTAGTCCCGCGAACTCGCGTCCCGCGCGCGGAGGTCGGCCAAGACCCCGGCCGTTCCGTCCATATACGATTCCTCCAGCACGACGTCGGCCGCCTCGCGGGCGGCGGCGTCCGCGTTGGCGACGGCGTACGACTCGCCGACGACCCCGAACGTGGAGACGTCGTTCTCGCTGTCGCCGACCGCGACGAACGACGCGGGCTCGATCCCGAGCGTCGCGGCGGCGGTCCGAAGCGCCCGACCCTTACTCACGTCGGGCGATTTGACGTGATACGCGTAGCCGGTGTCGACGACCTCGACGTCGCCGGCGGCGGCCGCCACCTCGCGGAGGAGCGCCTCGTCGGCGTCGATCGAAACCGCGACCTCGGTCTCGCGCCACCGATTGACGGTGTCGCCGTCGCCCCAGCCGATATCGCCGCCCCGCTCGCGGAAGGTCTCGACGACCGCCCACGCGGCGTCCGGGTCGCCGAGGAGCGTCGTCTCACCGTCGACGTAGGTGACGCCACCGTTCTCGGCGACGACGTGTTCGTCGCGGCCGAGAAAGTGCGCTAACGCGACCGGGTACGGGAACGCTTTGCCCGTCGCGAACACGACCGGCGCCTCCCACGACGGCAGCAGCTCGAAGACGCGCGAGTCGATCCGCCCGGTCGGCGTCGTCAGCGTGCCGTCGATGTCCAAGGCGAGAGGTGGAACCATATCGCGAATGCGGGCGTCGGACGCAACTGTGTTCCGTTCGCTTCGAACGGGCGTTCGTTCTGCTCGATCGGAAAAATCGCGGCGGCCGTGCCGCGTCAGACCACCCACGAGGGACGGTCGAACAGCTCCCGGAACACGAGCGTCGGGAACCGCGGGACCAGTCGGCTCGGTGGGCGCCCCTTTCCGTCGGTGCGCGCGACCGTGACGCGGTCGAGCAGCCCCGCGTCGGCGAGCTCGTACAGCACGCGTCGGACGGTCGACGCCGACAGGTCGACGGCGGGCCGATCCGCGATCGTCGCTGTCGCCGCACTCACCGAGGACCGGGCGGTCTCCGGGAGGGTCACCAGCTCGTAGAGCAACCGACGACGGCTCTCGGAGAGCGCGAGCACGCGCCCCAGCGCGACGCAGGGTTTCGGTACCGCCTCGATTCCCTCGTCGAGATCGACGGGTCGGATCGTCGAGGCGCCGGCCCGCTCCGCGGTGATCGCGGCACCGGCGATCGCCGCGAGCGCGTCGTGTGCGTCGCCCTCCGCCCACTCGCTGATCTCGCGGATCTGGTCGTGACTGAGCGCGTCCCGACCGAGGCCAGTGGAGCAACGACTCGTCAACAGCTCGACGAGAACGTGTCGGCGGTACGGGTCGAACACGACCGACGCGTCCGGGTTCCACTCGACCGCGTCGGGCGGATCGCGACCGATACACACCGGGACGATATGGCCGCTTACGTCGGCGAGCCAATCCACGATAGTCGTCCCGTCCGGCGTCTCCGGCTCGTTGATGTGATCGACCGCGACGACGACGTCGGGGCCCCTCGTGATGGCCCTCCGCAACGTGTCGGCGAGTTCGTCCGTTCCGATCCCGTGTTCGGGGACCGGATCGTCGCTGACGTCCGCGAGCAGGTGGTGATACAGTCTGAACCGTGTCGACGCCTGACGGGCGTCGACGTAGACGAATCCGGGAAGTGTCGGCTCCACCGCTCGGGTCGCCGTCTGTATCGCACGGCGGGGGCCGCTGTGAGCGGCGAGCCGGTCGAACAGCGCCGAGACGACTGCGGACTTGCCGCTCCCCTTCGGACCGTGGACGTAGGCGCTCGGTGGAAGCGACCCCGAAAAGGCCGGGCTGAAGACGTCGAGAAGCCGTTCGAACGACGGCCCGCGACCGACCGGCGACTCGGGCTGTGACACCGGAGAGACGGCGTCCAAGTCGACGAGGACGCCCGCACCGGCGTCGTACCCGAGCCGTCGTTCGATTCGGTCGTCGATGTTCACGATCGATCCTCCGCGGTGGGCGAATAAAACTGATACGAACCCCGGACGGTCGGCGGCTTGGTCAGCCAGCGAGAGTCGGCCGTGGCCGGGGGTTCGATCGACCGGCGTGGAGACGGCGTCTCCGGCACCTCGGTCGTTACCAGTGGTCCGGTTTGAACCGATTGATGAGCAGCGTTGAGACGACGAACACGACGGCGCTGATGCTGCCGGCGATTGCGCCGGCGACGACGCGGACGCCGAGCGCTCCCTCTGCGATCACGACGACGAGCACCGCGACGATGGCCGCGATGACGAGCATATTTCTCCCGTCGCGTCTCTCGAGTCCCATGTTCATACCCGCGCGTCGCCCCGGGTGCGGTTAAATCCATCCCGAAGCGGCGAGCACGCCTTCGATCGGTTGGCGGCGCGTCTGCCCGGGTTGCGGCGGTGTCCACACACTTAACCGATCCGACCGCTTCTCCGGGGGTATGTCGGAACAACAGTTCCACGACTCGGTCGTCAAGGCCGACAAGTGGAGCAAGGTCATCGCGCTGTTCGTCGCGATCGGCGTATTCCTGCTCGCCCGCGAAGTCGTCGCCGATGTGCAGTTCGTCTCGATCATCGCCGCGACCGCCGCTATCGGCGTTCGGCTGTACATCCCGCACTACGCGAGCACCCGAGTCCCGGACGCGGACCGCATGCCGCTCCACGACCACCCGGTCACCGGAAACTACCACCACGGCGCGGCGGGCTTGGCACTGATCGCGTCCTCGGCCGTCGCGTTCGTCACGTATCTGGTGCTTCATGCCTTCCTTACCGCCGTCGGTGTTGGGGTCATATCGGGAGCGCTTGCGTACGTCGTGTTGTCGTCCGTGCTTTCCTCTGGATAAAAAGTCGCCGCAGTGCGGAGATTAGACCGCTCCGGGCACCCAGACGGCCGATCCGAGGATCCCGACGATCGAGAGGATCGCGATGAACGTGTGGGTGATCGCGATCGAGGCGGCCGGCGGGTCCACGTGCGTGTCGCCGTGCGCGTAGAACACGCGCTGGAACGCCTCACCGACGAGCGCCCCGAGAACGCCGAAGATCCCGGCGATCACCAACGCGGCGATCGGACTGTATCCGGTTCCCGCCGTCGCGAGGTAGGCAGTCGCGGCCGGGAGCGTCATGTGGTGTGTGACCGGAATCTTCCCGATTCCGAGGTTCAAGAACAACAGCGTCGCCGCGCTGATCCCGAACCCGAGGAACGGGCTTCCGGTCTGAATCGCCGCATAGGCCGCCGCGAGACCGGCGGCGAGACCGATCGCCGCAACGTGTGACCACTTGTACATGTTCGGCAGCCACGGCTCGACCGCGAGACGGTCCTCGCTGGCTTTCTCGCCGTCGCCCGGGACCTCACCCGGCTCGCGCATCTCCTCGCGCTCGAACGGCCCCATGTCCATGTACCCGTTCGCCTTGTCGCTGACGACGCCGATGACGGAGTAGCCGAACACCGCGCGGTGCAGGAGCGCGCTGGCGACGACGGTGAACGCGATCGGGTCGGTCGGGATCGCGAGGTTACGGAGCACCTGTTCGAGCAGGATGCCGATGACACCGAAGGCGGCACCGACCGCGAGGATGTCCGGGCGGCTCCCCAGCGCGACGGTGATGTCCTTCCCGTTGTGGTAGTCGAAACCGGACTCGATGTCGCCCTTCTTCGCCGCGTACGCCGCCGCCGCCGCACCGCCGGCGAAGGAGATGTGCGGACCGAAGACGGGACCGAACCCGACGTCGACACCGACGCCACCGGCCGCGTCGCCGCCGAAGACGCCGGCGATGACGAGGAATCCGGTGAAGACGAACGCCGGAAGCGCACCGAGTGCGGCGCCGAACGCCCCGCCGGCCGCCGCGCCGAGCCAGATGGTCGGATCCAGCAGGATTTCGAGCACCGCGTCGATGGAGCCAGCGCTCCACCCGCCCTGTGCGAGGACGTCGGCGGCCATTACGGCGCTCATCTATTCCTCCTCCTCCTCCTGCGCCCAGTTCCGGGACCGGTCTACCGCGTCGTCCCAGCGACTGTACTGTTTGTCGACATCCGCTTGCCCTTTCTCGGGCGAGAACTCGCGGTCGATCTGCCAGTTGTCGCGGAGCTCGTCGACGGTGTCCCAGTAGCCGACGGCGAGACCGGCGGCGTACGCCGAGCCGAGCGCCGTCGTCTCGTCGACTTCCGGCCGCGCGATCTCCGTCTGAAGGATGTCCGACTGGAGCTGACAGAGGAAGTTGTTCTTGACCGCGCCGCCGTCGACGCGGAGACTCGTCGTCTCGACGCCGGAGTCGGCCTCCATGGCCTCGGCAACGTCGCGGGTCTGGTAGGCGATACTCTCGAGCGTCGCGCGCACGATGTGCTCTTTACCCGTCCCGCGGGTCATCCCGACGATGGTGCCGCGAGCGCGCCCGTCCCAGTGGGGCGCACCGAGTCCCGTGAACGCCGGGACCATGTAGACGCCGTCGGTCGAGTCGACCGACCGAGCGAGTTCCGCGGTCTGTGCGGCGTTGTTGATCAGGTCGACGTCTTCGAGCCACTCGATCGCGGCACCGGTGATGAAGATGGACCCTTCGAGCGCGTACTGCACGGGCTCGCCGGACATCTGGAAGCCGATGGTCGTCAGCAGTCCGTGGTCGGAGGCGACGGCCTCGGTACCGGTGTTCATCAGGTAGAAGGAGCCGGTGCCGTAGGTGTTCTTCGCGTCGCCCTCGTCGAAGCAGGTCTGTCCGAACAGCGCGGCCTGCTGGTCGCCGAGCGCGCCGGCGACGGGGACCTCCTCGCCGAGGAACCCGTCGGCGTCGGTGTGACCGTAGTAGTCCTCGTCGGAGGACGGCCGTACCTCGGGCACCATCTCCTTCGGCACGCCGAACTCGTCCAAGAGCTCGTCGTCCCACTCCAGGTCCCGAATGTTGTACAGCATCGTCCGGGACGCGTTGGTGACGTCCGTGATGTGGTTGCCCGTCAGGTTGTAGATGAGCCACGAGTCGATCGTGCCCATGATGAGTTCGCCCTCGCGAGCGCGGTCACGGAGGTCGCCGCCGCGGGAGCTCTGCATCTTGAGCGGCTCGGCGTTGTCGAGGATCCACTCGGTCTTGGTCGCGGAGAAGTACGCGTCACACTCCAGTCCCGTCTTCTCGCGGATCTCCTCGACTTTGCCAGCCTCCTGGATCTCCTCGACGCGGTCCGTCGTCCGTCGGTCCTGCCACACGAGGGCGTTGTGGACCGGCTTCCCGGAGTCCTTGTCCCAGACGATCGTCGTCTCGCGCTGGTTGGTGATTCCGATCGCGTCGAGTTGGCTCGCCTCGAGGTCAGCGTCCGCGAGCCCGTCGAGGACGACCTGTTGTGTGTTCTCCCAGATCTCGATCGGGTCGTGCTCGACCCACCCCGGGTTCGGGTATATCTGTTCGTGCTGTTCGTACGCGTTCGCGACGACCTGCCCGCCGTGGTCGAACACCATAAAGCGAGTCCCGGTCGTCCCCTGGTCTATCGCACCGACATACTGTGTCATGTTTTGGATCCCTCCTGTGGCGCTGGTCCGTCCGCGTTGACGGCGGCGGTCGCGTTCCGAGCGTCGATCGGGTCACCGTCCGCACCCCGGCCGACACTCGAATCGGTTCCGTCAGTCGCCTCCCCTCCAGACGCCGTGTGCGGTCCGCACACCGGCACAGCGATCGGGAGTCGGGAGCCGTCGTCGCCGTCGTCGCGGTATATCTTCACGGAAGCTACCACGCCGTTCGTGAACATAATGTACTACCATAATAATCTTCCTGTTAAAATCCCGATTCGAGCGCGAGTGAAAAAGAGACAGTATATATAATTCACGCATTAGGCTACCGTTGTACTACTTGAATGACTCTGATAGTTATGAGCGATCCGGGATGAGAGGTAAAGTAAAGTGGGCGGGGTTCTAGCGGGTTGATATGGACCATCAGGTGGACGTCGTCGTCGTCGGTGGGGGATCGACGGGCTGCGGCGTCGTCAGGGACCTAGCGCGCCGAGGGCTCGACACGGTGCTCGTCGAAAAGGGGAACCTGACGCACGGGACGACCGGACGGATGCACGGACTGCTCCACAGCGGTGGGCGCTACGCGGTCTCGGACCAGAAGAGCGCGAAGGAGTGCATCGAGGAGAACCGCGTACTTCGCGACATCGCGGGACACTGCGTCGAGGAGACCGGCGGGATGTTCGTCAAGCGTCCCGAGGACTCCGAGGAGTACTTCCAGGAGAAGCTGGAGGGGTGTCGCGCGTGCGACATCCCGGTTGAGGTGCTCGACGGGGAAGAGGCCCGCCGTCGTGAGCCGTACCTCGCACGCGACATCGACAAGGCGATCGCGCTGCCGGACGGCGCGGTCGACCCGTTCCGGCTCTGCGTCGCGAACGCCGCCGACGCGCGCGAGCACGGCGCGCGCATCGAGACGCACGCCAAGGTGACCGACGTGCTCGTCGAGGACGGCGAGATCGTCGGCGTCGAGGTCGAACACGAGTCCGGCCCCGGAAAGCGGGTTCACCACAACCCCGGGACGACCGAGGAGATCCGCGCGCGTCACGTGGTCAACGCGACCGGCGCGTGGGCCGGTAACGTCGGCGAAATGGCCGGGGTCGACGTCGAGGTTCGCCCGTCGAAAGGCGTGATGACGGTGATGAACACCCGGCAGGTCGACACCGTCATCAACCGCTGCCGACCGAAGGGCGACGCGGATATCGTCGTCCCCCACGAGACCGCCTGCATCCTCGGCACGACGGACGAGGAGGTCGACGACCCCGAGGACTACCCCGAAGAGGAGTGGGAGGTCGACCTCATGATCGAGACGCTCTCGGAGCTGATCCCGACGCTGAAAGACGCCCGAACGCTCCGGTCGTTCTGGGGCGTTCGACCCCTCTACGAGCCGCCGGGAACCGGTACCGAGGACCCGACTGACATCACCCGCGACTACTTCCTGTTAAACCACGACGAGCGCGACGACCTCCCCGGGATGACGACTATCGTCGGCGGAAAGCTCACCACCTACCGGATGATGGCGGAGTCCATCTCGGACCACGTCTGCGATCTGCTCGGCCACGACGCGACCTGTGACACCGCGAGCGCACCGCTACCGGGCTCTGAGAGCCCCGCACGGATGGAAGAGCTCATGGACGACTTCGGGCTCCGCTCTCCGGTGGCCCGCCGATCCGGTCAGCGGCTCGGCTCGAAGGCCGACGACGTGCTCGCTGGAAGTGACCCGAATCCGGTCGTCTGCGAATGCGAGGGCGTGACGCGCGCGGAGATACAAAACGCGATCGACGAGGCGGGCAGCGACCTCAACGCGGTCCGGCTCCGCACCCGCGCCTCGATGGGGAACTGTCAGGGCGGGTTCTGCACCCATCGGATCGCCTCGGAGCTGGCACAGGAGTATCCGGAACCGGTCGTCCGCGATTCGGAGGACGAGCTGTATCAGGAGCGTTGGAAGGGGCAGCGACACGCGCTGTGGGGGCGACAGCTCTCGCAGGCGATGTTGAATCACCTGCTCCACGCGACGACGATGAACCGCGACGGCGACCCGGCGAGCCTCGACGGCGGGGTCGACTTCGGAGCCTTCGACGCGGGCGCGGACGTGTCGACCGCCGCCGACGGCGACGAGGGCGGTAGCGGGACGGCGGCCGCCGACGGCGGAGTCGATAGATCGGTTGAGACCGACGGAGGGATCGATGGCGATAGATAGCGAGGTTCTCGTCGTCGGCGGCGGGCTGGCGGCTGTCACGGCGGCGATTTCGGCGTCGCGCGAGGGGGCCGACGTGCGCCTCGTCTCGCACAAAGCGAGCACGCTCCGACAGGCGTCGGGACTGATCGACGCGCTCGGGTACGTCCCCGCGACGGAGCCGGCGAAACCGCTGCGCGAGGGGCCGCCGACGGCCGGACGCGAACTCGACCGCGACGAGTGGCCGGACCCGGAAGGGCCGCTCGCGGACCCGTTCGAGGCGATCGAGCGACTCCCGGAGACGCACCCGTACCGGATCGTCGGGAGCGACGCGCTCCGCGAGGGGCTGGATCTGTTCGACGAGCTGGCGGGGGACGCGTACCGCGGCGGGCACACCGACCGCAACGCGCTCGTCCCGACGTTCGGCGGAAGCGTGAAGCCGACCGCGCGCTACCCGGCCGCCGCGGAGGCGGGGCTCGCGAGCGACGACCGCCCGACGCTCATCGTCGGGTTTCGGTCGCTGACCGAGTACGACGCGCGGGCGTTCGCGGGGCGACTGGAGGCCGCGGGCGTCCCCTTCGACGTCGCGGGGGCGGAGGTGGAGTTCGCGGAGGCGTTCCGCGCCGACGCGAAGGTCACGCGTCTCGCGAAGGCGCTCGATCACAACGAGCCGATAGACGGGACGCCGGCCCGCGAGGCGTTGGCGAAGGCGGTGAGCCCGCACCTCCACGACGTGATCGACGAGGAGGGAGGCGTGGACCGCGTCGAGCGCGTCGGCTTCCCGGCGTTCCTCGGCGACCAACGGGGCGACGAGGTCCGGGCCGAGCTGGCTGACCGACTCGGCGCGGACGTGTTCGAGATCCCGATGGGACCGCCGAGTCTCCCGGGGCTCAGGCTGGAGGACCGGCTGTTCGACGCGCTCGACGCCGAAGGCGTCCGGTTCGAGACCGGCAACCCCGTCGTCGGGATCGAGGCCGCGTCCGACGGACGGATCGAGAGGGTGTCGGTCGATCGGAAGGGACGCGAGGTGCCGTACAGTGCCGACGCGTTCGTGCTGGCGACGGGCGGACTCGTCGGGAAAGGGCTCGACTCCGACCGCGACGGGGTCCGTGAGCGAGCGTTCGGTCTCCACGTCGAACAGCCGACGGACCGCTACGAGTGGTTCGTCGACGACGCGTTCGGGGACCAACCGTACGCGCGGTTCGGCGTGCGACCGGACGAGCGCGGGCGACCGCTCGACGCCGACGGCGAGGCACAGTACGAGAACGTCTTCGCGGCCGGGGGGGTCGTCGGCGGCCCGGACGTGGCGAGGGAAAAATCCGCGAGCGGGGTGTCGCTCGCGACCGGCCTCGTGGCCGGGCGGCAGGCGGCGACGGAGGCGAACCAATGACACGACACACGGACGACGACGAGCGCGGGGAGTCGAGCGAGACGAACGAACGGACGGACGGAGAGCGAACCGGACCCCCCAGCCCGGGCGTCCCGGAGGCGGGACGCGACGAACAGCCGTCGATTTTCGTTCCCGACGACGGCGAAGTCGGTGACGAAGGCGAGCCTTCTGCGTCAACTGAGAGCCCCCGAACCGCCACGGACGGTGGGGTCGAAAGCGCGACCGGCGGCTCCGATTCCACGGAGCTCGACCCCGACGCGTACGACCCGGTCGACGTGTTCCCGGGCGGCGACCTCGACTTGCGCGAGGGCGCCGACTCCTGTTATAAGTGCACGAGCTGTGACACTTCGTGTCCGGTCGCCGAAGTCGACGAGGAGTTCCCGGGGCCGAAGTTCCAAGGGCCGGAGCAGTGGCGGCTCAAGCGGAAGGACGACCACGACATCGACCCGTCGATCGACTCCTGTTCGAACTGCATGCGGTGTGACGACGCCTGCCCCTCGTCGGTGCCGCTCTCGCAGATGCACAACGAGGCGCGCGGGCAGTTCGTCGAAGAGCAGATGGAGAAGCTCTCACTGACGTACGTCCGCAACCGGATCCTCGCCAACTACCGGACGTCGGCGCAGCTCGCCAGCGTCTTCCCGCGCACCTCCTCGTTCGTGATGAACTTCGGCCCGGTCCGCTGGGCGATGGAGAAGACGCTCGGCATCCCCAAAGAGCGCGACTTCCCCGAGTTCGCCACCGAGACGTTCCGCGAGTGGTGGAAGGCGCGCGGCGGCGCACAGGTCCAGAACCCCGACAAGCGCGTGGCGTACTTCCACGGCTGTTACTCTAATTACAACACCCCGGAGGTCGGAAAGGCGATGGTACGGGTGTACGAGCAGTTCGGCTACGAGGTCATGGTGCCGCCCCAGAAGTGCTCGGGAACGCCGATGTTCGCCAACGGCATGCTCAAAGACGCCCGGCGACACGCGGAGACGAACGTCGAGAGCCTCATCGAGGCGATCGGCGACGGCGCCGACGTGATCGCCTCGTGTACCTCGTGCTCGATGTCGCTTCGGCAGGAGTACCCCGAGCTGTTCGACATCCACGGGATCGAAGACGTCTCCGAACACACCTTCGAGGCGCTGGAGTACCTCCGGATCCACGAGGATCTGGAGGGCGAACTGGCGGGGAGCAAGCTCGCCGACGAGCAGGCGTTCGCGTACCACGCGCCGTGTCACGCTCGCAACCAGGGCCTCTCTCGGCAGGCCGTCGAGACCTTCCGCGACGTCGAGGGCGTGAATATGGAGGACGTCGGCGACTCCTGTTCGGGTATCTCCGGGACGTACGGCTGGAAGGAAGAGAAGTACGAGAAGTCGATGAAGATCGGCGAGGAGATGTTCGAGCACATGGAGGACGCCGACGGCGACGTGGGGATGACCGAGTGTCCCACCTGCGCGATGCAGATGGAACACGGGACCGGCTACGAGATCAAACACCCGCTCCAGCTGCTCGAAGAGACGGTCGTCGCCTGATCGGTCGGCAGTCAACGGGGGATACGTTCGAATTTTCGCAGCCGGAGTACGCGAGCGGTTGCGGCACTCTCGTCGGAGCACGAAGGGCAGAATCGGTTGTGTGACCCCGTATCACACACTCGCCGCGTGAATTCAACCCGTGCGTTCATATTCTCGGAGCGGTGACGGACGGTCATGTTTACCGAGCGGTCCGACATCCTCGCCGACGCCGACCCGATTCGAGGGTACGGCGCCGCGGTGACGCCGGGGAGAGAGGGGCCGCTCGTGTTCGTCGCCGGTTACGGCGAGCCGAACCGCCTGTACGCCCGTGACGGCGACCGGTTCGTCGACACCGCCTGTGGCATCGTCGCCGACGGCACGCGTCACGGGATGGGGGTGTGCGCCGCGGACCTCGACGCGGACGGCTGTGAGGAGGTGTACGTTCACAACTGCGCGCGCGGCGCGGACGGCGGCGGCGATCCCGACCTTCTACTGAACCGACTGGAGTCCGAGCGGTACCGCTGGACCGACGTGTTCGCGCTCGACGTGAACACCGACCGGCTGGACGTCCGTGCGGGCCGGTCGGTGACCGCGCTCGATCGGTTGGGAACGGGGCGGTACGGGGTTGCGGTCTCCGGATATGCCGCACCGCTCGCGTTCTACGAACTCGGCGACGACGGCGAGATCACCGATATGGCCGACGCGGTCGGACTCGAAGTCGACGGGGGCTGTCGGTCGTTGCTCGCGGTCCCGCCCTGTACCGGCCAAGGCGATCTGTTCGCCGGCGTCGAGCGGGGGCCGAACTACCTGTTTCGGAACAACGGAGGCCACTACGATCGGACCGACGGCGGCCCGGAACTGGCCGATCCGACCGGCGACACGCGCGGGGCAGCACTCGTCGACGAGGGCGGTTCCTTCGCGCTCGCGGTGGGCAACGAGGACGCGCCGAACCGGCTGCTCCGCCGCGCTGCGGACTGCAGATTCGTCGACGCCGCACCGCCGTCACTTCGCGCTCCGGGCCGCGTTCGGACCGTCGTCGCGGCCGACTTCGACAACGACGGCCGCGAGGAGCTGTTTTACAATATCCTCGGTGGTCGGAACCGCCTGTTCGAACAGGTCGACGACCCCGGTGGCACCGGTGGCGCCAGCGACACCAGCGGCGCTGACGACGCGGGTGGCGCGGGCGTCGCGGAGACCGACGACGGAGACGTCGCGGAACACGGTGCGCGATGGCAGCAGGTGGACCCCGGAGACGCGGCAGAGCCGAACGGATTCGGAACGGGCGGGGTCGCGGCCGACCTCGACGGCGACGGCGTCCTCGAACTCCTCGTCGTCCACGGCGAGGTCGCCGCGCAACCGCTCTCAGTGTACAAGTCGGCGGCTGCGGCGGCGGCCGGGTGGCTTCGGATCCGTCCGACGACGCGTCACGGATCCCCGGCTCGCGGCGCGGTGGTTCGGCTCGAGACGACGACAGGCGTCCAGAAACGGGCCATCGACGCCGGCGGAGGGTGCCTCTGTCAGACGGAGCCGGTCGCGCACTTCGGGCTCGGGGAGGCCGAACCGGTCCGCGTCGACGTCCAGTGGCCAGATGGGCGCGAGCGGACGCTGACGGATGTCCACTCCCGAACCGAAATGACCGTCGACCATCCCTCTCGACGGCGAGCGATGGAGCCAGGAAACCGCGGCCAGCGACGGGACCGCTCGATCGGGCGGTAGCCGGCGAACACGGAGCCGCCGCCGCGGCCAGAACTGCCGCCCTTCGCGGGTTCAAGTATCCGGGGGTGTACCCACGGGTATGGTAGATCCGACTTCCGACCTCGAGGAGGACGTCGACGAGGAGTCCGCGCCGCGCTGTGACGCCTGTGGGAAGCCGGCGTTCGGCGCTGGGCGTCGAATCGTGACGTGGATCGACGGCGACGAGATGCACAAGCGACACTTCTGTACGCAGGCCTGTCGGGACGAGTGGACGGGCGAACGACCGCGCGCTGGGGACTGACCGGCGACGACGCGGGATTCGCAGGCGACGACGCGGGATTCGTAGGCGACGACGCGGCGTCCCCCGCGAACGGGCGCGGGAGGCTTTTTTACTGCGGGGGTGGTACAACTCGATATGATCTCACTCGACGAAGCCGTCACCGCTCGATTGGAGTCGCACGGCGAACGGTTCGAGGTACTCATCGATCCGGACGCCGCGCTCGCGATGAAACGCGGCGAGTTCGACGGAGAGTTGGAGGACGTTATTGCCGCCGAGGACGTGTTCGAGAACGCCTCTCGTGGCGACCGTCCCGCTGAGGAGGATCTCGAGACCGTGTTCGGCACGACGGATCCGCTCGAGATAATCCCCGAGGTCGTCGAGCGCGGGGAGATTCAGATCACCGCCGAACAGCGTGCGGAGATGCTCGAACGGAAGCACAACCAGCTGGTAACGACGATCACGCGCAACGCCGTGAACCCGCAGATGGACGACTCGCCGCACCCCCCGGAGCGGATCGAGCGCGCCCTGGAGGAGGCCGGGTTCCAAGTCGATCCGATGGAGCCGGTCGAGAACCAGGTCGACGACGCGCTCGAGGCGCTTCGACCCGTTATCCCGATCCGGTTCGAAGAGGTGACGATGGCGGTCAAGCTCCCGGCGGACTACGCGGGATCGGGTCAGGCGCAGGTGCGAGAGTTCGGCGATCTCGAACGCGAGGAGTGGCAGAACGACGGCGGATGGGTCGGCGTCCTCACCTTCCCGGCCGGTCTTCAGAACGACCTATACGACCTCGTCAACGAGGTCACCTCCGGTGAAGGCGACGCTCGCGTGATCAAGGATAAAGACGAGCTTCGGACGCGATAGCCGACCGTTGGTTCGACCGGCAGCGAGTCGCCGCTTCCGCTCGTCCGATATGCTACCGCATTCGGGACGTTGATATCGCGTCGCGACCGCCCGTACTCTCACGCATGCACGAACGCGCGGTCGAGTTCTCGGAGCGGGCACGAGAACGATACGACATCGACGTCGAGGTACTGGAGTTCGACGCGGGGACGAAGACGGCGGCCGCCGCGGCCGACGCCGTCGGGTGTGACACCGCCGCGATCGCCTCGACGATCGTGGTGTCGCTCTCTGGCGGCGACCGCGACGGCGAGCTCGTGGCCGCGATCACGAGCGGGGCGAATCGCCTGGATCTCGACGCCGTGGCTCGTCGCTTCGGTGCGTCGGAAGCGTCGATGGCCGACCCGGACCGGATCCGCGACACCGTCGGATGGAGTATCGGGGGCGTCCCGCCGCTCTGTCACGACACCGCAGTCCCGACCGTCTTCGATCCGACGCTTACCGAGTACGAGACGGTCTACGGTGCGGCGGGGACACCGAGCGCGGTGTTCGCGATCGAACCGACGGTCCTCGTGGACCTCGCCGGAGCGACCGTCGTCGACCTCACCGAGTGAGCGACACTCGGTTCACGTCGGTCGCCGACAGCGCCGTTGTTAATATCACCCCTATCTGACACCCTAAGTTATTAAATAGCCATTATGAAATAACAATACTTTTCTGTTAAACAGCGGTACGTAGTAGTATGACTCACTCACGTCGATCGATTCTGAAGCGGAGCGCGGGACTGGTCGCTGCGGGAACGGCGACGTCGCTCGCCGGCTGTTCCGGTGCTGCCGACCTCGGATCCGGGGAGTTCGATTCGGGGTACGCCGCGTTCTTCACGCTCAACGACTGGGCGAACGAGGTCGCGGGGGACCACGCGGACTTCGAGGATCCCGTCGACGTCGGTCAGCTGGGCCACGGGTGGGAGCCGGACGGTAATCTCGCGGCCGAAGTGGCGTCGACGGACGCGTTCGTCTACCTCGACAGCCCGGAGTTCCCGTGGGCACAGGACCTCGCGGCGACGCTCGACGCCGACTACGACCACGTCGCGGTGATCGACGCGCTGTCCGGGATGGAAGACCAGCTGCTCGACTGGGATCAGTCGCACGACGACCACGAAGACGAACACGACGACCACGACGAACACGAAGACGACCACGACGACCACGAAGACGACCACGACGACCACGAAGACGACCACGACGACCACGAAGACGACCACGACGAACACGAAGACGAACACGACGACCACGACGAACACGAAGACGAACACGACGACCACGACGAACACGAAGACGAACACGACGACGACCACGACGACCACGATCACGGACAGTACGATCCGCACGTCTGGGTCGACCCCGTCCTCGCGAAGGGCGTCGTCAGTACCATCGCCGACGGGTTGGCAGAGTCTGACCCCGACAACGCCGACGACTACGCGGCGAACGCGACCGCGTACGCCGACGAGCTCGACGCGGTCGACGAGGCCTTCGAGTCGATCTTCGAGCGCGCGGACCGTGACGTCGCGGTCCTCGCCGGTCACGACTCGTTCCAGTACCTCGAGGCTCGCTACGGCTTCCGGCTTCACTCGCCCGTGGGCGTCTCGCCGCAGAACGAGCCCAGCCAGAGCGAGATCGCGGACACCATCGACCTCGTAAACGAGGAGGGCATCGACGTGATCCTCTACGACCGGTTCGAGTCGCCGACACTCGCCGAGACCATCGTCGAGAACAGCGACGCGACCGAAACGATGGCGATCACGCCGGCTGGCGGCACGATTCGCGAGTGGAATGACGCGGGCTACGGGTACGTCGAACAGATGACCGAGATCAACGTCCCCGCGTTCGAGCGGGCGTTCGGCGTCCAGTGAACCGGTCCCTCGCTTCGGCCCTCCCTCCGGCGGCTGACTCGTTCCACGTTCAGGGGGCGACGACGCTGTTCGGAGTACTCGGAGCGACGGCCCGCTCCGAACGCGGCGTGTCCGCATCGACCTCCGACCGCCGACGGAATAAAAGAGCTAAACGTCCGGACGACGGAGATGGCTCACAAGCAGTGTCCGCGATAGTCGAACTCGACGGCGTCACGTTCTCCTACGGCGACACGGTCGCCGTGAGCGACGTCTCTCTGACGGTTGAGGAGGGAGAGTTCCTCGGGCTCGTCGGCCCCAACGGCTCAGGCAAGACCACGCTGTTGCACCTCATGCTCGGGCTGCACGAGCCCGACGAAGGGACCGTGAAGCTGTTCGGACGCCCTGTCGACGATTTCGGGGACGGCGGCCGGATCGGCTACGTCTCTCAACAGGCCACGAGTCGTGGTGGCACGATGCCGGTCACGGTGCGCGAGTGCGTCACCATGGGACGGTTCGCACACGCCGGACGGGGGCGACTCTCCGAAACCGATCGGGCCGCCGTCGCCGACGCGATTGAGACGGTGGGGATCGAGTCGCTCGCCGACCGACTGATCACCGAACTTTCAGGCGGACAGAAGCAGCGGGCGTACATCGCCCGTGCACTCGCGAGCGACGCCGACCTCCTCGCGCTCGACGAGCCCACCGTGGGCGTCGACGCGGAGTCGCGAGACGCCTTCTACACCCTCCTCGACGAGCTGAACGGCGACGGGATCACCATCATCCTCATCGAACACGACATCGGAGTCGTCACCGACCGCGCGAGTCGAGTCGCCTGCATCAACACCGAGCTGTACCATCACGGGGACACCGAGTCGTTCGTCGAAAGCGATGCGCTCTCCGAAGCCTACGGCGCGACCGGACAGGTCGTCCACCACCACCACTGATGAGCGATGAGCAGCACCCCGATTCGAGCGAGACGGAAGCGTCGCGACGACCGGTGAGCCGACGAGATGCACGGTACACCGCGGAGCTGATCGGCGTCGCGATCACGGCGACCGTCTCGGTCGCGATGCTCGGCTTCATCGTCCTCTACTGGGCACAAGACCTCCCGGTCGCAAGCGGACTGTACGCCGAGTTCCGGGCGTTCGGCCTGGCGATGGACGCCGTGTTCGGCACGAACGTGTTCCGGCACCCGTTCATGTGGCAGTCGATGGCGACGGGCGTGTTCATCGGGGTCGTCGCACCCCTCGTCGGAACGTTCCTCGTCCACCGGGAGATGGCGTTGATCGGCGAAACGCTCGCGCATACGGCCTTTGCGGGCGTCGCGATCGGTCTCCTCGTCACCGCATCAACCGGCTGGGACGGATCGCTGCTACTGGTCGCGCTCGTCGTCGGAATCCTCGGCGCGCTCGGCGTCCAGTGGCTCACGGCTCACACCGACACGTACGGCGACGTCCCGATCGCGATCATGCTCAGCGGGAGCTTCGCGGTCGGCACGCTGATCATCAGCTACGGACGTGGTCTCACGGGGATCAATATCGAGGGATACCTGTTCGGCAGCCTCGCGGTGGTCACCATCGAGGGCGCCCGACTTATGGGTGCGCTGTCGATCGCGGTCATCGCGGCGGTCGCGCTGACGTACAAACAGCTCCTCTTCATCACGTTCGACGAGCAGGCCGCGCGGGTCGCACAGCTGAACGTCACCGGCTATAACACCCTGCTCGTGGTGATGACGGCGGTGGTCGTCGTCGGTGCGATGCAGGTGCTCGGCGTCATTCTCGTCGCGGCGATGCTCGTCGTGCCCGTCGCGGCGGCCTCGCAGATGGCTCGGAGCTTCCGCGAGACGACGTATCTCTCGGTGATCTTCGGCCAGCTGTCGGTCGTCGGTGGATTCGCGGTATCGATCGGCTTCGGGTTCCCGTCCGGCGGATCGATCGTCGTCACCGCGATCGCGATATACCTCGCGAGCATCGTCGGGTCCGGCTTTTCGGTAAAGGCGATCTCGACACACGGCTAGCCGTTACGGCGGTCACCGCTTTTGACGCACGCGCGACGTGGACGTTTTCCACAGACCCTTATGTCCCGGCGATCACCATCGTGTATGGGAGAGACAGAAACCTACACGGTCACCGGTCCAGACGGTGACGAAGAGTCGTTCGAACTGCCCGCCGGTCTCGTCGACCTCCTCAGCGAACAGGGCGAGCAGCCGACCCGCGTCGTCAGCGACGTCATCGTGCAGGCGATGGCCCAACAGGCCCACGTCATCGCGCATCATAGCGAGGGCGAGGTGCCGGAAGACATCGCGACGATGAACGAGACGGCCGAAGAGCTGTTCGAGGAACGATTCGGTCAGTCCCTCTCCGACGCGCTCGGCCACTCGCACTGAGCCGCGGCGGCCAGTCGTTTAAAACGCACCGACGCGTACTGTAGCTCATGAGTGACACGACGGACACGCCGATGTCGGTCTTCGGCGGCGATTGTCCGCACTGCTCGATCGCCGCGGAAGGACTCGCCGACCGCGCCGGAACGCTCGGGACCGTTGGCGGCCTCGTCCGCGACAACTACGACCGGACCCCGAGCGTGGTGGGGACCCTGTCCGGTCGGGGACGCGACCCGAACGATTTTCACGAGACCTGCGATCTGACCGACGAGGCGGCGACGCCGGTCGGCGCTCTCCGACCCGTGGCGAGCGAACCACCCACACCGGCCCCGTACCTGTGACGGGAGCGAGCAACGACCGCGAGCCGCGTCAGTCCGACGCGAGCGGAACGTACACGCTCCTCCTCGATGTCCCGTCCCCGATCCGCGTGGAGATCGGCGCGCTCGGAAGCCACGATCTCCCCGACGGTGCGTACGCGTATACGGGGAGTGCACTCGGGAGCGGTGGATTCTCCCGTGTCAACAGACACAGGCGCGTCGCGCGCGGCGACCACGACGTACGCCACTGGCACATCGACTACGTGCTCGGACACCCTCAGACCGACCTCGATCGCGTCGTCAGGAGCGTCAGCGTCGACGTAGAATGCGCCGTTGCCGATCGACTGCCAGCGGGCCCGGTCGACGGGTTCGGCTCGTCCGACTGCGACTGTCGGTGCCATCTGGCGGCGGGTGAGAGTATCGACCGGCTCACCGAGCGCGTTCGAGCCGCACACGAGTCGGCGGGCGACGACAGCCACGCAGTTGACGTGGTGGCCGGCTCAGATCGACGCAGTTGACGTGGTAACCGGTTTCGAAGCCCCGATCGAGTTCACCGCGGAGGGGCACGTTCCCTCTCGCGGGCAGTTCGACGCCTCCGGATTACAGATCGTACCTGTCGACGACCTCGCGGAGCTGCTCGCGCCGTCCCTCGACCGCTTCCTCGCGCAGCGCCGCCTCTTCGGCCGTGGGACACGTCAGTTCCGGAACGGGTGCCGGTCGACCCTCCCCGTCGAGGGCGACGAAGGTGAAATACGAGGTCGTCGTGCGTCGCCGCTCGTCCGTTTTCGGATTTTCGGCGCGAACCTCGACTTTCACGTCGAGGCTCGTCCGTCCGACGTTGAACACGTACCCCTCGACGACGACCACCTCGCCCATCTCTATCGGTGCGATGAAATCGACGTGGTCCATCGAGGCGGTGACTACCTGTCGGTTCGCGAAGCGCATCCCAGCGATCGCGCCGCAGATGTCCATCCAGTGTAACACGGCACCGCCGAGCGCCCGACCGAGATTGTTGGTGTCGTTCGGTAACAGAAGCTCGGTCATCTCGGTGTGCGACTCGGCGACCGTGGCCGTCTCGTCCATACCAGCGGTCCGTAACGAGATGACTTGAAGCTCGGGACTTCGGTCAAGACTGCGGACGCGTTCGTCCCGTAATCGGCCTCCGGTCGTCCGAGCGTACGCGGTGGGAGACGGTGCGATCAGGTCAAGAACCGTCGTGGGGTCCCTCGTCGAAGTGGACGGAATCTGGGGAACGACCGGCTTCGTCGATCACGTCGTCTGAGACGCTGATGGGGCAGTCGATTCGGACGGCGAGCGCGAGCGCGTCGGAGGGCCGCGCGTCGAAGACGAATTGATCGGGCTCGCCGTCCTCGTAGCGCTCGGCGTCGACCTTCGCGTAGAACGTTCCCTCTCGGAGGTCGTCGATTCGGACGCGGTCGATAGCGCCGCCGAACTCGGTGAGCACTTCCAGGAGGAGATCGTGTGTGAGCGGGCGGTCGAACGGTTCGCCTTCCAGTGCCATTCCTATCGACTGCGCCTGGTCGGCGCTGACGAATATCGGGACGTACTCCCCGCGCACGGAGAGGATGACCGCCGGCACGTCGCCGCCGGGCGCAGAGCCCGCCCCGACTCCGACGACCTCGGCTTCGTGGTTCATATCGGATCGTAGTGGCGGCGGCATGAATAGCTGTCCCACCGATCCGCGTCGTGCCCGAGCGCGGTCGTCGGGGCCGCCGGGAAGACGCGCCTCGATATCCGTCACGTCGCCGTCCGACCGGTCACTTCGCTGTCCGATCTGTCCGACCGGTCACTTCGCCGTCCGATACCAGTACGCCCACGCGAGTGTGAACACGAGCGCAGCTCCGAGAAAGAACACGACGCCGGGTTCGAGAAGCGAGAGAGCGGTGTCGGCCAGCGGATCGGCGACCAGCTCGACCGCGGTATCGAACTCGCTCGCGCCGCCATCAGCGTCCTCGGCGACGGCGTCGTCCGTCGCGACCCCCGCGTCGCCACCGTCAGCGGCCGACTGATACGGCGTCACCGGACTCACGGAGAGCAATCGTTGGGCCGCGAGAGCCCCCAATCCGATGAGGCCGTACCCGCCGAGAAGGCGCAATAGCGCCGACTTGATGCCGTGAGACGCCTCTGAGCTACCAGCGAACAGCACGAGCGGCTCGTCGGCGGCCGCGTACACGTCCATCTCGCGGCCCTTCTCTGAGTACGTCGTATCGACGACGTCGACGAGATCCGCGCCGTCGAGCTTCGAGAGATGGTATTGGACGTTCTGGAGCGACGTGTCGACCGCGGCGGCGAGCTCCGATTTCGTCGCCGGTTCGTCGTGGAGATGGGTGAGAATCTCGCGCGCCGTTTCGGACCCGAGCGCGGCGATGAGGTCGTCCGCGTCCTCCTCGTCGACACCGACGACTCGGGGCTCCCGATCGTCGGGCGTCGCGTCCGGCAGGGAGGGGAGCAGCCGAGACATACGCGTGTCTCTACCACGTGAGAATACAAATTTATTGGATCACGCCGTCGCATTTCGTCAGTATCCGCTGTCGACTCGCGACGCAGCGCAGCTCGCCCGCATCCGATCTCGACTCACAAACCCTAAACGCGGCGACGGAGTAGGTCGTGGCAATGACAGAAACGCCAGGAGGATCGGCGGGCGGGTCGCCACCTCCGACGGCGGACGCCAACACCGGGGGCAGTAGTGGAGGCGGTGCGGAGTCGGGCGGTGTGGCAGCCACGTCCGGCTCAGTCAACGTTGTCGGAACCGCACACATCTCGGAACAGTCGGTAGATGAGGTCGAAGAGACGATCGAACGAGAGCGCCCCGATGTCGTTGCAGTCGAGCTGGACGAGGGGCGATACCGGCAGCTGCAAGGTGAGACCCCTGGCGACCTCGACGCTGGCGACCTCCTGAAGGGAAACACGGTCTTCCAGTTCCTCGCGTACTGGATGCTCTCGTACGTCCAGACCCAGCTCGGAGACCGATTCGACATTGAGCCCGGTGCCGACATGAAGGCGGCAATCGATGTCGCCGAGGCGCTCGGAATCGACGTTGCCTTGGTCGACCGAGATATTCAGACGACGATCCAGCGGTTCTGGGCCCGGATGTCGCTGACGGAGAAGCTCCGGATGGTCGGGGGCCTCGCGTTCGGCGTCACTGACTCTCGGATCGTCGGCGTCGTCGTCGGCCTGTTCGTCGGGATCCTCGCCGGTCCGGCGATCGGCCTCTTCGGCGGGAGTATCGGCGTCACGGACGCGCTGTTGACGAGCGTCACCGGCGGCGTTCTCGCGGGGATCGCCGTCGCCGTCGTCGTCGACCAGATCGGGAAGATCGGACTCTCGCCCGACGCCCGGCTCTACGCCGCGGCCGTCCTCGGCGTCAGTTCCGGGATCACCGTCGCGGCGTTCGGTGCCGCTAACGGGCTCGTCTCGGCGTATCTGGGCGGATTCACCGTACGTGCTGTCGGAAGCCTCGGGCTCGGCCTTTCGTTCGGACTAACTCTGGGTGTCGTCGTCGCGCTGCTTCTCGGGCTCGTCGGGCGAGGCGGTGACCCGGACCACGGCGGCATCGAGGAGCTCAGAATGGAGGAGCTCACCGACACCGACGTGGTGACGATGATGATGGAGGAGTTCCGTCAGTTTTCACCGGGCGGCGCAGAGGCGCTCATCGACGAGCGCGACGCGTTCATCGCGCACCGACTCGTCGCGCTGCGCGACGCCGGCCACGACGTGGTCGCCGTGGTCGGTGCCGGTCACCGAGCCGGGATCGAGGGGTATCTCGCGAACCCGGCGACGCTTCCCCCGATGGAGACCCTCGTCGGACGGGAGTCCGGTCGTGGGCTCCCGTGGAAGAAAGCGATCGGCTACGGGATCACGATCGCGTTCGTCGCCTTCTTTGTCCTCTTGGCGCTGGCAGGCGTGGAGAACGCCTTCCTCTTCCGGCTGTTCGGCGCGTGGTTCCTCATCAACGCCGTGTTCGCGTTCGCGTTCGCGAAGGCCGCTGGCGCCCGCTGGACCTCCGCGAGCGTCGGCGGCGCCGTCGCGTGGATGACGTCGATCAATCCGATGCTCGCACCCGGGTGGTTCACCGGCTACGTCGAACTGCGCAGCCTGACGGTAAACGTGGGCGACATCGGAGCGTTAAACGATCTGCTGTCCGACGAGACCAAGTCGCCGTCCGAGCTCGTCTCCGCGATGCTCGACGTGCCGCTGTTCAAGCTCATCGTTATCGTCGCCATGACGAACGTCGGGAGCATCGTCGCGAGCTTCCTGTTCGCGGTGTACGTCATCCCGGCGATGTTCGGCGCCGAGGTCGGCGGCGTCGATGAGGTCGGTAAACTGATGATCGACGGCGCTCGGAGTGGTGCCGAACTGATCCGAAACGCGATCGTGGGGACGGCATGAGCGGTGGATTCCAAGGGCGACGAATCGGGAGCCTCTACTTCAGCGGCGTCGAACTCCGCGACCTGCTGGTCGCGTGGCTCGCGCTTGGCGTCGCGTTCACGTTCTTCTTCGTCGGTGGCACCGCCGGCTTCGACCGGCTACTCGCGGCCGGAGTCGTGTTACCGCTGCTCGTCAGCCTCCTCACCGCGGGCGTCGCCTTCCTGCTCCACGAGATCGCCCACAAGGTGGTGGCGGTCCACTACGACCAGATCGCCGAGTTCCGCGCGGACAACAGCATGCTGTTTCTCGCCGTGATGAGCTCGCTTCTGGGGTTCATTTTCGCCGCTCCGGGGGCGGTCCACCACCGGGGTCGGTTGACCGACCGAGAGCACGGACACATCGCGCTCGCGGGGCCCGTCGTGAACCTGCTGCTCACCCTCGTCTTCCTGCCGGCGCTCCTCGTCGGGCCGATCGTCGGTAGCGGCGTCCTCACCCTGATCGGATCCCGGGGGATCGCGATCAACGTGTTTCTGGCAGCGTTCAACCTGATCCCCTACGGCCCGCTTGACGGCAAGACCGTAATCGGGTGGAGCAAGGTGGTGTGGGCGGCGATCTTCGTTCCGTCGGTGCTGCTCTCGGTCGGATTAGTGTTCGTCGGCGGACTCGGATTCGGCGGGCCGTTCTGACCGGAGGTACGCGTCCTGACCGGCGATACACCCTGACGCCTCACGGGTCCGGTCGTGATGCGATGAACACCGCACACTCATCTCGCAGGGAACGGTGCGCTTTTGCTCCGCGAGCGTCCCTCACGTACTATGACCGAGGGCGACGCCGGGGACATCGGCCGTGACGACACGAGCGAGGAATCGACCGAAGACGATGAGCTGACGTACGCGGACGCCGGCGTCGACATCGACGCCAGCGAGGCGGCGACCGCGGCTCTGATCGGCGCGGTCGGCGAGAGCGAAGGCGACTACGCCGGGCTCCTCGATATCGGCGACCGCTACCTCGCGTTGGCCACCGACGGCGTCGGGACGAAGCTGCTCGTCGCCGAGGCACTCGGCGACTACTCGACGGTCGGCATCGACTGTATCGCGATGAACGTCAACGATCTCGTCGCTGCAGGCGTCCGACCGGTGGCGTTCGTGGACTACCTCGCGGTCGACGAACCGGACGAGCGCTTCGCGAAGCAGGTCGGCGACGGGCTCGCCCGCGGCGCGGAATTGGCGGACATGGAACTCGTCGGAGGTGAAACCGCCGTGATGCCGGAGGTGATCCGCGGTCTCGATCTGGCCGGGACCTGCGCCGGGCTCGCCGCGAAGGACGCGGTGTTCGAGGGCGAGGCGCAGCCGGGCGACGCACTCGTGGGATGGCGCTCCTCCGGGATTCACTCGAACGGGTTGACGCTCGCCCGCGAGGCCGCCACGCGGAACCACGCGTACACGGACGCGTGCCCGTTCGACGGCTACGATTCCGTCGGAGCGGCGCTCCTCGAACCCACGCGGATATACACGGACCTCCTCGACCCGATGCGCGAGCACGGCGTGCGGGCCGCGGCCCACGTCACCGGCGGTGGGTGGACGAACCTCGAACGCCTCGGCGACCACCGATACGTGGTCGAGGACGCCTTCGATCCGCACTCCGTCTTCGAGTTCGTACAGTCGGAGGGGAACGTGTCCGACGAGGAGATGCACCGCACGTTCAACATGGGAACCGGATTCGTCGCGGCGGTCGACTCCGAGGCAGCCGAGTCGCTGGCGGCCGAGACGGACGGCCGCGTGATCGGTCGCGTCGAGACAGCAGACGGCGCGGCCAGCGTCGCGATCCGCGGATTGGAGCTGTAAGAGGGTCTCTTCTCTTACTCGCGCCGCACCGACCGCTGTCGAGAGATGGCGAACAGCCGGCGCGTGAGATATCGCCGCGACGGCGCACCGGGCTCCCGCCTCGACCGTCGCGGGCCGTATTCAGGCCACGCGCGGTCTGGCCGCGGTATGCTACAAAAGGTTCAGCAGTCGTATTACGACAGATGCGCTGCGATGTCTGCCTCGGTGATGATCCCGACCGTTTCGCCGCCGTCGGTGACCATCACGGCCTTGTAGTGGTCGAGCAGATTCCGGACTTCGTCCACCGTGGCGCCGGGTGCGACCGTCGGGAACGACTCGCTCATCACCTCGCTGACCGGGTGATCGCCGACGTTCTCGCCCGCGTGGATCACGTCTCCCTGACTGATCGAACCGACCGGCACGCCGTTCTGGAGCACCGGCAGCTGGGAGTACGCCTCTTCCTCCATCAGCGCAACTGCCTCGCGCACCGCGTCGTCGGGTGCGACGCTGATCACCGTCTCGTTCATGAGATCGGTCGCACGGACGACTTCGCCTTTCGCCTCTTCGAGCGCGTTGACGATGCGGCGGAGCGTCGAAAGCCGCGGGTCGACGTCACCGCCCTCTATTCGAGCGATAAGCGGCTGTGAGACGTCGGCCGCGTCCGCGAGTTCGCTTTGCGTCAGTTCGAGCGTCGTCCGGCGCTCGCGGAGGTCCTGTGGCGTCGGGAGTTCCATAGGAGGGATAACTCCGGGTTATTAGAAAAGGTTTCGGCGACGACCGATATGGCGAGGTCGTTGCCGGACGAAATCCGAGACGTTACTCGTCGTCGTCTTCGTCGCTTTCCGTTTCGATGATCTCGATGACTTCGAGCGGGACGTCGCGCAGCGCGCCGCCGACCTCGCTTTTCGCGATCCGTTCGGCGTGCTCTTCGCTGTCCGCATTGAAGATATCGATCTCCAAGAGGAGTCCGACGAGGGCCGTGTTCGCGGCCAGGAACGCGGCGTCGAACGGCTCTCCGCAGGCGGGACAGCCAGTGACGCCGGGTTCGACTTCGACGTACTGTTTGTCCGTCTCGTTGAGTCGCTTGCCGGCTTCGCTGACCGCGACGCCGATGGCGTCGTCGGTCTCCTCGACATCACGGACCAACCAAGCAGCTTCCAGCGCGACCGAGTAGTTGCTCATACGCTGACGGAGGGGCCGCAGGGTTTCGTTTCTTGTGGTTCGTCCGTGCCCTACAATCGACCGACGATCGCGGCCGTGACTTCTTCTGTCGTCGCGTCGCCGCCGAGGTCGCCGGTACGCGGTCCGTCCGAGAGCACGCCCTCAACGGCGTCCCGGACGCGCTGACCCTCTTCGACGTGACCGAGGTACTCTAACAGCATGGCGGCGGACAGAACCGCCGCCGTCGGGTTCGCGGTCCCCTCGCCGGCGATGTCCGGGGCGGTACCGTGGACCGGCTCGAACAGCGCGTTGTCGTGACCGACGTTCGCCGAGGGGAGCAGCCCGAGCCCGCCGACGAGTCCCGCGGCGAGATCCGAGAGCACGTCCCCGGCGAGGTTCGGGCAGACGACGACGCCGTACTGCGTCGGATCGAGCGCGATCTTCGTCGCGAACGCGTCCATTAGCTCCTCGTCGGCGTCGACGCCGTGTTCGTCCGCGACCGCGAGCACCGCTTCGCGGAACCGACCGTCCGTCTCGCGCATCACGTTCGCCTTGTGAGCGACGGTGAACCCCTCGTCAGCGTCACCGACGGGGCCGCGCCCGTCGGCGACGAACTGGCAGGCGTACTCGGCGAGCTCGCGCGAGGCCGACGAGGTGACGACTCGGGTCAGCGTCGAGAGGTCGTCGCTGAGTCGGTTCTCGTGCCCCGAGTACACGCCCTCGGTGTTCTCTCGAAGGAAGACGACGTCCGTCTCCGGGCGAAGCGCGTCCACGCCCGGGTACGCCTTCGCGGGCCGGATGTTGACGAACGACTCGACGGCGTCCCGCAGTGGAAGGATAACGTCGGCTGCGGTCTCGCCGGCCGCACCGAAGAGCGTCGCGTCGGCGTTCGCGGCCGCCTCGTACGTCTCGGCGGGGAGCGCCTCGCCGGTCGCTTCCTTTACCGCGTCGCCGGCGTCCGCCTCGACGAACTCGAAGTCGACGTCGAGCGCGTCGAGCACCTCCAGGGCGGCCGGAACGACCTCCCGTCCGATACCGTCGCCCTCGATGACGACGACTTCGTAGCTCACGCCGTATCCTCCGGGATGTGCTCCTCGGGGACGTACGGCAGCGACCGAGCGGTCTCGCGGACCGCGCTCGGGTTCGCGCCCATCAGCGCCGTGGTGTCCCAGACGCCCTCGACGAGCGCCTTCCGCTGTGCGTCGTGGACCGCCGCGTCGATCACGGTGTCGCCGTACGTGATCGTCTCCGCGGCCACGTCGATGTCGACGTCGGCGTCGGGATTGGCCTCGACGTAGTCTTGAAGCGCCTCGATCGACTCCTGATCGGCGGTGACCGTCGGGATGCCGAGCGCGAGGCAGTTGCCCGCGAAGATCTCCGCGAACGACTCGCCGACGACGGCGTCGATTCCCCAGCGCATCAGCGCCTGCGGCGCGTGTTCGCGCGAGGAGCCGCAGCCGAAGTTCGCGTTGACGACGAGCACGTTCGCGCCCTGATACTGGTCCTCGTTGAACGGGTGCTCCTTCTCGTTGTCCGCGTCGTCGAACCGCTGGTCGAAGAAGGCGAACTGCCCCAGCCCGTCGAAGGTGACGACCTTCATGAACCGAGCCGGGATGATCTGGTCGGTGTCGATGTCGTTGCCGCGGACCGGAATCCCGGTGCCGGAGACCTCGGTGACCTTCTCCGCCGGCGCCTCGCCGGCGCTGAACTCGGGGGTGCTCATACGGTCGCCACCTCCTCGAGTTCGCGGACGTCGGTGACCTCGCCGGTCACCGCCGCGGCCGCGACCATGATCGGACTCATCAGCACGGTGCGGCCGTCCTTCGAGCCCTGCCGGCCCACGAAGTTCCGGTTCGACGACGAGGCGCTCGCCTCGTCGCCCTCCAGCTGATCGTCGTTCATCCCCAGACACATCGAACAGCCGGGCTCGCGCCAGTCGAAGCCCGCGTCGGTGAATATCTCGTCGAGCCCTTCCGCTTCGGCGGCGTCCCGGACGCGCTGGCTGCCGGGGACGACCATCGCGCGAACGTCGTCGTCGACCTCGCGGCCCTCGACGAACGCGGCGGCCTCGCGGAGGTCCTTCAGGCGCGCGTTCGTGCAGGAACCGAGGAACGCCACGTCGATCTCGTAGCCCTCCATCGTGTCGCCCGGCTCGACGCGCATGTGTTTCTGCGCGCGGCGGGCGGTGTCGCGGTCCTCCGGAGGCAGATCGTCGGGGTCCGGAATCGGCTCGGTGATACCCGCGGTCTGTCCGGGCGTGGTCCCCCACGTCACCGTCGGCTCGATGGCGGAGCCGTCGATGGTGACGACGTCGTCGTACTCGGCGTCGTCGTCGGTCCGGATCGACTCCCAGTAGGGTTTCAGCCGCTCGAACTCCTCGGGGTTATCTGCGAACGCGTCCGTCTCTTTCAGCCACTCGTAGGTGGTCTCGTCGGGGTTGACGTAGCCCGCGCGGGCGCCGCCCTCGATGGACATGTTACAGATGGACATCCGCCCCTCCATGCCCAGCTTCTCGACGGCTTCGCCGGCGTACTCGTACACGTAGCCGACGCCGCCGTCGGTGCCGAGCTCCCCGATGATCGTCAGGATGACGTCCTTCGCGGTGACGCCCTCGCCGAGCTCGCCCGTGACCTCGATCTTGCGGACTTTCTGTTTCTCCATCGCGACACAGCCCGTCGCCAGCACGTCGCGGATCTGCGAGGTGCCGATACCGAACGCCAGCGCGCCGAACGCGCCGTGCGTCGACGTGTGCGAGTCGCCACAGACGATCGTCATGCCGGGCTGTGTGAGCCCCTGCTCCGGTCCGATAACGTGGACGATCCCCTGATTGCCGGAGTCCGGATCGGAAAAGTCGATGCCGGACCCGCGGACGTTCGCTTCGAGCTCCGCCATCATCTCCTCTGCGGCCTCGTCGCGGTAGGGTCGATCGCGGTTCCCGGTCGGAACGATGTGATCGACCGTCGCGTGCGTGCGTTTGGGGAACGCGACCTCCTGATCGCGCTCCTTCAGCATGCCGAACGCCTGCGGGCTGGTGACCTCGTGGACGAGGTGGAGCCCGACGAACAGCTGGTCCTGTCCGGTCGGCAACCGCGTCACCGTGTGGCGGTCCCACACCTTGTCGTACAGAGTCCCCGTACTCATCGGGGATCACCCGCGGGTCGCACGGCATATCGTTCCCGATTCGCCCCGCTGTCAGCGCCCATCAGGCCGTCACCTCGGCCGACTCCTCCTCGTCGTCTTCCGACTCGTCCTGCCACGCGAACAGCCCGCGGAGCTCCTCGCCGACCGCCTCGATCTCGTGGTTCTTTTCCGCGGTACGGAGCTGCTCGAAGTTCGGGCGGCCCGCCTGGTTCTCGACGATCCACTCGCGGGCGAACGTTCCGTCCTGAACCTTCTCCAGCACCGCTTCCATATTCTCGCGGGCGTGCTCGTCGACGACGACGTCCCCCTGCGTCAGCCCGCCGTACTCGGCGGTGTCTGAGACGGAGTCCCACATACCGCCGAGCCCGTCCTCGTACATCAGGTCGACGATGAGCTTCATCTCGTTGAGCACCTCGAAATACGCCATCTCCGGCGAGTAGCCGGCGTCGACGAGCGTCTCGTACCCCTGCTTGATCAGCGAGGTGACGCCGCCACAGAGGACGGCCTGCTCGCCGAAGAGGTCGGTCTCGGTCTCCTCGCGGAAGGACGTCTCGACGACGCCCGCGCGAGCGCAACCGATGGCGGCCGCGTACGCGAGTCCCTCCTCGTGGGCCTCGCCCGTGGCGTCCTGGTAGACGGCGAGCAGCCCGGGAGTCCCCTCGTCGTTCTCGTAGTTCCGGCGGACGAGGTGTCCCGGCGACTTCGGCGCGACCATCGTCACGTCGACGTCTTCGGGCGGCTGAATCTGGTTGTAGTGGATGTTGAACCCGTGGGCGAACTGCAGCGTGTCGCCCGCCTCCAGGTTCGGCTCGATGGCGTTCTCGTACACGTCCGGCTGGACCGTGTCGGGGACGAGAACGCTCACGATGTCGGCCTCGGCGACGGCGTCGGCGGGCGTCTCGACGCGGAGCCCGTCGCTCTCGGCGGCGTCCCACGAGGAGCTGTCCTCGCGGAGGCCGACGATCACGTCAACCCCGCTGTCGTTCAGGTTCTGCGCGTGGGCGTGTCCCTGCGAGCCGTAGCCGAGGACCGCCACGGTCTTGTGGGCGATCGCCTCGCCGTCGGCGTCGTCGTCGTAGTATACTGTCGAATCGAACGTCTGCGTGTCGTCTTCGGTCATGTGTAGTGAAGTTGGGTGTCGGTAGCTGTCGTTAGCTACTGTTGTGCGGTGTCGGTTCACCGGCCGTTCCGGGTTTCTCTCCAGGTGCCGTGGGGGTGTCGCCGCGCGCGAGGGCCGTCGGACCCGTCCGCGCGATTTCGACGATCCCGAACCGGTCGAAGGCGCCGATCGCGTTGTCGATCCGGGACTTGTCGCCGGTGAGTTCGACGGTGATCGTCTCGGGGCCGGCGTCGACGGTCCGACCGTCGTACATCTCCGTGATCGCGTGTACCTCGGCCGGTTCGTCGCCCTCCACCTTGAGGAGGACGAGCTCCGAGGTGACCGCGTTGCCCGCGACCTCGCCGACGGAGATGACGGGCTTCAGCTTCGCCATCTGCTTTTCGATCTGGTCGATGCCGGGATCGGTCTCCTCGACGACCATCGTGATCCGCGAGTGGCCGTCGACGGTCGTGGGGCCGACGGTGAGACTCTCGATGTTGAACTGGCGACGGGAGACGAGCCCGGAGACGCGCGCGAGCACCCCCGGTTCGTCCTCCACCAGCGCGGAGATGACCGCGCGACGGGAGTCGTGTTCCGCCTCCAGGACGGGATCGATCCGGATCCCTTCGAGGTTTCGGCGTCCCTCTGGATGGGGGCGCTCCTCGGGAGCCGGCTGTTCGCCGGGCAGGGGTCGAGAGTCAGGCACGGGGCTCCCGTCGGACCCGGACGCAGACGAATCGCCGCTCATAGCTGGTCCTCCGCGGTGGCGAACTGCCCGTTCGCACCGCCGCTCGGAACCATCGGTAGGACGTTCTCCGCCGGGTCGACGTGGAAGTCGATCACGGCGGGACCGTCGTACGCGAGCGCCTCTTCGACCGCGGGCGCGACCTCGTCGTAGTCGTCGACGCGGAGGCCCAGAGCGCCGAACGCCTCGGCGAGCTTGTCGAACTCGGGCATCCACGTGTAGTCCGAGGCCATGTGGCGGCCCTCGTAGAACGCGTCCTGCCACTGTCGGACCATCCCGATGTACTCGTTGTTGAGCACGGCGATCGTGATATCGAGGTCTTCGCGGACGGCCACGGACAGCTCCTGCATCGTCATCAGGAAGGAGCCGTCACCGTCGAAACACACCACGTCGCGGTCCGTCTCGCCCATGTTGTTGGCCGCGACGCGCGCGCCGATCGCCGCCGGAACGCCGTATCCCATCGTCCCGAGCCCGTGCGAGGAGACCCACGTCCGGGGCTCCGAGTACGTCCAGAACTGGGAGGCCCACATCTGGTGTTGGCCGACGCCGGTGGTCACGATGGTGTCGTCGTCGGTCGCCTCGTCGAACGCCTCGACGACGAACTGCGGCTTCAGCGGCTCGTCGTCCGGCGTCGCGTACGTGAGCGGATACGTCTCCTTCCACTCGGCGCACTGGTCGCGCCACGCCTCGGCGTCGGGGGCCTCACGGACCGCCGCGGTCAGTTGATCGAGGACGCGCTTCGCGTCGCCGATGAGCGGGTAGTCCGCGTGGACGTTCTTCGATATCTCCGCCGGATCGATGTCGATGTGAACGACCTCGGCCTCGGGCGCGAACGTGTCGATCCCGCCGGTGAGCCGGTCGTCGAACCGGGTGCCGACCGCGATCAGGCAATCGGTGTGCGTGATCGCCATGTTGGCGTAGCCGGTCCCGTGCATCCCGGCCCACGAGAGACACAGTTCGTCGTCCTCGGGGAACGAACCGATGCCGGGCATCGTGGTCGTCACCGGAACGCCGTAGTTTCGCGCGAACGTCCGCGCGGCGCCGCTCGCTTCGGCTTTGATCACGCCGCCGCCGAACAGACACAGCGGGCGCTCCGCGTTCTCGATGGCCCGGGCGGCCTCTTGGACCGCCTCGGCGTCGGCGTTCGGGTCGGGGGCGCTCCCCGGCGGCGGCGACGCGGGACCGGGCGTGCGGTCGGTCTCGTCCTGAGTGACGTCTTTCGGCAGGTCGACGAGCGTCGGCCCGGGACGACCGGCCCGCGAGAGCTCGAACGCCTCGCCGACCGTGTCGCCGACCGTGTCGGCGCCGCCCGCGAAGTAGTTGTGCTTCGTGATGGGGCGGGTGACGCCGATCGTATCGGTCTCTTGGAACGCGTCGTTACCGACGAACTCCGTCGGCACCTGCCCGGTCAGCGCTAACATCGCGTCGGAGTCCATGTCGGCGTCGGCGATCCCCGTGACGAGGTTCGTCGCTCCCGGTCCGGACGTGGCCAGACAGAGACCGGGGTCGCCGGCGACGACGCCGTAGGCGTCTGCCGCGTGCGCGGCTCCCTGTTCGTGCGCCATCGTGACGTGAGTGATCGACGAGCCGTACAGCGCGTCGTAGACGGGCATGATCGCGCCGCCCTGCACCCCGAAGGCCGTCTGGGCACCGGCCGCCTCGAGCGCGGCGACGACCGAGTCGGCCCCGGTCGACACCGATCCCGTGTCGGGTTCTTCGGCCGGCGGCTCGGACGACTGTGCGCGCTCCGTGGGCTCCTCTGTTTCGTCCTCTCGTGGCTGTGCTGCTGTGTCGCTCATTGTCGTGGTGGTGTTTGGTGTGGCATCTCGCGGATGTGAGACTCGGTCGCTCGGAACGCCGAGCGGACGGGCGAACCGCGGCCCGCCGACTGGCGTTCGTCGATGCGTCGTATCGGTGAGGAAGGGGTGATGTAGGGGGTTATACCCCTACAATAATCGGCGCGACGGCTCCGGCGACGTCGGCGGTCGACGAAAGCGTGGTGTGCCGTCGCATCTCGGTCGGACCAATGTGGGCGCAGTATAAATCCCTGTCGGGAAGCGTGGTCTCCCCGTCGGGGAGCGCGGCCCGCACGGAAACCCGTGCGGACGGAGAGGGGGCGCGATACCCGACCTCGTTCGCGCGACGCCGGCGGTCGCTCGGCGGGCTCCTCGAACAGGGACGCGGCCATCAGATCCGGACCTCCTCCTCCTCGCGGTCGATACCGGCCTCTTCCGCGAATCGCTCGACGTCGCCTGCGGTCACCTGCCGCTTACCGGCGCCGTACTCTTTGACCCGTTTGGTGAGGCGTCGGACCTCGCTGTCGGTCGGGTCGAAACCGGCCTCAACGAGGTGCTTGCGCACGCTGTGAGTGCCGGTGTGTTTCCCGAGCACGAACTCCCGCTCGGCACCGACCATCTCCGGGGTCATCACGCCGGTCTCGAACGTGTCGGCGTTCTCGATGACGCCGGCCGCGTGGATGCCCGACTCGTGGGCGAACGCGTTCCGGCCGGTGATTGGCTTGTTCGCCGGTACCGGGATGTCCGAGGCCTCCTCGACGATCCGGGCCAGCTTGGTGATCTGCGTCGTGTCGATCCCGGTGTCGACGCCGTACACCGACTCGACCGCCATCACGACCTCCTCGTAGGCGGCGTTGCCGGCGCGCTCGCCGATCCCGTTGACCGACACCTGCGCCTGCTCCGCGCCGTTCTCGAAGCCCATGATCGCGTTCGCGGCGGCCATCCCGAAGTCGTCGTGGGTGTGGACGTCGACGCGCGCGTCGGTCGCCTCGACGACGGCTTTCACCGTCTGCCCGAAGCTGGTCGGCATCCCGACGCCGCAGGTGTCGGGGATGTTGATCCAGTCGGTCCCCGCGTCGGAGACCGCCTCGACGATGTCGATCAGGTACTCGGGATCGGTCCGGGTGGCGTCCATCGGCGAGAACATGCACTCGACGCCTGCGTCTTTCACCTGGTTGACGGCGTCGACCGCGCGTTCTTTCGCCTCCTCGCGGGTCGCGTGCATCGAGTCCTCCAGCTGTACGTCGCTGGTGGAGACGAACACGTGGACCATCTCGACGCCGGAATCTATCGCGGCGTCGATGTCGCCCTCGACGACCCGGGCGAGCCCGCAGACGGTGGTGTCCGTCGCGGCGGCGATGTCGCTCACGGCCTCGAACTCCGCGTCCGAGTTCACCGGGAACCCCGCCTCGATGACGTGGGTGTTCATGTCGTCCAGCGTCGCCGCTATGCGGCGTTTCTCGTCGTAGCTGAACGACGTCCGTGGTGACTGTTCTCCGTCTCGTAACGTCGTGTCGAAGATCCGTACAGGACCGATTTCGATGTTAGAAGCTATCGTGCCCTGGAAGAACTCGATCCGCCGGGGTGTCCGACGAAGCCTCCGTGATGTCTGTCATCGACTGACGACAATACGGTTGAGAACTTAACCCTTGTGCCGTTCACAAAAACGACAAGTCGGGTTCGCGGTATGACGGGAACGTGATTGATCGAAATCGCATGACCTCAACGCGACTGTATGTGTTTATACACCTTATACACACACTGACTGCTGGGCGGTTATGTGGTTTCGGAACCCGATTAATAAGAGGGATCGACGTTCGTTTTGTTCCGGCCACGGCCAGCGCGCGCCGCCGACGTCGGGCGAGCGCTCCACGCTGGGCGGGACCTCTGCGACTCAGCCAACTGGATCTCTACCAGTCAGCCAACTGGATCTCTACCAGTCAGCCAACTAGATCACACTCCGAGCGCGGTCGTGATCGTCTCGCGAGCCGCCAACAGGTCCGGATCGGTCCGCTCTCGGGGTCGATCGGCGTCGATGTCGATCACGGCCTCGACGGTCCCGGGCTGGCCGCCGAGCACGACGACGCGGTCCGCGAGGTACGCCGCCTCCTCGACGTCGTGCGTGACGAGCGCGACCGTCGTCTCCTGCTCGGTCCAAACGTCGAGCAGGTTGTCCTGCTGTTCGTGTTTCGTCAGTTGGTCGAGCGCGGAGAACGGCTCGTCGAGCAGCAGTACCTCCGGCTCGTATGCGAGCCCGCGGGCGAGCGAGACGCGCTGGGCCATCCCGCCCGACAGCTCGCCGGGGCGATGCCCCGCGAATCCGCCGAGCCCGACCGTCTCGATCAGGTCGTCGATCCGCTCGCGCGCCGCGGGGTCGCTCGGGTCCACGTCGGCCGGAAGCCCGACGGCGACGTTCTCTCGAACGTCCGCCCACGCGAGCAGGCGCGGCTCCTGGAACACCATCCCCACCGCGTCGCTGCCGCCCTCACGGACGTCCCGCCCGTCGACCGCGGCCGTTCCCTCGAACTCCGCTTCGAGGCCGGAGAGCACGCGCAGCAGCGTCGACTTGCCGCAGCCCGAGGGACCGACGACGGCGACGAACTCCCCGTCCGCGACCGCGAGGTCGACATCTTCGAGCGCGACGGTGTCCCCGTACCGCTTCGTGAGTCCGCTGACGGAGAGCGCGGGGTCGGAGGCGGTTCCGCTCGTGTCGCACTCGGTCGCGTGCCGGTTCGCGTCGCACTCGGCCGCGTGCCGGTTCGTGCCGGATTCGAGTTTCTCACCAGTCGACGGCACGTCGTTCCACCCCCTTGACGGCGAGGTCCGACAGGTTCCCGAAGAAGGCGAACAACAGGATCGAGCCGACGATGATGTCGGGGCGGGCGAGCACCCGCCCGTCGCTCATCAGGAAGCCGATCCCCTGACTCGCCGCGATCAGCTCCGCGGCCACGACGAACATCCACGCGAGGCCGACGCCGCCGCGAAGCCCCACGAGCAGGCTCGGCACCGCAGCGGGGAACACGACGCGTCGCAGCGACTCGACTCGTCCGAGGTCGTACACCTCGGCGACCTCGATCAGGTCCTCGCTCACCGCGGCGATGCCCGTCGAGAGGTTGAGATAGACGGGGAAGAAGGCGCCCACGGCGATGAGCAGCACCTTCGCGCCCTCGCCGATCCCGAACCACAGCAGGAACAGCGGCACCCACGCGAGCGACGGAATGTTCTTGAGGCTCTGCAGAAGGGGGTCGAGCAGGTCGCTCGCGAGTCCGTAGAGGCCGGTGAGCGTGCCGAGCACGATCCCCACGGACGCGCCGAGCGCGACGCCGAAGAACACCCGCTGCAGCGTGATCGCGATGTGCCCCCACAGCTCGCCGGAGACGCCCATCCCGTAGAGGGTTCCGACGACTCGGAGCGGTGCCGGGAGCTGATGGGCGGCGAAGACGCCGCTCGCGACGAGCAGATGCCAGACGACGACGAGCGTCGCGGGCACGACCAGTCCGAGCAGCCAGCGGAACCGGTCCGCGTCCGGGAAGACGCGTGCGACGCCGCCGACCCCGAATCGATCCCTCGCGGCTTCGTTCCCGGTCGCCATCTCACTCGCCCCCCGCGACGAGGTCGGACGCGAACGAGCCGTCGAGGAGGTCGTCGATGCTGCCTGCCGGGTCGGCGTCGTCCGCGACGAGCCCCTCGCGCTCGAGGATCGGCGCGAGGTCGGCGAGCAGGTCGCGATGTGCGTCGCCGGGAATCGGCTCGGAGAGGTCGTTCCGCTCGGTGAACACGCGCTCGGCGACCGGTTCGGACATGTCCGACTCGCTCGCGAGGATCCCCGCGGTCTCCGCGGGATTCGCGAGCGCCCACTCCCGGCCGCGTTCGTACGCCTCGATGACGCGGCGCGCGTCCTCGGGGTGGTCCGCGACGAACTCGTCGAGGAAGTTCAAGAACCCGTACGTGTTGTACGCCGGTTCGCGGAAGAACAGCTCCGCGCCGTCGTGTTCCAACTCCAGCTCCGCCATGTGCGGATCGAGCCCGGCCCACGCGTCGACGTTCTCCTGTACCAACGAGGACTGGCCCTCGGGATGTTGGAGGTGAACGACCTCGATGTCCTCCTCGCTCAGCCCTGCGTCGTCGAGCGCCTGCAGGAGGAAGAAGTACGGGTCGGTGCCGCGCGTCGCCGCGACCTGCTTCCCTTCGAGGTCGGAGACGGTTTCGATGCCGCCGTCCTCGAAGGCGACGAGGGCGGTCCACTCGGGCTCCGAGTAGATGTACGGCGTCGTGATCGGGACGCCGTTCGAGCGGGCCATCAGCGCTGCGACCCCGGCGGTCGAAGCGACCTCCGCCTGCCCGCCCTGCGAGTACTCGTTTGCCTGGTTACTGCCGAGGCTCAACACCCACTCGATGTCGACGTCGGTGTCCGCGAACGCCTCCGCCATCCACCCCTTCTCGCGCAACACGAGACTGACGGGGTTGTAGTAGGCGTAGTCGACTGTCACCGTCCGACCGCCGTTCCCGCCGACACAGCCGGCGAGCAACGAGCCGCCGATCGCCGCGCCGGTGCCGCTGAGGAACTGTCTTCGCTCCATCGTACCATCCCGTACCGGTCCCACTGATAAGGGAATATGGCTATGGAGAATATTCAGCGACGGCTATGATGTTTCGCAGTAATTGATTTAGCGGTGTGAGAGATGTACACAGGGAATAAACGAGCGCTCCGAGGGTGCTACCGCGGATATAGCGCTCTGGGAGGAACTGGAGGCGCCATGGAGCCGCTGAGCCTCCGTTCCCGATACCGGAACCGATTGCTGGTTTCTCCGATGGACGGTACGGATTCCGACAGGCGATGAGACCGGTCGACCGGCGCCCTCACATTCCCATGTCGACCGCGGCGTCGGGGACCGGAAGATCGCCGACGTCGACGCCGAGCAGCTCCGCGGCGTGGTCGAGCGCCATGTCGAAGCCGTAGTAGCGCTCCAGTTCGTCGCCGGTCGGCCCCTGTCGGACCTTCAGCATCGCGTAGCCGTCGATATTCTGTGCGACTGTCGCGTCGCGGCCGTCCGCGGAGAACGTGAGCAGTCGCTCGCCGTCGGCTTCCTCATAGCGCGCGGCGATTCCGCTCCGTTCCGCTTCCGTCTCCGATTCCGTCGCCGCCTCGTTCTCCCTCGCGTCGCTCATACCGATCACAGGGACCGACCCGTGTCGTATCTGTCGGTCCCTGCGATCGAACCCGTGGTCCCTGCGATCGAACCCGTGGTCCCTGCGATCGAACCCGCGTTACCGCGGGTCCCAGCCGTGGAACTCGGTCCCTGCTTCGAGTTCGAGATCGAACGCGTCTATCACTCCGGCGAGCGCATCGTATCCCTGGGCAGCCGCAGCGATCCCGACGATCGTCTCGTCGTCGTACACCCCGGCGATCTCGTCGTGAGCGATCGCGTCGACCTCGCCGCGGATGACGGCGTGCGCGTACTCGATAAGCGTGGTTTCATCCTCGCTGAGCGGGTCGAGGTCACCGGTTCCGACCGCGGCGATCTCGTCGTCGTCGATGCCGACACCACGGGCGATGTTCACGTGCTGGTGCCACTCGTATCGGTTCCCCGCCTCGCGAGCGCTCGCGAGGATCACGAGCTCTCGCTCACGGTCGGAGAGTCCGCTGTCGGTCCACAGCGATCCGAGGAACGACCGCAGCCCTGCGAGCACCTCGGGGTTGTTGCCGATCGACTGGTAGACGTGCAGCGGCTTGCCCTGCAGCGACGACTCCAGCAGATCCTCGTACTCGTCCGGTACATCCGACGCGTCGACGTAAGGTACACGAGCCATAGGCGGCCGTTCGCTCCCCCTGCGGTTAGGTATACGTGCCTCGGTAGCGTTCGCCGGGATCAGCGCGGGCCGTCGCAGTCGCTGTCGCGGAGGCGGCGTCCCGGAAGGAAACCCGAATCGAGGGAACCGAGACTCCGGACGGCCGCGATCGATGGTAAGGTTAAGGGACGCCACGGCCGTACGCGACGTAATGAGTGTCGACGTGTCGCGACGACGGGCGTGGATGATCGCCGCGCGACCGCAGACGCTGCCCGCGGCGGCCGCACCGGTGATCGTCGGCGTCGGGCTCGCGATCGAGGCCGGTGCGTTCGCGCCGCTGCCCGCGCTCGCGGCGTTCGTCGGCGCGGCGCTGATCCAGATCGGAACGAACTTCGCGAACGACTACTACGACGCCATTCAAGGCGCGGACACCGACGACCGCGAGGGGTTCACTCGCGTCGTCGCCAGCGGTCTCATCGAGCCCGGCGAGGTCAAGCGAGCGATGTGGCTCACGTTCGCGGCCGCGATCCTCGTCGGGACCTACCTCGTCTCCGTCGGCGGCGTCCCCATCCTCGTGATCGGACTCGCGAGCGTCGCCGCGGGGATCGCCTACACGGGCGGGCCGTACCCCCTCGGCTATCACGGCCTCGGTGACCTGTTCGTGTTCGTCTTCTTCGGCGTGGTCGCGGTCACCGGCACGTACTACGTGCAGGCGGCCGCGCTCGTCGGCGGTGCGTTCCCGCTGTGGATTCCGTCCGGGACCGTCACCCTCGCGGCCGTCGTGGCCAGCCTCCCGATCGCCGCGCTGTCGACGAACATCCTCGTCGTCAACAACGTCCGCGACCGCGAGGAGGACGCCCAGACGGGCAAACGCACCCTTGCGGTCCGGTTCGGCTACCGGTTCGCCCGTGTCGAGTACCTCGCGCTGCTCGCGCTCGCGTACCTCACGCCGTTCTGGTTCCTCGCGCGGGGGTACGGGCTCGCGACCCTCCTCCCGCTCGTGACGCTCCCGCTTGCGGCCGCGGTCGCTCGAACGGTGCTCACCGAGACCGCTGGCGACGCGCTGAACCCGGCGCTCGAATCGACCGGTAAGCTCCTCGCGGCGTACGCCGTCGCGTTCGCCGTCGGGCTCGCCATATAAATGGCCGATACGAGCGCAGTGCAGCTCCGTCGATTTTCGCTCGGCTTGGCGACGCCACTCGGGACTGCAAACGGAGAGATACGCAGACGAGAGGGGTTTCTCGTCTCGATCGCTTCCGATGTCGATGGGACTGGCGGCGACACGTCGCTGACGGGGATCGGCGAGTCGACTCCGCTTCCGGGGTGGACCGAGTCGCTGTCGGCCTGCGAGGCGGCGCTTCGCGAATTCCAGTCGGACCTCGACGGCGATCCGGTCGAAGCGAGGCGTGCCGACGCGCTCGATCCGGAACTGCCTCCAGCCGCGCGACACGGCCTCTCGCTGGCGCTCGACGGTGTCAGGGCTCGAGCGGCCGACCGCTCGCTTGGGGCTCACCTCGCCGCTCGTCACGATGTCCGGGAGCCCGCCGAATCTGTCCCGGTCAACGCCACGATCGGCGACGGCGACCCCGGAGCGACCGCCCGGGCCGCAACGGAGGCCGTCGACGCGGGGTTCGAGTGTCTCAAAATAAAGGTCGGCGTGCGGACCCTCGACGCCGATATCGCCCGTCTTCGGACCGTTCGCCGGGCGGTCGGCTCAGAGGTCGCGCTCCGGGCGGACGCGAACGGCGCGTGGGACCGCGCGACCGCGGAGCGCGCCGTAGCGCGACTGGCACCGCTCGACCTCGCGTACGTCGAGCAGCCGCTCTCGGCGGACGAGATCGAAGGCGCCGCCGCGCTCCGCGAGCTCGCCGACGGGACTCCGCCGATCGCGCTCGACGAATCCCTCGCCGTCTGCGGCCTCGACGAGGTTCTCGCCGCCGACGCCGCCGATGTCGTGGTTCTGAAGCCGATGGCGCTCGGCGGACCGGACCGCGCGCTCGCCGCCGCGCTGCAGGCCCAATCCGCGGGCGTCGAGCCGGTCGTCACCACGACGATCGACGCCGTCGTCGCGCGGACCGCGGCGGTTCACGTCGCGGCCGCGGTGCCCGATATCCGCCCGTGCGGACTCGCGACCGGCTCGCTCCTCGACGAGGACCTCGCAGCCGATCCGTGTCAGATCGAAGCCGGTCGCGCGCCGGTCCCGGTGGGGCCCGGGCTCGCTGGCGACGCGTTCGACGGCCTACGAAACTGAGCGGTCACTCGACCACTTCGACGATCCCGACCATCCCCTGCGTCTGGTGGGGGGTACAGACGTACTCGTACGTCCCCGGCTCCGCGAACGTGTGCTCGAAGACGAACCCCGCCTCCGCGGTGAGTTCGGACTCGAACCGCTCGTTCACCTCGTACACGTTGTGGCCGCCTCCCTCGCCGGTCCACTCCCAGACGACGGTCGTGTCGACGTCGACGACGACGTGTTCGGGCGCGTACGCGAACCCGCCGTCGGTACCGACGAGCACGTCGACGGTCTCCTCGCCGGTTCCGTCGACGGGCTCGGAGTCGGGGCCGCCGCCGGGCAGTCCGGAGGAGTCGCCACAGCCAGCCAGCAGAACGGTCGCCGCGACCCCGCCGGCCGCGAGCACGTCGCGCCGCGTTCGGTCGGTCATGTTCGGATCGTGGCGGTGAGCGGTATAAAGCCTCTCGCGAATGCCACGGCGGTGGGAACGGCTTTTATCCGCCACCGTCGAACACCGGGTATGAGCGAGTGGACAGACGCGATCGTCGGCGAGCGCATGGCCGTCGACAACCAGTTCAACGACCGCGTGGCGGGCTCTCAGTTCTCCAGCCAGGAGTGGGGGCTCATCATGACCGCGACCGAGTTCGAGATCGAGAACGCCGCCGACCCGGAGGAGGCCCGGATCGTCGCCGACACCTCCAGCCTCCCGGCGATCATGCCGGAGCTGGAGAACGTCCGATCGCAGGTCGCGGCGATGGGCGGGGCTCCGGCACAACAGGGCGGGAGCTCCGGCGGCTCCGGCGGCGGTATTCTCGGCTCGATTAAGAACGCGCTCGGGCTGGGCGGTGGAGGCGGCGGAGGCGGTGGCGTCGACGACGAGGAGCTCGAGGCCGCCGAGCGACTCGTCCAAGAGTACGCCGACGAGCTACAGGCGCACTTAGTGGAAGTCGGTAAGTGGGAGCAGGTGCGCGTCGCGTATCAGGAGTAGCGCTCAGAAAACGGGAAGACGGTCGTGGGGGTCGTGGGAGCTGCGAAAGTCGACGGATTCAGTCGATCCACGGGTGATCAGAGAGATCCGGCGGCTCGGTGTCTGACTCTGTAGCGAGCGCGCGGCAGGCCGATTCACGTATTCGCTCTTCCGTGAGGGTGTCGGTGGTGAAGAACACCTCTCCGTTGAGTTTGAGGATTATATCCGGCTCCGCGATGAATTCCAATAGCGACACGGTGTCAAAGGCCATCATCTTTTTTTCAGGATCACCGATGAGATCCACTTTTTCGGTGTATTCCTTCCCTAGCAGACTCTGTTCGGATCCGATGCGGTACGTCATCGTGAACCCCGTCATTCGGGTTACTTGGTGAGACTCCGGACTGACGGAACGTACGGAAATAACTTTTACCGGAAGTCCCTGATCACTAGTGAGCGACGTGCTCGGATCTCCGACCGTTCGAATAGCGCCTGCCACACTATCGGGTAGTAGCCAGACTACGGACGAAACAGAGAGGTCAAACGAGAGCCCTCCGAGCAACGTCCGAACTGAGCACGGCGACAGCTGTCCCGCACTACAGATAGCAGAGAGCGTACCGTTTCGAACCGTCTCAACCCCGATCCGTGTCCGATCCGTCTCCTCGAACACGATCATCGTCGGTCCGTCGTCGAGTCCGCTGAGGTCGACGCGCCCGTCCGCGGCGACGACACCGGTACCGTCGACCGGAAGCCCGCAGTACGCGAGGTCGACGTCGGGGTCCGAGAGCACCCTCGAGACCGTCTCGCTGTCGGGTCGCTCGAGGACTTCCCACGAGCCGATTCCGTCGGGGACTGCAGGCTCGGAGAGCGCGCGGCGGATCACCTCGGCGCGGTCCGCGGAGCCGGCTAAGGCGACGAGGCGGACGTCGCCCCGTGCCGTGGTGGGGCGGCGGAGCCCGTTCTCGTACGCCTCCGGCGTCAGGACCGCGGTTCCCGGCGGGAGCGGGTCCGCGTCGGGGTTCGGAACTCGATCCCGGCTGTCCGCGCCGTCGTCGGGGGCGAGCCAAGTCGAAGTGGCCACCGCGACCGGCGCGTCGGGATCGGCCGGCTCCGCGCTCCCGCGGACGCGCACCGGTGCGAGCACGTGTGCGAGGTGCGGGAGCAGCTCCATGGCCTCCGGAACCGGGCGGAGAACCGCTTCGGTCGGCCAGTCGGGCACGTACGGAGCCACGATATCGGGATTGACTTCGAGGTACTCCATCAGTCGCTCGCTCATCGACAGGTCGGCGAGGTTCGGCGGGTAAAAAGGGAGCTTCGGACCGACCTGCTCGTACTCGTATCGGTCGGAGGGGACGTACCCTTCCGTTCGGGCGAGCGTGTCGAGGAAGAACCACGTCCGCAGCAGCTCCTCGGCCCGCTCCTCTAGGGCAATCCCGTCGGTCGGCAGACGCTCGACGTAGCCGGTGTCGAGTCGGACCGCTGGCGCGTCGCCGGTCACCATCCGGGCACCGAGGTAGTACGCGAGCGTCGAGAGCCGGTACACGTCCTCGTAGGTGGGTCTGACGACGACTTCGACGCCCGTCTCCGGCTGCACGAGCGGACTCGGCACGTCCAGCTCCTCGCCTCGCTCGATCCGCGGCGGGTACCCGCGGAGGGTGGGCCACGAACGCTCCGGGGAGAACTCCTTGATCGACGACCCGAGCACGGAGACGGCTTCCGCGAGCGCACCCGGGTCGTCCGGAACGGTCATCGTCGCCTCAGGGGTGCTGTGCAGCGAGCGAGCACCGACCGTCACCGTCGTCGGTCGGTCGAACTGCAAGTCGACCGGGTCGGGACCGGCCGCCCCCGTCGCCTCGACCGCGACGTCCGTCGCGCGGACGTACACCTTCGTCACCCCGCTAATATCGACGCAGTACGACCCGCGCGGGAGCTCCATCGGCTCGTCGAGCTGTGCGATGAACTCACCGGTGTCGGAACGGATCCCGACGCCGGCGTACGACGGGATCGAGATAGATTCCGTTTCGAAGCTGATCGCGCGGTCGACCGGAAACGGGAACAGCTCCGGCAGCGCCGGCTGCGAGTCGATTTCGCGGTCCGCGTAGAGCGGGAGCTTCTCGCCCTCCAGCGCGTCGCAGACGCAGAGACACGCCTCATCGACCTCGAATCGGATTCGTCCGTCCGGCGTACTGTCTATCAACGTAACCTGATGGATCTGCAACAGATATGAGGGTGTCGGTGTTTCTCCGCGTTCGACATCATCGGCCTATATAAAACAGATATTACCGCGCCGTGTTAGCGGGTGTGACAACAGTCTTAACATCCGAACGATACGGTGTGAGTACCGTGAACGAACCCGTGGCGACCGCCCTCCGCGACGCGTTTCCCGACCGCAGGGTCGAGCGGATAACCGACGTCGGTCCGTCGTGGAACGGCGGCAACGAGACGGTCGGTGTCGTCTTCGCGGACGGGAGCCGGGCGTTCTGTAAGGTCGCCCTCGACGGCGACGGAAGCCGTATCGCCCGTGAGCGGGGCGTGTTGCGCTACGTCGCCGCCGAGCGACCGATCGGAGTTCCGACGGTGCTCGCGGCCGACCCCGACGCGACGGTCCCGTACCTCGTCACGGGGCCGGCGCCGGGCCGCGAGCTGCTCGACGTCTGGGACGAGGTCGTCGACGCGGAGCGACGGGCGCTCCTTCGCCGGGTGGGGTCGACGCTCGCGACGCTGCACGCCGAGCGCTTCGAACGTCACGGAGAGATCCTCGGGCTGGAACGGGCGGAGACAGGGAGGTACGGAGCGACCGCCGCCGACGAGAGCGTCGGCCTCGCGCTCGACTCCGCGCCGTGGCCGGACGTGCTGCTGTCGACCATCGAGCGAACTCGCGAGATCGGTACCTCGGAGCGACTCGCCGACCACTACACTGCAGTGATCGACTGCGTCGAGGCGAACCGCGACCGACTCACCGACGCGCCGGCGGCGCTGCTGCACGGCGACGTGGCGAAGCCGAACCTGTTTGTTGCCGCTGGTTCCGTGGGCGACGACGACGACGGCGACGGCGACAGCATCGGCGACGACGACGACGGCGACGGCGACAGCATCGGCGACGACGACGACGACCGCGACAGCGTCGCGTTCATCGACTGGGAGCTGGCGCACGTCGGCGACCCCGCCCGCGACCTCGTCCGGGCGGAAGACCAGCTGCTCAACGGGTTCGACAGCACCGGCCCGGAGCGGTTCTCCGAGGCGCTGTACGCGGGGTACCGCGATCGTTTCGGGGGCCTGCCGCCGGGGTTCGAGGAGCGACGACCGATCTATCGGGCGGTGCGGATGCTCGGTCGGTCGGGATTCGTCGACCAGTGGGCGACGTACCTCGACGAGCCGCTGGAGTCGCTCGTCTCGCGGGCCGACGCGGAGCTGGAGGCGCGGCTGGACGCGGTGCGGTTCGAGGAATAGGGAACACCCGGCAATTACTCCCGGCTCAGCGGTTCCAGGCGGCGTCGTCCGGGTCGATCTTCCGGTCGCCCGGTTCGAGCGCGTCGATCGCGTCGAGGTCGGACGCGGACAACTCGAACTCGCGCGCCTGGAGGTTCTCCCGCACGTGGTCGCCGGTCGCCTTCGGAATGGGGACCACGTCGCGTGCGAGGGACCACGCGAGCGCGACGACCGCCGGAGCGGTGTCGTTGCGCTCGGCGATCTCGACGAGCGCGGGGTCGTCGAGGATCTCACCGCGACCGAGCGGCGAGTAGCCGACGAGGCGATGGTCGAAGTCGGCCGCGAGCTCGCGCAGTTCGGGCTGTTGGAACCGAGGGTGACACTCGACCTGATGGGCCGCGATCGGCGAGTCGAGGATCTCTCGGGCCTCCCGGAGCAGATCGGGCGTGAAATTCGAGACGCCGACGTGGTCGGTGAGGCCCGCCTCGCGCAGTTCGTCGAAGACCGGCAGGGTCTCGGCGGCGTCGTACGTCCGGATCGGCCAGTGGACGTACAGCAGGTCGACGCGGTCGAGCCCGAGCCGGTCGAGGCTCTCGCGGGCGGTCTCGCGGACGTCGTCGGGAGCGAGGTTGTCCGGGTGGACCTTCGTGGCGACGACCACGTCCTCGCGGTCGACGTCGCGGTTCGGATCCGCGAAGACGCGGGCCAACCCCTCGCCGACGGCCGCCTCGTTGTCGTACATCTGTGCGGTGTCGACGTGGCGGTATCCGGCCGCCAGCGCGGCGGCGACGGTGTCGGTACACTCATCGGGGTCGTCGAGGCCGGACGTACCGAGGCCGATATCGAGGTCGAGTGGCGGCATACTCGGGGGTTTCGGTCGGAGGGGTAAAAGGACGCGCGAGCCGGAACGGATCGCAGGATTCCGCGGTGCGCGCCTCTCTGCGGTGCGCGGCGCTCCGCGGTGCGCGGCGCTCTGCGAGGCCGACGGACGGGTTTGCACCGGAATCAGGGCCCTACCACGGTGTTTTCACCCCGCTGGAAACCGGTCCATGTTATTTGAATCGGGGAGGGCGTACGGTCGGACATGAGCAACGGGATCCACGTCGAGCTGGTGATGTCGGCCTGCGAGGGCTGTCCCGTCGCCGCGCTCTCTTCGAGCACCCGGGTCGAGGAGCTCCGCGTCGACGCCGGTGACGATCGGGTCGAGTTCGTCGCCGCCGACCCGCCTTCGGACCCGCCGAGCGGACTGGATCTCGTGGAATTCGCCGGACAGGCACACGGTCGGTACGAGATCGTCTGCGATCGAGCCGCGACCGACGGCGGAGTGGCAGTGGGCGCTCCCGACGCCGCGGCACTCGACGCCTCCGGCGCCGCAAGCGTCGAATCACCCGATAGCAGTGAGACACTCGACGGCGAGGCACTCGGCGGCGACGGGATGTGCGGCGGCTGCTCGTGCGGTGGACTCCCGGCGGCGTTCTCGAACTTCCCGGTGTCGCCGCGGCGGACCGAAATGGTGGACGGCGAGCTCCTCGTCTCGTTCGTGCTGAGCGGCCACGACGAGCTCTCGGCGATCGTCGACGAGTGCGAGGCGTCCGGCCTCAGCGTCGAACTCCGTCGGCTCTGCGTGGATAGGGGTGACGGCGCCCGAAGCGATGACGACGGCCGTCCATCCGTCGTCCCCGTCGATCTCGCGGGCGTGACGGACCGCCAAGCGGAGGTCGCGACGGTCGCCGCCGAGATGGGCTACTTCGACGGCGACGGCGCCTCCGCCGAAGCGATCGCCGACGAACTCGGTCTCGCGAAGTCGACCGTCTCCGAGCACCTCCGCGCGGTGACGAGCGCGCTCTTTTCCCAGCTGTTCGGCGACGGGGACCGTACTTAAACCCCCGAACAGTTCGCCGGTAGGTACGCGGGTGGGTGTATCGTAGTGATCACCAGCGGGGTCGAACCCATCGGTTCGGCTCCGAGACCCATGACCCAGTGGACACAGCTCGGACCGCGAGAACGCGACGTACTCGCCGTCCTGCGACGCGCGGACGACTCGCTCACGGCCCGAGACCTGCTCGACGCGATCCGTGACCGCGGCGACGACGTCGCCTACTCGACGGTCAAACGAACCGCCGACCGACTCGTCGAGAAGGGGCTCGTCGAACGCGAGCCCGAACGCCACCGCGGCGCGACGCGTCACCGCTACCGATTCGACGTCGAGGCCGCCCGACGGCGGTTGATCCCGGAGTTCGTCGACGAGCTCCGGACCGTTCTCGGCGACGCGGCGGTCGAGCGGCTCGGGGTCCGAACTGCCCGCGATACCGACGACACCGACAAACGCCCATGACACGACATACTCAGCGGTCGACGAGCGACGAGGATCCAGACGAACAGCCGACCGAATCCGGCGGCGAATTCGACTCGCTGCTTCCGGGACTCCGTCGGCGGGACTTCATGAAAGCCGGGGCCGCGGTCGGCGGACTCAGCGGACTCGCCGGCTGTACTAGCCTGCTCAGCGACGACGACGACGGAACCGTCTCGGCCGCCCCCGACCACTCGGTCCCGCCCGGCGACCACGACGAGTACTACGCGTTCCTCAGTGGCGGTCACGCTGGCGACATCCGCGTGTACGGCCTCCCCTCGATGCGGGAGATCATGCGGATCCCGGTGTTCAACCGCGAGAGCGCCCGCGGATACGGGTACGACGACGAGAGCCGTGAGATGCTGGAGGAGGCGGGCGGCTACACGTGGGGCGACACCCACCACCCGCGGCTCAGCCAGACCGACGGCGACTACGACGGCCGGTTCGCGTACGTCAACGACAAGGCGAACGGCCGGATGGCCCGGATCGATCTGAAGTACTTCGAGACGGACGCGATCTGTAACATCCCGAACCAACAGGGGACTCACGGCGCCTGTGCGCAGCTCCCCGACACCGACCTCATCTTCGGCGTCGGCGAGTTCCGCGTGCCGATGCCGAACGACGGCCGCGACCTCCACGACCCGGACGCCTACGAGTCCGTGCTCGCCGCGATCGATCCCGAATCGATGAACGTCGAGTGGCAGGTGCGCATCGACGGCAACATGGACAACGGCGACGGGGGCAAGGAGGGTCGCTACTTCTTCGCGACCGGCTACAACAGCGAGGGCGGCGTCACCGAACAGGGGATGACCCGTGCGGACCGGGACAGCGTGAAGGCGTTCGACATCCCGCGGATCGAGTCCGCGGTCGAGTCCGGCGAGTACGAGGAGATCAACAACGTGCCCGTCGTCGACGGCCGGAAGGACAGCCCGCTCAACCGGGGCGACGACCCGATCGTTCACTACATCCCGATTCCGAAGAGCCCGCACGGCGTCAGCGTGACGCCCGACAACGAGTACGCGATCGCCAGCGGGAAGCTCGATCCGACCGCGTCGGTCATCGACATCGACCTGATCGACGAGGTCGACGACCCGACCGACGCGGTCGTCGGACGGCCGCAGCTCGGGCTCGGCCCGCTCCACACCGCGTACGACGGTCGGGGGCACGCGTACACAACGCTGTTCATCGACTCGCAAGTCGTCAAGTGGGACATCGAGGCGGCCGTCGAGGCCGAGCCGGAGTCGGAGAGTCCCGTCATCGAGAAGATCGACGTCCACTACAACCCCGGCCACCTGATCGCCGCGGAGTCGTACACGGAAGACCCCGCCGGCGACTGGCTCATCTCGCTGAACAAGCTCTCGAAGGACCGGTTCCTGCCGGTCGGTCCGCACCACCCGGAGAACGACCAGCTGATCTACATCGGCGACGACGAGGCCGGGATGCAGCACGTGAAGGACTCGCCGGCGTACGCCGAGCCGCACGACGCGTCGATCTGTCACCGCTCGAAGCTCGATCCGGCCGACGTCTACGACCCGGACGACCTCGATCTGGAGTACACCGCCTCCGGCGAGGAGACGATGGAGCGCGTCGGCGACGACCGCGTCGAGATAGACATGTACTCGACGCGGAACCACTACGGCTTCCAGGAGATGACGGTACAAGAGGGCGACACCGTCGAGATGAAGGTGACGAACATCGAGACGACGAGCGACCTGCTCCACTCGGTCGCGATCCCCGAGCACGACGTCAACGTCAAGATCGCTCCACAGGAGACCCGCAAGGTGACGTTCGAGGCCGACGATCCGGGCGTCTACTGGATCTACTGCGCGTTCTTCTGTAGCGCGCTACACCTCGAAATGCGCTCGCGGCTCATCGTCGAACCGGAGGCGTAAGCCCATGCGATCGTCGCTCGCGCGGTTGACCGAGATCCGGCGCGCGCTTCCGCTGGCGGCCGCGGTGCTGCTCGTCGGCGCGCTGTTGGTCCCGATGTGGCGGATCACGCTCACGGCGCCACAGTACCCCGGTCAAGAGCTGCTCATCGAGCTGTACGCGTACCCGCGTCTGGGCGGCGACTTCGCCGAGGTACAGGGACTCAACAGCTACGCCGGATTCTACTACCCCGACCCGGTGTACGTCGATCCGAACTACGCGGTCCACGAGCGGGCCATCAAGACGCCCGAGTGGCTGCTCGGCCCGGTCGTCTTCGTCGGCCTCGCACTCACCGGCGTCTTCGTCGCGTTCGCACCGACCGTCCGGAAGCTCAAGGCCGGACTCACCGCACAGCTCGCCGGAACGATAGCGGTCTTCGTCGGCATGTTCGCGTTCATCCAGTTCCGGCTCCACCAAGCCGGGCACTCGCTGGACCCGGACGCGCCGCTGCGCGGTATCGACTCGTTCACGCCGCCGCTTTTGGGCCCCTACGAGGTGGCCAACATCAGCGGATTCGCGTGGTTCGGCCCGGGCGGCTACATGACCGTTATCGCGGTCACGCTGCTCGCGGCCGCGTACCTCGCGCGGGACGTCGACGCGTCCCTCACCGAACTTCCCGCGTTGACCTCGGCGCTTCCCGGGAACGTCCGCGAGTATGTCGCACGTCGCGGTAACGGAGGCGATCGTACCGACGGCGACGCGTCCGACGCGAACCGAGGCGCCGATCGAGACCCGGAGATCGGCGGGGGCGACCATGTTCAGTGACCGACACGACGCGTCTGCGTTCCGACTCGAAAACGAGTTCCTCGCGGCCGCCGTCGTCGTCGCCGCGCTCGCGATCGCGCTCCCGGTCCTCGCCGGCGCGGGGGCCGGTGCGGTCGAGGGAATCGGGTCGGTCGGAGCTCTCGGCGGCTCGCCGACGGCCGACGCCGGCGGGGCGGACGCCGCCGGAACCGGTATCCCGTCGAACGGCTCCGGTGCTCCCGGGTTCGACGTCGCGACGGAGGTCGCGGCGACCACGGTAACCGCGCCCGAACGCGGCGGAACGGCGACCGTCGACGGCGAGTCGTTCGCGTCGGCGCAGGCGGCGATCGACGCCGCCGACCCCGGCGACACGGTCGTCCTCGACGGTCGATTCGACGAGCGCGTGAACGCGAGCGTCGACGACCTCCGGCTGGTCGCGAGCGAGGACGGCGCCGTGATCGACGGCGGCGGCGAGGGTCGCGTGCTCACGGTGAGCGGCGAGCACGTCACCGTCTCCGGGGTCTGGATCCGCGGCTCCGGAAGCGACCTCGGCACCGAGGACGCGGGCGTGTTCGTCGCCGGCGCGGACGCTCGGATCGAAACGGTCCGGATAACCGACACGGCGTACGGGATCTGGGTCGACGGGGTCGACGACGCCGTGATCGAGGACGTGCGGGTCGACGGCCGCGAGGACGTGTACCCGGTGACCGACCGCGGCAACGGGATCCATCTGTTCGAGACGAGCGGGACCGTCGTCCGCGACAGCGAGGTCGCGAACGCCCGCGACGGGATCTACTTCTCGTGGTCGACGGACGTGCTCGCCGAGGGCAACACGTTCCGACAGACGCGGTACGGCGTCCACTACATGTACTCGGACGACAACGAGCTCGTCGACAACGTCGCCGCGGACAACGGCGTCGGCTACGCCCTGATGGTGAGCGAGGGACTGACCGTCCGGAACAACACCGCCCTGCGGAGCGACGACACCAGCGGCCACGGCATCCTCGCGAGGGACATCGAGGACTCGACGATCGCCGGCAACCACCTCGTCGCGAACCGCGCCGGGCTGTACATGCACAACTCGCAGGACAACCGAGTCGTCGACAACCTGCTGTACCGAAACGCGGTCGGTGTCCACAGCTCCGCCGACAGCGAGAGCGAGGTCGTCGCGGGCAACAGCTTCGTCCGTAACGACCGCGCGGTCCGGACGCCGCGGAACTCGCTCGTCGAGTGGAACGACACCCACCGCGGCAACTACTGGTCCGGCGCGCGGATCGCCGACCGCGACGGCGACGGGGTGAGCGAGATCCGCCACCGCCCGGTCGGACTCGTCGAGAACCTCGTCGCCGACAGCCCGCAAGCGGCGGTGTTCGCGAACAGCCCGGCGTTCGAGGCGGTTCGGTTGGCCGAGAGCTCCTTCCCGGTCATCGAGGCGCCCGGCGTCGTCGACCGCCGTCCGCTCGCCGAGCCGAACCACGACTGGGGCGCCTACGAGCCGGCGGAATCGGCGGAGACGGACGGGAAGGGAGAACCCGCGGAGACGGACCGCGACGAGGAGTCGACGGAGGCGGATCGAGACCCGGCGATCGACACGGAGGCCACATCATGAGAATCGACGCGAGCGACGTTCGGAAGGCGTACGGAGACGTGACTGCCCTCGACGGGCTCTCGCTTACGATCCCGAGCGGATCGACGTTCGGGATCTTGGGCACCAACGGGGCCGGGAAGTCGACCCTGTTCAGGCTGCTCGTCGGCCACGACCGCCCGGACGCGGGAACCGTCGCCGTCGGCGGCACCGACGTGACCGAGGACGGGCGGCGGATCCGCGAGCGGGTCGGCTACCTCCCCGAGCACGTCGGATTCCCCGACGGGCTCACCGGTCGGGAGGTGCTCGGCGTCCACGCGGCGATCCGCGGGCTCCCGAGCGACGGGCGGATCGCTCGCGCCGTCGAGCGGGTCGGACTGACCCCGGACGAGGCCGACCGCCGCGTCTCGGGCTACTCGAACGGGATGCAACGGCGGCTCGGACTGGCGACGGTGCTGCTGCCGGACCCCCGCGTCCTGATCCTGGACGAGCCGACGGCGGGGCTCGACCCCCGCGGCGTGGACGAGTTCCACGCGATCGTCGAGGAGATCACCGCGGAGACGGACGCGACGGTGGTGTTCTGCTCCCACGTCCTCCCCGAGGTCGAGCGGCTCTGTGACCGCGCGGCCGTGCTCCACGACGGCCGAGTGCGCGCGTCTGGCACCATCGAGGACCTCGCGGCAGCCGTCACAGACGCGGGGGGCGAGACGGACCGAGGGGCCGAGGACAGCCGGGGTCCCGAGGGGACGCCCGTCGCGCTCGACCGGCCTTCCGGTCTCCGAGCGGTGTTCCGCGAGGCGGTCACCGACGAGCCCGCCAGAGGGTCGACGGCCGACCGCGAGGAGGTGGCGCCATGAGCGAGCGAGACGCCACTGAGACGCGACCGGACGCCTCCGAGACGCGACCGGACGGCGGCCACCCGGACGCCGCGGTGCTCGACGTCGGAGACGCGGGGTCGGGCGGCGACGGCGAGACCCGAGCGGTCGCGTCGACCTCGCGCTCGACCGCGACCGAAACCGGCGACGGGGTTCGCGGTGCGTTCCGTCACGTCTTCGTCGTCGCCGCCACGGAGTACCGGCTCGCGGTTCGGAGCCGTTGGGCGCTCGCGTTGACCGGTCTGTTCGTCGTCTTCGGCGCGATGATGATGACGTTCAGCGGGTCCGCGGTCGGACCGGAAGGCGCCGAGCGCGTCGTGGCGTCGCTGACGAGTCTCGCCGCCTACCTCGTCCCGCTCGCGGCGCTCGCGCTCGGGTACGACGCGGTCGTCGGCCGCGAGGAGGAGGGCTGGCTCGCGGTCGTGTTCTCGCTGCCCGTCCGCCGTAGCGAGGTCGTCGCCGGGACGTACCTCGGCCGGTTGGCGGTGCTCGCGGCCGCGACGGTCCTCGGGTTCGGCTTCAGCGGCGTCCTGCTCGTCCGCGAGTTCGGCATCGGCGAGTGGACGTCGTTCCTCGGCTTCCTCGTCGGCGCCGTCGCCGTCGGGGCCGCGTTCCTCGCGATCGCGGTGCTGCTGTCGACCGTCGCTCGCGAGAAGACGCACGCGCTCGGCGCGGCGCTGCTCGTGTGGGTCTGGTTCGTCCTGATCCACGACCTGGTCTCGCTCGGCGTCGTCGCCGCGTTCGAGCTGCCCGACGCCGCCCTCTCCGCGCTCGTGCTCTCGAATCCGGTGGGCGCGTTCCGGGTGCTCGTGTTGAGCGGGCTCGGGACCACCGCCTCCGGCGGCTTCACCGCCGTGCTCGCCGGTAGCGCCCTCTCGACGGCGTCCCTCGCGGTCGCGTTGACCGCGTGGTGTCTCCTCCCGGTCGCCGCCGCGGCGCGGCTCGTCCGCCGCCGTCGGCTCTGACCGGAACCGCGGACCGATCTGTCGCCGTCGGCCGCGTGCTCACCCGCTCGTCCACGCGACACTCACCGTCCTCGTCCACGCGACACTCACCATCAATGTGTACCAACTGCCACGTCCATCACGAAGCGACCGCGCGAATCGAGCACGACCGATCGGCCGTCGACGCCCCTGACGACGCGAACACCGGTGACGGTCGGACCTCCCGCAGGGCCGTCCTCGGTGGCGTTGCGACCGCAGTGACCGTCGGAGTCGGCGGGCTGGCCGGCTGTCTCGACGACGACGAGGCGTCGGCGCCGACGGAGCCGCCGGATCCGGTCGCGCTCGGCGACGGGAGGGCCTGCGACGCGTGCGGGATGGTGATCGCGGACCACGGCGGGCCGAACGGACAGGTGTTCTACGCCGGAGATCACCCGCCGGACCGCGACGGGCCCGCGTGGTACGACAGCCTGACCGAACTGGTGACCGACCGCGCCATGGCGGTCGATCGAGGCCGCGATCCGGTGGCGACGTACGTCACCGACTACGCCGCGGTGGAGTACGAGATCACGGAGGCGGGCGGCGGCCGAGTGATCTCCTCGCACGTCGCAGCCGCGTCGTTCGTCGACTGGGACGACGCCGTCTTCGCCGTCGAGACCGGCGTGGTCGGCGCGATGGGTCCGGACGCGATCCCCTTCTCCGAGCGTCCCGCCGCCGAGTCGTTCGTCGACGCCGAAGGCGGGCGGGTCGTCGAGCCGGACGCGGTGACGGTCGAACTCGTTTCGTCCCGATAAGGCTCGCTCCGCGGGAACGACACGGACGCACGAGTGATCGGGACGGCGTCACCGCCGTCGGCTCGTTCCTCACAGAGATACTGCATCGCGAGCGTCGTCGCCGACGCTCGCTTATATATCGGGGCGATACGTGCGGTCCCGGCGTGCTCAGCGCTCGGACTGCTCAGCGCTCGGACGCGTCAGACGCCCCTGTCCCCGCGCTCGTCTCCGTCGACGTCGACGCCGTTCCGCCGAGCAGCTCGCGGCCGCCGTGACGGGCCACCGTCGCGGTCAGCGTCCCGGCGACGAGACCGATCCCGACGACCGTTACCGCTCCGCCGCCGAGGCGAACGAGCGCGATCGTCCGATCATCGACTGGCGGGATTAATCCGTGTACACTTATATACGGAGCAGCGCTCGCAGCGAGCCACGCGCTCGCGCCGAGAACGGTCGCCGCGAGATCGACGCGGGCGGCGCGGGCGTCGTACAGGTCGTCGATCGCGGGCACGCGTTCGAGGCCGACGCGGTCGGCGTACCGATCGAGCCAAACGATGAACGGGACGATGTGATAGAGGCTCCCGACGACCACGAACCCGATGAACGCCCCGAGCAGCCCGGCGCCGACTCCGGGGTGCCCGAACCGCACGGCGGGTCCGAGCGGCTCGCCGACCCACGTCGCGGCCGCGGTGAGGCTCCACGCGAGCGCGGCGAGGGCGACGACCGCGTACCGCGACTGCATCGGCGTCGCGGTCGCGGTCGCGTCCCGGAGTCGACGGAGGAGGATCCCGCCCGCGATCGCCGCGCCGCCAGCGGCGAAGAGCCCGCCCACGGCCGCGAGCAGAGGGGTCTCGCCCAGCCGTCCCGCGGCGAGCGCAGCGACGCCGACGGGGAACGCCGCGGTCTCGATTCGGGCCAGCCGGTCCTCGACCGGGAGCGCGTCCGTCTGCGTGAACATCGGACCGAGCTGGTACAGCGCGCCGATCACGGTCGTCATCACCCCGCCGAGAACGGCGAGGGTGACGTGCGCGTCGACGACCGCGGGTCGGGTGACGCCGACCGCGGCTAACACGCCCCACCGGTAGTCCGCCGCGAGCGCGCCGCCGAGCCCGACGGCGGCCGCGAGGAACGCGACCCCGAGCGCGAAGTGCGCCTCGGTCCGGTCCAACGGGCGAGCCAGCCACAGCGTCCGCCCGAGGTTGTACGCGAAGACCCCGATCCCGGCGACCATGACCGCCGCGAAGAGCGCGGCGTCGGCCGGGCGACCGAACCAGAGACCGCCGGCGAAGCCCGTCACCCCGACGGCGACGCAGGTCAGCTGAAGCGTCGCCAGTCGTTCCGAGTGGAGTTGGACGCCCGACCAGACCGGGACGAACTGCGTCATCGCGCCGAGGATCGTGAGACAGACCCAGCCGACGAGCAGCAGGTGCGCGACCGCGACACCGCCGAGCGCGGGGCCCGCTCCCGCCAGCCCCGCGACGCGGAGGAGCCCGAGCGTCCCGCCCGCGAGGAGGAAGGCCAGCCCGACGAGGAAGTGCCGGAGCGGAATCGTGGTCGGCGGACGCGTCGACGCCGTGAGATCGCCGGGAACGCCTCGCATAAACGTAGGTACGGTCCGCGCGTCCCTATGGCTGTACGCGAACACGTTCGGGACAAACGATGCGAACACGTTCGGGACAAGCTACGGGCCGGTCCGGACCAAACGCACGCTCATGTCACGCGAGACGACCGGGACGGCCGTTCTCCAGCGGACCGACGCGCCGACAGATCGCCCGGCCGAGACGCTCGACGTGCGGGATCTCGGCCCGCCGGAACCGCTTCGCCGAACGCTCGAACTGCTGGAATCGCTCCCCGAGGAGGCCGTGCTCGTCCAGCGGAACGACCGCGCGCCGCAGTTCCTCTACCCCAAGCTCGAGGACCGCGGGTACGCCTACGACACGGTCGAGAGCGAGACCGACGGCGCGGTGGTAACGGCGATCTGGAACGCCGGCGGCGACGGTGGGGAGGACCGATGAGCTTTTTCGGCGGTTCCGAGCCCGATTTCGACGACTCCGACGCGTTCGTTCCGGAGCATGTCCCGACACCGGGATCGTTCCTCAGCGAGCACGACGTGCTCACCGGCGAGGGCCACGTCGCGGTCCACGAGCGAGCCGCGACCGCCTTCGAGGAGCACGGCGTGTACGACGCCACGTTCGGGTACAACCTCGCGCGACTGAACCACGACCCGCGACACCCCGACGCCGGGTTCCGGTACGCGCAGGAACGCGACGCGCCGGCGACGCTCCGCGCGGAGTTCACCCCCACGACGGCCTTCTGCCCGCAGGCCGAACCGCTCGCGGTCGGCGCCCTCCGCGCCCTCGACGCCGAGGGAGTCCCCGGGTACGACCGCGTCCGCGTGCGCGTCGATCCCTCGCTCAACGGGAGCGAGGTCGTTAACGACCGGCTCGAACGTCTCGAATCCGGAACCGAGGAACTCGACGGCAGCGCCTCCGATGACAGCGCGCGGTCCCCGAACGTGGACCGATAGAGCGACCGAACATGTTCCGGCGAAACGGGATGCCGACGCGGATCGAATCCGATCACGCATGACCGAACCCGAGTCTGTACTCGACGTGCGAGAACTCGACGAGCCGCCGTTTCCGGCGATCAGCGACGCGCTCGACGACCTCGATCCCCGCGAGACCCTCCGGCTCGTCAACGACTTCGAACCGGTGCCGCTCTACGACGTGCTGGCCGAGCGCGGGTACGACCACGAGACCGAGCGCGTCAGCGCCGACGAGTGGCACGTCATCGTCGAATCGGCGTGAGCGCCGAACGGCGAGCACCCCCCTCGGTCCCTTTTATACATCGGGCCGAACAGTTCGGTCGATCGCCCCGCAACACGGGAATCCTCGCCGAAGATATTCCCCTCTCACCCCTACGCCGACATGCATGACACGACCCACGCTCGACCGGCGATCATTCGTTCAGACGGCTGTGGCGCTCGGCGCCACGACCGCCCTCGCTGGCTGTGGCGGGAGCGGAGATAACGGGAGCGGAGATGACGGGAGCGGAGACGACGGGAGCGGCGACGGCGGCGGAGACGACAACGGGAGCGACGACGGGGAGTTCCTCGCAGAGGAACCCGACTACGACGGCTGGTTCGACGACGTCGATAACTACGAGGGGACCGTTGACCGGACCGGCTCCGACGGGGTTACGATTCAGGTGGGGAGCGGGAGCGGACTGTCGTTCGGACCGGCCGCGGTGGCCGTCTCGCCCGGCACGACCGTCGTCTGGGAGTGGACCGGCGAGGGCGGCGACCACAACGTCGCCGCCGAGGACGGCGCGTTCACCAGCGAGACCGTCTCCGAGGCCGGTCACACCTTCGAGTACACGTTCGAGGAATCCGGCGTCCACGAGTACGTCTGCACGCCCCACGAGGCTGTCGGCATGAAGGGCGCCGTCTACGTGGAGTAGCCCCGACGGCGAACAATCCTGACGCACCGACGAACGCAAGACGGACGTAAGACCAACGACCCCATGCCACACGCACGCCTCCTCGTTGACCTGCCCGACGGACCGTGGATAGCCGACATCTCACGCGAGTTCCCCGACGCCGGGTTCCGCGTACTCACCGCCGTCCCCGGTGAGGGCGCCGGCTTCGCGCTCGTCAGGATCACCGCACGCGACGTCGACGAGGTGCTGGCGCGGATGCGGGAGCACGGGACGCTCGCCAGCGTGTCGGTGATGGCGGCAGACGGAGATGTTGCGACCGTGAGAATCGAGACCGACGCCCCGCTGTTGCTGCTCGCCGCGAGGCGTTCCGGCCTCCCGATCGAGATGCCGCTCGACGTCGAGGCTGGCGTCGCACAGGTCGAGGTCACCGGCGAACACGGCCGGGTCGCGGCGCTCGGTCGACAGCTCGACGAGCTCGGACTGACGTTCGACGTGGAACGCGTCCGGCAGCGCGTCGATCCCCGACGGTTGCTGACGGACCGTCAGCGGGAGCTCCTGTTCGCTGCCGTCGACCTCGGCTACTACGACGTGCCGCGGCGAGCCACCCTGACCGAAGTCGCAGACCACGTCGGCATCGCGAAGTCGACGTGCAGCGAGCTACTCCAGCGCGTCGAACGCGCGGTCGTCCACGAGTTCGTCGACGGCCTCCCGCGCCGGCTCGACTCCGGAGACGACGCCGAGACTGGGTCGAGGAACGACTCCGCGTCCGAGGAGGCGCCTCCGACTGAAAGCGACGCAACGGCGTCAGCGACCCGGAACCCGGTAACGACAGACACGTAGCGCGACGCAGGCGACGCGCCGATCGCATAATAAAACCACCATCACTCATCATGAGCACCACTGACGACCACGACCACGACGACCACGACCACGACGACCACGATCACGACGAGACGGCCGAACCGATCACCGACGAGGTCCACGACAATTCCTGGTCCGCAAACCTCGAGAAACCGCGCTACGCCGACGATCCCGAACTGGCGGTTCGCGACGCGCTCGCGGCGATCGATCACACCGCACCGGGCAACCACGTCAACCTGGTCACCCACGGCGACCTCGGGCACCCCGCGTCGTTCCTGTACGACGCGATAACCGACGAGGACGACGGCCTCGACCCGGAGTACGTCGAGCAGTGCGGCTGCGGCGGCCACGTCACCCGAGTGCAGGTCGAGTGAGTTCGGCCGACCGGTCGGTGGAGCACCTCGGCGGACTCGCCCGCTATGTCATTACCGAGAGCTCGCCCGCTATGTCATAACCGAGGGCTCCCCCGCCACGCTTAATCCGGCCGCGCGGGAGAGACCAGCCATGGGAACCGACCCGACGTTGTCCGCCGTGAACGGGTCGGTCGCGCTCGATACGTTCACCGATCCGCTGCTCGTCGATCCCGGCCCGGCGCTGCTCTCGGCCGTGATCGACGCGTACCGCGGAGCCGCCCCCACCCTCGTCGATCCCGACATCGACGAGCTACGGGCGGCCGCAGCGGACGACGAGGGCCCTCTCGAGCGATTCTCAGATCTGCCGACGCTCACCGTCCTCGCGGACGATCGGGTCGTCGACGCGGTCACGGAGCGCTTCGTCTCGGCGAGTCGGCTCGCCGCGCTCGTCGAGTCCGGGTGCTGTCGGCTCCGCACGGGCGTCGAACCGCAACCGGCCGCCGTCCTCGCCGGGCGGGACGCGGGATGCGTGCTCGTCGAACCGGGACCGCCGCGAGCGCGCGGCGACGATACCGGCGTCGGATCGGTGATCCGAATCGGTTCCGATCCCACGCTCCGCGAGCGGTACGCGCACCTCGCCGACGCGAGCGAGGAACGACTGCTGCGGACCCCGAGCAGGCACCGGGCGTTCGACGCGTTCCGAGACCGGTGCGGTGAGGCGGTCGCGGCGGCCGTGGTTCGCGCGATCGACGCCCGTCCCGACCCGAGCGTCGATGACGCGGCAGACGCCCGGACGCGTGCCTACGCGGTAGGAGTCCGTCACGGCGCGCTCGATCACGCGCTCCGGCGGGCCTGCGAGGACGCCGGGCTCGGCAGTCGGGCGACGTTCACGCGGATCAAACGGGAGCTTCGCGAAGCCGACCTCCTCGAAACGGAGGCGGTTCCGCAGCCGGTCGGTCGGCCGCGAGAGCGACTCGTCGCCCGCGGCGCGCTCGCCGTGGCGGAGGATCCGGAGGCGGTCGTTACGGCGATTCGATCGGAGCTCGAATGAGCTAGTCCTTCGAGGTTTTGATGTCGGCCGAGAGCCCCTGTGCCATCTCGATGTCCTTCGAGTTGTTCAGGGTCCACGCGGTGCGGTCGGTGACCGCTTCGATCGCCTCGCGGGCGGAGGGGTAGCCGTTGCCCGACTTCTTGACGCCGCCGAACGGGAGCTGGACCTCGGCACCGATACAGGGGAGGTTACCGTACGCCAGTCCGATCTCGGCGCGGTCGCGGTAGTAGTTGATCTGTCGGTAGTCCTCGGAGATGATCGCTCCGGCGAGCCCGTAGGCCGTGTCGTTCTGGATATCGACCGCGCGCTCGATGTCGCCGTCGTATTCGAGGAGGGCGACGTGCGGCCCGAACACCTCTTCGTGGGTGCATCGGAGGTCGTCGTCGGGGTCGGCCTCGTAGACGAACGGCCCGATCCAGTTGCCCTGCTCGTGGCCGTCGGGGATCTCGTCGTCGTCGAGTTCCGTTCGGTCGACGAGCACGTTCACGCCCTCGTCGCGGGCGAGCTGGTTGTACTCCGACACCTTCTCGAAGTGTTCGGGCTCGATGAGCGGTCCCATGAACGTGTTCTCGTCCAGCGGGTCGCCGACCGCGACGTCCTCGGCGATATCGACGAAACGCTCCGTGAACTCGTCGTACACGTCGGTGTGGACGATGAGGCGCTCGGAGGAGACGCAGCGCTGGCCGGTGGTCTTGAACGAGGACATGACCGCCGAGTGGACCGCGACGTCGAGGTCCGCGTTCTCGGTCACGACGATCGCGTTCTTGCCGCCCATCTCGCAGGCGACGCGCTTGCCGGCGACGCCGCCGAGCTTCTCCTGAATCATGTGGCCGACTTCGGCGGAGCCCGTGAAGAGGACCGTCGAGACGTCGTCGTGTTCGACGATCGCGTTGCCGGCGTTGCCGAACCCTTGGACCATGTTAAAGACGCCGTCGGGGAGCCCGGCGTCGTCGAACATCTCGGCGACGACCTGCGCGCACCACGGGGTCTGCTCGGCGGGCTTGAACACGACGGTGTTGCCCTCGACGAGCGCGATGGCCATGTGCCAGTACGGAATGGCGACCGGGAAGTTCCACGGGGTGATACAGCCGGTGACACCGCGGGGGCTCCGGCGCATGTACGCGTCCTTCGCCGGGATCTCCGAGGGAACGATGTCGCCTTTGGGGTGGCGGGCGTCGCCGGCGGCCCACTCGACCATGTGGGCGGCCTCGACCACGTCGGCTTTCCCCTCGCTTATCTCCTTACCGCACTCCTTCGAGACGATCTCGCCGAGCTCGTCGGTGCGCTCGCGGAGCTCGTGGTACACGTCCCAGAGGTACTCGGCGCGCTGGATCCGGGAGAGCTCGCGCCACTCCTCGAACGCCTCGTCTGCGGCGTCGACCGCGCGGTCGACGTCGGCGGGCGTCCCCTGCTCGAATTCACCGAGAGACTCGCCGGTCGCGGGGCTCACGCTCTCGAAGGTGTCGTCCCCGTCGCCGGAGACCCACTCGCCGTCGATGTAGTGCGTATAGGCGTCTGCCATGGTCGGTCGTTTTCGCCCGCCCGGCCAAATATCCCACCCGACCATGGTCGGCAGAGTCTTTGTCATGGGGTACCACAGAAGTAGTCGTAATGGCTACGTCCGACGCAAATGGGATCGACGGGTGGGCGGGCACTCGGCTCACGCTCGACTTGTGGCACCCGAACTGCTGGGCCATCGACGCGACGAAGCGAACCGGCGGCGGGGTCCTCGCTCACGCGATCTATAACACGCCGAAGACCGAAGGGAACACGCCGAACTCGGTGAACGGGCTGTTCACCGCGTTCGCGGACACGAACGACGAGGTCGAGGCGCTACTCGACGCGATACGGGAGTCCGATCGCGCGGGCGAACTTCACGAACTGCAGGAGCGGTTCGGTCGCGCCCGCGACGCGCCGGGCAACGTCGTCCGCGAGTTCTTCTTGGAGTACGACCCGGGCGACATGGTGTGTCCGACGCTGTTGAAACACGGGTTCGTCCACAGCGCTCCGGTTCGAATCGAGGACGGTCGCGAGGAGTGGCAGGTGTGTTTCGTCGGCGAGCGCACGGAGATCCGCGAGTCGCTCGACGCCGTGGAGGTCGACTCCGGCGCCGAGGTGAGCGTCGAGTCGATGTCCTCGACGGGCTACGCCGGACGGACCGCCCGCGAACAGCGCCTCGACACCCTCACGACGACCCAGCGAGAGGTGTACGAGCACGCCCGCGAGGCGGGGTACTACGAGTGGCCCCGGGAGGCGTCCACGCGCGAGCTCGCCGACGACCTCGACGTCTCGAAGACGACGCTCCTCGAACACCTCCGCAAGGCGGAGTCGAAGCTGCTGGATCCGTGATCGCCGTCGCTGTTAATTCCCCAGCGAAAGCGAGATTCCGAGTCCGACGCGATCGGTACGGGAGCGGCGGCGGGCGATCGCGGGAGTGAGTGTCGCAGTACGGTGGTGACGACACGGTATTTAAACAACCGAGGGCGACGGCGACTGTCTCTTATAACAGTCAAGACCCATCGTCCAGCGACAAGCGGCTCCAGACGAGAACCTCTCTAAAAGATCGAACGCCGACAGAGCCCGATATCTACCCGCTAATCACCGATCTCTGGCCGGAACCACTCAGTTTCCGACGATCGCCCGCAGCGCGAACAGCGCGTTCGACTTGCGCTCGCGGATACGCCGATAAAAGTACGAGAACCACTTCGAGCCGTACGGGATGTACTGATACACCTCGGCGTCGACGCCTGGGTCGCTAGCGAGCTCGAACTGCGCCGCCTCCCGAACGCCGGTCAGCATCTGGACCTCGTAGGGCGTGCCGTGCTCGGCGTGCAACTCGGCCGCGTGTTCGATCATCGCCGGATCGTGGCTCCCGACCGCGACGCCGTCGTCGAACGCCTCGAACATGTACGCCAGACAGTCGCGGTACGACTCGTCGACTCGACTCTTCTCTGTGTGCGCGATCGCGGCGGACTCGTCGTACGCGCCCTTCACCAGCCGGACCTTCCCCGGTAGGTCGGCGAGGCGTTCGAGGTCCTCGCGGGTGCGCTTGAGGTTCGCCTGCGTGCAGACGCCGACGTTGCCGTCGGTCGCGAGCGCGTGCCGCTCGAAGGCGTCGAGGGTGACGTCGGTCGTCTCGTGGTCCTCCATGTCGATCCAGACGAAGGTCTCCCCGCTCGCGTCGGCCGCCTCGACGACCCGCGCGAGGTTCTCCTGGAAGACGTCGTCGCCGACGTCGAGACCGATCTGGCTCGGCTTCACGGAGACGCAGGCGTCGACGCCGCGGTCGGCGATCGCCTCCACGAGGTCGACGTAGGCGTCGGCGTCGGCGTCTGCGGGCGCGCGCTCGTCGTAGTGTTCGCCGAGAAGGTTCAGGATGCCGGCCACGCCGCGGCGGTTGAGCGTCTCGACGTGAGCGAGCGCCGCCTCCGGCGTCTCCCCGGCGACGAAACTACTCGCGATGGGCGGTAGCATGTATCGACGGCGGATCCACACCGGTATATATGGCCACCCGACCAATTATATCTATTCTAAATTATTGAAATAAATACGGATCGGCAAGTATTGCGACACCTGTGGCTGATATACGCGCGAACCGACCATGGACGGGCAGGGTTTCAGATACCCATACATCCACGGAGATTACAGGTAACATATGTCACGAGATACCACGGACGTGGCGGACCGGCGAACGTTGCTAAAGCTGACCGGCGGTGCGGGCATCGCCGCGCTGTCGGGCTGTCTGAGCACGACCGACGACGACGGCGACGGCTCGGGAGACGACGGCTCGGGCGACGACGGCTCGGGTGACGGATCCGGGGACGACGGATCCGGGGACGACTCGACCGACGCCTACGAGATCGGCATGGTCGACTCGCTGACCGGGTCGCTGTCGGCGTTCGGCGAGCGGAACCAACGCGGCGTCGACCTCGCCTTACAGCGCGTCAACGAGGTCGGTATCGACGACCGGGACCTCGAACTGATCGTCGAGGACTCCGAGAGCGAGAACCAGGGCGGCATCGCCGCCGCGCAGAAGCTCGTCAATCAGGACGGCGTCCCGTTCCTCATCGGGGCGGTCGGCTCCGGCGTCTCGCTGGCGATTTACGAGAGCGTCGTCCAAGACACGGACGTCGTCCAGCTCAGCCAGAACTCCACCGGACTCAACCTCACCGACTTCCCGGGACTGCTCCGGATGTCCCCGTCCGGTCGGACCCAGTCGCTCGCGCTCGCCGACCTCATCGCCGACGACGGCTACGATGAAGTCGCGATCACCTACGTCAACAACGACTACGGACAGAGCCTCACCGACGCGTTCGTCGAGGCGTGGGACGGGGACGTCGCGTACAACAACCCGCACGACCAAGAACAGCAGTCCTACTCGGGGATCGTTTCCGAGATGAACGGGTCCGGAGCGGACGCGTGGCTGTTCATCACCTACCAGGCGGAGTTCGCGACGATGGTCAACGAGGTCTTCTCGTCCGGCTACGAGGCGCAGTTCTACGGCGCCGACTCGGTCTCCGGCGACAACGTGTTGGAGAACACGCCGGATGGGAGCATGGACGGAATGAAGATCGTCGTCCCCTCGGCGCCGGTCGAGGAGGAGAACTACCAGACGTTCGCCGCGGAGTTCGAGGACGAGTACGACCAGCAGCCGACCTCGTGGTCGGCGTACGCCTACGACTGCGTGATGAACGCCGCCCTCGCGATCCAAGCGGCCGACGAGTTCACCGGCTCGGCGCTGCAGGACACCGTGCGACGCGTCTCCGGTCCGGAGGGCGAAGAGGCGACGACGTTCGCGGCAGCGAGCCAGATCCTCGCGGACGGCGGCGGTCCGGACGACGTCGACTACCAGGGGGTCAGCGGCCCCATCGACTTCGACGAGAACGGGGACCCGGTCGGGTTCCTGCAGATTCTCGAAGTACAGGACCACGACTACGAGGGCATCGGCTTCATCGAAGGCTAACTTCGACCGATGACCGTCCTCGGATATGTGGCTAACGGCCTGATATTCAGTAGCATCATCGTCCTCGGGAGCATCGGGCTCTCGCTCGTGTACAGCATCGCGGACTTCGCCAACTTCGCGCACGGAGACACGATGACCGTCGGCGCGTACTCGGCGCTCGTGACGTTCGGGGCCGTCGGCGGGCTCGGCGGCGCGGTGCTGGGGCTCCCGTACGGGTTCTTTCTCGCGCTCGTCGTCGGGATCGCGGTCGCCGCGGCGGTGGCAGTGCTCACGGAGAAGTTCATCTACGAGTCGCTCGACGTCAGTTCGATCGGGCTGCTGATCACGTCGATCGGTATCGCGTTCATCTACCGCGCGGTCATCCAGATCCGATTCGGCGCCGACTTCACGCGGTTCGGCGTCGAGCCGCTTCGGCCGATCGGGTGGCTGGTCCCGTACGGGATCCGCGTGACGCTCCACGACGTCGCGATCGTCGCGTCGGCGGCGGTTCTCGTCGTCGGCCTCCACGTCCTGTTGCAGTACACCGATCTCGGACGGAAGATGCGCGCGATGGCCGACAACCCAGACCTCGCGCGGGTGAGCGGCATCCGCACGAGGCGCGTGAAGCTGTGGACGTGGGTCATCGGCGCCGGACTCGCCGGTGCCGGCGGCGTGTTCCTCGGGCTGTTCAACCAGCTCTCGCCGCGGATGGGCTTTAACCTCCTCCTCGTGATCTTCGCTGCGGTGATCCTCGGCGGCATCGGCTCCGTCTACGGTGCGATGGCGGGCGGCTTCCTCATCGGGATGATCAATCAGTTGACGCCGCTTCTCTCCCGTCTGGGCGAGGTGCTGCCGCTCGTTCCCGATGGATTCGGGATCCCGATAGGTATCGAGTACGCGAACGCGATCGCGTTCGTGATCATGGTCGCCGTGCTGCTCGTCCGGCCGAACGGCATCGCCGGGGAGGCGGCGACATGAGCTTCCTCACCGATCCGCGGGGTGCGCTGGCGGACCTGAGTCGCCCCGAAGCGTGGGTACTCGGTGTCAGCGTCGCGTTCATCGCGCTCCTCGTCGCCGCGCTGCTGGTCGGCGCGCTCGGCGCGACGTACTTCATGTTCCTCGTCGGACTGGCGGGGATGTACGCGCTGTTGTCGTTCGGACTCAACTCCCAGTGGGGGTTCACCGGGCTGATCAACTTCAGCGTGGCCGCGTTCTTCGGCGTCGGCGCGTACGGCGCGGCGCTGATGACCGCCGACAGCTCGCCGATCGCGGGGGGATTCAACCCGATCGTCGGGCTCGTCGTCGCCCTCGTGGTCGCGTTCGTGCTGGCGCTTCTGATCGGGATCCCCACCCTACGACTGCGCGCCGACTACCTCGCGATCGCCTCGCTGGGCCTCGCGGAGGTCATTCGACTGATCGTGCTCAACGAGCGGTGGCTGACGAACGGGAGCGCCGGGCTGCGCGGGATCCCCAGCTTCTTCGAGGGCTGGCCGGTGCTGTCGACGTTGCCGCAGACGATGCCGGGGCTCAGACTGGAGATCATCCCCGGTTCGCCGATCTTCCTCGAAGCGCCGTTCTGGCGGGCGTCGCTGAACGTCCTGCTGGTGCTCGGGTTCGTGGGCGGCACCTACGTCGTCCTGCGACGCGCACACCAGTCGCCGTGGGGGCGCGTGCTCCGGACGATCCGCTCCGACGAGGATCTGGCGCGAGCGCTCGGAAAGAACACCTACTCGTTCAAGATGCAGTCGTTCGTCCTCGGGAGCCTGATCATGGCGCTGGCGGGCGTGTTCTACACGCATCTCAACCTGTACGTGGGTCCCGGTGACCTCGACCCGATCACGACGTTTTACGTGTGGGTCGCGGTGATTCTCGGCGGTAGCGGCTCCAACCGGGGCGCGCTGTTCGGCGGAATCGTGATCGTCACGATCCGCGAGGGGACGCGGTTCCTGAACGACTTCGCGGTCCCGATCGATCCGGCGCCGCTCCGACTGCTGCTGATCGGCGTCCTGATCGTGGTCGTGATGCGGTACCGACCGCAGGGGATCCTCCCGCCGCAGCGGGAACTCATCTGGCCGAGCGCGGTCGGTGATTCGGGGGCCGCTCAGCGGCCCGCGCGCGGCGTCCGCGAACAGAAGACTAGCGACGACCGCGGAGGACGCGGCGACGAGACCAGCGACGACCGCGGAGGACGCGGCGACGACGCCGAGGCGAAGCCCGAGACGGAATCGAACAGAGGCGGCGACCGCGACGGAACCGAACCGAACGGAGGCGACGATAGATGAGTGACTCACCGAACGCGACGGCAGACGAGACAGTGCCGAACGAATCGAACGCGGCTGGGAACCGACCGGTCGGCGCCGAGAACCGACAGATCGGCGCCGTCACCGGTAAGGACGACGTCGTTCTCCGCGTCGACGACCTCCAGAAGTCGTTCGGCGGCCTCACCGCGACGGACCACGCGACCTTCGAGGTGGAACGCGGAACGATCACGGGGCTCATCGGACCCAACGGCGCCGGGAAGTCGACGCTGTTCAACCTGATCTCCGGGTTCTACGAGCCCGACGGCGGCACCGTCACGGTGAACGGTACCGACGTGACCGGCATGGAGCCGTACGAGGTCGCCGAACACGGCCTCGTTCGGACGTTCCAGACTCCGCGGAAGCTGGAGGGGATGACCGTTCGAGAGGCGATGCTCGTCGGCCCGCGGAACCAGCCCGGCGAGTCGTTCCTGACGCTGTTCACCTCGCCGTCGACGGTGGGGGAGAGCGAATCGGCGAACCTCGCCGACGCCGAGCAGATACTGGAGGAGTTCGAGATCGATCACCTCGCCACCCAACCCGCGACGGATATTTCCGGCGGACAGATGAAACTCGTCGAACTGGCGCGCGCGATGCTCGCCGAACCCGAGGTGCTGCTTCTCGACGAGCCGGTGGCGGGGGTGAACCCGACGCTCGCGAAGAAGCTGAAGACGCAGATCAGACGCCTGAACGAACGGGGCACGACGTTCGTGCTTATCGAACACGACATGGAGTTCGTGATGGATCTGGCCGACCCGATAGTCGTCCTGGATCAGGGGAGCGTTCTCACGGAGGGCACGCCCGACGGGGTCCGCAGCGACGACCGCGTTATCAAGGCGTATCTCGGGGGTGGCACATGAGCGGCGACCCCGCGGCACGGCCCGGCGAAGGCGAGGCGATCGACGGAGCCGACCCGGACGTGGCCGCGTCCCCTGACACCGCGGCGACCGGTCCCACCGCACCCACCGACGCCGGCGACGCCGACGACGCGGTCCTCGCGCTCACGGGCGTCGACAGCGGCTACGGCGAGGTGCAGGTGCTCGACGACCTCACGCTCCACCTCGACCCGGGCGAGATCGTCTGTCTCGTCGGGCCGAACGGCGCCGGGAAGTCGACCGTCCTCAAGACCGCGTTCGGCATGCTGACGCCGTGGACCGGCTCCGTCGAGTACTACGGTCGCGATATCGGCGGTATGGCACCGGAGGATATCGTTCGAGAGGGAATCGGATACGTCCCCCAGACGGACAACGTGTTCGGCTCACTCACGATAGAGGAGAACCTTCGGATGGGCGGGGTCGCTCGCGAGGGCAGCCTCGACGACGTGATCGAGACGCTGTACGATCGGTTCCCGATCATCGACGAGAAGCGCAGCGCGAAGGCCCGGACGCTCTCCGGCGGCCAGCGGCAGGTGCTCGCGTTCGCCCGAGCGCTCGTGATGGAGCCCGACGTGCTCCTCATCGACGAGCCGTCGGCGGGACTCGCGCCCAACACCGCCGACGACGTGTTCGCGGACGTGCAGGAGGTCAACGACATGGACACCGCGATCCTGATGGTCGAGCAGAACGTGACGAAGGGGCTCGGCATCTCCGACCGCGGCTACGTCCTCGACCAGGGGACCGTCCGGTTCGAGGGCACTCCCGAGGCGCTGTTGAACGACGACGAAGTCTCGCAGCTGTACCTCGGCGGGTAGGGGGATCCAGCCTCGGCGCAGGACCGGCGCCCGACGTCGGCTGCGCTCTCGCCTCAGGTCGCTCGCTTCTCCAATTCGCCTTTGAGTCCGGTGGCGTCGAACTCGTGGTCCGGACGGATCGCGACGAAATCGAGGAAGTGGCGCGCGCCCAACAGCTCGTCCGTCGAATAGCTCGTGAGCGCGGCACACACCGTTTCTGCGGGGCCGATGAGGGGCTCAAGCGCCGCGAGCGCGCTCGCGAGATCGTACGAGCGTGCGGCCTCGCGGCCGTCCTCGCTCACGCTCGTCGCGTCGATGACGTAGAGGTCGCCGTCGCGGACGAGGACGTTCTCGGCGCGGAGATCGCCGTGGGCGAGCCCGGCGTCGTGGACCGTCCGGAGCGTCGAGAACAGCGCGGGGGCAAGCGCCTCGACGTCCTCGCGGGGGAGGTCGTCGAGCGTCCGGAACTCGGGGAGGTACTCCAACACGACGACGCCGAGGCCGCCCACCTCCAGCGCCTCGATCGGCTCCGGAGCGTTGACGCCGAGTTCGCGGACCTTTCGAGTCGCCTCCAGCTCGTGGCGGGCCATCTCGTAGGGCGTCTCGTACCGCTCGAAAAAGCCCTCCGTCCCGGCCGAGAAGGCGCCGAGGTTCCGCCCGGTGGTGAACAGCGTGTGGACGAGCGTGTTCTGCCGAGTGATCACCTTCACGAAGAGGTCGTCGTCGATCACCATCGGCGTCGACAGCCAGTTGTCGGCGTCGAGAAACCGCACTCGCATCGTCTCCCGGTCGTAGCGGTCCGCCAGCTCGCGGACGACCCGTTCGATGTCGGACCAGTCCACGCGGCCGCGGACGAGCTGACGGAGTTCCATGTACCGGTCGAACGCGGCGATGACTCATAAGTGATATCCTCGCGAAACGGAACGGTGTCGACCGGTCGGCCGACTGCGCTCCTCGCGCGGAACCCTCACGGTCGTTCGCATCGTTTATGCTCGCGGGTCGCAATTCTTGCCCATGGACTTCGAGCTGCCCGCCGAACACCGGATGATACGCGACACGGTCCGGGAGTTCTGTGAAGAGGAGATCCGGCCCATCGCACAGGAGATCGAGGACGACCACCGCTTCCCCGACGAGGTGTTCGCGGAGCTGAACGACCTCGACGTGATGGGCGTCCCGCTCTCGGAGGAGTACGGCGGGCTCGGCGGCGATCAGCTCATGTACGCCCTCGTCACCGAGGAGCTGGGTCGGGTCTCCGGCGGTATCGGGCTCTCGTACGCCGCACACACCTCGCTCGGGGCGAAGCCGATAGAGCTGTTCGGTACTCCCGAACAGAAGGAGGAGTGGCTCCGCCCGCTCGCGGCGGGCGGAGAGATCGGCGCGTGGGCGCTCACCGAACCGAGCAGCGGTTCGGACGCCTCCAACATGGACACCACCGCCGAGTACGACGCCGACGCCGGTGAGTACGTGCTGAACGGCACGAAGCAGTTCATCACGAACGCCAACGTCGCCAATAGCGTGCTGGTGAAGGCCGTCACCGACTCGGAAGCGGGCTACGGCGGCATCTCGACGTTCATCGTCGACCCGGACGCGGACGACGGGTTCGAGGTAACCACCGTCTGGGACAAGATGGGACTCAACTGCTCGCCGACCTGCGAGATTGCGCTTGACGACGTGCGGATCCCTGAAACCCGGCTGCTCGGTCAGGAGGGCGACGGGTGGACGCAGACGATGAAGACCCTAGACGGCGGCCGGATCTCGATCGCCGCGCTCTCGGTCGGACTGGCGCAGGGCGCGTACGAGGCCGCGAAGGAGTACGCCGGCGAGCGCGAGCAGTTCGGCAAGCCGATCGCGAAGTTCGACGCGATCCGCGACAAGGTCGTCCACATGCACCGACAGACGGAGCGAGCCCGGCTGCTCACTCATAAGGCGGCCACGACGTACGACGCCGGTGAGTCCGTCACTCGCGAGTCCGCGCTCGCGAAGCTCGACGCCAGCGAAGCGGCCCGCGAGGTCGCCGAGGAGGCGGTCCAGACGCTCGGTGGCTACGGATACACCACCGACTTCGCGCCGCAGCGCTTCTACCGCGACGCGAAACTGATGGAGATCGGCGAGGGAACGAGCGAGATCCAGCACGTCGTGCTCGGGCGCGAACTGGGGTTATAGCTCTCGACGCCAGCAACGGGCGTCAGTCGATAGCTCGCGTCAGAACTCCACGAGGTCGTCGTCCACGCGGCGAAGGCTCTCGGCCAGCCGGGAGCCGTCGGGAACGGCGTTCAAAAAGGACGGAGAGCCGAACGGCGCGTCACCGTTCACGGAGACCATCCCGAGGTCGCGGGGGTGGGCGTCGAGCCCGGTCAGAAACGCCACGGTCCGGACCGCGGGCACGTCGTCGACGCGCGCCGCCGACTCGACGGAGCCGTACAGCGAGCGGTGGGTCGCGACGTGGTACACGCACGTCGGCGTGGGCGCGAAACACAGCAGGAAGCGTGCGCCGGGCTCCGTCCGCCCCAGCTTCGGTCGAAGCGCGTGGGCCGAATCGGCGTGGAAGTACCGCTCCATCCGCCGGTACTGGCGGAGGATCTCGTTCGCGCCGGTCGCGCCGCGGACGGCCGCGTCGCCCTTGAGTTCGATGACGTGATCGACGCGATGGCGCGCTCGGAGCCGGACGTAGACGTCGACGATACCCCGCCGTCCCTCGGCGTCGTACGGCTCTTCGAGCCGAATCTCCGGGTCGTCGTGGACGGCCGCGTAGTGGTCGACGACGCGCGTCGCCAGCTCGTCTTCCCGCATATGGCGGAACACGGGCGGGGTCGCGAATAAAGTCGCCGACCGCCGGCTGCTCCGCGCTCGTTACGGCCGGTCGTCGGTCACGTCCGTCTCGTCGACCGTGTCCGTCTCGTCGGCGAGTCGTTTCGCCGCGAGCGCCGCGCCGCCGACGCCGACCGCACCGGCGGCGACGCCGAGTCCGGGGACGCTGTCGTCCGTGGTGCTCTCGACACCTCCGTCGTCGCCGTCGGCCGTGTCGCCGTCGTCTGTGCCGTCGTTACCGCTTCTGTCGTCGCCACCGTCCGTCTCGTCGGTCTCGAGGTCGTCGCGCGAGAGGTCCCCGATCGTGACGTACGGGAGCACCGCGGGCGACTCCTCGTCGTACGCGGCGAGCGTCTCGGCTCTGTCGATCCCCTCCGGCGTGATCATGTCCATCACCCGCGGGTCCCAGTCGCCGTCGTTGCCGCCGCCGATGACGTGCTCGTCGGCCTCGGCCTCGATCGTGCGGAGTCCCCCGTCGCCGAACCCGTCGAACGGGCAGACCACGGCGGCGAACGCGACGCCTCGCTCCGCGTTCCAGCCGATCGCCCGCCGCGGCACGCTGACCGTGATCGTGTCGCCGTCCCCGTCGACTTCGACGTCGCGCGACACCGCGTCGCCATTCGCGTCCTCGATACCGGATCCCGTCTCGGGGTTGACGTTGACGCGGTAGTTGTACGGCGCCTCGAAGGCGACGTTGGTGCCGGTGCGGCCGGCCGTCGTCTCGGGGTCGTCCGTCGCCGGGTCGTTGACGTAGATCTGCGGGAGCTGGTGGCTGAATCCGGGGTCGAATCCCCACGGGTTCTGTAAGGGCTCGGCGAAGTGATACTCGAACCGGACCCGGTCCCGCGACTGGTGAACGGTGAGTCCGTCGAGGTCCCACGCCCCCTCGTAGTAGTCGTCGGACAGGGGCGTCTCGTAGGTCCCCGGCCCGGGCGCCTCGCCGGTCGGCGCGTCGAAGGCCGCGACCTCCGCGTACGGGGTGACGAGCGGGACGTACCCGATCTCGGCGGGCCCGTCCGCGTCGTACGCGAGCGCCTCGTCGCGGTCGACGGTGGCGTCGACGAGCAGGTCGATCACGTTCGGGTTCGCGTCGTCGTCGCGGCCGCCGCCGAACGCGTGAGCGCCCGCCTCGGCGTCGACCGGAGTGGCGTTCCCGGGGCGGTCGGGCGCGTAGCCGAGCAGAAGAGGGGCGACCGAGGCACCTTCGAGGTCGATCGGGAACGCTCCCTTCGGAACCTCCGCGATGATCGCGTCGGTCACCTCGTTGACTCGCACGGTGCCCTCGGTGACGACCGAGCCGTCGGCGTCCTCGACGCGGGCACCGTTCTCGCCGTCGACGACGAGTCGATGGGTGTGCGGCTCCGCGAGAGCGGCGTTGACGCCGGGGCGGGGCTCCGTCGAACTCGGGCCGCCAGCGTCGGAGTCTTCGCCGTCACCACCGTCCTCGCGCATGTACACCTGCAGGTGTTGCACGGAGAACCCCTCGGGGAGGTCCCACGGGTTCTCGAGGTCGCCGTCGATCCGCGCGCGGAACTGCACGTCGGTCGGCGTCTCGTGGATCGAGAACGCCGAGAGGTCGAACGCCCCGTCGGCGTAGGCGTCGTCGGTCGGGTACACGTACCCGCCGGGGCCGTGGTCGGTGTTGCTGTCGGCGTCGAACTCGGCGACCGGCGACCCGATCTCGAGGAGGTCGGGCGCCTCCAGCACGGCGACCGTGTCGACCTCGACCGCGCGAGCGTTCGACGGCGTCTCGAAGCTCACGTCGTCGCCCGAGATCAGGTCGGTGCCGCCGACGCCCGGACGGAGGTACACCTCCGCGGTACCGGGGTCGACGTTGATCGCGACGACCACGCGCTCCGGTCCCGCGACGTCGTCGAGGGCCGAGGCGTCGCGGCCGAACACGAGGAGGTCGCCGGAGACGGCGTTGTGCCACGCGCCGGAGAGTGCCGCTCGCGGCTTGAGCGCGTCGAGCTCGTGGTACGCGTCGATAAGCTCGCGGTAGAACGCCAGGTGCTCGGCGTCGTACGCCTCCCAGTTCATGAACGCCCGCTGTCTGCCGCCGGGGTTCACGTCGCCCTCGTCGCGCGGGTCGTCCTCGCCGCGGTGTCGCCCCTCGCCGAACGCGGAGATCGCGCGCTCCTGCCCGTAGTACACGTGCGGCACGCCCGGCAGCGTCACGCCGGCGGCCCAGGTCGCGCGCTGCGCCTTCCGGGGGTCGCCGCGCGTGCCGTCGAGCGCTTGGTTGAGCGTGCGCTCCTCGTCGTGGTTCTCGATCGCGTTGAGGATCAGCGAGTAGTCCGGGAACCCCTGTTCAGCCCGCGCGCGGACCGAGTCGAACAGCTCGTCGGGGGACGTGTCCCCGTTCGCGACGCCGTGGGCGGGCACGGTGAATCCCTCCGTGTCGAAGTGCATGTCGAACTCGCTCTCGGAGAACGCCGGGTCGTTCGGGATGGCCTCGTCGAGGAGCAGGAACTCGCTGTCGTTCGCTCGACACACCTCGCGGACGTCCTTCCAGAAGCTGTGCGGAACGCCCCACGCGATGTCACACCGGAAGCCGTCGACGCCGACGACGCCGGACCAGAAGTCGGCGACGGCGAGCATGTACTCGCGGAGCGCGACGTTGTCGAAGTTGAAGTTCGGATGGAGCTGCAGGTTCCAGAAGCCGGTGACGAACGGCTCCGGCTCCAGCGTCCGTCCGTCCCACGTCCGCTCGGCCTCGATCCGGTCGAACCAGTCGAAGTGCTTCGAGTCGCGGTCCCACGCCTCGACGATCGGCCAGTACTCCGGCTCGTCGGTCCGGCTCGCGATCGTGTCTTGGAACTCCCGCATCGACCGCCCGCCGTGGTTGACGACGAGGTCGAGACAGACGCGGATGTCGCGCTCGTGGCACGCGTCGACGAACGCCTCGTACGCCTCCAGCGGCTCTGTCCCGTCGGGAGCGAGATCTTCGGCGACGCCGAAGTAGTCGGTGATGTCGTACCCGTGCGGGCCGCCGCCGGGGAACGTTCGCTCCGCGCTCACCGCCGGATGGATCGGCGTGAGCCAGACGACGTCGATCCCGAGCTCGTCGAGGTAGTCGACGCCTCGGGCCGCTCGCGCGTTGGTCGAGCGTTCGCTGTCGTCGCCACCGTCGCCCTCGACGGTCCCGTCGATCAGCGTGTCGAACGTCGTCGCACCGCGCTCTCCGGCCCACGATCGGGTGAATATCTGATACATGACGCCTTCTTCGATCCACTCCGGCGCGCGGTTCGGTAGGGAGACCTCGCCGTCCGGATGGAGTTCGATCACGTCGGCGACCGATCGGCGTCGGCCGTCGTGGACGACCGCGTGCACGCGGGCCGACTCGCCGCCGAGCACCGCGTCGTCGACGGTCGCCGTCGTCCCGTCCACGTTGACGTCGGCCGCGTCGAGGGCGTCGCGGTCGTCGACGAGCACGTGGAGCCGAAGGTCGTCCGCCGAGACCGCGGCGTCGGGCGCCGGCCGCGCGTCGGCGTCGATCTCGAAGCGCCCGTGCTCGTGTGTCCCGTCGAGTTCGAGCCGCGGCGGCCCGGCCGACCCGTCCTCGTCGTCGGGGAGCGCCTCGATCGTGAGTCGGTGCGTGCCGTCGGGAGCGTCGAGTTGGAGCGCGTAGGTCCCGGGGACGTCGGCCTCGAACTCCGCGACGTTCTCCCGGCCCTCGTCGTAGCGCGGACGGTCCTCGAACAGCGAGGAGGCGTACGTCAGGGCGACGTCGCTGTCGGCGGGCGCGTCGACGACCCGCCACGCGAAGTCGTCCGCGGCGTAGTTCTCGGGGTCCGCGTCGGGTTCCGGGACTCCGGGCGCGAGGTTGTCGCGGTCGCCGATGTACTCGGGGCCGACCCACGCGGTGTTCCAGAGCCGTTCGCCGACGGAGACGAACAGCGGCTGTCCGGGGTGGTACGAGCCCGTTCCCGTCGGCGTTCGGTCAGTCGTCTGCCGTCGCGGGTCGGGCTCCCCATCGGTCGTCGCGCCCGCCTCGCCTGCCCCGCCGGCTGCACCGAGTACACCGAGCCCGGCGAGTCCCCCGAGAACCGTTCGCCGGCGGACCGTTCGCTTGCCAGCGTACGCGTTGCGGTCTCCCCCGGGTCGGTCCGTGCCGTCTTGCGGATCGTCATGTGCGTCGTACATGTGTGAGATCCCCTGTCATTGGGTGGTATCGATCCGTTCGGCGGACACTGTATAAATCTTCGTGAAATTCTACATCACACATGTTCGCGGTGGCGACGAGGAACGACATCAGCGAAAGCAACAGCGTCTCGAAACGGGACCAAAATAGGTGGCGGGATGGTTTCTTTCTGGATCATTTATCATACAGATCCGACGGACTCCGGCGAGATTATTCTCATATATATCCATTCGTCAAGGGGTTTGTAAGTGTAGAGCCCCTACGAGATATTGATGTCTCAAAGACTGTCCAGACGGCGGTACATCGTCGGAGCCGGAGCCGCAGTTGCGCTCGGCGCGCTCGCTGGCTGCGCTGACGACGACGGTGGGAGTGGCGACGACGGCATGGACGACGGCGGCAATGGCGGCGACGACGGCGGCAATGGCGGCGACGACGGCGGCAACGGCGGCAGTACCCCCGGGGCCCCTTCCGACGACGTGCCGGAGGAGATCGACGACTACCTCGCGGACGCCGACGGGTACGACGGAACGATCGCGGACTACACGGGAGCGGACGAGGTCGTCGTCGACGTCGGCGCCGGCGACATCGGCTTCGCGTTCGAGCCGGCCGCGATCCGGATCGACGCCGGAACGACCGTTCGCTGGGAGTGGACCGGCGAGGGCGGCGCCCACAACGTCGAGTCCGCCGAGGGCTCCGCGTCCGACTTCAGCAGCGGAGAACCGGTCGACGACCCCGACGAGACGTTCGAGCAGTCCTTCGACGACGCCGGGATCCAGCTGTACCTCTGTACTCCCCACGAAGCGAACGGGATGCTCGGCGCGATCGAAGTCGTCGAGTAATCGCCGAATACCGTCCGCACACGAGCGGATCCTAACAGTTTCACCAGACCGGTAACACTCGTGTCAGCCGGTGCCGTTCGTGTTCGCGCGGGTACAAGTAGCTGTGACGCGTCCGTTCGGGCATGTCGAACTCACTCGGTACGCCCGGGCTCCACCACGTGACGGCCATCGCGAGCGACCCGAGCGCCAACCACGCGTTTTACACCGAAACGCTCGGACTCCGCATGGTCAAGCGCAGCGTCAATCAAGACGACGTCGGCGTCTACCACCTCTTCTACGCCGACGACCAAGGCACGCCCGGTACGAGCGTGACCTTCTTCCCGTACGTGGGGGCGCGACCCGGCCGCGTCGGTGACGGGCAGGCGTCGACCGTCTCGTTCACCGTCCCCGCCGGCTCACTCGACTACTGGACCGATCGGCTGACGGACCGCGGGCTCGACGTCGAGACGTTCGAGCGGTTCGGCGACGCGGTCGTCGCCTTCGCGGACCCCGATGGACTCCCGCTCGAACTCGTCGCGCGCGAGGACGCACCCGCCGGTGACCCGCCCGCGGGACCGGTGCCGGAGGCGCACGCGATCCGCGGTTTCTTCGCCGTCGAACTGTCGCTGTCCGAGCCGGGCTCCACGGTCGATCTGCTGCGGGAGATGGGGTACGAGCAGACGGCGTCCGACGAGGCTAACCACCGGAGCCGGTTCGAGACCGACGGCGACGTCGGCTTCGTCGTCGACGTCGTGTCCGACCCCGCGACGCCCCAGGGGACGCCCGGTGCGGGCACCGTCCACCACGTCGCCTATCGCGTTACGGACGCGGAACAGGAGTCGTGGCGCGAGCTCCTTCAATCGCGCGGGCTTCGCCCGAGCCAAGTGATCGACCGGAAATGGTTCCGCTCGGTGTACGCGCGGACCCCCGGCGGCGTGCTCTTCGAGTTCGCTACGGCGGAACCCGGCTACGACGTCGACGAGCCGCAGTCGTCGCTCGGCGAGTCGCTCGTGCTCCCGGAGTGGCTCGAAGGGCGTCGTGAGGAGATCGAAGCGGGCCTCCCCGAGTTGGAGACGGCGACCCCAGCGGCCGAGTAGCGGCCGGATTCAGCGCGGGAGCGAGTGGTCCGCTATCAGCGGAGACACGACCAACGCACGTCGACGAGCTGATCGCGCGCGCCGCTGACGGTCGGGCGGGCGAGGTGGTCGTTGGCGTTCACTCCTCGGTCCGCGAGGTCGACGAGCGCCTCCTCGAGTGACCGGTCCGAGCGTTCGACCGCAGCGTCGCGAACGTACGGGACATCCCGCGGATTCTCGCGGTCGTTCGCCGTCTCGATCCGATCCGTGAGTTCGCTCCCGAAGGCGTACGGCGGCTGATGGAACTCCCACCCGTTCACCGTAAGCAGAAGCCACGTGTCGCCGTGGACCGAGTGGTACTCGCCGACCACGCTCGTCGGATCGTTCGCGACGATCCGAGAGAGGACCGCCGTCTTCGTTCGGTACAGCGCGTCCTTTCGCGCTGACTGTACGTTACTCTCCGTGACGTCGCCGCGATCGTACGCGGCGGTCGCCTCGTCGGCGAGCCGCTTTGCGACCTTGTTGACGACGTACAGCGATTCGAGCAGGTCTTCCGTCGGTTCGAGCGGATCCACGGGTCAGTCCGTCAGGGTCTCTGACTGCCCCGAACTCGGCCGGTCACGGCCATAGGCGTTTCGACGCCGGGGCTCCGGTCGGCCCTCGACACCGCTGGGGAGACCCCCTTCAGATGGTTAGTTCTTTAAGCACGCGAACGAAGGTACACTCAGCAATGGCGTCCGACTCCGTCAAACTGTACGGCGCGATCTACGTCGCGCTTCTCGGACTGGCGGCCTCGAAGTTCATCTTCTTCGAGTTCGACCAGTTCTTTACCTACGAGCAGGCGTTCGCCGGAACGATGATCGCCGCAGCGATCAAGTCCGCCCTGATCGTCGGCTACTACCAGCACCTCCGGTGGGAGAACCGTTCGCTTACCTACGTGATGGCGCTCGCGCTCGGACTCGCGATGCTCCTGATGGCGGCCGCGACGTACTCCATTTCGTAGTCTGCTCTGATCGTTTCACCCGCCTCTCGCCCGCCTCCCGCTCGCCTCTCGCTCGCCTCCCGCTCGCCTCTCGTTCTCCGCTGCCCTCACCGCGACGATTCTGCTGTGTTTTTTTGTAGTCTCGGGTAAACGTACAGCCATGGAACTCCGAGCCGCAGCCGCCGACGATATCGATGCGATCCGATCGGTCGCACACGAGTCGCTGATCGCCTCCTACGGGCACGCCGTCGACGAGGCGCTGCTCGAGGCGGCGGTCGACGAGTGGTACGATCCCGCCGATCTCGCCGCGGATATCGACGACGCGGAGACCGTGTGTCCCGTCGCCGTCGTCGACGGGACAGTCGTCGGCTTCGCCGAGAGCTACATCGTCGGTCGGCGCGAACGCGTCGGCGAGATCGACTGGCTTCACGTGCATCCGGACCACCGCGGGTCGGGGATCGGCTCCGCGCTGCTGGCACACGTCGAGGCGGAGCTTCGCTCCGCGGACGTCGACCGCATCGAAGCGCGCGTGCTCGTCGCCAACGAGGCCGGTACCGCGTTCTACGAGGCGGAGGGGTACGAGCTGATCGGCGAGCGCACGGTCGACATCGGCGACGAGACGTTCGATGAGCTCGCGTACCGAAAGCAGATCAGTCGACTGACCGGCATCTCCGACGGAACCGTCGAAACCGAGACCGGCGAGACCGTCTACGTCGCCTTCGACGAGGTCGAGCGGGGGTCGCGGGCGCCCTTCTACGTCGCGTACAGCGACCCCGACCGCGAACGGCGCTACGGCTACTTCTGTGGGAACTGCGAGGGGACCAACATCGCTATCGACACGATGGACCGGATGGAGTGCGGCGACTGCGGAAACCGACGGAAGCCGTCGCGGTGGGACGCCGCGTACTAGAAAGAGGCGACCGGACCGACCAACGCAATCGACTTACAGCGTCTCTTTAATACCGATCACGCGCTCTTCCGCCTCGCGTCCCGGATCCCACTCGCTTCCGTCTCGGTCCGATTCGCGGTGTTCGGCCACCGTTTTCCCCATCGCCTCCTCGACGGGCGTGGACTCCCATCCAAGGTCGGCGAGCGCACAGGTGTCGAGCAGGTGCGGATACTCGCGGTACAGCACGAAGTCGTCCGGAGACAGGTCACCAGCCGCGAGCGCGTCGTCGGAAGCGGTCACGACCGTGCAGTCGGTGTCGACGGCGTGCGCGATCGTCTCGACGGTCTCAGCCAGCGTCAGCGCCCGGCGGTCTCCAACGTTGTACGCCGCCCCGGGCTCGCCGCGCTCCGCGACGATCCGGAGCGCGCTTGCGACGTCCTCGACGTACGCCCGTTGCCAGAGGTTCTGCCCGTCGCCCGGAACGACGACCCGATCGTGTGAGAGCACGCGGTCGATCCAGTAGTCGAGCCGTTCCGTGTAGTCGTGCGGGCCGTAGACGATACAGGGGCGGACCGCCATCGCGTTGACTCCGTCCTCGGCAGCAGCAAAGACCGCGCGATCGCCCTCGGCTTTGCGGTTCCCGTAGGTCTCCGCGGAGTCGTCAGTCGCCTGCGCTGGCGTGCAGGGACACAGCGGCGTCTCGCCCTCGCGTTTCGGGATCGCTTCGGCACTGTAACTGGAGCCCGACGAGATGTAGACGTAGCCGTCGACGTCCGCGAACACCTCGGTCGCCGTCTCCACGTCGATCGGCTGGTAGGCCACGCAGTCGATAACGATATCGGGATCGACCGAGAGCTTCGCCGTTCGGAGGGTCTGTCTGTCCTTACGGTCGCCCTCGATGCGGGTCACCCGGTCGTCGTCGGCGAAGGGATTCTCGTGGTTCCCCCGGTTCACCATCGCGACCTCGTAGTCGTTCGCGAGCAGTTCTGTGACAGTGTGGCGGCCGATAAATCTCGTGCCGCCAATAACGAGCGCCGTGTGGGTCATATCGGTCATCGGTACACCACAGCCAAAAGCGTGACCGAAGCGGCACGGCGCGCCCCGCGGCGGGCGCGGCAGTTCGACGCGTTCCGCGTCAGGCGAGACGGTTCGGCCGTCGACGCTCAGTTCTCTCCGCGCGGCCCGTCGCCGCGCCACCGTTCGTGGAGGTAGTACGCGATAAGAAACGGGACCACCCAGACGGCGACACCGACGAGGCCGTATCCGATTCCCGTGAGGAGGTCTACGGATCCGATGCCGAGCATACAGTTAGTCCGCGGCTCAAACAAATAAGCGCTCCGAGCGAGGGGGCAGTTACTCAATCCCGGAGGTCGTACGACGAGCCATGACCGACCGCAGTCGACGGCGACCGTGGCTCGCAGCCGTGCTCGCGCTCGTGATATCCGGGCTCGGCCACGCGTATCTGCGGCGCTGGGCGCGTGCCCTTGGCTGGTACGTTCTGATCACCGCAACTGTCGTCCTCCTCGTTCCTGACGCGGCGGTCGACAGCCTGTTTGCCGGCGATCGTCCGCCACTCATCGACCTCGCACCGGTGCTCCTCGTCGTCGCAGCCAGCGTTATCGACGCGTACGTCCTCGCGCTCCGGAATAATCGTGCATACGAGCGCGAGACGGCCGATCACAACGCACCGGAGGGGGCCGCGGCGGTCGACGTCGCCGCACAAAAGAAAACGGCCGAGAGAGAAGCGGGGGCGAACACGCTATCGAGCGCGGCTACACAGGAGACAGCGCCCGACGCGAAGAACACGGCTGACGCCGCCACCTGCCCGGAGTGCGGTCGCGATGTCGACTCGGAACTCGACTTCTGTCAGTGGTGTGCGGCGCCGCTCGACGAGTGAGTGGTGTGCGGCGCCGCTCGACGAGTGAGTGGTGTGCGGCGCCGCTCGACGAGTGAGTGGTGTGCGGCGCCGCTCGACGAGTGAGCGGTGTGCGGCGCCGCTCGACGAGGAAACACCCACCCACGGCTGATCGATTAGGGAAAAAACACCGACCGCCGTCCTTCCTCAGAAGAGGTAGAACAGCGGGAAGATGAACACCCAGACGATGTCGACGAAGTGCCAATAGAGGCCGAAGTACTCGATCGGCCGCTCGTCGTCTAAGTAGTGACCCTGGTACGCCCGGTAGAACAGGAACCCGGCGATCAGCAGTCCACCGACGACGTGGATTCCGTGCAGTCCGGTCGTCACGTAGTAGATCGACGCCTGGATCGGGTCGCCGTACGCGTTCTGTGACAGCGTCACGCCGACATCGTAGATCTCGTGGTGCCACTCCCACATCTTGATCCCGAGGAAGGTCAGGCCGAGCAGGATCGTCGCACCGAGCGACGCGAGCACACCCTGACGGCTATTCCGGTGAGCAGCCACGAGCGCGAGAATCACCGTGAACGAGGAGGTGAGCAGCACGAACGTGTTAATGAGCCCGGGCAGCGAGTCCGCGAGGGGCTGCCACGACATCCAGCCGGCGTTGTATCGGATGAACACGGCCGCCGAGATGAACGCTCCGAAGACGATCACGTCGGACGCGAGGAAGAACCACATCCCCAGCTTCACCTTCTCGATGCCCTCGAAGGGCCACCGCTCGGCGAACTCGCTCGGCGGGGCGTAGAAGTCTTCGAGCCCCCACTTCACACCGGTCCAGACCAATCCGAGGAGCCCAAGCACGGCGAGCACCGGGTACACCGGGTTCGCGACCGTGACGGTCGTCGCCGCAAGCGTCTCACCGATGGAGAACTCCATCGAGTCGTTGAACCCGGACAGCCCGAGCAGCATCAGGCCGGTCGCGAGCGAAAGGGCGAACGGCCAGATGCTCGCGTGGCTCGGGTGTTTGTCCCAGTACGGGTAGCTGCGGATGTGGTCGGAGTGGCTGTCACCGCCGTCGGTGACGGCGTCACCGTTCTCGTCGGTCTTGACTGCCGGGCCGCCGTCCGGCACGTAGTCTTTCACGAACTCGAGTTTCCCGGACGCGTACGAGGGGCGGTTCGGCCAGTTCTCAAGCGGCGGTGGGGAGGAAGTCGCCCACTCCGCCGTCCGCGAGTAATCCCACGGGTTGTCGCCGGCATCCGGCCCTGAGACGTACGACTTGGCGAAGTTGTAGAACATGATGAAAAACGAGAACCCGAGGATGAACGCCCCGATAGTCCCCGCCTGGTGCATGCCTTGGAACGCGGGGTTGTACTCGAACACCCGGCGCGGGGTCTCCCACGCGAGGAACATCGAGAAGTACACCAGATTGAAGCTGATGAAGAAGATCACGAAGTGAACCTTCCCGAGGAACTCGTCGTACATCTTCCCCGTCATCTTCGGGAACCAGTAGTACGCCCCGCCGAACAACGCGGTCGCGCCCCCGAACATGACGTAGTGGAAGTGAGCGACAACCCAGTACGTGCCACGGAACTCGTAATCGAGAACGATCGCGCCGAGGAACACGCCGGTGATGCCGCCGAGGATGAACAGTAGCAACGCGCCGAACGCGAAGAGGAACGGCGTCGTGAACTGGATCCGGCCCTTGATCAGGGTGTAGATAAGCGCGAAGACGACGAGGTCGAACGGAAGCGAGATGCCGATGGTAGTCGCCATCATCAGCGTCTTGATCTCCAGGTTGATCGTCGTCAGGAACATGTGGTGCATCCACACGAGGAACGACTGAACCGCGATCAGACAGATAGAGATAATCACCCACTTCCGACCGACCAGTCGCCGTCCGGAGAACGTCTGGAACAGCTCGAGCATGACCCCGAGCGCGGGGAAGAACACGATGTACACCTCCGGGTGGCCGAAGAACCAGAAGAGGTGTCCCCATAGCAGCGAGCCGCCCTCGGTCGCCGAGAAGTAGACGCTCCCGAGAACGCGGTCAGACGCGAGTATGAGTCCGACGGCGAGCAGCGCCGCGAACGCGAACAGCATCATCCACACCGTCGCGAGCATGGACCAGGTGAACATCGGCATGTCCATGATTCCCATCCCTTCGGCGCGGGAGTGATGGATGGACGTGAGGAAGTTCACCGTCGACGCGGTGACGCCGACGACGAACATGAACAGCGCCAGTACCGCACCGGTCGACCCGATACTCGGCGTGTACATCGGGACGTTGAGCGGCGCGTACATCGTCCAGCCGGCGTCGAGCGTGCCGCCCTGGAAGAAGCTGATCCCGAGCAACACGCCGGAGAACAGGTACATCCAGTACGAGAGCGCGTTCAGCCGCGGGAACGCGAGGTCGTCAGCTCCGATCTGAAGCGGGACGAAGTAGTTCGCGAAGCCGAAGGCGAACGGTGAGAGGAACCAGAACACCATTATCAGCCCGTGTGCGGTGACGGCTTCGTTGTACGCCAGCCCGGAGAGCACGTGGCTCGTCGGGTCCCACAGTTGCAGGCGAATCAGCAGTGCCAGCACACCGCCGAACAGCAGGAAGAACAACGCGGTAATCGTGTACAGAATACCGATGTCCTTGTGGTTCGTCGTGACGAGCCACCGTTTGACCGAGGTCGTCGGCGGGAGTTCGCTCATGCGGTGACACCTCCGATAGCGGTCGCGTCGAGACTGGCGGCACCGCCATCGACGCTGGCGGCGTCGTCACCCTCGGTGTTCTCGTACCACTCCTCCCACTCGTCCTGCGGGATGACCGTGATCTGTCCCTTCATCGCCGAGTGGCCGGATCCACAGAGTTCGAAACACTCCACGAGGAACGTCGCTTCGCCCCCCTGTGCTTCGACTTCCTCGGAGCTCACGGAGAACCAGTTGGTAGATGTCTCTCCGGGGATCGCATCGGATTTTATCCGTAACTCTGAGGATCCGAAGTTATGCCATACGTCTCGTGAAGTCACCTGAATGTCGATGCGCTGGTCAGCGGGTACGATCAGCTCGCCAGTTTCGGAGTGGCCGTTCGGATACTCGTAGTCCCAGCCGTACTGGTATCCCTCGACGAGAATTTCGATGTCGCCTTCGTCGCCGGTATCCGGACCGTCCTCAACGTAGAGGAGGAGCCCGTACGCGTACACGACGAGACTAATGACGACGATCGCGCTCAACCCGAACGAGAGGAAGAGCTTCTTCGCTTTTGGACCGCCCTGTCCCGTCGGGAGCTCGCCGACCGTCGGCGCGTCGAAGCTCTCTTTGGGTTCGCTGCCGTCGTCGCGGTACTTGTACACGTTCCACAGCATGTACGCGACGACGATGGTTCCGACGAGCGTACCCAGCGCGAGAAAGACGAAGAAAATCTCGTCGAAGACCTCCGCCTGCGCGCGCCAGCCGCTCCCTTGTTGCAGGATAAGTGAATCTATCATGTTCGTCACTCTGCTCTTGTATCCTCCTTAGCGAAGGCGCACTTAGCTCTTGTGTAGCGGGTCGAAAAAGCAACCCACGGCGTGTCCGAACTGAGGGCGTCACAGGCGATACGATATCGAACCGTACATGCGTATTTCGAGGGCTACATCGCGGGATTTGAGTCCATGGCGGAGGATATCGTGAGTATTTCGGGCGCGCGTGCGGTAGCGAGCCCCGGACGCGCTTGGAAGGTTGGACCTGGGTGCGCTTGGAAGGTTGGACCTAGGCGCGCCTGGAAGGAATGTATCGGACGCGTATACGAAGGCTATTTGTGCACGCGAACGGACCGGCTAATAACGAACCCATCATGGTCTCACTCACGCTCTTGAGCACGGCACTAATGGGGCTGCTCGTCGTGGCCACCTTCGTCGCTGTCGCACAGATCGGCGGAAAGCGCGTTGCACCCGGTCAGGAGGGGTCGGCGGACGCGTACACCGCAGTCACCGCGTCCCTACGTGATATCTCGCAAAAACCCGTCGTCTGGGCCGTCGGATTCATCGTCATCGCGCTCGGCGTCACCGGCGTGGCTGTCCTGGCGGTCGGAGATTTCGGCCTCCCGGAAGGGCTCTCTGGAACGCTGCTCACCGTTGCGTACGCCGCAGTTGCCCTGCTGTTGACGAGCTTCGTCTTTCTCGGCGCCTATCTCGCCGCCCGCGGGCGCGGCCTCGGTAACGCCCACGGAGTTGCAGCCGGATCCTTCGCGGCCGGACTCTTGTTCCTCGTCCTCATCGCGGTGCAGCTGCTCGTCGGCGTCATCGGGTAGCGCGAAAACGGTCTGATCGAACGCTCTCCACGTCAGTCGACCGCGACGCCGTTCCGAGCCAGGTAGTCGCTCGCGGCCTTGATTTCGACCGGACTCCCGATGATGCGATAGTACCCGTCACTCTCGACGACCGTCACCGTGAACCGGTCGTGAATCCGATCGTGGAGACTATCGAGCACGTGACACGGGAGAACGATCTGTGTGCTGTCACGGAGCCTCGACGGGTCAGGCATACGACGTACATTCGATCACGCGACCCGGAATTTAATGATGTCGAAGTGCCAACAGGGCGTCCGCGCTGGGACGTGTCGGTGGTGGTACCGGGAGCGGCGGCGAGTCTCCGGGGAGCGGCGGCGAGTCTCCAGGGAGCGGCGGCGAGTCTTCGGGGACCGCGTTGGCGACTGCCCGGGAGCGTATCGCTCAACCAGGCTCTCCAGCGTCGAGATCGAGCGATCGACGGTCAGAGTCGCGGTCGGTTCGAAGGAACACCTTTAACGAGCCGAACGGCCGACTGTACGCCAATGGGACTGGAGGAAGAGATAGACGACCTCCGCGAGGAGATCTCCAGCACGCCTTACAATAAGGCCACAGAGGCCCACATCGGGCGTCTGAAGGCGAAGCTCGCGGAAAAAAAGGAGAAACTGGAGAACCAGTCCTCCGCCGGCGGCGGCCACGGATACGCCGTGGAGAAACACGGCGACGCCACCGTCGCGCTCGTCGGGTTCCCGAGCGTCGGCAAGTCGACCCTCATCAACGCGCTCACGAACGCCGACAGCAAGGTCGGCTCCTACGAGTTCACCACGCTCGACGTCAACCCGGGAATGCTGAAGTACCGCGGCGCGAACATCCAGATCCTCGACGTGCCGGGGCTGATCGAGGGGGCCGCGGGCGGCCGCGGCGGCGGGAAGGAAGTGCTCTCGGTCGTGCGAACGGCGGATCTCGTCGTGTTCATGCTCTCCGTCTTCGAAATCGAGCAGTACGATCGGCTCCGCGAGGAGCTGTACAACACGAACATCCGACTCGACACCGATCCGCCGAACATCAACGTCCGGAAGACGCACAAAGACGGGATCGGGGTGACGATGAGCGACGACGTGAGCCTGGACGAGAACACCGTCAAGCAGGTGCTCCGCGAGTACGGCTACGTCAACGCCAAGGTGACGATCCCGCACGACCTCACGATCGACGAGCTGGTCGACGCCGTCATGGACAACCGGGTGTACCTCCCGTCGATGGTCACCGTCAACAAGGCGGACCTCATCGACAAGAGCTATCTCCCGACGGTCAAGGGGGAACTGCGCGAGCGCGGCCTCGACCCGGACGACGTCATCTTCATGTCCGCGGAGGAGGAGCTCGGCCTCGACGGGCTCAAAGAGCGGCTCTGGAAGGAGCTCGGCGTGATCCGTATCTACATGGACAAGCCGGGACGCGGCGTCGACTACGAGGAGCCGCTGATCCTCTTCGAGGGCGACACCGTCGGCGACGCGTGCACGAAGATCGGCGGCGAGTTCGAGGAGCGGTTCAAGTTCGCGCGCGTCTCGGGCCCGAGCGCGAAACACGACGATCAACAGGTCGGGAAGAGCCATGAATTGGCTGACGAGGACGTTCTTCGTATCGTCGCGCGAAAGTGAGTTTATAAGTTGTTGCCAGTAACCTCGCGGTGAACTCCTCCAAATCCCCAGCCGCTCGCTTATAACTCGTTGATACCGCGGTGAACACCGTCAAAGCCCCGCACCGCAACCACAGCCTCACGCCTCCCCAGCCTCGTCGGTGGTCCTCCGCTTCGCTCCGGACCACCGACTCCCTCGCACGGGCTCCTCGCGCCCTTCGGACGCTCGGAGGCGTGCGCCACTGCATCGTCTCTATGGCGGACCCTCTTCCTCGCGTCTCCCACGCCTCACCGAGTCCGACCGAAAGGCGCTTTTCGGCGCGGCGTGACCCTCGCGTATGATCACGGTCGCGCTCGCGGGCAAGCCGAACGCCGGCAAGTCCACCTTTTATACCGCCGCCACGATGGCCGACGTCGACGTCGCGAACTACCCGTTCACGACCATCGACGCGAACCGCGGAGTGACACACGTCCGGACCGAGTGCCCCTGTCTCGACCGCGACGAGCGCTGCGGGGCGGAGAACTGTCGAGGCGGCAAGCGCTACGTCCCCGTCGAACTCCTCGACGTGGCCGGGCTCGTCCCGGGCGCTCACGAGGGGAAGGGACTGGGAAATCAGTTCCTCGACGAACTGACGAACGCGGACGTGGTGTTGAACGTCGTCGACGCCTCGGGCGCGACGAACGCCGAGGGCGAACCGGTGGAGCGAGGGAGCCACGACCCCCTCGACGACGTGGACTTCATCGAGGAGGAGATGGACCTGTGGCTCACGGGGATCGTCGACCGCAACTGGGAGGGCGTCGAACGCCAGTCGCGCTCGCCCGACTTCGACTTGGAGGCCGCTGTCACCGACCTGCTGACGGGGTTCGGCGCGAGCGAACACGACGTGACCGCGGTCCTCCGCGAGCTGGAGTACCCGGACGACCCGCAGGCGTGGACCGACGCCGACCGCGAGGCGCTGGCGCGAGCGATCCGCCGACGGACCAAGCCGTTCGTCGTTGTCGCCAACAAGATCGACGCCGCACCGGAGGGAGCGCTCGATCGGATCCGCGAGGGGACGGACAAACCGGTGATTCCGGCGACCGCCGACGGCGAACTCGGCCTGCGTCGCGCGGCGGAAGCGGGCGTCGTCGACTACGACCCCGGCGACGCCGACTTCGAGATCCTCGGCGAGGTGTCGGACGGACAGCGCGCGGGCCTCGACGCGATCCGCGACGTGATGACGACACACGGCGGAACGGGGGTTCAAACCGCGCTGAACGCGGCGGTGTACGACCTCCTCGACCGGATCACGGTGTACCCGGTACAGGACGCCTCGAAGTGGACCGACGGCACCGGCAACGTGCTTCCGGACGCGTTTCTCCTCCCCGCGGGCTCGACGCCTCCCGATATGGCGTACGCGGTCCACACCGACATCGGCGACGGGTACCTCCACGCGGTCGACGCGCGGGCGTCGCGGCGCATCGGCGAGAGCCGCGAATTGAGCGAGGGCGACGTCGTCAAGATCGTCTCGACCGCGGGGCCGTGAGCCCTTCCGCCCGCGGTAGAGTCGATCGAACACCGACCGATAGGCACATGCGGGTCGCCTGAGACGAGCCGGTAGATGCTGGGGCTCGAACACGACTTCCGGATCGTCGACACCCGCGCGACGCTCGATCCCGACGAGTCCTCCGTCGCTACTCACGGCCGAGACATCTCCCCCGAGCGACTGGAGCGGGAGATGCTCCAAGCCGGTGTCGTCCGAGCGGTCGCGAGCCCCGGCCGGCGCGCCTCGGGACAGAGCTACCTCCGGGCGAACAACGCGGTCGCGCGCCTCTCTATCGACCGCCCGTTCGTCGCGTTCGCCCGGCTCAACGGCCCCCGCGATCCGGGAACGGGACCGGTCGCCGCGGTCCGCAACATCCGTGCCGAGCGCGACGACCACCACGCCCGACCGGACGACGTCGAGCAGTACTCCTACGACGACCGGTTCCACGGGTTCACGCTGGTCCCGCACGCGGACGGTCTCCCGAACGAAGACGTGCTCTCACGGTTGGAGGACGCCGATCTCCCCCTCATCGTTCACGCCGGCAGACGGTTCCCGCCGGAGGCGGTCGAGCGCGAGCTGCTCCAGTACGACCTCCCGGTCGTGCTCGCGAGCTTCGGCGGCTACCCGCTCGATGCCGACCTGATGAATCAGACGCTCGACCTGCTCGACGAGTACGACCGCCTGTACGTCGACACGAGCGCGGTGCGCTACCGCGAGGTGCTCGAACGCGGCGTGTTAGAACACCCCGATCGGGTCCTCTTCGGCTCCGGCGCGCCCGACGTGCACCCGAACGTCGGCGTGATGGAGGTGCTCACCCTCGACGTCTCCGAGGACCTGATGCGGCGCGTGTTCGCGAAGAACCCGGCGCGGCTGATTCCGGCGCTCGCCGAGGGCGCCGACGTCTGAACCGACGGCCACTTGCCTTGCCGCCGTCGAGACATCGGATATGAGCGACGTTGAGGCGCCGAACACGAGCGACGGCGAGACGGACACCGCAGCCGGTTCCGACGCCGACGACCCCCTCGTCGAAGTCGTGCACGCGGTCGGCCACGAGCACGTCACCGCCGAGCACGCGAGCACCGTTGAGATCACGACCGACGACTGGCTCACCCCCGCAGGCGACTGTATCGTCGGGACCGAGGCCGACCGCACGCCTCGCGACTTCGGCGCGGCCTTTCGCGAGGCGTGTCGAGACGCAAGCGCGACGATCACGGCGACGATCGCGGTGGGAGGCGCCGATGGAAGTGTCGATGGCGACGGGGCCGACGCCGAGCACACGGCGGAGATCGTCGGCCGCGGCGATCCCGACCTCACTCTCCTCGACGACCGCTCGATGGTCGGGCGGACGAGCGCGTACACCGACGACGAGCGGACGATCCTCGTCGACGGGGACGGCGCGGCCGCCGACCTCGATCGCGACCTCGTGGCCGCCCTCGCCGACGGCGCACCGATGACCCTGCGGCTGGAAGTCGATCCTGCGGAGTGAGCCGTCGGGAAGACGGTGGCCGCCAGCGCAACGAACGCCTCGCCGGACCGCTTATTAGGCGCCGCCCAAATCTGACCGCGTGGACGAACTCGTCGTGAGCACGAAGGTGTACGCCGACCCCGAGGAGGTGTACGCGTTTCTACTCGATTTCCCGCGGTACGCGCGCTACTCGGAGTACCTCCGCGAGGTGCGGACGCTGGAGGGTGAAGGCGGTCCCGGAACCCGGTACGCGCTGACGTTCGCGTGGTGGAAGATCACCTACACCGCTCACTCGCGGGTGACCGGGGTCGAGCCGCCGGAGCGGATCGACTGGGAGATCACGAAGGACATCGACGCCGGCGGGTGTTGGCGAGTGACGCCCGTCGAGACCGACGGCGGAGAAGAGGAGACTCCGACGTGTGAGGTCGCACTCGAAGTCGAGTTCGATCCGGGGTCGGCCAGCCCCGACGCGCTCAACATCCCGCGGCTCGTCTCCTTCGACTGGGTGGTAAAAAAGGCCGTCCCGCTCATCAGGAAGGAGGCCGAACGGGTCGTCGAACGCGCGGTCCGTGACTTGGAAGGATCGACGCGCGACGTCGACCTCGACGTGTACGTCGATTCCGAACGGATCTGAGCACGCGATCGTCGCTGTGAGTCGGTACCGCTATCGTCGCTGAGTCGAAGGCCTTAATATATCCAGCCGGGAACGATGGGATGCGTACGAGGGCTCGTAGATCAGTGGTAGATCATCCCCCTGGCACGGGGAAGGCCCGGGGTTCAAATCCCCGCGAGTCCACTTCTTCACTCACTTCGTTCGTCTCGTTCTCTCGCGTGGTCCCGTTCGTTGGGAGAATATTCGGCAAGAGGTGCTCCCAAGTCTCGCCACGGATGGCGTTGACGAGACGCATAGTGTCTCGTCCGCACACCGGAACGCGAAGCGTTCTGGAGATGGAGATAGGGATGACGACTGGTTGGCACAGCCAGCGGCTCGCCTGTTCGACCGTAGCGAGGGCAGTTTCGCCCCGCGAGAACAGGTCGTGAACCGCGAACCGTCATATCTTAATTCAGCGGTGCGGTGCCGGGGGATTCCCGCGTCTTCAGGCGCGAGAGGATGTCAATCTCAAATACACGGTAGAAACTCTGTACCGCGCGCTCGAGGGCGACCGAAACAGCGGGGTTATGCTCATCGATACCTGCGTGAGGCCGAACTCAGAAACGCCGTGAATGACTGACGCGACGAGGATAACGACCGCAGACAGCCCCGTCGTTACCCAGTCGCTCGTCAGCGGTACTACCTCCATTCCCCCGGAGATCACGCGTCTGAATGGCGACACATCGACTGCATCCCGTATCGTGATACTCAACTCTGAAACAGTAAGTGAACCCTATATTTTAATTATTGTCTTAGTAATTATAACCGGGTATTCGAGATATGTAACGACAGTCACATCACGATGAACGAGCATGATACGGGTATCGGCGAGTGGCGGTCCCTCGACGGCGCCCCTGTCGGAGACGGCGACGCCGACGCCGTCTTCGCCCACGTCAGCGACCTCCACGGGCAGCTGACGCCGCGCTACCAGGTCTACTACGACAACCCGACGTCGAAGCCGGACTTCGACTTCGGAGACGACGACCGCGTCATCGAGCGCGGCGGCGGAATTCCCCTACTCGCAGCGAAACTCGACAAACTCCGCGAGGACCACGACGTGTGTACGCTCATGAGCGGGGACACGTTCCACGGCTCCGCCGTGACCACCTACACCGACGGACGAGCGATGCTCGACCCCGTCAACGACCACGTCGCGCCCGATATCTACGTCCCGGGGAACTGGGACTACTCGAACGAGGCCGCCGAGGACGGCAGCTTCGTGGAACTGATGGACGCACTCGACGCGCCCGTCCTCGCGAACAACCTCTACGACTGGGAGACTGACGAGCGACTGTACGACGCCTATCGGATCCTCGACGTCGGCGGGCTCTCCGTGGGCGTCGTCGGGATGACGAACGTCTACGTCGACCGGATGGCGCCCGCGTTCTCCGAGGGGAAGTACCGCTTCGGCAAGCATCCCTCGCTCCTCGAGGAGTCCGCACAGGTCGCCCGCGAGGACGGCGCGGAGGTCGTGGTCGCGGTCACCGAGATCGGCCTGCGGTGGATGGTCCAGGCCGCCAAGGACTGTGCGAGCGTGGACCTGATGTTCAGCGCACACACCCACGAGTACACCTACGACCCGATCGTCGTCGAGGAAACCGAGACGGTCGTCGTCGAGTCCGGCATGGGCGAGGCGCTCGGCCGCGTGGACCTCCGCGTTCAGGACGGGGAACTACAGTTCCGCCACCACCTCTACTGTCTGACCGAGGACGGCGAGCACACGCCGGAACCGAACGCCGACGCGGCGGAGACGGTCGAATCCGTGCGTGCGCCCTTCTTCGAGGATAACCCGGGGTTCGAGCGAGGGGCCGGTACGCTCGGGAAGTCCCTCGATACGGTCGTCGGCCGGACAGAAGAACCACTCTACCGGCAGTCGTTCCTCGAAAGTGCGTGGAACACGCTGTTCAACGACGCGCTTCAGGCGCACTTCGACACGGACCTCGCGGTCTCGCACGGGTTCCGGTACGGGACAGCTATCCCGCCCGGAGCGATCACGCTCGGTGAACTGTACACGTTCTTCCCGATGGCGACGCCCGTCGCTCGCGGCGTCGCCTACGGCCAGCAACTCACGAGCCACATGGAGCGGTTCCTCGAGGACAACTTCACTCCCTACCCCTACGATCAAGAGGACGGTCGCGTCCGCAACTTCTCCTCAAACGTCGAGGTGGCCGTCGACCCAACGGCCAAGCGCGGCCGTCGCCTCGTCGAGATGCACATCGACGGCGAGACGGTCGACCCGGAGGAGACGTACTCGGTGGCGACGTTCCGCCGCCCCGGCGATCCCGAACGCGACCTCGGCAACTGCGGGTTCCCGTTCCAGGACGTCGAGGTCGACGACGAGACGATACCGGTCGACGTCATCGTCGAGTACCTCGAGGAGCACTCGCCGGTCGACTACGAGGTGACGGGGCTGATCGAGACCGGCGACGACGGCGGCCGAGTCCAGAACACGCCCGCAGACGGGCCGTATCCCTTCATCCAGCCCGGCGTCGACTACACGGCCGGCGAGGCGTACTGCGAGACGTCCATGATTCCGCGCGGGAACGCGTTCCCCGAAGAAGGGCGTAATCGAAAGCGTTAGTCGACGACGAACGACGACAGAGCCGACGAACAACAATCAACACGGCATCACACAGGTCAGATACAATGGTTAACAACATCACTGCGGAACAACTCGCGGAGAAGATCGACGACGACGAACAGTTCACGCTCATCGACGTGCGTCCCGAAGACAGCTTCGAGGCCTGGCACGTGCGCGACGCGGAGAACGTTCTGTATGACCCTGACGAGGGGTTGAGCGAGGACCAACTGAACGAGGTGAACACGCTGGTCGACGGGGGGCCGGTCGCCGCTATCTGCGGGAGCGGTATCTCGTCGACGCCGTTCGCGTTCGACCTCGAAGAGCACGGCTACGACGACGTCTCGGTCATCACTGGCGGGATGGAGGCGTGGAGCAAACTCTACGAGGTCGTCCCCATCGAGACGTCCAGCGACGACCTCGTCGTTCGGCAGGTCCAGCGCCGAGCGAAGGGCTGTCTCGGCTACGTCGTCGGCTCGAAGGGAGCGGAGGAGGCCGTCGTGGTCGATGCGACCAGACAGACCGACCAGTTCAAAGTCGCTGCTCAGGACGCCGGGCTCTCCATAGCGCGCGTGTTCGATACGCACGTCCACGCCGACCACATCTCGGGCAGTCCGACACTCGCCGACGAGGTCGGCGTGTCCTACCACCTCGGCGACACAGCCAGCGAGCGCGGTGTCGAGTACGAGTACGAACCGCTGTCGGACGGAGACGTCATCGACGTCGGCGACGTCGAGATCGAGGCGCTCCACACGCCCGGCCACACCTCGGAGATGATGAACTACCTCGTCGACGGCGAGCTCCTGTTGACGGGCGATACGCTGTTCGTCGACTCCGTCGGGCGGACGGAACTCCAGTTCGGCGAGGACGACGCCTCCCGCGGAGCGGAACTGCTGTACGACTCGCTCCACGAGAGGATCCTCGACCTCCCGGACGACACGACGATCCTTCCGGGCCACCTCACCGTCACGAGCGACGGCCGCTACGAGAACGGCTCGCCGGGCGACCCCCTCGAGGCCCGGCTCGGGGACCTCCGCGACGAGCTCGACTTCCTCGGACTCGACCGCGACGCGTTCGTGGAGCGGTTGACCGAAGACGCGCCGGAGAAACCCCCGAACTACGAGACCGTTATCGCCATCAACACCGGCAAAGAGACCGTCGGCGACGAAAGCGAGGCGACTGAACTCGAACTGGGACCGAACAACTGTGCCGCCTAGCGGACAGCGCCCGCTCTCCCGTCGCAGACTCCTCCAGTTGACGGGAGCGACCAGCCTCGGCGCACTCGCGGGCTGTGCCGGTCAGCTACCGGGCTCCGACGACGGTGGGAATCGTGAGGTGACGCCCCGCTCACCAGTTACGGCCGAGCCAGATACAGCCGTCAGCCTCACTGCGGCGTCCGGGAGTATTCGACCAGCCCCGAGACGTCGACGACCAACTGGATGTACGAGGGTCAATTTCCGGGACCGGAGCTACGCGTTCAGGAGGGTGACGTGCTCAGCGTCGAACTAACGAACGACCTCCGAGAGGAGACGACGATTCACTGGCATGGAGTTCCCGTCCCGAATCCGGTCGAGGGGGTGCCGAACGTAACGCAATACCCGGTCGCTTCCGGTGATACGTTCACGTACAAGGTCCGTGCCGAACGATCTCGTCCTCCGTGGTCGTCACCGTCTCTCGTCGACGTGGCCACCACGTGTACCGTGCGTGATGAGAGCAAAAGAAGGGTTTGGGCAACAGATGACCGTATTGTTGGGTTTCACACGTTGTGCGACATCGGTCGGCGACGACCGCCGGACCGATATCGCTACCAACCATCTCGTGGCGATCGGGGCAGCGAAGTAAGGCGTCCCGGTCGACTCGGGCGACCTACTTCTCGCCCCCGCCGCGATCAGAACACGCCGGGGAACACGACGTACACGAACGCCGACGTCACCAGCCCGCCGCCGACGAGGTAGTACGTCAGCGGGAGGAGGTTCAGCCGGATCACGCGCCCGGCCTCCCCGACGAGTCCGACCGTCGCCAGCGCCGCGATCACGTTGTGGATCGCCATCACGTTCCCGATCGACGCGCCGACGGTTTGGGCGCCGACGATCAGCTGCGTCGACAGCCCGAGCTCCTGAGCGATCTCGAACTGGAACGCCGTGAACGTGATGTTGCTCACGGTGATCGACCCGGCGATGAACGCCCCGAGCGCGCCGACGACCGGAGCGAAGAAGGGGTACGCCGCGCCGAGCAGCGACGCCGTCGCGCTCGCGAGCACGACGATCATGCTCCCTTCGACGGCCGCACCCGGATGCGCCGCGGTCTGCAACATGATCTCCACCATCGCGATGACGAAGACCAACGCGACCGCCGGCGAGACGATCTTCGCGCCCGCCTCGCGCCACGCGGCCGTCACCTCGGTCGCGGGCATCCCGAAGATCGGCACCGCGAGCAACGCGCTCGCGATCAGCCACGTCCCGGGCACGTACGCCCACCCGATCGCACCGCCGATGTCGGTGCCGGCGATGCCGGTCCACGCGAGCGTCATACCCGGCCCATCCTGAAGGAACGTCGCGACGGGATCGATCACCCGCGTCCCGACGAGCAGGGCGACGAGCACGAGGTAGGGCGACCACGCCCGAACCAGCGACATCGAGGGAGCGCCGTCCGCGCCGCCGGGACCCGCGTCCGTGCTGCCGGGCTCGATACTCCCGACCCAGTGATCGGGCCAGTCCTCACGCGGCGGGAACTCCCACTCCTCCTCGGGCAGGAGGTACCCCGCTTTGAGCGTCGCGACGACGACTCCGCCGCCGACCATGGCCGCGATGAGCGACGGGAGCTCCGGTCCGACCAGCCACGCCGCGGCGACGTACGGCACCGCGAACGCGACCCCCGCGAACAGACAGAGCGGGACCACCGGACGGAGTCCCGCGAGAGATCGCTCGCTCGGCTTCGCGTCGCCGAAGAAATACACGACCATCCCCACGGCGAAGAGCGGCATCAGCGTCCCGAGAATCCCGTTGAGGACCGCGCTCCACGCGCCGGCCGCACTCGCATAGGCCGCGACCGACTCGAATCCGCCTGCGGCGATGGGGTCGGCGACGGCCTCCAAGGGTTGTTCGAACCCCACGATGACGGGGGTACCGACCGCGCCGAACACCGTCGCGACCGCGTGCCCGACGAGCGCGGCGACGACCGCCGCCAGCGCCGGGAACCCGAGCGCCAGAAGGAGCGGGGCGACCACCGCCGCGGGAGTGCCGAACCCGGCGACTCCCTCGATGAACGTCGCGAGGAAGAACCCGAGTAAGACGACTTGCACTCGACGGTCGTCGCTGATCGAGGCGAACCCCGCGTTGATCCGATCGACGGCCCCGGAGTTCATCAGCGTGTACAACAACACGAGCGCGCCGAGAACGATCCAGAGGATCTCGACCGCCGCCATCGCCCCGTCGATCGACGCCGCGAGGATCCACGTCGCTGGCATGTCCCAAGCGAGGAACGCGACGGCGGCGGCCGCCAGCCACGCGACGGGCATCGCCCGTGAGGCGGGCCACAGCAGCCCGACCAGCAGCGCGGCGACGACGATCAGCGGGACGAGCGCCAGCGGTGCGCTCGCCGAGAGCGTCATCGACACACCCCGTGCCGACACGGTCCGTTCGGACGCGGCTCGATCCGACGCGAGTTCGCGCGCGTCCGACCCGTCGGTGCCAACGGCGGTTCACGACGCCCGACGGGACCGTCCATCGGGACACCGCGTTCTCGTCGTCTGCAGGCAACAGTGACGTACATCGTATGCGAGACCACGATTGACGTAAATAAATCTCCTGTACGGTTGTCAGTCGGTCGGAGAGTCGCCCGACTACGTCGCCATCGCGAGCGCGAGTGCGGGCGACAGCCACTTGTCGCGGCGGGCACTCCGATCGGTCGTCATATGGGCCTCAGGGCAGACGTGCTCGACTTCCTCGCGTGTAACGACGCTGACGCCGATGACGACGAGGCCGTTCGCACCCGGTTCGACGAATTCGCGTCGCACCGCGGCGTCTCCGCCGAGACCGACCGCGCGGATCGGAGCGATCGTCCGGAACTCACCGACCGCGGTCGCCGCCTCGTCGACCGGGTTCGCCTCCTCGACACCGCCCCCGTCGGCGTCACGCTGTGCGGTCCGGCGTACCGCGACACGCCGATACTGTACGCGAACCGGACGTTTCGCGAGGTCACGGGCTACTCGACCGACGAACTCCGCGGCCGCAACCCACGGTTGCTCCAGGGCCCCCGAACCGGCTCGGAGGCCGTCGCGAAGCTGCGCGAGGCGGTGTCCATCTGGGAGCCCGTCACCGTCGAGGTGTGGAACCACCGACGCGACGGGACGCCCTTTTTAAACCGCGTCTCGCTCCGCCCGCTTCCCGGCGTGGACGGGACGGTCACCCACTGGGCCGCCGTGCAGGATCCGGTCGAGGGAGCCGGCTGTCCGATCGACCGACTGATCGACTGACTGTCCCCGGTTTCACGACCGGGCTCACCGCCACGTCGACGTGGGAACGACGGAGGGAACGATCCCCCCACCGGTCGCGTCCTCGACGACGGCCTCGGCGACGTGCTCCCCGCTGAGCAGACACATCGGCATCCCGATTCCGGGGTTCGTGTACGCGCCGACGTAATAGAGCCCGTCGACGCCCGGCGCGCGGTGGGCGGGACGGAGCGGACCGGTCTGATCGAGCGTGTGCGAGAGCGCGAGGGCGGTTCCCCTCGGTGCGTTGAAGTGCCGCTTGAAGTTGGAGACGCACGCCGATTCCTCGAAGGCGATCCGGTCGCGGAAGTCGACCCCCGTCTGTTCGGCGAGGTCGTCCAGCACCTGCTCGCGGAACCGCTCGCGGGTCTCCGGGTCGTCGTCGATCCCGGCCGCGAGCGGGACGAGGACGAACACCGCTTCGTGGCCCTCGGGCGCCGCCTCCGGGTCGGTCTTCGACGGGACGTGGACGTAGTAGGCGGGGTCGTCGGGCCACGCCGGCTCATCGAAGATCGTCTCGAAGTGCGGGCGCCAGTCGGTCGGGAGAACGAGCGCGTGGTGGTCCAGGTCGACATCGCCTTTCACGCCCGCGTACAGCAGGAACGCGGAGGGGGCGTACGTCCGCGACTCCCAGTACGACTCGCGGCGAGCGTACTCGTCCGGGAGGAGGTCGCGTTCGACGTGGGGGGGCGCCGCGTTGGCGACGACGCGATCGAATCGCCCGCCGAGGTCGGTCGCGTCGGCGTTTCCGTTTGCGCCCGCGCCCTCGCTCACTCGTACCTCGAACGCCGACGTCGCCGCCGCGATGGAGGGTTCGATCGCGGTCACCGGCGCGTTCGTGCGGATCTCGACCCCGAGGTCGGTCGCGAGTTCCGCCATCCCGTCGACGACGCTCGCGATCCCGCCGAGGGGGTGGTAGACGCCGAGGTTCATGTCGACGTGGCTCATCAGCGTGTAGATCGCGGGGGTGTTGTACGGCGAGCCACCGAGGAAGACGAGCTTGTACTCGGCGATCTGCCGCAGCTTCTCGTGGTCGAAGTAGTCGCCGACGTAGTCGTCCATCGACCGGAGCTTCGGCAGCGCGCGGGCCGACCGCAGCACGTCGGTATCGACCATGTCCCGCAGCCGCGACCGACTCGGGTAGACGAACCGGTCCATCCCCAGCTCGTACGCCTCCGCAGCGTCGGCGAGGTAATCGTCGAGGCGGTCGCCCGCACCCGCCTCGTACGATTCGAACAGCTCCTTCTGTCCGGCGCGGTCCGCGGGCATCGTCGCGCGGTCGCCGTCCTTCCAGATCAGCTCGTACAGCGGATCCAGCTCCGTCAGCTCGTAGAACTCGTCGGTCGAGCGTCCGAAGTGGTGGAAAAAACGGTCGAACACCTCGGGCATGAGGTACCACGAGGGGCCGGTGTCGATTCGGAACCCGTCGCGCTCGATCCGCCCCGCGTATCCGCCGGGGTGCGCGTTGCGCTCGAACACCGTCACGTCGGCGCCGGCGTCGGCGAGGTAACAGGCCGCGGAGAGTCCGCCGAACCCCGCGCCGACGATCGCGATGGTCCCGTCTGCGAGGGCATCGTCGGGGAAGCGACGCTCGTCGCGTGGCGTGGTGCTCATCGGTCGACGGTACGGGCTCAGAGGCGTTTACTCCCGCACCATACTATGTTGGTATCTCCCTCTCCCGACATTTAACGCGGTTTCAGTACTACTGACGCGGGTCCGCCCCTTGCAGCCGACGAGCCCCGAGCGTGAACAGCCCAAGCCCGATCAGGTACAGCCGCCAGCCCGCGTTCGCGATCGGAAACCGCCTCTCGATCGGCTCGTCGGTGACCTCCCGCGGGTCGCGCGGCTCGACCGGATTGTTCACGTGGACCGTCTCCGTGGTGCCGCCCTCGCCCGCGTCGACCCGCCGGCCCCCCGTCTCCGGGTCGATCTGGACGTCGACGAACGTCTGAACGAACCCGTCCGCCGACGAGAAGAATATCTCGCCGCTCAGGGCGTAGAAGCGGTCGCGGAGCGGCCAGAGCGCGTTCACCCCGTCGAGGTGGGTCCAGTCGAGCGCGACGTGCGCGAACACGTGCACGAACAGCCCGACCCACGCGACCGCGATCCACCGCTCCGCGCCGCGCTCCGAGAACCGGTCGGCGAGCAGGCCGCGCAGCGCCGACCGGTCCCGCAGCCGCGTGTCGTAGTAGAGGAGCACCGCGACCGCCGCGGGAATCACGAGGTTGTGACCGACCGTCCGGTGTGCTCCCGGCATGATCGGGCCGAGGAAGCTGTCGACCTCCGGCAGCACGACGATCGCGAGGATAACCGCGAGCGCCCGACGGTCGTAGTGGTCGCCGAGCAGCCCGACCGCGAGCGCGAGCGCGAACCCCGCGTGGACGATCGTCGAGACCATCTATCGGGTCACCTCCGTCTGGTCGCTCTCGGCGGCGTCGCCGTCGGCGGTGTCGCCGTCGACGCTTCCGGCACCCCCGCGACGAAGCCGCGCGAATCGCACCGCGAGCAGGGCCGTCGCCGCGGCGACGACGACCAGCTGCCAGCCGCGCCGAACGAGGTACAGCTCCCGGTCCGCGTCGAGCGAGAGGCCGGGGCGACCGTCGGGGTTCACCCACGTCGGGATCGCGTACGAGGCGGTCGTGCCGGGGCTCTGCAGCGGGAGTATCCCCGGACCCTGCGCGGACAGGGCGACGAACGTCTGGACGACGCCCTCCTGCGTCGAGAAGACGAGCCGCCCGCGGACGTGGTAGTACGCGTCGTGGACCGGGTACAGGAGATTCACGCCCTCGCGACCGAACAGCTCCGGGCCGACGCCCGCGACGACGAACGCCGCCAGCGCGACCCACGCGACTCGGGCCCCGTACCAGCCGGTTCGCTCGTAGAGCCACGATGTCTCCCGAACTGCGGTGTCCCAGTACAGCGCCGCGCCGACGAACAGGGGAATCCAGACCGCGTGAAAGAGCGCGTTCGTCGCGCCGGAAATCGCGAGGCTCGCGACCGCGTCGAGATCGGGGAGCATCGCGGCGGCGACGACGATCGCGACCGAGCGCCGGTCGAACGCCGCGCCCAGCAGGGCCGCCGCGAGTATCGCGCCGACGGCGGCGTTGACCAGCGTCGGGGCCATATCGACCCTGACGCGTCCACGAGAATAAGCGCTCCGGGGTCAGCGGTCGAAGTCGTGACCCGAATCGCGCCCGTCTCTCGACTTCGGCTCGACGGCGTCGGCCGGAACGAACGGGTCGGTGTCGCCGGAGCCGGTCGATTCCGACGGAGACCTCGCCGCGTCCGACGCGTCAGAGCGGACCGCCTCGTCTCCCCGTTCTCCGTCGGCTGCGATCGGATCGTGCGACGGTGCAGGTGAGTCGTTATCGTCGGCGCCGTCGACATCGACGCCCGCCGGGACGCCGAGCAGCGCGGCCGCCATCTGCCGGGAGACGTACGCGATGAAATTCGTGAGGTGTAACGCCACTAAGACGCCGACGATCCCGATCGGAACCGCGAGCAGCGCCTCCGGGAGCGTCTCGATCGCCCACGTCACCGGCTCGCCGTTCGACTCGCCGAACTCCGCCACGAACGGGTACCGGAGCGGCGCGGCCACCAGCGGGAGCCCGTTCGCGAGCGCGAACAGGGGAACGAGCGCGGCGACCGTGACCGCGAATTTCACCGAGAGGAACCCGACGCCCCGCCACGTCGAGGCCGCGTCGACGTACTTCCGCACGCCCGCGAGCCTTCCGTCGAGGTCCGTTGGCAGGTCGTCGTACGGGTCGAGATCGGCGGCCAACAGCCGGTTGGCGAGCCAGCGCTCGAACCCCGCGAGGAGGCGTGCACCGAGAAGCGTCGCGAACAGGACCACGAGACCGACCAGCACGACCGACAGCAGGAGCCCGAAGGCGACCCCGAACGAGAACAGCGCCGAGTAGATGAACCCGAGCGGGATCGCGAGCAGGACGTACAGGAGGTGCCGATACGTTCGACCGTCGACGAGGACGCCGACGACCGGGAGGTCAGAGAGGGGTCGAAGGGAGACCATACGCGCTCGACACGAGTTGTGCCGTCGACATAAATCGGTCGTCATCGACGGAGCTGCCGACGGTACTCGGACCGCAACGGTGTCGGTTTTACCCGATGAAGAAGTCGATCGCGTTCCCCGTCGACTGCCCCTTATACAGCTCGGAGTAGCCGCAGTTCGCACACGAGACGACGACGAACTTACGGTTCTGGACGTCGAACAGCTTCGTCAGTCCGGTGCCGCTCGTCGCGATCTCGTCCGTCTCGGTCGCAGTCCCGCCGCACTTCGGACAGCCGTTGTCGTCGGAGCCGAGGCCCGATTCACCGGCTCCGGAACCTACTTTGTCGGGATCGGTTCGGGAGTCACCTGGCGATTCGTCGAGATCGTTGGCCGCGTCGTTGCCGAACACGGAGTACTCGGTGTCGTCGGAGGGCATCGGTCGTCGGTGCGTTCGCGACTGATAAACTTCTTGTGGCGGATCGGGCTGTGGCGGCTCTGTTAAAACCCACGTCACGTCTTTCGGTTTCCTGAGAAGCAGTGGTACATGGGACCCGCAAAGAACGTGGAGAACAATATCGGTCCCAGTGTCGACTCTATAGGACTTCAACAGCATTAACGGATCGACCTCGATGTATCTTAGTATGGATGTCGGTGGGAAGATCGAGCCGACCGAAGAGACAACCGATGTAGTTGTCGCCAGAGGAATCGCACATCTGATCGATTATTTCGCTTCGTTTATCGTAATATTCCCTGTTCTTTACACATATGTTCTGGCGGTGAACCCCGCGAGAGACTCGGTATGGATAACGGCTCCTATTGTTCTATCGTACCTGGCGTACAACACGCTCTTCGAAGCGTACTGGAACGGCCAGACGATCGGAAAACGAGTCACTGGTATTAGAGTCGTCGACCGGGACGGGGCCGATCCGTCGCTCAAAGAGGCGCTGATTCGGAACGTCCCAGCAGGCTTCCCAATCGCGGGGACGCTAGGGATCTTCGCAGCGCTCTGGGCGATGGTGACGACCGATCTCCGTCAGCGAAACTTCGATATCTTCGCAGACACGTACGTCGTCACCGAGGGTAGACAGGGAGCGGCTGATCGCCGACCAGACGACTCCGATTCGGAGACCTACGAGTTCCGGAACTTCGGCTCGAAAAACTGAAAACGTCAACCGCACCCCGCGTGACCCTACTCGTCGATATCGTCGACGAGCTCGTCGGCGACGCCGGTGTACCCCGCGGGCGTCAACGCCTTCAGCTCCTCGCGAACGTCCTCGTCGACGTCGAGTTCGTCGAAGAGGTCACGGAAGTCGTCGAGGGTGACCGAGCGTCCGCGGGTGAGCTCCTTCACGCGCTCGTAGGCGTCGGTGTCGCCCTCGCGGCGGAGGATCGTCTGGACGGCCTCGCCGATGACCTCGGGCGTCGCCGCCAGCTCCTCGCGCATGACGGTCTCGTTCGGAACGACCTTCGCGAGGCCGTTCTCGGCCTTCCCGTAGCCGATGAGGCAGTGCGCCAGCGCGGCGCCGACGTTGCGCTTGACCGTCGAGTCGGAGAGGTCGCGCTGGAGCCGGGAGCTCGTCACGTAGTCGCCGAGGAACGCGAGGTCGCTGTTCGCCTTCGAGAGGTTCCCCTCGCTGTTCTCGAAGTCGATCGGGTTCACCTTGTGCGGCATCGTCGAGGAGCCGGTCTCGCCCTCGACCGCCTCCTGGCCGAGATAGCGGTCGGAGACGTAGAGCCACGCGTCCACGTCTAAATCGAGGAGGACGTTGTTGACGCCGCGGAGCGCGTCGAACAGCGCCGAGAGGTCGTCACAGGGGTTCACCTGCGTCGCGAGCGGGGTGTGCTCCAGATCGAGCCCGCGCACGAACGACGCCGAGAACGCCTGCCAGTCGACGTCGGGGTACGCAGCCTCGTGGGCGGCGTAGGTACCCGAGGCCCCGGCGAGCTTCCCGGAGAGGTCGCCGTTCGCGACGGCGACGCGGCCGAGCGCGCGACCGAGCCGGGCGGCGTACACCGCCATCTCCTTCCCGAACGTCGTCGGCGTCGCCGGCTGCCCGTGGGTCCGCGCGAGCATCGGCGTGTCGCGGTGCTCCTGTGCCAGGTCGACGAGGGCGTCGCGGACCTCGCGGGCCGCGGGGAGTATCACCTCGCTCACGGCGGGTTTGACCAGCAGGCGGTTCGCGAGGTTGTTCACGTCCTCGCTCGTGAGCCCGAAGTGGATCCACGGGTAGAGCGCCTCGGCGTCCGCGACCGTTCCCGAGCCGTCCGCGATCGTCCCCGCGTCGGCCAGTTCGTCCAGACGCACGCGGAGGAAGTACTCGACCGCCTTCACGTCGTGGTTGGTCGCGGCGTACCCCGCCGCGCCCTCGACCTCCAGCGCCTTGACGAGTCGGGCGTCCTCGGCGTCGAAATCCGCATATATCGCCCGCAGGGCGGCCGCAGTCTCGTCGTCGAGCACGAAGGGGGTCGCGTCGAGCGCGGCGAGTTCGATCAGGTACTCGACCTCGACGCGGGTCCGGGCGCGCATGAGCGCGGCCTCGCTCGCGTACGGCGACAGCGGCGCGGTCCGGGAGGCGTATCGACCGTCGAGCGGCGAGACCGCCGCGAGCGGGTCCGACCGAGAGAGCCCGTCGATCGCGGCGACCGTCGACGCGGAGTCGTCCGTCATGCTCGCGACTGCCCTCGGAATCGGCAAAAGCGTGTCGATGAGAAGTTGCACGGGTGTGGATATGTATGGCCTTGTGTCGGGGGCGATACCGAGATTGTATCCGCAAACATGGATCCATCCCCGCGACGGACCGCAATCGATATACCCGATCGGTCGGTGTCACCGTGTATGAAGATCGCCGGACTCGCGAGCAACCGGGGACGGAACCTCAGACACATCGCCGACGTCGCGCCGGGCGGCGCGGAGCTGTCGGTCGTCCTGACGAACCGGGAGAGCGCGCCCGTGTTGGAGGCGGCGACGGAACGCCGGATTCCGACCGAGGTCGTCGAGCGCGAAACGGGCGAGTCACGCGCGGCCCACGAACGCCGGATCCTCGACCGACTCGCCGGTTACGACTTCGACCTGGTCTGTCTGGACGGGTACATGCGCGTGTTGACTACCGAGTTCCTCGATGCGGCCCCGACGACGCTGAACGTTCACCCGTCGCTGCTGCCGTCGTTCCCCGGGATGGACGCTCACGAACAGGTGCTGGAATCGGGAGTTCGCACTACCGGCTGCACGGTGCACGTCGTTACCGAGGCCGTCGACGACGGCCCCATCGTGACCCAGGAGCCGGTGCCCGTCTACGCCGACGACGACGCCGACGCGCTGAAATCTCGCGTGCTCTATGACGCCGAGTTCACGGCGTACCCGCGGGCGGTGCGGTGGTTCGCCGAGGACCGCGTGACCGTCGAGCGGGACGCCGACGGCGCGGCAACCGGGGTCGCGGTCGACGGCGACACCGGCGGGGAGTTCCCCGAGCGACGGTTCGTCTCCGAGGAGCGAACCGAGACGCTCCGGTACGGAGAGAACCCCCACCAAGACGCCGCGCTTTACGCCGACGACGGCTGCGAGGAGGCGAGCGTCGTCGGGGCGGCCCAGCTGAATCCCGGCGCGAAGGGGATGGGCTACAACAACTACAACGACGCGGACGGCGCCCTCGATCTGGTCAAGGAGTTCGACGAGCCCGCGGCCGCCGTGATCAAGCACACGAACCCGGCCGGGTGCGCGACGGCGGACTCGCTCGCGGACGCGTACGACAGCGCGCTCCGCACCGACGCGAAGTCCGCGTTCGGCGGGATCGTCGCGCTGAACCGCGAGTGCGACGCCGACACCGCCGACGCGATCGTCGACTCGTTCAAGGAGGTCGTCGTCGCGCCCGGCTACACCGACAGCGCGCTCGACGTGCTCCGCGAGAAGAAGAACCTCCGCGTGCTCGACGTCGGCCCGCTCGGCGAGGGCGACGACCGCTTTTCGGAGCGATTCACCGAGAAGCCGATCGTCGGCGGGCGACTCGTGCAGGAGCGCGACCGGCAGTCGCCGACTCCGGCGGACCTCGAGGTCGTCACCGAGCGCGAGCCGACCGACGAGCAGATCGAGACGATGCTGTTCGCCTGGAAGACGCTCAAACACGTCAAATCGAACGGAATCCTGTTCGCGACCGGCACCGAGACGGTCGGCGTCGGGATGGGCCAGGTGTCACGCGTCGACGCCGTGACCCTCGCGGCGATGAAAGCCGAGAAGGACGCCGAGGGGAAGTCCGCCGAGGGCGCCGTGATGGCCTCGGACGCCTTCTTCCCGTTCCCGGACGCGATCGAGGAGGCCGCAGAGGCCGGGATCGAGGCCGTGATCCAGCCCGGCGGCTCCGTCAACGACGAGGACGTGATCGCCGCCGCCGACGAGAGCGACATGGCGATGGCGTTCACCGGATCGCGCTGCTTCCGGCACGATTAGGTCGGGGTAGTCGGGGCGTTCAAGATGCCGGTCGGACACGGATTCGGCGTGTCACGCTGTGCGTATCCGGCCCGTACCGCGTGACCATTCTTATATGGTTTCCCGGCGTATTTCACGTGTATGAGTGACACAATCACATGCTCGGAATGCGGTGACACGGCCGAATCGATGGAGGAACTCAACGAGGCGCACAAACACGAAGTCCCAGAGTTCGAGGAGGAGGACGGCGGGTTCAACCTCTTCGAGAACAAGGACCTCTTTCTCTGTAAAAACTGTAAGAACCCGCTCGGTGTGCGCCGGTAGCAACGGTCGTGGTAACGCCCCATAGCGGATTTTCTCGATAGAGTCGACTCAGTTTATAAGGTATAGTCGTGTTCGCCCGTTTCTGATTCCAAGAACGCCGTCAGCAGGTCGATGGTGGCGGCCACGTCGTCGCCGTCGGCGGTCTCGGTGACGGTGTGGAGGTACCGCGTCGGGATCGAGATCGCGCCGACCGGCTTCGCGCCGGCGGTGTTCTGGAACCCCGCGGTGTCGGTGCCGCCCGCGGGCAACACCTCGTGCTGGTGGTCGATCCCCTCGGTCTCGGCCAGATCGGTCAGTCGTCGGTGGACCTTCGGACTGGTGATCACCGAGGAGTCTTTGAGCTTGATCGCGGTTCCCTCGCCCAGTTCCGTCACGGCATCGGCCGCCTCGCCGATCTGGGGCACGTCGTTTGCGACGGTGACGTCGAGGGCGACGGCGAGGTCGGGGTCGATGTCGACGCCGAGCGCCTGCGCCCCGCGAAGGCCGACCTCCTCTTGGACGGTCGCCGCGAGGTGGACCGTCACGTCGGGATCGTCGATGCGGTCGGCCGCTTCGAGCATCGCGAACAGACAGACCCGGTCGTCGAGCGCCTTCCCCGTGATCCGGTCGCCCATGCGGGTCGTCGTCTGGTCGAGCGTGACCAGATCGCCGACGCTCACGAGCTCGTCCACTTCTTCGGCATTCCGTCCGAGGTCGATGTAGACGTCTTTCACCTCGTCGGCCGTCTCCTTCTGTTCGTCCGTGAGCGTGTGCGGCGGGACGGAGCCGATGACGCCGGTGAGGTCCTCGTCGCCGTGGAGGGTGACGCGCTGGGCGCGCAACACTCGGGCGTCGAACCCCCCGAGCGGATCGACCTGCACGAACCCCTCGTCGGTGACGTGCCGGACCATGAATCCGATCTCGTCCATGTGGGCAGCGACGGCGACGGAGTACGCCGAGTCGCCCTCGATCGTCCCGACGACGTTGCCCATCGCGTCGGTGCGCACGCGGTCGACGCGCTCGGCGAACTCGCGGCGAACGATCTCTCGCACGTCGTCCTCGTAGCCGGGAACGCCGCGCGCCTCGGTCAACTCACACAGCAGGTCGTAGTCGAAGTCGAACGACATGGGTCGTGCTGGCGGCCCCAGCGACAAAGGTCCGCAGGTTCCGGAACCGTCATCGCCTGCGATAAATTCGACCGAAGTTTACCGTTGTTCCGCAACGCTTTTGCGGCCACTCACGGGATGTGAGTGTATGAGTGACGTACGAGCTGAACTCCGCGAACAGTTCATGGACGCGTTCGGCGGCGCCGACTACCCCGTCGAAAACCAGATGGACCTGGTCCCCGCGCTCCCGGACGGCCCGGCGACGAAGTTCGAGGCCGGTGACGTGAGCCTCACGGCGATGGAGCTCGCCGCGAAGCTCGGCAGCGAACAGGAGTTCCCGTACGACGATGCCGACTCACTCGTCGACGACATCCTCGACGGGCTCGAAGCGAAAGGCATGATCTGAGCTCGGTACGCGGCCTCTCATCTCGATCCGCTATGTTTCGGAAGTGACGTACTCGCCGAGGAGACGCGTGTCCAGCGAGGAGCCGCCGGGTCGCCGAGGGGTTGATAGGTTCGGAACCGCAATGGTCGTCGTGGTCGCCGATCTGATCAGTCTCGTGCCGCCGTGGATTCTCTTGGGCGTCGCCCTCGGAGCCGTCGCGTCGGCGCTCGTCGCACTCGCCTTCTACCTCGGGGACCACTTCCTCGGGCCGGGCGGCCCCGAATCCGACGGGCGATGGGAGTCCGCGGGCGACGAGCGGCGCCGGGGCGAGATCCGCGAGTATCTGACGGCGATCGACGAGCGATTCCGCGAGAACCACGCGTTCGACGGGGTGACCGTCCCCTTTTACCTACCCGATCGCGAGGTCGCCATCACCTTCGACGCGCACGACTACTTCCAGCTGGAGGGCGAGGGGATCTACACGGTCCTCTGTGAGCACGAGATGCCCGGCCGCGGGCTCGGCCGTCGGCTCCCGTTCGACGTCGACGAACCGGACTGGGGACCGTCCCACGGCCGGTCGACCGGTGGGCTCGGACCTGACCCCGTCGCCGCGGCGTTCGCCGAGCTCGACGTCGCTCGCGACGCCGACGCCGGCGAGGTGAAACGGGCCTATCGCGAGCGCGCGAAAGAGACGCACCCCGATCAGGGCGGCGACGAGGAGGCGTTCCGTCGCGTCCGCGAAGCGTACGCGACGGCGCAGAATCACGCTAGCGAGGGGTCTCCCCCGGGGGACCGTATCGACGGGACAGAGCGCTCGTCGCCCCCGACCGGCTTCGGCCGGTGAGCCGCGTCGCCTTCGCCGAGCGCGCGGTCTATCTGGGCGCGTACGACGCGCTCGTCGTCGCCGATACCCACGTCGGCCGCGCGGAGGCCTCCGCGGTCTCGTTCCCGCTCGGCGAGCGCGAGGATCTCGTCGACCGGCTCACCCGACTGCTGTCGCGGTTCGACCCCGAGACGCTCGTCGTCGCAGGCGACGTGGTACACACCTTCGACCGCGTGAGCGACCGGAGTCGGGACGCGCTCGACGCGATTCGCGAGACGTGCGAAGCGAACGGCACCGCGCTCGAACTCGTCGCTGGCAACCACGACACGACCCTCCCGAACGCGTGGGACGGACCGGTCCACGAGGCCGTGGTTCTCGACCCGGAGGATACGGCGGCCCCCGACGCCCGCCGGACCGTGGTCTGTCACGGGCACGAGCGGCCGTCGATTCCGGCGGAGCGGTACGTGATCGGCCACGTTCACCCGACGATCGAGATCGAGGGCGCGCGGCACCCGTGTTTCCTGCGCGGCGACGGCGTCTACCGCGCGGGCGACCTCCTCGTCTTGCCCGCCTTCACGCGGCTCGCTCCCGGCGTCGTCGTCAACGGCATGCGCACGGCGGCGTTCGCCTCTCCGCTCGTCACCGACGCAGATCGGCTCGCGCCGATCGTGTACGACGCGGGGAGCGGCGATTCGGTAGGCCGCGAGCCCCTGCGGTTCCCACCGCTCGGCGAGTGCCGCGGGCTGTTGTGAACGCTTATGTCGGATCGCGACTACTGTGAGCCGTGAACACGGACACCGCCTGTCTCGGCTGCGGCGAGCCGTTCGATTGGAGGACGACGAGTGTCCCGAGTGCGGCTGGCGTCGCAGTGAGTGGGCCGCTCAGGGGCGACACGGACTGGAGAAGGAGGGACACGGCGAGCCCGAGGAGGACGGCAGTTCGGGCGGGGTCGGCGGCGGCGGTATCGGCGGACTCGGTCCGATCCGCTGAGGTCGGGACCACGCGACGGAGAGGAGACGAAGCGATCGGCCGAGGCTCAGTCGTCGGTGGTGACCGTCCACGTCGAGGTGAACTCGTCGACGTCGCCGTCGTACGTCGACCGGTCGGACGACGCCCGATCGGACGACGGACCGGATCCGTCGGGCCCGTTCGGCCCGTGGCGTGCCCGGTGAAGCGCGTCACACACCGCGCCCTGCCCGCCCATGTTCACCGTGGCGAGCCGGGACCGCTTCTGAACCACGTCCAGTTGGTCCGCCGGGATCGAGTCGCCCTCCGGAGTCAGGAACAGCGGGTCCTCCCCCGCCGTCACGTGGCCGCTCGTCGCGGCGCGGTCGAGGTAGTCGGCGATCGGTGCGGCGTCGACGACGATCGAGAGCCCGCCGACGTCGACGTGCGCCTCGTCCCCGGCGACCGTCAGGTCCGAACGGTCGAGCGACACGACCTGTTCGGGGTCGACGCCCGCGTCGAGCAGCGTTGCGACCGCCTCGCGCTGTCGCGAGACGCGGGCCTTGTCGGCGATGGCGGCGCGGACCGCCGCGACGTCGCCGTCGGCGTCCGGGAACGTCTCGCCGAAGGTGTCGCGGGCGGTGACGCCGGTCGTGATCTCCTCGCCGTGCATGTGATCGCACAGCTCGATCCGGGCCTCCCGCACCCAGTCGAGTCCCTCCACCTCGTCGCGGGCGTCGGTCGCCATCATCCACGCGAACGCGGGCGAGCACCACGCCGTGGGCAGCGTGAACTGCACGTCGACGCGTCCGCCCTCGATCTCGATCGCGTCGATGTAGTCGAGCTCGACGATGGAGCGGGCCAGCTCCGGGTCCTCCACCCGGTCGAGTCGATCGCGGACCGCCGACCGGCCGGTCGGGTCGCCGCCCGCGTCTGTTCGGCTCCCAGACATCAGTCCGCCGCGGCCCCCGCGTCGCCGCCGTAGTGGTCGGCCAGGTCGAACTCCCGGGTGATGTCGTCGTCGCGGAACTGCCGCTTCTTCTCCTCGATGTCGATGTCGTACAGCTCCGCGGCGTTCTCGCCCATAACCTTCTTCATCGTGTCGACGTCGAGCTCGACGCCGTACTCGTCTCTCTGCTCGTCGGTGAGCTCCGCGTTCATCAGCTGGTCGACGAGCCAGTCGGGGTTCCACAGGGCGTAGTCGGAGCCGAACAGGAGCCGGTCCTCACCGAGCCAGAAGAGCAGTTCGCCCATGATCTCACCGAACTTCCGCTCGCGATGGGTCGACAGCGCGGACGCGACCGCGAGCCCGCCGTACACGTTCGGCTCTTGTGCGGCGATCCAACAGAAGTCGTCCAGTCGCGGGAGCCCGACGTGGTTGACGATGAAGTTGAGCTCCGGGAACGACGACGCCGCGTCGTCCACGTCCTTCACGTCGAACGCGTCGCGGTTGAGCGGGCGGATCGTCGGCCCCTTGTGCGCGTTGATGTTCTCGATCCCGAGATCCGAGCACTTCTCTAAGAACTCGAAGGCGTCGTCGCTGTCGAGCCGCCACCCCTTCGAGTCCCCGCGCCACTCTGCCGTGTACAGCTTCACGCCCGGGATGTCGTACTCCTCCTTGAGGTGTTCGAGATAGCGGAGCCCCTCCTCGCCGTCACGCGGGTCGAAGCTCCCGTTGAGCACGAACCGCTCCGGGTACCGCTCCGCGAGTTCGGCGTTCTGCTCCGTCGTGTTGAACCCCTCGTCGTAGAAATCGTCGAGGTACGTCGGCTGGAATATCGCCATGTCCGCCGCCGCGTTCCCGAAGAGGTCCTCGGTCATTCGGTCGGCCCCGTAGTGCCGGTACTCGTCGATGTCCCACTGTTTGTCCTCCGGCGTGAACCCGGTGTGGTAGTCGTAGAAACACTGGAGGAACTGCTCGCCCCCTTCGTGAATGATGTTCTCCTCGCGGGCGTCCCACAGGTGAACGTGCCCGTCAATGACGAATATCTCTTCGCCGTCCTTCTCGTACATACGTAATACTGTGTGAAGTGCCCACACATAACTATAAGGATCGTTCAGTAATGTTACCATTGGTAAGGTAAAAACTTGAAACCCATACATAGTTTCGGTCTCCCGCCGAAAACGTAACGAATGTTTATGTGGGTGTGTGCAAGAGAGACAAACACATGCAAGCAGCTAGACTCCACGAGTACACCGACGACATGACCGAGGGGCTCGCGATCGACGAGGTCGAACGACCGGCGGTGACGGGAGGCGACGACGTGATCGTCGAGGTCGAGGGCGCGGGATGGTGCCAGACGGACAACCACATCATCGAGGGGATGTGGGAGGAGTACGTCCCGCAGGAGCTACCCCTGACGCTGGGACACGAGAACGCCGGGACCGTCGTCGAGACGGGAGAGAACGTCGATATCGTCTCAGAGGGCGACCCGGTTATCTGTCACCCGGTCCAGACCTGCGGCACGTGCCGTCCCTGCCGGCTCGGCGAGACGATGTACTGCGAGAACAGCGCGTTCAACGGGCTCACCACCGACGGCGGCTTCGCCGAGTACCTGCACACGAGCGAGCGCTCGGTGATCCCCCTGCCGGGCGGCGTCGAGCCCATCGACATCGCCCCGCACGCGGACGCCGGAATCACGGCGTACCACGCCGCGAAGAAGGCCGTCGGCGATCTGAACCCCGGCGACCACGCCGTCGTCATCGGCGTCGGCGGGCTCGGTCACATCGGGCTCCAGTGTCTAGACGCGATGAGCGCGGCCCGTATCACCGCCGTCGACCTCAAGGAGTCGGCGCTCGATCTCGCGGACCAGTACGGCGCCGACCATCTCGTTAACCCGGGCGAGGTGGACGTTCCGGCCGAGATCGAGGCAATTACCGACGGGACGGGCGCCGCGCAGGTGCTCGATTTCGTCGGCGCCGACGTGACCACCGGCTACGCGCCCGACATCACCGCCGCCGGCGGCAACCACCACATCATCGGCTACGGCGGACACATCCACGAGCCGGCTCAGGCGCTGGTGAACGGCGAGTTCTCCTTCGTCGGTAACATCGTCGGGCGCTACGCCGAGTTACAGGAGCTCGTCGCGCTCGTCGAGCAGGGCGACGTCGATCTCCACACCAGTCGGTACGACCTCGGCGATATAAATTCGGTCGCCGAGAGCCTCGAACACGGCGAGATCGACGGCCGCGCCGTTATCACGCCCTGAGCGCGGCCCGAACGCGAACCGACGAACCTCGCATTTTTTGCGGCGGCTCCCGCGCACCACGCTCGTCGCCGGATCCCCGTCATTCAACTCCCCCGGGTCGAAATCGGCCGTTCACGATGGGACGCCGAGCGTGGACGGCGTACGCGCCGCTGCTCGCGGCCGCCTTCTGGGGCGGAATGTACGTCGTCAGCAAGTGGGGGTTCGACGCGATTCCCCCGCTGACGCTCGCGTTCCTCCGCGTCGCGGTCGGCGCCGCGGTGCTGGTCGGCGTCGTCCGACTCCGGTATCCCTCCCGGAGCTTCGGCCGAAGCGAGTGGACCGCGTTCGCCACGCTCGGCGGCTGGGTGGCGCTCACGATGGCGACGCAGTTCGTCGGCACCGACCTCACGACCGCGAGCGAAGGCGCGCTGATCACCGTGTTGACGCCGGTTTTCACCGTTTTCACCGGCGTCGTCGTCCTCGACGAACTCCTGACGCGTCGCCGGGGAGTCGGCGTCGCGGTCGCGCTCGCGGGGACCATCGTCGTGCTCGCCGGGCAGTACGACCTCCGCGCGATCGGGGCGGGGAGCGCGGCCGGGATCGCGATGCTCGTCGTCGCCAGCGCGGGCTGGGCCGCGTACACCGTCTGGGGGAAGCCGCTGGTTCGTCGGTACTCCGCGCTGGAGACGGCGACGTACTCGACGGCGTTCGCGGTCCCGATGCTCGCGGCGCTCGTCCCGATCGAACTGTCGATGCGCGGGCTCGGGGTCGCGGACCTCCCGGTGACGCTTCCGATCGTCGCCGCGGTCCTGTACCTCGGCGTGGTGAGCACCGCCGCCGCGTGGTACTGCTGGTATAAGGGACTGGAGTACGCGGACGCGGGAACGGTCGCGGTGTACTTCTTCGCCCAGCCGCTCGTCGGGGCCGCGCTCGGCGCGCTCCTGCTCGGCGAGTCGCTCGGCGGCTGGTTCCTCGGCGGCGGGCTGATCATGGCCGTCGGGATATACGTCGTCAGCACCGACGACACCGCCGGATGACGAGGGGGCGAGCGGCCGCTTCCGCGCTCGCCGTGACCGCTAACTCCTTGTGACCGCAGCACACAGCGATCGAGCATGGACGAGAACGGCGGCGACCCGCACGCGACGAGCGACGCCGACTCCCCCGATCCCCCCGACGCCGACTCCCCGACCGACCCGCTCGCCGACGAGGACGTGTACCGCGTGCTCGACGCTGACGGGCGACCGCTTCCGGACGCGACCGTCCCGGACCTGTCCGACGAGACGCTCCGCGCCATCTACCGCGATCTGGTGGTCACCCGCCGGTTCGACGAGCGCGCCGTCAGCCTCCAGCGACAGGGCCGGATCGGGACGTACGCCCCCTGTGCGGGCCAGGAGGGCTCGGCGGTGGGGTCGACGCACGCGCTCGCGGACCGCGACCTGATCAGCTACCAGTACCGCGAGCACGGCGCGATCGTCGTTCGGGACCTGCTCTCCGAGTACCTCCCCTACTGGATGGGCCACGAGTCCGGGACCGAGGCGATCGCCGACGGCAACGTCTTCCCGCTCAACATCGGGATCGCGGCGCACCTCCCGCACGCCGTCGGGGCCGCGTGGGCGTTCGACTACCGCGACGAGGACCGCGTCGTCGCCGCGCACTTCGGCGGCGGCGCGACGAGCGAGGGCGACTTCCACGAGGCGATGAACTTCGCGGGCGTCTTCGACACGCCGACGCTCTTCTGTTGTCACGCCAACGGCTGGGCGATCTCGATCCCCGAGGCGGACCAGACGGCGAGCGCGACGTTCGCCGAGAAGGCGGCCGCGTACGGCTTCGACGGCGTCCGCGTGGACGGGATGGACCCGCTGGCGAGCTACGCGATCACGGCGGCGGCCGCCGATCGGGCGCGCGGCGACGGGGGCGGGTCCGGGAGCGACGACTCGGAGGGCGGAGCCGGGTCGGCCGACGACGTCCCCCGCCCCGCCCTGATCGAGTTCGTCGAGTACCGGTTCGGCGCGCACACGACCGCGGACGACCCCTCCGCCTACCGCGATCCCGACGACGTGGACCCGTGGCGCGCGCTCGACCCGATCGACCGGATGGAGACGTTCCTCCGCGAGACCGATCGGATCGACGACGACGAAATCGCGGCGATCCGCGAGGAGGCCGACGACGTCGTCGCCGACGCGATAGACGCCGCGGAGACGCTCACGGCCGATCCGGCCGACATGTTCGAGCACGCGTACGCCGAGCTGCCGCCCGAGCTCCGTCGCCAGCGCGACGAGCTGCTCGCCGCGGTCGACGAGCACGGTGAGGGGGCGTTTCTGCGGGAAAATTAAAGAGCAGGAAACCCGATTTGATCGGCAGGTGCTGCAATATGATGGGCGCGATGGACCGTCTCCAGAAGATCAAGCGAGAGCTTAGTGACCGAGATGTCGACATCGAACAACTGCGACGCAAGTCGAAATCAGACTGGGCGTCCGGAGTCGACGAGGATAGGCTATACGACGATAGGCTATAGATACTCGCCCGCCGCCCGCGCCGCCTTCTGACCGCTTTCGAGCGCGCCCTGAATCGACGACCACTCCGTGTAGTCGCCGGCGAGCACGACCGGCCCCTCGGGGTCGTCCGGGTCGGGCAGGTCGGCGTGGACGCCCGGCGGCTGCGCGAACTGCGCGAACGGGATCCGGTGGACGTCGACCGTCTCCAGCCCCCCGAAGTCGCGGCCGGGATACCACGACTCGAGGGCGTCTCGGACATCTGTCCGGAGAGCGTCGGCGTCGCGGTCGAGCGCGTCGTCGCCGAGGAACGTCGCCGCGAGCAGCGCTCGGTCGTCGGGCGCGTACTCGGGCGCGACCTCCGACATCGGGACGACGGCGTTCGGCGACTCCGCGGCCGCGTTGAGCAGGATCCGCCTGCCCGTCTCGAACGACTCGCCCGCGGGGAGCGCGTACCAGCCCGTCACGTTCGGGACGCCTTCCGTCGGGATCGACTCGATTCCCGTCAACCGGCGGGCCTCGGGCGGACCGACCGCGACGACGACGGCGTCGAACTCGCCCGTCGACCCGTCGGCGAGTCCGACGGTGGCTCCCTCGGCGTCGCCGCGACCGGTTCGGAAGGGGATCCGTCCCTGTCCCGCGATCCGGACCGACTCCACGGCTTCGCCGGTTTCAATCGCCACGTCGGCGGCCGCGGCGCGGTCGGCGAGCGCGCGGGGGAGCGCGGCCATCCCAGCCGCAGGGACGCCGATCGCGCCGCGGCTCATCGCGCGGAACGTGTACTCGAAGACCGCCTTCGAGGTCGACAGCGTTCGGTCGAGCGTGATCCCGCCGTAAAACGGCTCGACGAAGTTGGAGACGTAGTCGTCGTCGAACCCCCAGTCGCGGAGGTACTCGCGGATCGAGGCGTCGCGACCGGCGAAGAAGTCGCCCTCGTCGCGCTTCGCGAGGTCGTATCGGAGCGCGAGCGTCCGGAGTTTATCGGAGAAGGAGATCTCGTCGTTGCGAAGCGAGGCGAACGAGCCGCGCGGGTCCCGCAGCGGGTCCGAGAGCACCGATCGCGATCCGGGGCGGCAGATCGTCGCGCCGGGCGCGAACCGTCGGAGGTCGAGGGCGTCGCTGTCGAGTTCGCTCGCGACCGCCGGGTAGCTCGTGAACACCACCTGAAAGCCGCGGTCGAGGGTGAAGCCGTCGACGCGCTCGGTTCGCACGCGCCCGCCGATCGCGGGCCGTCGCTCGTACAGCGTCACGTCCGCGCCCCGTTCGGCGAGCCGGGTCGCCGCGACGAGCCCCGCGAGCCCGCCGCCGACGACGGCAACGTCTCCGTTCATACGTGAGACATCGAGGTGTGAATTTATAAGCGACCGGCTCCGTCGACACCCGCAGCGAGCGAGATGCGACGAAAGCGCACCAAACGGTGATTACGCAGCCGACGGTACCAATCGCGTATGGGCGATGACGACCCGAAATCGAATAACCCGCTTTCGCCGTATTACCCCTCAGAAGCGCCCGATATTCCGAGCAATGGCCGCACGTGGTTTGCGATCCTCCTGACCCTCATACTGCTGTTCGGGACCGTGTACGGGTTCGTCTCCATGCTCGTGTGAGGCCGTCCGGTTCTCACGTACAGGGGGTACGGTATCGTACCGGCGACTCGTTCCGGCGTTCCAGCACGCGTTCGCACGTACCTCTATACGCGAGACCGTGGTATCGCGACCCATGCAAGAGTTCACACTTCGAGCGGACGACACGGGAACGATCGAGCTCGTCTGTGAGCGGGCCGACGAAGCGGCCCCTGCCCCGCGCGTTCGCTCGTTCGCCGGACGCGACGAGTTCGGACTGCTCGTCGACGGCTTGACTCCCGGAGAGCGGGTACGGCTGTTCGTCACCGAGACCGCCTCTGAGGAGTAACGCGAACGTAGCGTCGAATCGATCGCGATCCGGCTCCGAGAGGGAAGCGATTAGTCGCCCCCGCCCTACTGACGAATATGGAGACGACGGAGACGACGGCGGCGTTCCGCGGGTTGCAGAGTCGCGCGTCGGGTCGCGTCCACGAGACGGCCGACCCGACGACGGTCTCGGCCGACGAGCAGGCGCGCGGGCTCGACCCCGCCTACGACTACGACGCGGTCGATCCGGAGGCCCTCCTCGGATCGCCGCAGGACGGTCCCGCCGGCGTCGGACGGGGCCACTGGCGCTTCGACGCGCTGCTCCCGTTCCCGGCCGAGGCGGCGATCTCGGCGGGCGAGGGCACGACGCCTCTCGTCCCGACGGAGCGGCTCGCCGACGAACTCGACGTCGACGCGGTGTACGTCAAAGACGAGGGGCGAAACCCGACGGGGACCGTCCTCGACCGCGGGCTCTCGGTCGCGCTGACCGCGGTCGCGGCGCGGGCGGCTGCGGGAGACGACGTCGAGCCGCTCGCGTGTGCGAGCCCCGGAAACGCGGGGCAGTCGATGGCGGCGTACGCGGGCCGGGCCGACCTCCGCTCGTACGCGTTCGTCCCCTCGCGCTGTGCGTTCTCGAACAAGGCGATGACGAACGTCCACGGCGGCGACATGCGCGTGGTCGGGGGGCGATTCCCCGACGCCGCGGCGGCGGTCGACGAGCAGCTGGAGACCGACTACACCGACCTCGGCGAGTTCGCGACGCCGTACCGCCACGACGGGGTGAAGACGCTCGCGTTCGAGCTGGTCGCCGACCTCGGCGCGGCGCCGGACGTCGTCGTCGTGCCGACCGGATCCGGTGAGGTCGTCACCGGGATTTATAAAGGATTCACCGAGCTGGAGCGCGTCGGCGCGACCGACGGAGTGCCGACGGTCGTCGCGGCGCAGGCGGAGGGGTGCGCGCCGATCGCGGCCGCGGTCGAGCGCGGGCTCGACGAGCCGGAGCCGTGGTCGACGCCGGACACGATCTGCGGCGAGCTGGAGATCGCCGACCCCGCGGGCGGCGCGGCCGCGGTCGAGGCGGTCACCGAGAGCGGCGGAACCGCCGTGAGCGTGCCCGACGAGGACATCCTCGCGAGCGCGGTCGCGGTCGCGCAGAACGAGGTGATGGAGATGGGCGCGACGGGCGGGGCCGCTCCCGCGGGCGCGTGGGCGCTCGCCCAGGACGGCTTCTTCGACGGCGACGAGACGGTCGTCCTGATAAACAGCGACGCCGGGCTCAAGACGCCGGACGTGTTACGCAGCCATCTGATGGGCCAGGGTATATAAAAGAAGCCGCCGCGGACGAGCGCCTCCGATCTATTCTGGGCTCACTTGCAACTCGCCCGCAACTCGCCCGCAACTCGCCCGCAACTCACTCGCGGCGCGCGAGCAGTCCGGCGGCGAGCACGGCGACGACGGCCGCGACGACCCCGAAGCCGGGCGCTTCGTCGTCGACTGACGGCGCGTCGTCCGCGTCATCGTCGACCGAGTCGTCCTCAGTCGCGTCGTCCTCGGCCGCCGAGCCGTCGGCCGACTCGTCCGTCGTCTCGTCCTCGGTCTGCGCCGCGTTGTACGCCTCCACGCCGTCGGCGATGCTCTCCGTCGCGACGATGACGCTCCGCGGCGCTGGCTGGTTCAGCCACTGCACTTCGACCACGACGGCGTTCCCCTCTTGTCCGGCGGTCGTGCTGGCGTACGGCTCTTCGGTCATAATCGGCGCGTCGGGGTCGTCAACGAGGATGAGTTCGGGGTCGGTCTGCAGGATGACCTCGTCGGAGAGCTGCGGGTAGCCGTCGCCCTCGGCCGCCGCGACGTTCTCCGTGCCGCCGATCGTCATGACCTCGTGGATGAACGTGTCGTTGGCGGCGACGAATCCGCTTCCGAGCGGGTACAGCGCGGTCGGGCGGTCGATGTCGGCGGTCCGCTCGCGCGCGTCCGCGACCGCGTCGTTCATCTCCTCGTTCGTGTCGGCGGCGGCCTCACACTCCCCGACCAGTCGACCGATCGTCTCCGTCTTCGTCGCGATATCGTCGACGTCGGTCGCCTCCGGGAAGTGGTACACCGTCAGCCCGGCGTTCCGGAGGTCCTCGACCTGTCCGGCCGACGCGTTGGGAGCCAACACGAGGTCCGGGTCGGTGTCGACGACGCGCTCGATGTCGACGCCGAGCCCCTCCGCGGAGACGCCGGTCTTCTCGTCGGCGCCGTCGAGGTACAGCGCGAACTCCGTCACGCCGACCACTCGGTCCTGCACGCCGAATTCCCACAGTATCTGTGCCGCGGAGGGGTTCGTCGTCGTGATCCGCTCCGGCGGCTCGTCGAGCGTTATCTCCTCACCGGTCGCGTCGGTCACCGTGACCGGGAACGAGCACTCGCCCGCCTCGGTCTGCGGCGCGCTCGGCGCGTCGCCCAGCGCGGGCTCGCCGTCGGCCGTCGTCGGCCCGGTTACTGTCGGTCCTGTGCCTGCCGCCACGCCCGCGAATCCGCCGATCAAGGCGGTCGTTACGAGCAGGGCGGTCACGAGTACGAAGCTGTCACGCATCGAGTGGACGACGCCGCTCATCCAATAAGTATTTACCTACTACAAGTTTTGTTGCATATCGAATGCGTATCAGGCGACGGACCACGGGGTGGTCGGCCGCGTTAGCCGCGCTGCTCGCCCTCGTGATCGTCGTCAGCGCCGGAATCGGTCCCGTCCGGATCCCGCCCGCGGAGGTCGTGAAGATCGTCTTGAACGCGGCCGTTATCCCGGCCGGTGTGGAGATCGGAACCGGACGCACGGGAGCGCTCGCGCTACCGCACGCCGGCGTCTCGTATCACTCGCCGTTCTCGTTCCCCGTCGACGACGTCCACGAGCGGATCGTCCTCCACGTCCGACTCCCGCGGATCCTGCTGGCCGCGCTCGTCGGGTTCGCGCTCGCGGCCGCTGGCACCGTGATGCAGGGATTCTTCCGGAACCCGATGGCCGATCCGTCGATCATCGGCGTCTCCTCGGGCGCGGCCGTCGGCGCGGTCGCGTTCATCGTGTTCCCGGTCGCGCTGTCGACGACAGTGGCCCTCCCGGTCGTCGGTGCGGTCCAAGTCGGTCTCTCGTACGGCGCGGGGGTGAGCCTCTTCGCGTTCGTCGGCGCGCTCCTCGCCGCGTTCGGCGTGTACGCCATCGCGACGCGTCACGGCCGCACGCCCGTCGCCACGCTGCTGCTCGCCGGGGTCGCGATCCAGACGTTCCTCGGCGCGGTCATCTCGTACCTCCAGCTGCAGGCGGGCGAGTCGCTCCGGCGGATCGTCGCGTGGCTGATGGGGCACCTCTCCGGGGCGGCGTGGAGCGAGGTCGCGGTCACCGCTGTCGTCGTCCCACCGCTCTTTCTCGTCCTGTTGGTCTACGCCCGCGATCTCAACGTGCTGTTACTCGGCGAGGAGGACGCGCGGGGGCTCGGGATCGAGGTCGAACGCACGAAGCGGCTCCTGCTCGCGGCGAGCGCGCTCATCACGGCCGCAGGGGTCGCGTTCGCTGGCGTGATCGGGTTCGTCGGGCTGATCGTGCCGCACATCCTTCGGCTCGTCGTCGGTCCAGACCACCGAATCTTGCTCCCGACCGCGGCGCTGTCCGGCGGCGCGTTCCTCGTCGCCGCCGACACATTCGCGAGGGCCGGGGCGACCGAGCTGCCGGTCGGCGTCGTCACCGCCGCCGTCGGCGCACCCTTTTTCATCTATCTGCTGACCAAACGGGAGGTGCACGAGCTGTGAGCGTCGACGACACCGGGTCGGACGAGGATCCGCTCCCGGATCTGTCCGGGGCTGGTGACGGGGTGGTCGTCGATGGAGCAGCCAGCGACGGCGCGGTCGGCGACGGGACGGCCGACGACGGGCCAGGCGACGAACCCCTGATCGCGGTCCGAGACCTCTCCGTCTCGTACGGCGACCTCGACGTCGTCTCGGGCGTCGATCTGACGGTCGAACGCGGCTCGTTCGTCGGGCTCGTCGGGCCGAACGGCGCGGGGAAGTCGACCGTCCTCCGGGCGATCAAGGGAACCGTGGAGCCGGACGCGGGCAGCGTCGAACTCCGCGGCGATCGGGTCTCGACGCTGTCGGCGCGCGAGGCCGGTCGGCGAGTGGCGAGCGTGCCGCAGGACACCGGGCTCTCCTTCGAGTTCCGCGTGCGCCACGTCGTGGAGATGGGTCGAACGCCGCACCTCGGCCGGTTCGACGGTCACGGTCCCGAAGACGCGGCCGCGGTCGACGAGGCCATGGCCGCCGCGCGAGTCGAGCGGTTCGCCGACCGGTCGATCGCGGCCGTCTCCGGCGGCGAGCGCCAGCGCGTGCTCCTCGCACGGGCCCTCGCACAGGAGACGCCGGCCCTGCTGCTCGACGAGCCCACCGCCAGCCTCGACGTGAACCACGCCGTGGCGACGGCCGGTCTCGTGCGGGGCATCGTCGACGAGGGGCGGGGCGCGCTCGCCGCTATCCACGACCTCGACATGGCCGCGCGGTACTGCGACGAGGTCGTCGTCCTCGCGAACGGCGGGGTCCACGCCGCCGGACCGCCGGAGGCGGTGTTGACCGGCGACACGCTCCGGGCCGCCTTCGACGCCGAGGCGTTCGTCGGGCGGAATCCCGCGACGGGATCGCCCTCGATCACCGCGTTCGACGCGGTCGGCGGGGGAGAGTCGATCGACGGGGACGAAGACGAGTCCGCGGCAACCACCGGAACCGTCCACGTTGTCGGCACCGGGCGCGGCGCTGCGCGCGTCGCCGCACGCGTCGCGGCCGCGGGACACGGGATTTCCGCCGGCGTCGTGCCCGCGGGCGACGCCCTCGCGGGAGTCGCGCGCGACGCGGACGGACCGATGGTCACCGCGCCGCCGTTCGAGGCCGTCGCTCCCGAGCGACGTGACGCCGCACGCGACCTCGTGCGGGATGCAGACGTGGCGGTGGTCGTGGGCGACGGGGTCGGAGCCGCGCCGCCGGATCTCGTCGCGGCGGCGGAGCGGACGGTCACGGTCGACGCCGATATCCGTGACCGCAAACTGCTCGACGCGGTACGGGATGCGATCGTCGACGAACCGAGTACGGGATCGGCCGACGAACCGGTCGACGGATAGCCTCCGACGCCCGCGGTCTCGTCTGTCTGCACCCGACCGCTCTGGGTCGGTCCACCGCTTCGGGAGCGAAGCGTCAGCGTTTATGAGTCGCGTCGCCACGCTCCGGTAATGAGCGTTCCCTGCGTCGCGGTCGCACGCGAGCGCGGCGAGGCCGTCCGCGAGCGGCTCGCCGACGCGTGCCTCCTCGACGGCGACCACCGGATCGCGGTCGACGGCGACACGATATACATCCCCGTCACCGACCCCGGCGCCCTCCCCGACGACCTCGCGGACAGCCTGGTCGAGCGCGACGCCGCCGAACGCGACCGCCCGAAGACGCCGGCGGAGATCCTCGGCTACGAGCCCTCACTAGAGCGACTCGGTGATATCGTCATCGTCGACGAGGACGACGACGAGCGCGCCCGCGAGATCGCCGATGCCGTTATGGCGTCCGATTTGCCCTGCGAAACCGTGCTCAATCGCGCCTCGCCGATCGAGGGCGAACTGCGCGTCCGGCGGTGGGACGTCCTCGCGGGGAACGGCACCGAGACCGTCCACCGCGAGTACGGCCACGAGTTCGCGCTCGACGTCGCCGAGGTGTACTTCTCTCCGCGGCTCGCCACCGAACGACATCGGGTGATCGAGCAGGTGACTCCCGACGAGTCCGTGATCGACATGTTCGCCGGCGTCGGGCCGTACGCGATCCCGATGGCGGCGCGCGGCGCGGACGTCGTCGCCTGCGACCTCAACGACGTGGCTATCGACTACCTCCGCGAGAACGCCGAGCGCAACGGCGTCGCGGAGAGAGTCACGGCGATCGCCGGCGACGTGCGGGAGACGACCGACGCGTACGCCGATACCGCTGACCGCCTCGTGATGAACCTCCCGCACTCGGCCGACGCGTTCCTCGACACGGCCGTGGCGCTGGCGGGCGAGGAGTGCGCGCTTCACTTCTATGACATCCAACACGAAGACGACCCGTTCGGCCCGGGGACGCGCGCGATTCGCGAGGCGGCCGGAGCCGAGTACGACGTGTCGGTCGAGACCGAACACGTCGTCAAGTCGTACGCGCCCCACGAGTACAACGTGTGTCTCGACGTGCGTCTGACGCGGCGATAACGCTCGCACGACTGCGTTCCGCGCCCCACGCCGCGCCTGGCGCCCTTGTGCGCGGGGGGGACGGAGACGCGGAGCCAGACGGCTCACGCCGGAATTCGTTTCTGTCAGGTAACACTTTTATGTCGTTTCGGTACCATCTATCGGGTATGAGTGACGCAGATGCACCCGAAGAGCGTATCGACGAGACGACGACGTGGCCGGACCTCGCTATCGGCCTGTACGACCGTCTGACCGGGCGTAACGCCGAGATAATCTACGAGTTCGAGGAGATGACCGTCGACGTGCCCAGCGGGACCGGCGACGACGTCGAGCACGCCAACTGGCGGCTCGACGGGACCGTTCGGGTCACGACTCGTGAGCGGGAGTAATCCGAGGGCGCCGCTCTCGGTCGTCACGGACGACCTGACGCTGACCGTCGACGGCGTCGAGTTCGACGTCCACTCGACGGGAGCGCGGCTCTTCGTCGAGATCGATAGCGTTCGCGATGCGATTCGCGTCGCGCGGAGCCTGCCCGACGACGACGCGGCGGGTCCGACCGCATTCCTGACCGCGACCGGGCTCGCGACGGAGTTCCGCGTTCGAGGGCGTACGGTGGCCGTGCTCGGCACCGGCGCGCGCCCCGGAGTCGTCTCCCGCGCGCTCGGCGTCTCGCCCGCCGAGGTCCGGGTCACCGGAGCGGTCGGTGCCGTCGCGAGCGGGCTCTCGGCGATGCGGGGCGTCGGCAGGCGGCTCTTTCGGTGACGGCACTGTGCGGGTCGCGACCGGCGGCGTCTCGAATCGCGAAGAGCGGGGCTCCTGTTCGGAACGGTCACAAACGAACAGCGTGACTGCCGTTCGACCCGAGGATGCCGCGGGTCGAACGGCGACGGGCCCGTCACATGACAAGAGTCCACGGCCGCGGGACGCGTCGGGGCCAGAGGCGATTTCGCGCTTGACACGCCGGAGGCGTGGGTCCCAGGCGGGCCGCGGTGGATCGCGTTGAGAGGTGACCGTCGCGCCGGGTCGCGGTGGGGGATGCGACCGGCGTGACTGCTGCCGCCCGGTACGGGCTCCGACCGGGCACACCGTCGGGGAGTCTATCCCCGCCGTCGCGGCACACGACCAGTGTACCACAACAAAACCGAAGTCCGACCAGATATTTATACGTTATCCTTATATTCCTGTAAATATCGGGGATGCCCCAAAACGATCACGCCGAGATATCTGCGATAACAACACGATCAGCTATCTGAACCGTACTCGGCCGATTAGGTCGCGACTGGCGCACCCACCGGCGGCGAAGTGATCGGGTCGATTCCGGCGCCGTCGCCGTTTCGGAACCCTTATTTTTCCCTTCGGGAATTGTATAGTGAGTGCCGGAGTAGCTCAGCTGGCAGAGCGATTCCTTCGTAAGGAATAGGTCGAGGGTTCAAATCCCTCCTCCGGCTTCTTTTGGCGGGACGACTGAGACAGAGAGCCGCGGGAAGAGATATGACGCAGAGCAAAGCGACGTAGAGCGACTCGCGGACCACCGTCGGTCACTGTGATCTCGTCTCGTCTCGTCTCGTCTACCGTCTCGTCCACCGGCGAGTGTGACGTGATCGTCGCCCGCGTCGTCAGTCGTCGGCGACGGCGGACTCGACGATCTCGATCTCTTCGTCGGTCAGGTCGTAGAGGTCGTAGACGATCTCGTCGATGAGTCGGTCGGTCTTCTCGATCTTCGCGTCGAGTTCGTCGGCGACTTTTTGCTTGAGCGCGTTCAGGCTGTAGGACTCCTCGTAAATGTCGTTGTCCGTGTCCAACAGGTCACGCCCCTCGGCTTCCGCGTACAGGACGAAGATGAGCCGGTAGAGATAGATGAGCGACGAGTCGTGGATAAGACCGAGGTCCTCCTCGTCGAGGTCGTTGTCCGGATACTGGAGATACCCCTCCGAGAGCACCTTGATAGCTTCGTAGATGTTGTCTTGGAGGTCCTCCCCAAGGTCCTGCGCGAAGACGTTGGACTCGTCATAGACGTCGTCGAGGAAGCAGTCGCCGCCGGCGTCCTCGAGAAACGCACCGTGACGGAAGAAGAGGTAAAAATACTTGAAATCCTCCAAATCGCCCGTCTCCAATACTGTCGGCAGGTCGACCTCGTAGTAGGAGTCGAGCCGGTGGCTCGTCGGCCCGTAGTAGAGCCGCCACTTTTTGCCATCCGTCAGCACTGCCCATCGCGCGGGCGTCTCCTGGAGGTAGACGTGGATCTGATAGCTCGGGTTCTCGAAGTCGCGCTCGTGTTCGCCGCTACCCCGCGTGTCGAGTGGTCGCCCCCAGCGCTTGGCGTCGGCGACGGCCACCGCGTTCTCGTAGAAGTCGCCACCCCCCTCGCGACGTTCGAAGGCGTCACGTGCGGCGTCTTCGGTCTCGAAGAAGCCGTAGTCCGGTCGGCGTTGCGTCCGACTCGTGCTCTCCTCGACTTCGAAGGGAATCCCCAGCTTCCGGAACATCGGCCGGATGAACTTCTCCTCCAGCTGGGATTCGTTCCGCTTTGGAGCCGTACTTTTCTCCCGGTCGTAGAGATCGACAATCTCGTCGTACGCGGCTGCTAGTTCGTCGTCGTCAACCTCATTCCACTCCTCTGTCTCGGGGAGATGCTCGTCGAGGTAGTAGTTAGAGAACAGATCGCGATTCGTGCGGTAGGTGAGTGAACGTTGCATCCGTCAGGGAGGGGTTACAATGAGAAATTCGTCCGAATCCTTGCTGTCAATGAGGACATGTTCGACGGCGGATGCGTCGGTAACTCCGATGTCGACCGCGTCGCCGATCTCGAGATCGAGTTTATCGAATTCGAAACCAGAGACGTTGATCCGTCCCGAATTCCTGGTATTTCGCCCGACGTGTTTTCGGGTCATCACGTATGACACGGACGAATGCGGGCAGCCGTATAGACTTTTCTTCGACTAATGCGGAGAAGACTAGTTACGGTTACTTATCAAATAATGTACTTATTATCGGACGCTCATCTCGCGGATACGAGTGTCTCTGCGAGTGACGTCCTCGCCGCCCTCAAGCGGCGAATCTTCCCGGGGGGTCCGATGCCACTTGCCAGCCCGTTCACGACTGACCTAGCGTCATCGGGACGAGTGATCGTTCGTCGATACCGTCCCTAACCGTGAGTTATACAACATAAAGTATATTAGGGCTATAGCTATGGCTCTTGGCAGCGTGTGTCACAGTATGCGACCAGAATACGACTGCAGCGAGCGAGAACTGTACGAATGTTTCAGATGTGGTGCGTTAGTCGACACCGCCGGAACGTGTGAGTGCGGCGGGGAGCTTCGGCATATCGGGCGCTCCCGGGACCTCTGAGACGGCCAGTACGGAGCCCGCATCGCGGTGACGAGCCGTAGCGACTACTCCCGAGAGAGGATTCGCGGCGGCCGTCAGCGTTCGCCATCGCCGGTCGTACCGTCTTCGTCGTCGCCGTCGACGTCGTCTTCGGTGGTGGTAGCCGCCGCCTCGAAGTCGGGCAGCGATAGCACGTTCTCTCGCCCGAGCCGGAAGCCGTCGAGTTCGCCGTCGTCGCGGAGCCCCGTGACGACCTGACTGGTCTTCGCGGCCGTCCAGTCGAGCTCCTCGACAACTCGTTTCTGTTTCATGCGTCCGCCGTTCGCTTCGATGAGCCGGAGCACCTGCTCTTCGTTGCTCAACAGCTCTCGGTCGACGGGCGCGGCGCTGTCGCCAGCACCGCTGGCTACCGAGCCATCAGCTGCCGACCCGTCATCACCGCTCGTCTGCCCAACGTCGGCCGTTTCCTCGGTGCCGGTGGCCTCGACGCCGTCGACACTGCCAGCGTCGCGGTCGCCGACGCCGTCGACACTGCCAGCGTCGCGGTCGCCGACGCCGTCGACAGCGGCCGCCTCGCTGGAGCCGGTCGCGTCGTCGGACTGACCGACCGAGGCGGACGACTCCGCGCCGGTCGTCGCCTCGTCGTCAGTCGAAACTGACGGGCGGCTCTGACGCCGACGATACGCGACTGCGCCCCCGACGACGACGAGGAGCGCGACGGCGACAAGAATCGCGGAGAGCCCAGCGACTCCCTCGGGCTCAGCGGTAACCCGCGGTTCCCCCCCGGTGAAGTCGATCGGGCCGGTCCAGACGACGGCTCCGTCCCGCGTCTCCGTCGGTGACGGGGAAACGGTAACGAGTTCGTAACCGTCGGGCCACGAGAGGATGAGCGACGAGGCGTCGTCGAGGAACATCCCGTCGATGGCGTCGCCGATACTGAGTCGATCGTCGTCAACCGCCGCGAAGCCGTGCCACCGGAACTGGTACGTGACTACGCCGTACGACTGCGGGAGCTCTCGGCGCTCGGCGGTCACCGTCGTGTCGGTGACGTCCATCTCGCGGCCGGTGGCCGTCTCGGCGGCGTCCACGGTCGCGACCATCCGCTCGCGGAAGCGGTCCGTGTACGCCTCCGGGTCGGCGTCCACGTCGGCGCGGAGCTCCTCGAACGCCTGCTCCTCGTCGTCCGTCGCCAGTCGCACGCGGTACTGAATCTCCCAGATCGCGTCTCCGTTCGGCTCCACGGCGACGGTGATCAGAACGTCGTCCGGATCGACGTCCATCTGTTCGAACCCGCCCGCCGGGACGCCGGCGTCGCCTGTGCCGGCGACACTGCCAAGCGTTGCGACTCCGCCGACGGCGACGAGAGCGACGACGACGAGAAGAACGACCGTTCGCTGCACGTGACGACACTCATTTCGATCGGATAAATCGCTTCGCATCTCAGGAGCGATGTCGCTCTCCGTCCCGCCGATCGGAACTCCCAGAATCGGCCTGTGCCGCAGGTACGTGCGTCGCCGCGTTACGCATCGGGACCCGTGAGCGAACCGATATCGACTCCCTTTCGCAGGCGGGCGTCGACGGACGCCGCGGTGCCGGCAACCGTCGACCACCCGGCGGTCGCGCGGTCGACCGCGACGTCCCTCAGCGTCGCGACGGCGCGGGAAGCGCTCCCGCGGTCGGCGTCGCTGACGTTTCCGCTGCCGCGCTCCGTGTCGCTCTGCCCACCGCTCGCGGCGTTCGAACCGCCGTTCGCGTCCCCCGGACCACCGGTTACGTCCCCGGGTGCGTCGCTGACTCCGCCCCCATCAGCGCCGTCGGCGGCGTCCGTGCCGCCGCGTTCGTCGACGTCGGTTCCGGGACCGGCCGAGGCGGGGGCGTGGACCGCTGTCGCGTTTCCGTCGTCGGTCACGTTCCCCGGCCCGTGTCCGCGGTCGTCGGCAGGTCCGCGAGTATCGTTGGATCCGCGGTCATCTGCCGCTCCCCCGGTTCCGGACGAGTCGCCGTCACCGGACGGGCCGCCCGGAGAGCCGGGTCGATCTGCTCCGCCGGGAGTCCCGTTGGGGGCACCGCGGCGGTGCTGGGCCAGCGGTCCGCCGACGTCGTTTCCGGCGACGCCGCGGGCGATCGCGGCGATCTCCGGTCCGCTCGCGTTACCGGCGCGATCGCGGACCCTGTCGAGGCGGTCGTCGTGGAGGCCACGGTCGTCTCTGACCGACTCAGGGAGGCCCCTGGCGACATCGGCGCTCCGGTTCGTCTCGCGTTTGACCTGCTCGGCGCGGACGCTCGTCTCCGCCATCCGGGCGGCAAAGGCCCCTTCGCTCAGTTCGCCGGCGTCTCGGCGCTCGCGGAGCTCCTGCTGTCTGGCCTCGATTTCGGCGAGCCGCTGCTCGTTGCGGTCGAGTCGGTCACCGACGACGGCGGCGCGCTCCTCGTCGGTCGTCGCGCGGTCGAGTCCGACCTCGAACGCGCGCGATTCGACCTCGCCGGAGACCTCGGCGTTCTGGACGCCGATCACGCCCGAAAGTCGTTCGCCGGGGCTGAGATCTGTCGTCTCGTTCGTCGGCTCGGTTCCGTCGCTCTCGGCGTCGCCGTCGGCGGTGCCCGCGTCGTCCTGCGCGACGACCGATCCGACCGGTCCGGCCGCCGCAATTCCCGCCAGTCCGACGAGGGCGACGACGGCGACGAGCAGCGCGATCCTTCGGTTCATTACCGGAGCGTACGCGCCCTCCCCCTATATAAATGGAACTCCGTTAAGCCGGATCAACGCGGGTTAATTGGGAAACAGTAACGATGCGGACAGTGATCGCGACTGCTCGGAACAGGGACGGACCGAACGCCCGAGCGTCAGTACGACTTCGCGAAGTACGCCGTCCGCTCGGCGTCCTCGCCGCAGATCGCGCAGGTCTCGTCGTCGGTATCGCCGTCATCTCCACCGCCGACGAGCGGATCGTCGTCCTCGAACGGGACCATCACGATCTCGGCGGCCATCGGCTCTTTGATCGGCTCCTCGCAGCCCTCGTCGCCGCACCACGGCGTCTTCACGTAGCCGCCGTGCTGGCCGAGGGTGCCTAAGATTCCGGCGCGGTCATCGGCCTCGCGGACCTCGCCGTCGAGGGTCTCCTCGGCGGCCGCGTACAGCTTCGCGTAGATTTCGTCGAAGTGGTCGCGGACGGTGTCGACCACGCCGTCGCGGTCCTCGACGACGCTCTCGCCGTCGGGCCGGTGGACGAGGGTAAGCTCGTCGTCCTCGACTTCGTGGGGGCCGATCTCGATCCGGAGCGGGACCCCGTTGAGCTCGTGTTCGTTGAATTTGAACCCGGGGTTGCGCTCGTCGCGGTCGTCGAGTTCGACGCGGACGCCCGCGTCGTCGAGGTCGTCCGTGACCGCCTGCGCGTACGCTAACACGTCGTCTTTCGTGTCCTCCTGCCAGATCGGGACGACGACGACCTGCTCGGGAGCGACGCCGGGCGGGAGCACGAGCCCCTGCTCGTCGGAGTGGGTCATGATCAGCGCGCCGAGCGCGCGCCACGAGAGGCCCCACGAGGTCGTGTGGGCGGTGCGGTCCTCTTCGTCCTCGTCGGAGAACGTGATGTCGAACGCCTCCGCGAACGACTGGCCGAGGTGGTGGGAGGTCGCGCCCTGCACCGACTTCCCGTCCGGCATGAGCGCCTCCACGGTGGTCGTCGTTTCCGCGCCGGGGAACTTGTCGTGGTCGGGCTTTTGCCCTTTTAGGACGGGAATCGCGAGCAGGTCCTCGTAGACTGACTCGTACTGGTCGAGCCGCGTGAGCGTCTCCTCCCACGCGCCCTCGCTCGTCGCGTGCGCCGTGTGGCCCTCCTGCCAGAGGAACTCCTTCGTGCGGAAGAACGGCTTCGTCTCCGTCGCCTCCCAGCGCACGACCGAGCACCACTGGTTCACGCGCAGCGGGAGGTCGCGGTGGCTCCGAACCCACTGGCTGATGTACGGCGTGATGATCGACTCGGAGGTGGGGCGGACCGCGAGCCGCTCTTCGAGTTCCTTCGTCCCGGCCTCCGTCACCCACGCGACCTCGGGGTCGAACCCCTCGACGATGTCCTTCTCGCGTTCGAGGTACGACTCGGGAATGAAGAGGGGGAAGTAGGCGTTCTGGACGCCCGTGTCCTTGAACTTCGCGTCGAGGAACCCCTGTAAGCGCTCCCAGACGGCGTACGCTCGCGGGCGGGTGACGATGAATCCGCTCATGCCCTCGGGGCCGTAGTCGGCGAGCCCCGCCTTCTGTACGACCTCGGCGTACCACTCGCCGGTGTTGTGCGACTTGGACTCGGTGATGCCGAGCTCCTGGTCGTCGTCGGTCATTGTCCAGTGAAGGGTTGGTCGCGGGCTTAAAACGTCCGAAGCCGTGCCAGTCGTTCGAGGCGCTGAGAGTCAGCTGCGACGTCCACGCCGAGCGGGTCGTTTCAGCGCGTCGGAATGCAGAGAAACGTTAACCCCGTCCGGGAACCTACCGCCGGTATGGATCTGTCGGGGCTTCGGCGGCACACGCCCGGGACGGTCACCGGTGCCCGTCGCGAAGCGGCCGTGCTGGCACCCGTTCTCGCACGCGACGGGGACGCTCACCTGCTGTTCACGAAACGGGCGACGCACCTCGGCGAACATCCCGGCCAGATGAGCTTTCCCGGCGGCGGCCGCGAGCTGATCGATCGGACCCTAACCGACACCGCTCTGCGGGAGGCGAACGAGGAGGTCGGCATGCGGCCGGACGAGGTCGACGTCGTGGGGCGGCTCGACGACACGCGGACGTCGAGCAAGTACGCCGTGCGCCCGTTCGTCGGCGTCGCGCCCGACCGCGAGTACGTCCCCGACGAGGCGGAGGTGGCGGAGGTCGTCGTGCTCCCGGTCTCGGCGCTCACCGACCCGGCGAACTACGAGTCCGAGCGTCGGATCGGCCACCCGGAGTACGGCGACCACCGCGTTCACTACTTCCACGTCGACGGCTACACCGTCTGGGGCGTGACGGGTCGGATGGTCGTCGAGCTGTTGGAGCGCACGACCGACTGGCGGTCGCCCGACGAGGCCGACCGCGTCGTCGGCGCGGACGCGGAGCTACCGATATAAGGCTTAAAAACGGTCGCCGCCGCCGGTCCCAGAACGTCCCGCCGAAGCCGTCGGATACATACACTCTCGTCCGCTCGTTCTCGCATGGCCGCCGACGATCGCAACGCCTTCGAAGTGTACCGCGATCGCGTCGATCGCCCGCTCCTCCGCCTATTTAAAGAGTACGGCGCCGCCGAGGCGCACTGGCTCGTGATCGGGATGACCGCGAACGTGATCGCCCGCGTCGCGGGGCTGGTGCCGCCGGTCGTCCTCGGCGTCGCCATCGACGCCGTCTTCACGGGCGACGGTCCCTACACCCTTCCCGGCGTCCCCGACGCGTGGCTCCCGGCCGAATCCGCCGCGCAGTTTCAGTTCTCCGTGGTCCTCATCGTCGGCGCGTTCGTCGCGACCGGGGTGTTCACGTGGATCTACGGGATCGCCGCGAACAACTTCGCGCACCGCGTGATGCACGCGGTCCGGACCGACTCGTTCGACCGCATGCAGCGGCTCGACATGACCTTCTTCGACGACAAGCAGACCGGCGAGGTGATGTCGGTGCTGAACAACGACGCCTCGAACCTCGAGGTCTTTCTCGATAACGCCCTCCAGAACTCCGCGCGCCTCGGCGTGATGGTCGTCGGCATCGCCGGCGTGCTCTTTTATTACAACTACGAGCTCGCCGTCGTCACGCTCTCCGCGATCCCCCTCATGATCCTCTTTACCGTGTGGTTCATGCGGGCCGTCGAGCCGCGGTACGTCGCGCAGCGCTCCGTCGTCGGCGATCTCAACACCGCGCTCGAAAACGCGCTCTCGGGCGTCGAGCTCGTGAAGACCTCGAACACCGAGGCGCACGAGAGCGACCGCGTCGAAACCGCCTCGAAGCGGTACTTCGAGCGCACGATGTCGATCCTCCGGCTCAACTACGTCTACCGACCGGGGATGGAGCTGTTCGCCGGGCTCGCGTTCGCCGCCACCTTCGCGGTCGGGGGCTACTGGCTCTCATCCGGCCCGCCGGGCCCGTTCACGACGACGCTCACGGTGGGGACGTTCGTCACGTTCGTCCTCCTCACCCAGCAGTTCGTCGCGCCGCTCGCGGAGGTGTCGAACATCGTGGACCAGTACGAGAACGCGAAGGCCTCCTCCGAACGCGTGTTCGGCCTCCGCGACATCCCGATCCGGATCGCGGACAGCGAGGGGGCGGTCGACCTCGGCGGCGAGGGGGCGGTCGACCTCAAAAGCGACGAGAATGAGGCCTCAGGCGCGGTCGAGTACGACGACGTCTCGTTCGCGTACGCGGAGAACGCCCTGGTCGACCCCGCCGACGCCGACAAGGAGGTGATCCGCAACGTCTCCTTTGCGGCCGATCCCGGCGACACTGTCGCGCTCGTGGGGCCGACCGGTGCCGGTAAATCGACCCTCCTGAAGCTCCTGCTCCGACTCTATGACGTGACCGGCGGCGCGGTCCGCGTCGACGGCCGCGACGTTCGAGACGTGACCCTCGCGAGCCTCCGGTCGAACGTCGGATACGTCGCACAGGACACCACCCTGTTCGACGGGACCATCGCGGAGAACATCCGATACGGACGCTTCACCGGTATCGACGAGGACGTCGAGAGCGACGCGGTCCGCGAGCGCGTGATCGAGGCCGCGAAGGCGGCGGAGGCGCACGAGTTCATCGACTCGTTGCCGAACGGCTACGAGACGCGGATCGGCGAGCGCGGCGTGAAGCTCTCGGGCGGCCAGCGCCAGCGCGTCGCCATCGCGCGGGTCGTCCTCCAGGACCCGGCGATCCTGATCCTGGACGAGGCCACGAGCGCGGTCGACACCGAGACCGAGATGCTGATCCAGCGGTCGCTGGACCGGCTCTCCGCGGACCGCACCACGTTCGTCATCGCTCACCGGCTCTCCACGGTGACCGACGCCGACACGACGCTCGTCTTGGAGGACGGCGAGGTCGTGGAGCGCGGAAGCCACGACGACCTGCTGGCGACCGACGGGCTGTACGCGAAGCTCTGGGGCGTGCAGGCCGGGGAGATCGACGAGCTCCCCGAGGAGTTCGTCGAGCGCGCTCGCGAGCGCCACGTCGACCGCGCGGTCGAGCGGACGCGGACGGAGGCGTCGGTGGAGAGCGAGACGCTCGACGATTGAGCCGCTGAGAGAGCGGACCGACCGAATAGCGAAGCGAACGGAAGTCGAGCCTCGCCGTCCGAATCAGTCGTCGGACGACACCTGTCCGGTCGCGTCGGCCACGGAGCCGGGGACCGTCTCGGCCGCCGCCGGGGGCTCGTCGCGGACGTCCGCGCCCTTGCCCTCGGCGATGACATCGGCGTAGGCGTCGGGGAAGACGCGGACGAAGTCGTCGAGCACCGCCTGCCAGTCGTCGAGCAGCTCGGCCGCGCGCTCGCTGTCGGTGTACGCGCGGTGGTTCTCGACGAGGCGCCGAAGCATCTCCTCGTCCGATTCGTCGAGCGTCTCCGATAGCGACACCATCCCGCGGTTCACGCGGGCGGCGAGCCGGTCGTCAGGGTCGTACACGTACGCGACGCCGCCGGACATCCCGGCCGCGAAGTTGCGACCCGTGTCGCCGAGCACGGCGACGACGCCGCCGGTCATGTACTCGCAGCCGTGGTCGCCGACGCCTTCGACGACCGCTTTCACGCCGGAGTTGCGGACGCCGAACCGCTCGCCTGCGACCCCGTTGACGTACACCTCGCCGCTCGTCGCGCCGTACAGACAGACGTTTCCGGCGACCACGTTCTCGGCGGGGTCGTACCCGGCCTTGTCGGGCGTGTCGATCACGATCCGGCCGCCGGAGAGACCCTTACCGACGTAGTCGTTGGCGGCACCGGACAGTTCCATGGTGATCCCCGGCGCGAGGAACGCGCCGAAGCTCTGCCCGGCGTAGCCGTCGAACCGGCAGGTGACGGTGTCGTCCGGCAGTCCGTCGCCGCCGTGCGCGGAGACGACGCGGTTCGAGAGGGTGGCGCCGACCGCGCGGTCGACGTTGTCGATGTCGCGGGTGAGCGCGACGGGCGCGCCGTCCTCGATGGCCGGGGTCGCTTCCTCGATGAGGTCCCAGTCGAGCAGCTCGTCGATGCCGGGATGCGCCTGCTCGCGGGTCTTCGTTCGCGCGTCGCCCGCGGGCTCGGCGATGACGGCCGACAGGTCGAGGTGTTTGGCCTTCTCGTGGTCCGTCTCGCGCTGAGAGAGCAGCTCGGGACGGCCGATGAACTCCTCGAGTTCGGTGTAGCCGAGCTCGGCCATGGTCTCGCGCAGCTCCTGCGCGATGAACGTCATGTAGTTGATGACGTGGTCCGGCTGTCCGGGGAACCGATTTCGGAGGTCCTCGCGTTGGGTCGCGACGCCCACCGGACACGTGTTCTCGTGACACTGTCGGGCCATCACGCAGCCGGAGGTGACGAGCGACGCGGTGCCGAACACGTACTCCTCGGCGCCGAGCGCGGCGGCGACGGCGACGTCTCGGCCGGTCTTGAGCCCGCCGTCGGCGGTGACTCGGATGCGGTCGCGCAGGCCGGTCGCGCGGAGCATCTGGTTCGTCTCCGCGAGCCCGAGCTCCCACGGGAGCCCCGCGTTCTTGATCGAGGTCTTCGGTGAGGCCCCGGTGCCGCCGTCGTGACCGGAGACGTGGACGACGTCGGCGTTGGCCTTCGCGACACCGGCTGCGATGGTGCCGATTCCGGCCTCGGAGACGAGTTTCACGTTGACGTCCGCCTCCGGGCTCGCGGCTTTCAGGTCGAAGATGAGCTGCTTGAGGTCCTCGATGGAGTAGATGTCGTGTTGCGGCGGCGGCGAGATGAGCCCGACGCCGGGGGTGGAACACCGGACGTGCGCGATCATCTCGTTGACTTTCTTCCCGGGGAGGTGACCGCCCTCGCCCGGCTTCGAACCCTGCGCCATCTTGATCTGCAGCTCCTCCGCGTTCGCCAGGTACTCCGACGTGACGCCGAAGCGGCCGGACGCGACCTGCTTGACGTTGCACTCCTTCTCGGTGTTGAACCGCTCCGGCGGCTCGCCGCCCTCGCCGGTGTTCGACTTCGCGCCGAGTCGGTTCATCGCGATGGAGTTGTTCTCGTGGGCCTCCGGCGAGAGGCTTCCGAGGCTCATCGCGGCCGTCGAGAAGCGCGTCACGATCGACTCGACCGACTCGACCTCGTCGACGGGAACCGGGTCGCGGTCGGAGTCGAACTCGAGGAGGCCGCGCAGCGACTGCAGCTCCTCGGACTGGTCGTTCACGAGCTCCGCGAACTCGCGGTACTGCTCGTAGTCGCCGCCGCGTACCGCCTGCTGGAGCGTCCCGACGGTCTGGGGGTTCCAGCCGTGTTTCACGCCCGACGAGCGGTGCTCGTACTCGCCGATCGTCTCCAGTTCGGGGTCGGCGCCGAACGCCATCGCGTGACGGGTCCGGAGGTCGTCCTCGATCTGTTCGGCGCCGATCCCCTCGGTGCGGATCTCCGTCCCCTCGAAGTACTCGGAGACGAACCGCGAGTTCAGTCCGACGGCCTCGAAGATCTGCGCGCCCTGGTACGACTCCATCGTCGAGATCCCCATCTTCGCCATCGTCTTGAGGAGCCCGTCCTCCAGCGCGTGGCGGTACGCCGCGAGCGCCTCGCTCTCGTCGGCGCCGTCGGGCCCGGCGACCACGTCCGCGATGGAGGCGTACGCGAGGTAGGGGTCGACCGCGTCGGCGCCGTAGCCGACGAGTGTCGCGAGGTGGTGCACCTCGTGCGGCTCGCCGGACTCGACGACGAGCCCCGCGCGGTTTCGCAGTCCGTTCCGGACGAGGTGATGGTGGACCGCGCCCGTCGCGAGCAGGCTCGGCACCGCGAGCCGGTCCGGACCGATCGCGCGGTCGGAGAGCACGAGCACGTCTGCGCCGGTCTCGATCGCCGCCGCGGCGTCGGACCGGATCCGCTCGACGGCGTCGGCGATCGACCCGTCGCGACCGTACGTCACGTCGACCGTCTCGGCCGAGAAGGACGGACCGCCGTCGACCGGCGAGCCGTCGAGTTCTTTCAGCGCCGCCGTTTCGGCGTCGGTGAGCACCGGCGAGTCGGAGACGAGCTGTTCGGCGTGTTCCGGCGTCTCGTCGAGCAGGTTGCGCTGGTTCCCGATCCGGGTCTCCAGCGAGGTGACGAGCTCCTCGCGGATGTAGTCGATCGGCGGGTTCGACACCTGCGCGAACAGCTGCTTGAAGTACGTGAACAGCGGGCGGTCGACGTCCGCGAGCACGGAGAGCGGCGTGTCGTCGCCCATCGAGCCGACCGGGTCCTTCCCGTCTCTCGCCATCGGCTCGACGAGGTGGTTCAGCGAGTCGGTCGTGTATCCGAACGCGGCCTGATGGGCGCGGACCGTCGGCTCCACGGGGTCGTCATCGGAGCCCTCCCCGGCCGCCGGGTCACCCCCGGTCGCCGAGTCGCTCTCGACCCCCGAGTCGCTCTCGATCGAATCGATCCCCGCCGCGAGTTCGTCTTCCTCGACGACGTCGTCGAGATCGACCTGCCCGTCGGCGACCCATTCGCCGTACTTCTCGTCCGTGAGTTCGTCGAACACCTCGTCGTCGGGGACGATGCGGCCCTGTTCGGGGTCCGCGACGAAGATCTCTCCGGGCTGGAGTCGACCGCGGCGGGTCACTTCCGCAGGATCGGTCGGGAGCGCACCGACCTCGCTGCCGACGACGAGCCGGTTGTCTTCGGTCACCTCGTACCGGCAGGGTCGGAGCCCGTTTCGGTCGAGGACGCCGGCGACGCGGTCGCCGTCGAAACCGATCACGAGCGCGGGACCGTCCCACGGCTCGACGAGCGAGGCGTGGTAGTCGTAGAAGTCGGTGCGGGCGGCGTCCATGAGGTCGTCGTCGCGGAACGCCTCGGGGATCAGCATTCGCAGCGTGTGTGGGAGGTCGCGACCGGCCTGCAGGAGGAGTTCGACCGCGTTGTCGACGCTCGCGGTGTCGGACTGGTTCGGGTCGTCGATCACCGGCTTGATCGTGTCGAGCTCCGCGCCGAACGCCGGGTGGTCGAGGTCGTTCTCGCGGGCGCGCATCCAGTTGACGTTCCCGCGGATCGTGTTGAACTCGCCGTTGTGGACGATGTTGCGGTACGGGTGCGCGAGGTGCCACGCGCCGAGCGTGTTCGTCGAGAACCGCGCGTGGACCAACGCGACGTGACTCGCGAACCGCTCGTCGTCGAGGTCCGGGTAGTAGCCGGCGAGCTGTGAGCCCTTCAGCAGCCCTTTATAAACGACGCGCTGGCGGTCGAGCGAGCAGACGTAGAACCGGCCGGCACCGTCGACGTCGGCGACGGCGTTCTCGATCTCTCGTCGGGCGGCGTACAGCGCGCGATCGAAGCCGAGCACGTCCGGGTCGACGTCGTCCGGCCGAGTCTCTTCGGTGGTGAACCGCTCGGCGAGGCCAGCGCCCTCGACGGGCGCGGCGAACAGCTGTGCGACCTCCGGTTCCGAATCGAGCGCGGTCGCGCCGAGGTCGTCGTTGTCCGTCGGCACGGAGCGCCACGTGAGCACCTCCAGCCCGTACACCGAGAACACCTCGGCGATGACGTCGTGGATCTCCGCCTGGACGCTCGGCTCGGTCGGCATGAACAGGGAGCCGACCGCGTACTCCTCGGGGAGGTCCGCGTCGACGACGTCGCGGAAGAACTCGTCCGGCCGCGCGACCATGATACCCGCCCCGTCGCCGGTGTCCTGTTCGGCCCCCGTCGTTCCCCGATGTTCGAGGTTCACCAGTAAACTGACCGCGTCGGCGACGGTGTCGTGCGTCGGGTCGCCGTCGAGATCGACGATTCCGCCGATACCGCAGTTCGATCGCTCGTCGGTCACCGCTGCCAGCCCCCCACTGTGGCCCGCGAGGTCTGCCTCCCCTACCCCGCGGGTGTCACTACGTGGCTTGGTCATACTACGCACTTTGAGTACCCACTTATAGATATGACCCTGATACGGGTAGGAACAATCGTACACACATTAGGGAATATAAGGTAATTATTCATCAGGGGTGAATACCCCGCATCAATATGAACGCGCGAACAAATATAACTCGTATTCGAGAAAGAAGTTTAATTCTCTATCGATCGGTCCCGCACACCGCGATGAAATTCGGGATACCAGTTGAACATCCTCTACACTACCGTAATATGATATATGTGATTTCGAACGGGAATCAACCAGTCAACAGTCAGAACAAGGCAGATAAAATGTCACTCCCCGACTGTCAGTCCTCTATCGGCATGTACGTCCCGTTGATGTCCCACTCGTGGATACAGTAGACGTTTCCCGGGTCGTCTACAATACGCCAACCGGTGTCCTCGGCGTCCCACCGCTCCGCGCGGCCGCACAGCTCGCACGTCCGCTCCTGTGGCGGATTGATCGTGGCGCTCATGTCTCCCCGAATGCGTCGGTCCAGCAAAAGAATATCGCCAGCTAACGAGCCTCGGTGCTCAGGGGCGTCGCGTCGCGAGCAGGGCCGTGCTCACCAACGCCACCAGCGTCACGACTGGGCCGAAGCCCGGGACGTCGTACGCGGTCGAGCGGATGGGTGCGTTATCGTAGCCGGGAGAATCGGGTTCCGCGTACGGAGTCTCTCGACCAGCCGAACCGTCGGTCGGAGTCGAATCCGCGTCCACCGGGGCCCTCTCGTTGACGGTCTCCCCGGCATCGTTGCCACGCACCGTGGGACGAGGGGCAGTCGCAGACGCGTCGGCCACGGCGTTCGGATGATCTCGATACGCGACGCGGAGGTCGGCGACGGCACGCGCACCGGTCGCTGTGCCGGACGGGGCGGCGTCAGTCGGCAGTTCACCGCTGGTGCGGCTGTCAGTGTCCTCTGGCTCCTGCCCCGCCGGTGTGTCATCAGTGCCGAGCGAGCCGCGTCCCGGCTGGGAGCCGCCATCGCTTCCATCGGTACCGCTTCCGCCATCCCCATCGCTGCTCGCGGCTCCGCCGGTCTCGTCGGTCGCGCCGTCACTCTCGACTCCACCGCTCTCGGCCGTCTCACTCGTCTCGTCACCGCCTCCGTCAGTCCCGCCGTCGTCGGTGTCCCCACCGGTTGCGTTCCCGTCGTCCGCGAGAGCTTCGCTGTCGTCCGCCGAGTCTCGGTCAACCGCGTAGGTCACGGTCGTGGTGACCACGTGGTCGTCGTCGGGTGCGGCGGCGGCCCGGAGCCGATCGTCGTCGACGCGGAAGGTGGCCGTGAACTCCGTTCCGTCGGCTGGCGGGTCGTCGGTCGCGAGTGCGTCGTCACCGGCGGCGACGAGGTAGAACCCGTCCTCGTCGACGCGAGCGGTCGCGTCCGTCGGAACCGCGCCGATCGGGTCGTCATCGTCGCTCGTCGAGAGCGTCTCGGTCGCGAGTGTCGTGTTGTTCGCGCGGACGCCAAAAGAAAGCCCGTCGAAATCGTCAATGTCGCTGCCGGTGTCGAGCGTTGTGTTGCGGGCCGCTGGCGCTCCGGAGAGTCCGGAGGCATCGACCGCGTACACGACCGTGTCGTCATCTGTCACCGTCTCCGAGGCCGAGAGGGTATCGTTCGCGATCGCGCCCCTGAGGTCGGCGGCGGTCCCCGGTTCGTCGGGATCGAGGGCGGTCGTTGTGTACGCCGTCACGTTGCGGGTTGCGCGCTGTTTGAGGGTGATCGTCTCGTTCGCGCTCGTTGTGACGGAGCCGTGCTCCGAGCGGGCAGCAAGGGTGTACTCACCCGGTGGTAGCGTTCCGTTCGGCGTCGACACGTCGACCGACTCAACCGTCGCGTTCGCCCCGACCGTGACGAAGTCGTCGGCGAGCAACGGGTCTCCGGCCGCATACGTGTTGAGAGAAATTGGGATGCTGCCATCGCTTGTGGTTGTAAGCTCAGCCGATGCGGCTATTGATTCGTTTGCGGTGTTTGTGAGTGAGATATTGGTATTTCTAATATTGTGGTGGACAAAAGTATCAAATTCAGTACCGGTCGTCGGTGTGGGATCCTTGAGGCTGAGATTCACTTGTTGTTCAGTATCGCCAATAATGCGGAATTTAGGAGAAATTTGTGAAGAACCATCTGAGAGAACGTAAGTTCCGCTAGACATTTCAGAGGTGTTAAAAATGATATGGCTAGTGTCGGAAATAGGGTCTCCTACACCGGAGATAATAGTGTTATTCTCTTTGATATGATGGATTTCAATTTTTTCAGAATCAGTGTTACTGGCATTATATATTAGTGGATTTCCTGCGTAGATTCGCTCTTCAATAGTTGTCGAGTTGTAGATCTCGTAGTCTGTGCTAGATATATTCGAGCCTGTTCCAGTTCTAATTGTAATATAGGCTTGATCAGAAACCCCATTTCTGACCAGTTGGTTATTTAAATCAGAATTTGGAAGGACTGAACTGGAATTCAATTTTACATAGTCTCCCTTTGTTTGATTCTTAGCCAAACGCATAGTAACTGCAAATCTATTACTATGCCACAGTTTTACTTGATATTCTGAACTGTTTGTGAGAAATATGTTTAGGTCGTTATTATTGCCAGATAAGACTTTTGAGTGTCCTATCGATGTGTTAAGAAGAATGTCCCCAGAACTCGTAAGTGGATGTAATGAAATTACGAATGGTGTGTCATCATTCTCTAAATCCTGAAGTTCAGCGTTAGCGATAGTGATATTATCTGATACACTTGAGTTATATTTTGTATTTTCAAAATCAATATTCCCTTTTAAGATGTGGGCGTTGTCAGAGGCAATAGCTGAATCATATAACGATTGAGGCGCAGGCTCACCTACAGTCAGATTTTCATCATTGATACGCGCTGTCGGCGCCAAGTATGCCTGTATTTTGCCCCCTAGAAACCGAGTAGATAAGGTAGCTTCCCGAGGTGGTTCTATTAAGTATGAATCATATCCGATAATCATCTGATCTCCTGTTGCTTGCGTAATTACAAGTGTTGTATTCACGTTAGATGTGACATTTCTAACGGTAACGCTAGGTTTAGTCAGTTCATCAGATTCTAGCTGACTTGATCCTGTTGCCTGATCTGGAACCTCAATTGTTGCTCCAGCTATTTTGAATGGTTTCGATGCTGCAGTTCTATTTTGGGCAGTCAAATCAGCAAAAGTAATATTCTCACTAGAATTTACAGCAGCAAGGTTATATTGAGACGTAGATGGTGCCTCTGCAGAGCTAGTATTGATATTATCGAATCTTATGTTGTGAATGTTAAGTTCCTCATTTGAGTTATACTGTTCCAACTTCAAATGTAGAACAGTATGATCTGTACTACTATCTCGTGATATGTTTATTAATTCTCCATTTGATATCCGAATGTTCTTCAGATCTACATTAGAATAATCAACGGTATTATTTTCTAGTTCAGAAAAATCAATAAACAACGAAAGACTACCATTGGTTTCTGATTTTTCTAAGTCACGAGATATCTGGATATTCGATATATTATGTTCCCTATCGCCGGGTGAAATTCCATTAGACTCGCCGGTATTATTTAAAATAATATTAGACTCCGTTTCAGCGGAGACTAAGCCAGTACCAACACAAAAAATAGAGAAAAGAATGATACCAAGTAGAAGAGCGGCCACCAACCGACTACGACTCTGAGCCTTACAGTACATCATGGGCAACCGCAACTACGAGAGCTGCTGCTGTCGGATCGGCGACACCGTGATCGCACGTCAAAACCCCACGACCTCGCCGGAGTCTCGTGTTACGGGATACTTCAACTGTGCCGATCTGTCATAAAGGAGTTGCGAACGCAGAAGCTTCGCGAACCGGAAACATCCTCAAACGACCGAGGACATCCTACGTACCAACAGACTATCGAAAACCACCGTGAAACAGCGTCAAAAAACGAGCATCTCGGTGGGAAGAGCTGTTTCAGTTCAGTCCAATTCAGCTCAGTGCTCGACCTGTTGCATGAGAGACATGAGCTGGTCGCCCGCGTCGACCGCAACCGGGTGGACGCCGACGAGCACAACGACATCGTCGCGGTGCTGAACCGTCGCGAGGTACAGGAGAACGGGCACGTCCTCTGTCTCACCGCTCGAACCGTCCCCGCCCTCGACGTCCGCATCGATCGTCGTTTCGAGGATCGACACCTCGACCTCCTCGCCGAGGATGGTCCGAGTCTCTGAGCCGCGGGACTCGATGTCGTCGGCTTCGATCTCCGTCCCGTCGCCGCCCACCCCTTGACCGTCGACCTGCTCTAACAGCCGCCGGATCAGCTCGGCGTCGTTCGCGCGAACGAGCGGATTGACCGACTGACCGCCCACGGAAGCGTCCGGCGTACTCGCCACGAACAGCGCGGACCCGTTGTCCGAGTTCTCGTACCCCGCGGCCCACGTCGTCGCTGACACCCGCGCGTTTACGCCCGCGACATCGAACTCCTGTTCGAGTGTGAACGGTTCGGGCTCCTCGCCCTCGTACCCGGCCTCCGAGGCCTCCTCGGCCGGGATCCGCGCCGGCGCCGCGTCGAACTCGTAGTTCCCGTCTTCACCGCCAGCGCAGCCAGCGACGGCGACGGACGTCGATGCGGCGACCGCCGCGATCAGTTCACGTCTATGCATGGGTGTGGGTACGCCAGCTTGTCGTGTTAAACGTGTCGGGCTGAAAGATCATCTCTGATAATCGCGAGGTACGGAGGTCAACTGCCTATCTGCGCGTTGAACCGCACACTCACCTCTCTCCCGGATGAGTCATTATGTATTTGATACATCTACCGAGCGAAGGCACAAAGTTCACGTCACGTCGCCCGCGACGTGTGCCAAATGGAACGCCGAGGACAAATTGGGCTGGTGGAAGCGCTCCTCCTTGACGTGGTTCGGCTCCACGAGACGTGGATGGAGGTGGTGTTCCCCAGACAGCTCGATCCGAGCGCGGTGTTAGGCAAGTGGAAGCCCGAGACGGGGATTCAAAAAGTCGGATACTACCTCTGGGCGATTCTCGGCGCACCGCTCGTCGCGGTGGCGTACCCCCTCCTTCTCGTCGGGTTCGCCACGCGGTACTACGCCTCGAAGCTCGACTCCGCGGTCACCCGCTTCGGCGTCGTCGGCGCGGTGCTGGTGGCGACCGTGGTGTGGGGCTCGCTGACCGTTGTCGCACACCTCCAACTCCCGACGGACGTCATGCTCGGGATCGGGCTCGCCAGCGTCGTCGCCATCGCGTCCGCCGGTCTCGCCGCCGGATTTTCGAAGGTCGGCGGGCGCTTCGTCAGCGTCCTCCTCGCGTATCCGTTCGCGATGACGGCCATCTTCCTGCCCCCTGTTGTCGCTGCGATACTCACCCCGGCCGTCGGCGACGTGATTCTCCCACCGAGCTACGAACTGGCGCGGTGGATCCTCGACACGTTCCTCGCTGTCGGCGGCGTCAACGAGACGCTCCGCGGCGCGTTCGACCTGGAGACGTTCGGCGAACAGTGGGGGCTCGCCGGACTCGGATACCTCCTGATGTGGATCGGGATTTCGGTTCCGCTCGGCTGGTTCCTCGGCATCCTCGTCTCGCTGGCGGACCTCATTCGTCCGAAGCCAAACGCGTGAGTCAGTGGTCGACGGGCACCGATGGACCAGTTGACGGGGATCGTCGATCGACGACGACCACCGCTCGTCTGTGACTACCGCTCGTCTGCGACTACCGCTCGTCTGCGTACCGCTCGCTTGCCGTTTTGAAGGCGGACTCTGTCTGTTCTGTACTCCGTCGCGACTCCCGCTCCGCGATGGCAGCGGGGTCGGGACTCGCGTCGTCGTCGATCCGCGCGAACGAGTTGTGGACCTTCGAGTGACACCAGCGACACAGTGCGACCGTGATCTCGTGGGGACCGTCCCCGTCCCCGGAGTCAGAGTCGTCTGAGTCGACGGCCAAGCCGTTTTCGGGTCCCTTCTCCCGATTCGGTGTGCCGTACGAAAGGTGGTGTTCCTCAACGAGCGGTCGACTGCCGTCGTGCGCGATCCGAACCTCTCCGAGCCCGCACCTGACGCACTCGCGACCGTCGGTCGTCGAGCGGTAATGCGGACACGCTCGCCATCGCTCGTCGGCGCCGACGTGACAGGCGTATCCGTCGGCGCGGCGGTCGGCGGCGAAGTCGGGATCGTCGCCCGAGCGCGTCAGGGCGAATCGGCAGCGGCCGTCGTCGGTGAGGTGGTCACAGATCCCGGCGACGCCGTAGGGGTCGTCGACGCCGACGGGAGTCCCGTCCGGCGTGTGTTCCATATCGATCCAAGGGAGGGGGCACACTTCAACCCGTTCACGGAGTCAAACTGGCGGCCGAAGAGAATCTGATGGGAGTACGCCCGCAAGAGGATCTAGATGAGACTGGCGCCGTCGAATTCGGTCCGACCGTAGTCGACGTCGAGGAGGCGGAGAAGCGTGGGCGCGACATCGAGGAGGTCGGCGTCTTCGATGTTCGCGTCGGGGTGGTCGACGAACAGCGCCGCGTTTTCGAAGGTATGCATCCCCGTTCGAGGACCGTTCGAGTCGAAAACCGCGTCGTGAGGGCGGAAGCCGGATTTGAGGTCGAACCCGTTGTTCGGGACGACGACGAGGTCCGGAGCGATCTCGTCGTGGTCACCGCGGAACACCGTTTCGCGCTCGACCACGCGTTTCGCGACCGGTTTTCCGTTCGGCCCTTCCCACGATTTGAGGGCGGATTGCAGCTCGGAACGAACGGATTCGTACTCCGATTCGGGGACCGTGCCGTCGGGCTCGCGGCCCTCCATGTTGAGATAGAACCGACCGGGAACGAGCGAGTACGCCCGAGTGTCGTCGTCGATGTCGGCCAACGCGCCGTGGTCGTCGCCGTCCTCGTACGAGAGCCAGCCCTCCTGTTCGAGCCACTCGTTACAGTAGACGTCGTAGCGGTGGCGCGTGAACCCGTGCGTCGATCCGACGACTAGACGCACGTCGTCCGGGAGCGCGCGCCGGATCGCGGCGATGTGTTCGTCGAGCGCGGCGTAGAACTCGAGGAAATCCTCGTGGTACGTCCCCTTCTCCTCGTAGTCGCGCCACAGGAAGTGATTGATCCGGTCGGGGGCGGTAAAGACGCCCACGAACAGGTCCCAGTCGTCCCGCTTGACGTACCGGGAGAACGCGGCTGCGCGGGCGTCGAGGGTTTTCCGGGCGTGCGAGATGAACTCCGTCTTGTCGGCTTTGTGGCCGAGCTTGGCGTTGACCGAGAGGATGTAGTTGCTCTCGGTGAGGTACTGGCGGAGTTCTTCCGGATGCGCCGCCTTGTCGACGTCGGGCGAGAGGTAGCCGGAGACCATCCGCTGGATGGACCGCTGCGGCGGGAAGGTGACGGGGACGTTCATCACCGTCGCGTCGAGTCCCGCCTTAGTGGCGCGGTCCCACACGCGTTTCGCCTGAACGTCCCGCCCCATCGGAACGTACGTGTCGTAGGAGCCGATCTCTCGGTCTTGGAACCCGAAAACCCCGGTTTCGCCGGGGTTGACGCCGCTCGTGACCACCGGCCAGCACGCGCTCGATTCGGGTGGGATGATACTGTCTATTCGTCCGCCGTCGCCCTCGCCGGCGATCGCGGACAGCGTCGGAAACGTGTCCGGATTGTCGGCGACGAGACTGTGGGGAAGACCGTCGATCCCGATGAACGCCACCCGGGGGGTGTCGTTCCCTCGCAGCCGGTCGAAGAGGCCCATAGGGCTACATCCGTCGTGGAGGTCAAAAGAGTTGACATCGGACCATCCGGATCGGAAGGGGCCAAGAGCGCACCCGCCGACGATTGCGACGGTCCCTCGGGACGCTTTTGAGGACGGGCGGAGAGGGACGCACATGGAAACGCGACGGACCCTTCTCGTCGACGCGTTCACGGACGAGCCGCTCGCTGGCAACGTCGCCGGCGTTCTGCCTGACGCCGCGAGACTGAGCGACGACCTGATGGGACGGATCGCCGCGGAGCTCGGTGCCTCCGAGACCGCGTTCCTCACCGAGGCCGGTGACGGCGCTGACGAGCGTGTTCGGTACTTCACCCCGACCGACGAGGTCGACCTCTGCGGCCACGCCACGATCGCGAGCTACGCCGCCCTGTACGCGGAGGGCGCGATCGACAGCGGCGAACGGACTCTCCGAACGAACGTCGGCGACCTGCGGATCACGGTCGGGGACGACGGAACCGTCTGGATGCGCCAGAACCCGCCGACGGTCGACGTGATCGACGATACGGAAGCCGCGGGAGCCGCGGGAGACGACACCGATGGCGACGCGGACGACCAAGGCGACCGCGTCGACGCCGACCGACTCGGCGACGCCCTCGGGATCGACCCCGCCGCCTTGCGCGACGTCGGGGCCGACCTCCCCGTCGCCGTCGCCTCGACCGGGCTCCCGTGGCTCGTCGTCCCCGTGAACTTCCTCGAACGGCTCGGCGAGGCGGACCCCGATGCCGCCGCAGTCCGCGAGATCTCCGCTGCGCTCGACGTCGCCGGGATCTACGCGTTCACCTTCGACACGCTCGACGCGGAGTCGACCCTGCACGGCCGGGCGTTCGCCCCGGCGTACGGCGTCCCCGAGGACCCGGTGACGGGGACGGCGAGCGGCGCGGTCGGCGGGTACCTCCGAGCCGTCGACGCGTTCGAGGGCGAGCTCCCGGACGAGTTGCGGTTCGAGCAGGGCCACTTCGTGGATCGCCCGGGATACGTCCGAGTTCGAGTCGGAAACGACGCCGGGGGCGGTGACGGCGCTGGGGACGGAGACGACACCGTCGCGATCGGCGGGCGCGGCGTGGTCGCACTCGACGGCGAGCTACGAGTGCCGGACGACGATGGCGACGACGAGATCATCGAGGCGTAACGACAGCCACGAACCGACCGCCTACGCTGCCGTCGGCCGAACCCTTAGGTTCGATCGGACCGTACCAGGGGTATGGAGTTCAACCTCCCAGTCGCGGCCGGACTGCTCGTGTTGCTCGTCGCGATCGGCGCTGGCGGGCTGATCGGCGGTGGAATGATGACGCTACAGACGACGCTGATGATGGTCGTTCCGTCGATGCTCGTCTTCGGCGCTATCGCGTTCGCCCTCGGGATGAAACACGGGGAGTTCCGGGCGAGTCAAGTCTGATTCGACGGCTCGAAAGAGCGTCCGGAGACGGACACCGAGCGCCTACTTCGTCCACCTGATCTCGTACTCGAGTTCGTACCGCTGTTCCCCGGTTTCCGAGTCCGCGAGTCGTTCGAGTTCGACCTCGAATCGGGGCGTTTCCGGAACGGCCACGGTCCGTTTTTGTTCGCCGCTCGCTAACTGGACCGTTCCCGATTCGATCTGATCCGCGGCGTCACGTAACGCCGTCGCGATCGCCGATCTCGGTTCCCGCTCCTCGGTTTTGAACAGCTCTTCTTCTGGCATACCTGTCAGTACGTTTTTAATCGGGATATCCTCCGTCGAGCGTTCCTGTCTGGCGAGAGTTCGTCCTTTGACAACGTGACTCAACGCCGATAACGCGGACCTCGTTGGTGTCAAACGGCGATGCTTTTTACCCGTCGCTCTCAATCGCGGGGTGTGCTACTCGGGTCGCCGCTCACCGAACTCCTCCTGCTCGCCGGCGGCGCCGCCCTCCTGTACGCGGGCGCCGAGCTACTCGTACGGGGCGCGAGCGACCTCGCGCTCGCGATCGGGTTAAAGGCGTCAACCGTCGGAGTCACCGTCGTGGCGTTCGCGACGACCGCGCCGGAGCTGTTCGTCGCCCTCTTGGGCGCCGTCACGGTGTCGACGGACATCGGACTGGGCGCGATCGTCGGCTCGAACATCGCGAACGTCGGACTCGTGCTCGGCCTCTCCGCGCTGATCCGGCCGCTCGACATCTCGGAGACCGTACTCAAGCGACACGTCCCGTTCATGCTCCTCGCAGCGCTGTTGCTCGTCGGGCTCGGTTGGGACGGGCAGATCGGGCCGATCGAGGGGGTCGTCCTGCTCGGGGTCCTCGTCGCGTTCACCGTCGTCGTCATGCGTCGAATTCAACGGACACAGTCGGGGATCACGGCCGCCGAACGCGACGAGATGCCGGACGCGCGCGCTCGTGACGCCGGAGCCGTGGTCGGCGGGCTCGTGGCGCTCGTGCTCGGCTCGCGCTGGCTCATCGGCGGCGGGCAGTCGCTGCTCGCCGCGGCCGGCTTCTCCGACATCTTCATTGGGCTCACCGTGCTCGCGCTCGGGACGTCGCTGCCCGAGCTGGCGGCCAGCGTCGTCGCCGCCGTCCGCGACGAGGCGAGCTTCAGCATCGGTAACGTCGTCGGCTCGAACATCTACAACGTCCTCGGCGTGATCGGCATCGTCGCGGTGATCACTCCGATCAGCGTGAGCCCCGGCGTCCGCGGCTTCGAGTTTCCCGCGTTGGTCGCGTTCACCCTCGTCCTCGTCGCGATGATGTACCGCGGCGAGCGGCTCTCGCGGCTCGACGGCGGCGTTCTCGTCGCCGGCTACGTCGCGTTTATCTACTTGTTACTGCCGTGAGGGCACTCTGACTGCAGCGAACCGACGGGTATTCGGCCGCCCGCGCCGACCGATCGGACGTGATAGCGATCGTCGTCAGCCGGGCCGACAGCGCCTCCGTACACATCGGCGAGCGGCTGCTCGAACTCGGCGACTGGACGGCCCACGAGGACCCGAATCGATCCGACGCCGAGGGGGGTGGAACGTACTACCGGACCGACGGCTTCGAACTGCGCGAGTTCGACGACCTCCACATCGAACTCGACGACCCGTCGGCCGCGTTCGCCGAGTCGCCGCACGCCGACGGCTCGCCCGAGGTCCTCGCGTTCGTCTCTCGACACTCCGGCGACACCGGGCAACTCCTGACCGCGCACGTCACCGGGAACTTCGGTCCGGCCCCGTACGGCGGCGAGCCGGGGACGCTCGCACGGGCCGCGCCCGGCGCGGAAAAACGCGTCGTCGAGGCGCTGTCGGCTCGCGCGCCCGAGGGGTACGACGTCGGTATCGAGTGCACCCACCACGGGCCGACCGACGTGTCGGTCCCGTCGCTGTTCGTCGAACTCGGCTCCGACGAGCCGCAGTGGACCGACGCCGAGGCGGCTCGCGCGGTCGCCCGGGCCGTGTTGGACCTTCGGGGGACGGGGGCGGCCCTCCGAAGCGAGGAGAGGACGGGGACCGTCCCCCGGAGCGAGGAGAGGACGGGGACCGCCCCCCGGAGCGAAGAGAGGACGGAGCCCCGTCACGTCGTCGGGTTCGGCGGCGGCCACTACGCCCCGCGGTTCACGCGGATCGTCCGCGAGACCGAGTGGGCCGTGGGCCACGTCGGTGCGGACTGGGCGCTCGGGGAGATGGGCGCGGCCGCGGCGAACGAGTCGATCATCGAGCAGGCGTTCGCGCGGAGCGAGGCCGACCTCGCCGTGATCGAGGGCAGTCGCCCCGAGCTCGCCGCCGTGATCGAGGACCTCGGTCATCGGGTCGTCAGCGAGACGTGGGTCCGGGAAGTCGGCGATCGGCCGCTCGCGGTGGTCGAGCGACTGGAGGAGACGCTCGAACCCGTCGGTGAGGGGCTCCGGTTCGGTGCGGTGAGACCGGTGTCCGCGTCCGCCGACACGGACGCGGAACCGGTCCGGATCGGAGAACTCCCGGTCGAGCTCCTCTCGCGGGCACAGGGCGTGGACGCCGATGCGACGCGCGCGGCCGTGGAGGCGAACGCGGTGGCGTTCCAGACCGAGCAGTCCGGGACGCGGGCGGCGGGCCGCGCGGCGTTCGCGACCGAAACCGGCGCGCCGGGATACGGGGACCTCGTCGCTGACCTCGCGAGCGTACTAGAGCGGGGATACGACGAGGTCGAGGTCGATAGTGACGAGGGGGTCGTCGTGGCGAGGGAGACGGCGTTCGACCCGGAGCTCGCCGCGGAGCGAGGCGTCCCGGAGGGGCCGGCGTTCGGCCGACTCGCCGACGGGGACGCGGTCGAGGTGGGTGGCGAGACGGTTGCGCCCGAAGCGGTCTCTCGCACGCGAGCGGAGCGGTTCCCGATCGATTCAGACGGCCGCGAGGAACGCGTCGGCGACCATGATAGTATCGGCGAGTGATACGTCCGCATTCACACGCTGAACCCCGCGATACGTCCCGCGTTGACGGCCGTCGCGGATGTCTGACCGGCGTCAGACGATCGGGCAAAAATAAATACGTCCGGGTCGCAACCACACCATATAATGGACTCTATCGTAGAGGACGCCATCGACGAAGCCGAGGGAGCCCCGGCAGATGACGCCGGGTCGGCCGGCGACGCCGCCGCAGACGGCCACGACGGGGCCCCTCCACAGAGCGGGACGATGACCGACGACGAGCTGCAGGACGTCCTACAAGACCTCCAGACGAACATCACGGTGGTCGGCTGCGGTGGAGCGGGCGGCAACACCGTCGATCGGATGACCCAGGAAGGGATCCACGGCGCCAAGCTGGTCGCGGCCAACACCGACGTTCAGCACCTCGTGAACATCGAGGCGGACACGAAGATCCTCATGGGCCAGCAGAAGACGCAGGGTCGCGGCGCCGGCTCCCTGCCGCAGGTCGGCGAGGAGGCCGCGATCGAGTCCCAAGAGGAGATTCAGGACGCGATCGACGGCTCCGATATGGTGTTCGTCACGGCCGGGCTCGGCGGCGGGACCGGAACCGGCTCCGCGCCGGTCGTGGCCAAGGCCGCCCGCGAGTCGGGCGCGCTCACCATCGCCATCGTCACGACCCCGTTCACAGCCGAGGGCGAAGTCCGCCGGACGAACGCCGAGGCGGGGCTCGAACGGCTTCGCGACGTGAGCGACACCGTCATCGTCGTCCCCAACGACCGGCTTCTCGACGCCGTCGGAAAGCTCCCCGTCCGGCAGGCGTTCAAGGTGTCCGACGAGGTGCTCATGCGCTCGGTGAAGGGAATCACGGAGCTCATCACGATGCCCGGGCTGGTCAACCTCGACTTCGCAGACGTTCGCACCGTCATGGAGAAGGGCGGCGTCGCGATGATCGGCCTCGGCGAGTCCGACTCCGACTCGAAGGCGCAGGACTCCGTGAAGAGCGCGCTCCGCTCGCCGCTGCTCGACGTCGACATCTCCAGTGCGAACTCCGCGCTCGTGAACGTCACCGGCGGGACCGACATGTCAATCGAGGAGGCAGAAGGCGTCGTCGAAGAGATTTACGACCGGATCGATCCCGACGCGCGGATCATCTGGGGGACCTCCGTCGACGAGGAGCTCGAAGGCGAGATGCGGACGATGATCGTCGTGACCGGCGTCGAGTCCCCGCAGATCTACGGCCGTAACGGCGAGCCGCCGGAGGGAACTGCCGCGGAGATGGAAGACATCGACTACGTGGAGTGAAGCGGCCGCTGTAGACGGGGCCGGTTCGCGCGGCAACAGTGCGGATACACTCACTCGACGCCGACGCGCCGCATCAAAAGGTAAAAACCGTCTCGTCTCGAACTCGGTCGTAACATGGACGTTCCGTACGACCTCAACAGCTACATTCGCGTGCTGAAGCTGGCGAGCACGCCGAGCACCGACGAGTTCCTCCAGGTCTCGAAAATCGCCGGCGCCGGCATCATCCTCGTCGGCTTCATCGGATTCATGATCTTCGCGATTATGAGCCTCCTGCCGGGGGTCGGCGCATAATGCCGATCTTCTCGGTCAAGACGACCGCGAGACAAGAGCGGACCGTCGCCGATATGCTCGCCGAAAAAGAGATGCCCGAGATCCAGGCGGTCATCGCACCGGATCAGCTGACGAGTTACGTGATGGTCGAGGCGAGCGACGGAAGCGTGTTCGCTCGCATTCTGGACGAGATCCCGCACGCCCGCGGCGTCATTCAAGCCGGTGACGGACCAGCGGAGAGTCCATTTTCTGAGGTCGAGCACTTCCTCTCGCCGACCCCCGACGTCGAGGGGATCGGCGAAGGCGACATCGTCGAGCTCATCGCCGGCCCGTTCAAGGGCGAGAAGGCCCGTGTGCAGCGGATCGACGAGGGGAAAGACCAGGTGACCGTCGAGCTGTACGAGGCGACCGTCCCGATTCCGGTCACCGTTCGCGGCGACCAGATCCGCGTCCTCGACTCGGAAGAGCGGTAACCGAGTTGACGCGGGAGAACCGTTCGATTGATCCCGGGGGTTTCGGCCGGTGCGGTTCGTTCTCTCCGCTCCCCGGTCTCTCTTCTCGCTGACGTGTCTGTTCCCCGCTCGGACCGCCGTCCAGGAGTCCGGTATCCCACCCGCGTCCCGAACACGTGGGTGCGACAACCCCGTACGGGCGCTGTGCGAGGGACGGTCGTCTCTGGGCACACCAACCCGCGAGGTACCCGACGAATCGTCGGGAACGACAAGGGCTTTATCCGACGACACCCGACGGTTCGGACATGTTCGCAACGGGCGTGTCGGCGACGCTAGGCGTGCTGCCGGACACGTTCACGTTTGCGTGGCTCGTCGCGATCCTCTTTGCCCTCTCGTGGCTGCTCGACAGCCGCGGGCTCGACGCCGGGCGGTCGCTCGCAGCGGGAACGTGGGGACTGTTCGGCCTGTTCTGGTTGACGATGGTACCGTACTTCGCGTTCGAACACCAGAGCTACGTCGAGTCGATCCTCGCGCTCGTCGGCGTCCCGGCGTGCGTGTACGCCGGATACCTCCTGTACGACGGTCGCGGATCGCTGTTCACCCTCACGCGGGCGATCGCGATCATGCTGTTCATTTACCTCCCGTTCGAGACGATTCCCGCGTTCACGGTCGCCGGGCTCGCAGTCCCCGAGCCGCGGCGGATCCTCATCGAGATCGTGGCGACCCACACCGGAATGGTGATCGACCTCCTCGGCTACGCTCCGGAGCGAGTGACGAGCAACGAGGGGTACGACGCCGCCTACGAGTGGCTGTTGAACGACGGGCACACGGTTCGGATTCACGTCGTGCTGGCGTGTACCGGCCTCGGTAGCATCGCTATCTTCGGGGGACTCGTGAGTGCCGTGCAGGCGCCGCTGAGCCGGAAAGTCCGTGCGCTCGCCGTGTCGGTTCCGCTCATTTACGTGCTCAACATCCTCCGAACGACGTTCATCTCGGTCGTCTCCGGTAACCAGTACATGCACTGGCAGCCCGACCTCGTCCTGTTGATGTTCGGCGCGAGCGACCCGTACCGCGTCTCGTTCCTGGTCTCCGACCGGATCATCAGCCAGCTCCTCGCGGTGGTCGCGCTGATCGGGATCACGTTCCTCGTCGTGCGCGAGCTCCCCGAGCTCGTCGTGATTCTGGAAGACGTGCTGTACGTGCTCACCGGCGAGGAACACGACCTGACCGAGTCGCTCGACCTGCCGCGCGAGCCGACGAACCGGTGACTGCCGGAGACACACCGGATTCGTCGTTTTGGCATACAAAATATATGTGTGTATATAGCAAGATATAGGGCTATATCTGAGATATATCTCCGCATGTGCGCAGGGATAGTGTTGAGTCGAGGGCGGCGTCTGCGGCGTCTGCGACGTCTGCGACGTCTGCGACGTCTGCGGCGTCTGCAGTGTCGACAACAGTTACGACGGCCGCGGTATCCGCGACGTCGAGGTCTGGACCGATGATGGACGCGTTCGACCCGCTGGTCGTGCTGGAGACGAACGTCGCGAAACTGGTGTTGGCGACCGCGCTCGGGATGTTCCTCGGGATCGAACGCGAGTGGTCCCAGAAGTCGGCCGGGATCCGAACGTTCGCGCTGATCGGACTCGCGGCCGCCGTGTTCTCGGTGCTCGACGCCGACGGCCTGCTCGTCGTCGGCGGGCTGTTGATCGTCGCCAGCGCGGTGCTGCTCGCGGTCCGGAGCTTCGTCGAAGACGACGTCGACGGGCTCTCGCTGACGACGTCCGTGTCGATGCTCGTGACGTACGGAGTCGGCGCGCTCGTCGCGAACGAGTTCTTCATCGAGGCGGTGACGGTGGCCGTGCTCTCCTCTCTCCTGCTCGTTCTCAAACGGGAGCTCCACGAGTTCGCGTGGGGGCTCTCTCGCGAGGAGGTTCGGAGCGCGGTCGAGTTCACCATCCTCGCGTTCGTCGTCTTCCCGCTGTTGCCCGCGGAGACGATCGACCCGTGGGACGCGATCCAGCCGCGGCTCATCTGGTCGCTCGTCGTCGCCGTCAGCGCCATCGGTTTCGTCAACTACGTGCTCGTGAAGCGGTATCAGGGCCGCGGCTACGCCGTCACCGGATTCTTCGGCGGGCTCGTGAACTCGACGGCGGTCGTCGCCGAGATGGCGAAGCGAGCGAAGGGGCGGACCGATCTCCGTGACATCGCCGTCGGGTCGATCCTGTTAGCGAACGCCGCGATGGCGTTTCGGAACGCCGCGGTCGTCGCCGCGTTCGTCCCGGAAGCGGCGCTGATCGTCGGCGCTCCGCTCGGGGCGATTACCGTCGTCGGCATCGCCATCGCGGTGCTGCGCAGCGACTGGCGGACGACGATGGAGGCGGAGCTCACGTCGCCGTTCAGCCTCCGGAACGCGCTCACGTTCGGCGCGCTCTTCCTCGTCGTCCTGCTCGTCTCCGCCGGAGCCGAGCGGACGTTCGGTGCGGGAGGGTTCGTCGCGACGGCGTTTCTCGCCGGGCTCGTCTCCTCCGGGACGGCGACGACGACCGCGGTCTCGCTGCTCGGGACCGGACAGATCGCCGTCGACACGGCGGTCGCAGGGGTGGTCGCGGGGACGGCCGCGAGCATCCTCGTCAAGACGGCGTTCGCCGCGAGCATCGCTCGCGAGTTGGTTCGGCCGGTACTGGTCTGGAACCTCGTGCTGATCGCGGTCGGGGTCGCGGTCGGGATTCCACTGCTCGTGTTGTGAGACGGGGCGCCCGCGAGTATCGCGGGGTACCGCTCGGTACCGCTCGGTAGCGCTCGGTACCACTCATAGCATCGTTCTTACTGCCTAACACAGACAATCGATCGATGGCAGGGAAACAGGCGAGAGATTCGGTGACTGGAACCAGCAGCATTATTAATAATGGAGGTCAACAGAGGCGGTACCATGACGAATAATCGACAAAAAAACGTCGGCGACGGCGCGGCGTCGCGACGAAACGTACTTCGGACCGTCGGGGCCGCGGCGTCCGTCGGTGGGCTGACCGCAGTTGCGGGCTGTTCGGACGACGACGACGGGCCTGCACCGGTGACCGGAGAGGGCGAGGTCGAGGGCGTCGACAGCGTCGAGATCGAGTTCTGGCACGGGCTCGGCGGCGACCTCGGCCAGATGGTCTCGGACTTGGCGGCCGACTTCAGCGAGCAGTCGGACACGATCACGGTCGAGGCGATAGAACAGGGGTCGTATCGGGAAACGATGAACCAGACGATCAACGCGGTCCGCGCCGGGAACCCACCGGGATTGGCGCAGGTGTTCGAGGTCGGGACGAAGCAGGCGCTCGACAGCGGCGCGTTCGTGGCGGTCGAGGATATCATCCCGGAGGAACAGCTCGAACTCGAGAACTTCCTCGACCCGGTGCTCAACTACTACCGGATCGACGGCCGGCTCAACTCGATGCCGTTCAACTCCTCGAACGCGCTCATGATGTACAACAAAGACGCCTTCGAGGAGGCCGGACTCGACCCCGAATCCCCGCCGGAGACCTTCCAGGAGGTGCTCGATTACTCCGAGGACCTCATGGATGCGGGGTACAACTACGGGATCACCTGGCCGAACCACTCGTGGTTCGTCGAGCAGTGGTTCGCCCTCCAAGACCAGCCGCTCGTGAACAACCAGAACGGTCGCGACGGCGACCCGACCGAGACGTACCTCGACAGCGAGGCCGGGATGAACGTCTTCGAGTGGTGGCAGGAACTGAACGAGATGGGCGCGTATCTCTCGACCGGAATCGAGGCGTGGGGAGAGGCCCAACAGGGCTTTTTCACCCAGGAAGCGCCGATGGTGCTGTACTCCACGTCGAGTATCAACCCGATGCTGCAGGGGGCTGCCGACAACGACTTCGAGGCGGCCGCGGCGCGGATCCCGTCGCCCGGCGGCGACCGCGCCGGCGTGACGATCGGCGGCGGCTCCGTGTGGATCCCCGCCGGTCAGGACGGACCCGAGCAGCAGGCCGCCGGGGAGTTCCTCCTCTGGCTGACCCAACCGGAACAACAGGAGCGGTGGCACCGCGGGACCGGGTACTTCCCGGTGCGAGAGGAGGCTGTCGAGAACCTGGAGAGCGAGGGGTTTTACGACGACAATCCGGACTTCCGCGTCGCACTCGACCAGCTCCGCGAAGGACGAGACACGCCGGCGACTCGGGGGGCGCTTATCGGGCCGTTCCTCGATGCGCGGACGACGATCGCGGAATCAGCGGTGTCGGTGCTCAACGGCGAACCCGTCGACGAAGTGCTCGACGATGCGAACACAGACATCGAAGAGGCGCTCGCCGACTACATCGAGCGGCAGGGATAGTAACGACGATGTGTGGCACGGACGACCGAACGACTGTTGCCACGCCGACCGCGAAAGCGACGTCGACGGCTCGGTAGACGGTACGTATTTGACCCACGTTTTCGACATGACCATACACATGCACAGGTGGTGGCGGTAACTCATGGCTGAATCGAGCGCGCGAGCGGTGTTCAACGACCACAAGCAGGCAGCGCTGTTACTCCTCCCGACGGTCGCCGTCTGTCTCGTCTTTCTGTATTACCCCGCAGTGGACACGTTCCGGTTGAGCCTCTACCAGACGACGCTCGTCGACGAGTCGTTCGCCGGATTGTACAACTACACCCGAATGTTCGCGTCCGAGAGCTACCGGAACAGCCTCGTCGTGACGTTCGCGTTCGCCGCGGTGGTCGTGTTCGGTACGATGCTCGGCGGGCTGTTCATCGCCTTCATGATGTACGAAGTCGACCGCGGCACGTCGGTATACCTGATCGCCGCGATTTGGCCGTACGCGTTACCGCCTGCCGTCGCGGGACTCGTTCTGTTGTTCCTGCTCCAGCCGGACCTCGGGATTATCACCTACTATATCCGAGCGATAGGATCGCTGTTCGGGATGGAAATCGCGTTTAACTGGCGACAGAACGGGCCACTCGCGTTTATGGTCGTCTCAGTTGCCGCGATCTGGAAGCAGCTCGGCTACAACATCATCTTCATGATCGCGGCGCTGAACAACGTGCCCGACACGATCGACGAGGCGGCACAGCTCGACGGAATCGGGAGGCTCAACCGACTGTTCCGGATCTACGTCCCGCTGATGTCGCCGACGCTCGTGTTCCTGATCGTCATCAACACGATTTACGCGTTCTTCGCGACGTTCCCGCTCATCGATCTGATGACGAGCGGCGGGCCCGGCGGCGCGACGAACATCCTGATTTACAACCTCTACATCGACGCGTTCGAGAACTTCAATCTCGGATACGCGTCCGCACAGTCGCTGGTGTTGTTCGTTCTCGTCGGCGCGCTGATGTACGTCCAACTCCGCGTCTCTGACCGATACGCACACTACGGGTGATCACAGATGGCAAACAGCACGTCCACGTCGGAAATGACGACACGCGATAGAGAGCAGACGACGGACGCCCGCGAGCAGACGGTGAGCGATCGGCTTCCGGACGACCTACTGATGCACGTCGGCCTCATCGGATCGATCGGGCTGATGGCGCTGCCGCTCGTTCTCGCGGCGGTCATGAGCACGCAATCGGTCGCGGAGATCTACGACGTCACGAACCTCTCGCCCGGTAGCGAGGCGTATCAGAACTACTACCGGGTGATGACGGACTTCAACATGTGGACGTACCTGATCAACTCGACGATCATGGCGGTCGCCATCGTCGTCGGAAAGGTCGGCCTGTCACTGCTGGCCGCACTCGCGCTCGTCTACTACGATTTCCCGTACAAGAACGCGGCGTTCGTCTTCGTGTTGTTCACGCTGATGCTCCCGGTTCCAGTGCGGATCGTCCCGTTGTTCGAGTTGATGGTGACCCTCGATTGGACGAATTCGATGCTGGCGATTACGGCCCCGTACCTCGCAAGCGCGACCGCCGTGTTCCTGTTCAGACAGCACTTTATGTCCATTCCGTCGTCGATCGTCGAAGCCGCGAAGCTCGACGATGTCGGAGGGATTCACTTTTTGGTCTACGTGCTGATCCCGATGTCGAAGGGGATGATCGCCGGGATCTCGGTGATCACCTACATCTACGCGTGGAACCAGTACCTCTGGCCCCTCGCCGTGATAAGTAGCCGAGATCAGCAGGTCGTCCAAGTGGGGCTAAAAAGCCTCGAAGGGACCGCGGCGGCCGGACAGATCGAGTGGGGACTGATTATGGCGGGCGCGATGATCGCGCTCCTCCCACCGCTCGTGGTGCTGATAGTACTGCACAAGCCGCTGCTGGAAACGTTCGGCGTTCAACAGAAGTAGACACATGGCAACAATTCAACTAAACGACATCGTCAAGCGGTTCGACGACATCACCGCGGTGGACGGTATCGACCTGAGAGTTCGCGACGGGGAGTTCATCGTCATCGTCGGACCCTCAGGCTGTGGAAAGAGCACGACGCTGCGACTCGTTTCGGGACTCGAGTCGGTGACGAGCGGGACGATCGAAATCGGAGACCGCGATGTCACCGGTCTCGAACCCAACGAGCGGCATATCTCGATGGTGTTCCAGAACTACGCGCTGTACCCGCACATGACGGCAAAACGGAACATGACGTTCGGGATGAAGTCGGCGGGATCGTTCACCGATGACGAGATCGAACAGCGGGCCGCAGAGGCGGCGTCAATTCTCGACATCGAGGACCTGCTCGACCGCAAGCCCGCTGCGCTTTCCGGCGGAGAGCGCCAGCGAGTGGCGCTCGGTCGCGCCATCTGCAGAGATCCCGAGGTGTTCCTGATGGACGAACCGCTGAGTAACCTCGACGCGAAGCTCCGCGTGCAGATGCGTGCGGAGCTCTCCAAGCTCCACGACGAACTGGCGACGACGACGGTGTACGTCACCCACGATCAGACCGAAGCGATGACCCTCGGGGACCGCGTCGCCGTCATCGACGGCGGGCAGATCCAGCAGGTCGATCCGCCCCAAAAGCTGTACGACTTCCCCTCGAATCGATTCGTCGCGGAGTTCATCGGCGATCCGGCGATGAACATGCTCGACGTCGAGATCGTCGACGGTCACGCCGTTCAGGAGGCGTTCTCCATCCCGCTCCCGACCGAACGCGTCGACGATTCGCGTCCGGAGTCGATCCGGAACGCGACGCTCGGCGTACGCCCGGAAGACCTGTACCTCGCTGGCGCCGCACCGTCTCTGGGCGAGGAGACGTTCGGCGCGACCGTCACCGTCACCGAGCCGTTGGGCGACAGCTTACTGTTGTACTGCGAGGTCGGTGGAACGGAATGTAAGGTACAGGCCGAGCCGCGCAGCGCGCTCCAGCCCGGTGACGCCGTCGAGCTCACGTACGATCCCGACCGTCTCCATCTGTTCGATCCGGAGACCGGCGAGGCGCTGTATCACTCCTCTACGCCGAGCGGGGATGCCGAAGCGGTGGGCACGCCGGCGGGAAACTAACGTTTGAGACGATAGCAACCGACGCGCTACCGAACGCGTCGAGCCCCCACGACGGTCGTCACGAGAGGTGCGCGGCCACGTCGGTCGACGACACCATTCCGACGTAGTCGTCGTCGACGACCGGGAGGTGTTTCACGCCGTACATCGTCATCATCGCGGCCACCTCCTCCATCATGAGGTCCGGCGTCACCGTCTCGACGTCCTCGGTCATCACGTCGCCGACGAGCGTTTCGGTGGTGTCTCGACCCGCCGCGACCGCGCCGATGATGTCGCTCTGGGTGACGATACAGCCGCTTCCCGCGGTGACGACGAGCGCGCTGATGTTCGCGTCGGTCATGCGACGGGCCGCCTCCTGGATCGATTCTTTCGCGCCGATGGTCTCCAGCGGAGTCGACATCACGTCGCTGACGCGGGTCCGGTCGTTCATATCCATATCATGCCATGTGGTATCGTGTGAAATGACTCTTCCGGAACGTGCAACGGACGGGCGATCCGTGGTCGTTGGCACGAGTCATATATACGCCTTCGACCCCTGTGTTACACCATGGCAGGGGTAGCCGCCGCACTGGTCGATTTCGGGAACAGATCGCTTCTCACGCATGCGATAATGGCCGTCACGCTCACCGCCGCGATCGTGATCGGGCTGACCGTTGACACGCAGGTCGGACTGGTGTCGTTCGTCGCGCTACTGAATTTCACGGCGGGGATGTGGGTCTGTCAGTCGATCCACTCACTCGGCGCGGCCGCGAGAGAAGACGAGTACACCGGCGTGATCGCGGAGCTACGAGACTATGGCAAGTGACACTGGAATCGATACGGGGCGGTTCGGGCGACTGTTGGCGTTGATCGGCTTCGTCACTGCGGTCTCTCTGCTCACTTCGGCACGGATACTGCCGGACGCGCTGTTCTCCGTCGCCGTCGTCGCGATCGGGAGCATTGCGCTCATCACCGCGATCGTCGGCTTTCTCATCGCCGGCGCAGCGGTTTTCGATTCACAGACGAAAGCGCGCGAGCGCTGAGTCGGGCGTTGAGGCGAGCGCTGAAGCGGGCGTAGCGAGAGCGCTGAAGCGGGTGTAGCGGGAGCGCCGAAGCGGGCGTAGCGAGAGCGCCCATCGAGTTGAACCGCGAACCGGCCACGCACCGTCCGCTACCGCTTGTGGGAGAGGTACGCCGTGAGATCGGTCGTCGACACCATCCCGACGACCACGCCGTCCGCGTCCGTCACGGGGAGGTGGGTGTACCCGTGTGCCGTCGGTTCCGCGAGCTCCTCGACGGTGTCGTCGGGCCCGACGGTGACGACCTCGCGAGTCATGAACGCCGACACCGGCGTCTCGTCTTCGGGGTCGTTCTGGCGGACGAGCGTGACGAAGTCCGTCGCCGTGATCAGCCCCGAGAGCCGCCCTTCGTCGTCGACGACGAGCAGAGAGTTCTTTTGGGTGTCGAGCATCCGCTGTGCCGCCTTCGCGGCCGGTTCGTCGAGGCCGATCGTGAGCAGATCAGTGGACATGAGTCGCTCGACGAGAAGTTCGTCCGTATCCTCCATGAGCCGTGATAACGAGACACAGTAATATCAAACGACCGGTTGGCTGCCGACTCGTGATCACTCCTCGACGAGTTCCGGCGGGGCGCCGGCTAACCCGGTCAAGGCGTCCGCCTCGACGTGATGGAGATCGCCGGGGATCACGAGGAGGTGGAGCGGGTCGCCGAAGTCGCGTGCGGCGAGCACGCTCAGACGGTCGGCGGCGACGACCGCGTCCGGTGAGCCGGCCCGGGCGATGACGACGGCGAGCTCGTCGTGCCACCCGTCCGCGAGCAGGTCGGCGGCGACGTCGGCGGTCATGTACTCCTCGTGGTCCGGGTCGGGCCCCGTCGGGCCGGTGCCGACTTTGATATCGAGGTAAACGACGGTGTGGAGCCCGCGCTCGCGGTTCGCCTCGATCGTCTGTATCACGCTATCGGGAACGTCGCCGCCGCCGTGCGCGTACGGGAACGGGAGCGTGGTGGCCTTGCCAAAGCGGTAGTTCTGGAGGCCGGTGAGACTCGACGCCGCCGACTGGGCGGTCACTCCGTGGATCACGCGGGTGTCGATTCCGCGCTCCTCGGCGCGGAGCCGGAGGTCCGCGTGCGTGGTGGAGATCATCGTGTCGCCCGCGGTACAGAAGGCGACGTCGCCGTCGGCGGCCGCCTCCAAGATCGGCTCCGGATCTTGTTCGACGCCCTCGCGGGAGCGGACCTCGATATCGACATCGTGGTACGCCTCGAGGTCCTCGACGGTCGCTCCGACGAGCCGACTGGTGTAGAACTCCGCGAAAACGCGGTCGGCGGCGCGAAGCGCATCGCGCCCCTCGACGCTGACGGATCGCTCGTCGTAGAGGCCGAGTCCGATGAAGGTGAGCATAGCGTCCGTCAGTCGCGCGCCGGTTAAAAGGGCGCGAAACGGGTCGGTACAGACGGATCGGAGGTGTGAAACGCTATCCACCGGCGTCGAGGTCAGACCGGTTGTTCCGTTCGACTCCGAGGCGATTCCCGGACGAGTCCCTCAGAAAATAATAGCGATCCCGACCCTCCTAATAGATCTTCATGATTGTTCCTTGTGATTCCATAGCAAGCCCTAAGAGGTCACCACTACAACGTCGAATCACTAGGCCCTCACGGGCTCACATACCACTATGACTGATGATGAACTCATCTGGCGGATTTCGGGGGGATCCGGTGACGGGATCGCTTCGACCAGCCAGAACTTCGCGAAAGCCTTGATGCGGTCGGGGCTCAACGTCTTCACGCATCGGCACTACCCGTCGCGGATCCGCGGGGGCCACACGTACACCGAAGTTCGCGCGTCCGCGGACCCGGTTCAGTCCCGCGGTGACGGCTACAACTTCCTCCTCGCGCTCGGCGATTCGTTCGCCCGAAATCCGCAGGAGGAGGCGATATACGGGAACGAAGAGATCAAACCCCTCTCGGAGAACCTCGATGAACTCCGCGAGGGCGGCGTGATCATCTACGACGAGGGACTCCTTGACGCCTCGGAGATTCCGAACTTCGACGAGCGCGTCGAGGAGAACAACTGGCACGTATACCCCCTCGACCTCCGCGGGCTCGCCCGCGACATGGGTCGTGAAGTCATGCGCAACACCGCCGGCGTCGGCGCGACCTGTGCGCTGACAGGCATGGAACTCGACCACGTCGAGGACCTCATGCGCGATGCGATGCCTGAGAAGATCCTCGAACCGAACCTCGAGATCCTCGAGACCGCGTACGATCAGGTCAGCGAGGAGTACGACATCGACGCCCCTGACGTCTCGGTTCCGACGGGCGAACACGACGAGACGCAGCTGCTCATGTCCGGGTCGGACGCCATCGCCTACGGCGCGATCGACGAAGGATGCCGGTTCATCGCCGGCTACCCGATGACGCCGTGGACGGAAGTGTTCACCATCATGGCGCAGAACCTGCCGAAGCTCGACGGGATCTCCGAGCAGGTCGAAGACGAGATCGCGGCGGCCGCCCTCGCGGTGGGCGCGTCGCACGCCGGCGTCAAGGCCATGTCCGGCTCGTCCGGCGGCGGCTTCGCGCTGATGTCCGAGCCGCTCGGGCTCGCCGAGATGACGGAGACACCGGTCGTCCTCGTCGAGGCCATGCGCGCCGGGCCGTCGACCGGGATGCCGACGAAACCGGAGCAGTCCGACCTCGAACACGTCCTGTACACGTCTCAGGGCGACTCCCAGCGGGTCGTGTTGGCCCCGGGAACCGTCGAAGAGGCCTACGAGCAGTCCCGGATCGCCTTCCGGCTGGCGTACGAGTACCAGATTCCGACGATCCTGCTGTACGACCAGAAGCTCGGCGGCGAGCTGGTAAACGTCCCGAAGAGCCACTTCGACCGCGATCCGAACCCGACGCTCGGGAAGACGCTGACCGAGGACGCGCTCGCCGACGAGCCGCACTCGCCAGACGGGAAGTTCCACCGCTTCCAGCACGACGTCGAGGACGGCGTCTCACCCCGTTCGATCCCCGGCCAGAAGGGCGGTCGCTTCCTCGCGACCGGCAACGAGCACGACCCGACCGGGCACATCGCGGAGTCGCCCGACAACCGCGTCGCGCAGATCGACCGGCGAACACAGAAGCTCGAAGCGATCCGCGCGGACCTCGATGGGGAAGACACCGGCTCGTACGCCGGTCCCGAGGACGCCCAGTACGGCATTCTCACGTTCGGGAGCCAGCAGGGCACCGTCGAGGAGGCCGTCGGTCGTCTCAACGACGCCGGGATTTCGGTGAAGTCGTACGGCGTCTCCGACATGCTCCCGTTCCCGACCGAACAGGTCGAGGCGTTCGTCGAGAGCGTCGACGAAGTCCTCGTCGTCGAGATGACGGCGTCCGGACAGTTCCGCGGGCTCGTCCAGAAGAACCTCGGCCGCTACGGCGAGAAGCTGTCGAGCCTGCTGAAGTACAACGGAAACCCGTTCGAGCCCGCCGAGGTCGTCGACGGGTTCGAGGCCGCGATCATCGAGGGCGACGGCGACGCGTCCGGCCATCAGACCACCTTCGTCCCAGCCGCAGGTGACTAACCATGAGCACGTTTTCAGCAATCGGAGAGGAGCGAGAGATCGACCGCGACGAGTACACCCCCGGCGTCGAGCCGCAGCCGACCTGGTGTCCGGGCTGTGGTGACTTCAGCGTCCTGAAGGCGCTCAAACAGGCGCTCCCGGAAGTCGGACGCACTCCCGAAGAGACGCTTCTGTGTACCGGGATCGGGTGTTCCGGGAAGCTGAACAGCTACCTCGACACGTACGGGTTCCACACGATCCACGGGCGCTCGTTGCCCGTGGCCCGCGCCGCGAAGCTGGCGAACCCCGCCCTCGAAGTCATCGCCGCGGGCGGTGACGGCGACGGCTACGGGATCGGCGGCAACCACTTCATCCACACGGCCCGGGAGAACCACGACATGACGTACATCGTCTTCAACAACGAGATCTTCGGGCTTACGAAGGGACAGACGTCCCCGACCAGCCCGAAGGGCCACAAGTCGAAGACGCAGCCGTCCGGCAGTGCCAAGGAGCCGCTCAAACCGCTCTCACTGTCGCTGAACGCCGGCGCTTCCTACGTCGCCCGCACGGCCGCGGTCAACCCCAACCAGGCGAAGGAGATCATCATCGAGGCGATCGAACACGACGGCTTCGCGCACGTCGACTTCCTGACGCAGTGTCCGACGTGGAACAAGGACGCGCGCCAGTACGTCCCGTACATCGACGTTCAGGAGTCCGAAGAGTACGACTTCGACCCGACCGATAAGGTCGAGGCCGCGGAGATGATGCGCGAGACGGAGGAGGCGCTGCACGACGGGAAGGTCCTCACCGGCCGCTACTACGTCGACGAGGACCGTCCGTCCTACGGTCAGGAGAAGCGCACGATCGGCGAAATGCCCGAGGAGCCGCTGGCGGAGCGGTACTGGGACGACGAGTACGAGTGGGAGCGCTCACACGACCAGTTCCTCGACAAGCACGCCTGAGACGGTGACGTTCGGGTGACCGGCCGTCTGTTCGACGGTCCGCCCGCAACTGTTTTCCGTGCGTTCGGCTCGTTTTTCGGTTCGCAAGGTATTTTTTCCGTGGCGACAAGGTAGATGTATGAGTACGGTATCGACGGAGGAACGGATCCTGTCGGTGTTAGAGGAGGACGCGCAGGCCTCCTGTGCCGAGATTGCGAAGCGGGCAGAGGTCTCTAAACCGACCGTTCGGAAGTACATCGACCGTCTCGAAGAGCGAGGGGTGATCGTCGGATATTCGGCTGAGATCGACCCGAAGAAGCTCTCCTCGCAGTCTATCGCGATGGTGGGAATGGATGTCGACTCGGGCAAGTACGTGGAAGCGACCCGCGCGCTGAAAGAACTCGCGGAGATTCAGGCGCTGTACACCTCCTCGGGCGACCACATGCTGATGGCGGAGGTGCGCGCTGGCGACGGCGACGAACTCGGCGACGTGATCTCCGAGAAACTGCTGGCGGTCGACGGCGTCACCGCCGCACACCCGTCATTTTTACAGGAACGGTTAAAGTGAGCGACGGTCGAGCGTTCGACCTCGTGCTATCCTCGTGGTCGTTGGGACGATACAGTCGATAACGGTTTTTTCGGTCTGACGGTCAGGCGATCACCCGAGCGCGCTCGCATCGGCAACGACGATCGACTCGTCGCCTGCGTGCCCGCGTCGCGTACCACGCCGCGAGAAACCGTGTGCGTGGAAGAACTCCTGTGCGCCGGGGCTATCGGCTGGCACCGTCGCCCGGAGGGTGTCGACGCCGCGGTCGGTCACCGAGGATCCGATACGGGCGAGCAGCTCTTTCGCGACCCCTTCGCCCGCACGGCTCGGATGGACCCAGAGCGCGAGCAGTTCCGCTTCCGCCCCTTCCGCGTCCGGGTGAGCGATGGCGACGCCAACGGGTCCATCCTCGTCTTCCATCAGGTACGACCACTCCGCTTCGGCGGCGGCCTCTCGGACGCCGGCCGCGGAGACATCGAGTAAAGGTGCGCCGATGTCGTCGAAGACGGTCGTCTCGCGGGCACGGGACACCGCCGTTCGCAACGCGTCCGCGTCGTCGGGGCTGGCCGCCCGGACATGCATGTATGACCATGAGTAAAGAAGTCACCTATAGGTTTCGGGTTGCGAACTGATCGCACAGTGTACGCCCCGCCCGACCGCCTCACGAAGGTCACGAACGGAGTTCGTCGATGGAGTGACGCCACGATCGTCGACTACGCGATCGTCGACTACGCGATCGCCGACTACGCCACCGGCTCGATCCCGATCGTGACGATGACGTCCTCGACGTCCCACTCCTCGACGAGCCCGCCGTCCGCGCCTGCGGCGTCGGCGGGGTCGTCGAGCCACTCGTCCGCGCGCACCTCGCCGGCGATCAGGTCGGCGTGCTCGGCGACGAACCCCTCGACGCGGTCGTCGTCGACGGCGACGCCGACGCGGATCCGCGCCTCGACGTCGAGGTCGAGCTCCTTGCGCATCTCCTGAACCCGGCGGATCACGTCGCGGGCGTACCCCTCGGACTCGATGTCGGGGGTGAGCGAGGTGTCCACGTAGACGGTCCCTCCCTCGAAGTCGGCACCGGAGACGTGTTCGGGCGGTTCGGCGACGTACTCGACCATTTCGTCGTCGAGGTCGACGACGTCGCCGTCGACGGTGATCTCGTCCGCCTCGACCGCCGTCCGGGTCGCACCCTGCACCGCGCCCATCACCTTCTGGGCGTCGGCGCCGAACGCGGGGCCGATGGCCGACATCTCGGGTTCCGCCGTCTCGACGAGCTCGTCGAAGGCGTCGGTGACGGTCACCTCGCGGGCGTTCACCCGGTCGGCGATGAGGTCGGCGAGCCGGTCGACGGCCGCGGCGACCTCCTCGTCGTCGGTCTCAACGACGACCCGCGGCACGGGCCACCGGAGCTTGCGACCGGCCTGCTGGCGAGCGTTCGCGGCCGCCTCTTCCACGTCGCGGAGGACGGCGATGTCACGCTCTAGGTCCGGGTCGTGGAGTCCGTCGTTCGGCTCGGGATACGCGAGCTGGTGGACGGTCGTGGCCTCGCCGTCGAGGGTCTGGTACATCCGCTCCGTGAGGTACGGCGCGATCGGCGCGAGCAGTCTGACGACCTCGTCGAGGACCGTCGCGAGCGTGGCGTACGCGCCGCGCTTCGAAGCGGAGTCGGCCTCCTCCCACATGCGGTCGCGGACGGCTTTCACGTAAAAGCGTGAGACGTCCTGCGTGACGAACTCGATGACGGCGTTGACGGCGTCGCTGACGCGGTAGTCCGCCCACGCCTCGGTCACTTCGGTCTCGACCGACTGGAGGCGGGAGAGCACCCACTCGTCGACGAGTTCGAGTTCGCCGTCGTCGAGGGAGGCGTCGGCCGGGTCGTAGCCGTCGAGCGCCATGTACTCGAGCGGGAAGCGAAACACGTTCCAGAGGATGTTGAGCTTCCCCTGGATCTCGCCGAGGCCGTCCCACTCGAACGCGAGGTCGACCCCCTGCTGGTCGTGGCTGAGGAGGTACGTGCGGAGCGGGTCGCGCCCGGCGCGGTCGATCGCCTCCTCGGGGGTGACGATGTTACCGACGGACTTCGACATCTTCCGACCGTTCTCGTCGTTCGCGAACCCGTGCATGAGCACCTCCTCGTAGGGGATTTCGCCGACCGCGGCGGTCCCCATCCCGAGCTGTGACCAGAACCAGCCGCGGGTCTGGTCGTGCGCCTCGATGATGAGGTCGGCGGGCCACAGCTCGTCGTGGTCGGCCTCGTTCGTCGGGTATCCGAGGGTACCCCAGCTAGCGACCGACGAGTCGAGCCAGACGTCGAAGACGTCCTCGACGCGGCGGTACGTGGTGCCGTCCTCGACGATCGTCAGGTCGTCGACGGCGGGGCGGTGGAGGTCGATCGCCGCGGGGTCGATGTCCTCCTCGACCCGCTCCGCGAGCTCCTCGCGGGTACCGATCACGACCATGTCCTCGTCGAGGTGGCCGCGATCAGCGCCTTCCGGCACCCAGATCGGGATCGGGATCCCCCAGTAGCGCTGGCGGGAGACGTTCCAGTCCGGCGCGTCCTCGATGAAGTCGCGGAACCGGTTGTCTCGGGCCCACTGCGGGTGCCACTCGGACTCCTCCATGTTGTCGAGGAGGTCGCTCTTGACGTCCGTGATCGAAATGAACCACTGGTCGGTGACGAGCTGGATGATCCCCGTGTCACAGCGCCAGCAGTGGCCGTAGCTGTGGTTCACGGTGCCGTGCGCGAGCATGTGACCGTCGGCGACGAGGTCGTCGATGATGTCGTCGTTGGCGTCGCGGACGAACTCCCCGGCGTACTCGCCCGCTTCGTCGGTGAACTCCCCGTTGGGACCGACGGGACAGTAGATGTCGAGTCCGAGCTCGGTGCCGCGGTGGAAGTCCTCCTCACCGTGACCCGGTGCGGAGTGGACGAGTCCGGTGCGGTCGGCCTCGACGTAATCGGCGGCGTACACCTGTCCGGCACCCTCGAAGTCGGGGTACTCGGCGACGTGGTCCGCGAGCGGGTGGTCGTATGTCCAGCCGACGAGTTCCTCGCCGGTCAGTTCGGCCTCGATCTCGTACTCGTCGTAGCGGCCCTCACGCAGGACGTCTTCGACGCACGCCTCCGCGACGTAGAGCACCTCCTCCTCGCCGTCCCTCTCGGCGCGGACGGCGTTGTAGGTGAGCTCCTCGTCGACGGCGACGAAGGTGTTCGCGGGAACCGTCCACGGCGTCGTCGTCCAGATGACGAGGTTCCCCTCGCGGTCCGCGAGCGGGAACTTCACGTAAATAGAGGGGTCGTCGACGTGCTCGTACTCGACCTCGTTGTTGGCGAGCCCGGTTTCACACCGCGGGCACTGCGAGATGGAGCGTTTCCCCTGCTCGACGAGACCGTTTTCGGCGACGTTCGAAAAGGCCCACCACGCGGCCTCCATGTACTCGGGGTCGATGGTCTCGTAGGGGTCATCCCAGTCCATCCACACGCCGATCGATTTGAAATCGTCGTCCATCGCCGCGCGGTTTTCGAGGGCGAACTCCTTGCACCGCTGGATGAACGGCTCCATCCCGTACTCCTCGATGTCGCGTTTGTTCTCGAAGCCGAGCTCCTCCTCGACTTTCACCTCGATCGGGAGCCCGTGCATGTCGTAGCCCGGGCGGTCGGTGACGCGGTGGCCGGTCATCCGCTTGTGGCGGATGACGGCGTCTTTCAGCGTCTTGTTCCACGCCGTACCGAGGTGCATCTGCCCGGAGGTGTACGGCGGGCCGTCCACGAAGAAGAAGGGCGGGTCGTCGGCGTGCGCCTCCTTCGCCGTCTCGTAGGCGTTCGTCTCGTCCCAGTACTCGTCGACCCCGGACTCGACGTCCGCGGGCGTGTACTGGTCGTCGATATCGTCCATACGGATCGGTCTTGGCGCGGATATTTGAATACGACGGAGTCGCGTGTCTCTGTGACACGGAGTGACGGGGTGAATGAACACCGTCGGATCGTCTCGATCGGTCGGTCGAGCACCGCGCCGCCCGCTGCCGCCACGCTTTATAAATCGTCGACGAGACGTGTGAGTATGGACTACCGACGGCTCGGCGACACGGGACTCAGCGTCTCCGAACTCTGCTTCGGGACGTGGCGCTTCGGACGGGAGACGAACGGCGTGGTGGAGACGGGCCGCGAGGAGGCGCACGAACTCCTCGACGCGGCGGCCGACCACGGGGTCAACTTCATCGACACCGCCAACGTGTACGGGAACCCGAACGGGACGAGCGAGGAGTACGTCGGCGAGTGGCTCGCGGAGCGCGACCGCGAGGACTACGTGATCGCCTCGAAGGTGTACTTCCCGTTCGACGGGCGCGGCGAGCCCGGCCCGAACGACTCGGGACTCGGCCGCAAACACGTCCGGGCGCAGGTCGAGGGGACGCTCGACCGGCTCGACACCGACTACCTCGACGTGTACTACATCCACCGCTGGGACGAGGAGACGCCCATCGAGGAGACGATGCGCGTTCTCGACGAGCTGGTCTCTGAGGGGAAAGTGCACTACCTCGGCGCGTCGACGATGGCGGCGTGGCAGCTGACGAAGGCGCTGTGGACCGCCGACGTCAACGACTACGCCCGCTTCGACGTGGTGCAGCCGCTTCACCACGCGGGCTATTACGAGGACGTCGAGGAGTACCTCGACGTGTGTATCGACCAGGACATCGCGGTCTGTCCGTACTCCCCGCTCGCGGGCGGCTTCCTCACGGGAAAGTACGAGCGCGCCGACCCCGACGACCCCGAGCAGGTGATCGCGCCGGACGGGTCGCGGGCGAGCTTCGACGACCGCTTCGAGCGCTTCTACCTCTCCGAGCGCGGCTGGAAGGTCCTCGACGCGGTCCGCGAGGTCGCCGACGAGCTCGACGCGACTCCGGCACAGGTCGCGCTCCGGTGGCTCACGGAGTGGGACGAGTTCACCTGCGTCCCGATCGTCGGCGCGCGAACGACCGACCAGCTCGCGGAGAACGTCGCCGCGACAGATCTCGACCTCAGTGACGAGCAGTGGGACCGGATCATGGACGCGCGGTACGACCCGGACGGGAATCTCTGGGGACACTAAGGGGCCGAGAACCGCCGCTGACACCGTGGCGGCCGCGAGCCTCGCCCACTACTCGTCGAAATCCGGAAGGTCGTCCGGCGCCTCGAACTCGGCCTCCCAGTCGATGTACTCCGATTTGAGCGTCTCGCAGACGACCTGTCCTAATTCGGTGAGCCCGGCGTTGATCGCGGAGACGGTTCCCCACGAGTCGAGGTCGGGGTGGAGCTCGCGCTCCTTCCAGTCCTCGGGGATCCCCGGCGCGTGGTAGCCGACGCGGTCGGCGAAGTCGTCCCAGAAGAAGTCGAATCGGGAGGGGAGTTCGAGGTCGAGCGCGATCTGCCAGTCTTCCTCGTCCATGTCGCTCGTGGCGGCCCACTCCGCGAACGCCTCCTCCCACGCGCCCTCGTGGAGGAACGCCTCCAGCTCGTCGCGGCGGTACTCCCCGCCGGCGACCTCGGCGTCCTCGTACTCGTTCGGGTCGACGGCGGCGAGCTCTGGCGGGTGCGGTGGATCGACATCGAGACTCATATCCGCTTCTCCGCGCCGCCGACTCAAAACGATACGGGACCGCAGTGGCACGCCGGTCTGAGCGCCGCCCCCCGATGTCGATCCGGACCGTTTACCCCGATGCCGACCCGACGAGTTCGCATGAAGCTCCGCGACGTCTCGCGTCGAGCGGGGATCGGCTCCGCGGTCGTCACCGTCCTCGTGCTCGCCGTGCCGTACGCGCTCGTGTCGGGGTCGGGATACGCCACGCAGCTCGCCGGCTACTACGCCTCCGGGGTGATCGGCGCGGGGGGCATCGCGCTGTTCGCGTTAGTGAGCGCGGTCGTCATCGCCTCCGTCGAGCGCGGCAACCTCGACCCGGGAACCCTCGCCGGCGTCGCGGTGATGCTCGGCCTCGCGACGACTCTGAGCGCGGCGGCGTGGGCGATGGCGATCGAACCGACGACGATGTTCGCCGAGTTCCGCTGGCTGGAGTGGCACGCCCCCGCGGTCGTCGCCGTTTCGGTGCCAATCCCGGCGTTTGCGGCCGTGTACGCTCGCGAGCTGTTGGCGTGAGCGCCCGCCGGAAGCGCTCGGCGAGAGCCGAGTCGATCGGTGCGGATCGGTGAGCGGAGCGCTGTCGCTCCCGCGAACGAAAGGCCCTTAAGGAGTACCCGTGTACACTGAAGTGGACTAGGTCGGGCGGTTAGGCCCCGCTCGTCACCCGTGAGGTAGTCTTTAGCGGGGACCGAACAGCGGGCGCGTCCGGTCAGACCGGTGCGGGCCCCGAGAGCCAACGTGGAAGCCTCGTCCGCCGGGGACAGCGGTCCGTGACGCCCGCTCGCAGGAGCGGTCCGTCGCGGTTCGTCGGCGACAACGGGTCAGGCGCGGAAGCGAGCAGCCCACCGCCGGACGCCCGTCGCTCGTCGGGTCGCGGGGTGGAGAAGGCAACCGGGATACCCCGCGCTGGAACGCCGGGCCACCCCGCCTGTCCGTCATTCATACGCGGTTTCAGTCGACGTGTAAGCGGTGACTCCGTCATATATGCGCATTTTCACGGGTCTCCGACGAACAGTTCCACAGCCTGGACTGCTCGCTTATAAACGGGTGTCGAGGAAGACGCCCCAGAGTCCCAGCCGAATCGCCTCACCGGACACCGCCTCACATCGCGCGGACACTGCCTCACACCGCCCGGACACCGCCTCGCACCTCACGCCTCCCCAACCTCGGCGGCCGGGTGCTTATAAGCGCCCGGCCGGCCTCCCTCGCGGTCCGCTCGCGCCGCGTGCGGCGCGAACGGGCGCGCCAAGCCACGTGTGGGTACTGCGGTCACGAGCACACGTGGTCGCGCTCGCTCGTCGGTTAGCCGTCCGTCCACGCAGAGAACCCGCCCTCGATCAGCGTCTCCGACTGTCGGTCGATGTACTCCCGCTGCGTGTCGAGCACGGCGGTCTCGAAGTCGTCGCCGTCGTCGAGCCGCTCGCGGACCCGATCTCGCTTCCAACTCGCGGGCGTCGTGCGGTTGGCGACGCGCCACCGAAGCGGCGCGAGCCACGAGGCCGCCTCCCCCTCGGGACAGCCCGCGGTCCGGAGCCCCGCCTCGGCGTGGTCGAGCAGGTCGCCGTAGAGCGCGTCCGTGTCGGTCGTCCGCTCGCCGTCGAGTCCGATCCACTCGATATCGGCGCGGAGCCCGTCGGCGACCGCGGCGTAGAAGTTGTCGCGGGCGGTCTCCCAGTCGAGTCCGATGACGGGATGCTCGCGCTGCGGGAGCGCCTGCATCAGCCCGGCGAACGCCGCCTGAAAGGCGATGGAATCGCGAACGGTCGGCTGAGCGGCGATGGGCCGGAACTCGATCCGGGCGTTCGCGCTCGACCGGCTCGCCCCCTCGAACACCGGGCGGACCCACCGCCAGTAGCTGCCGTGCTTCGTCCGGAACGTCGAGAACGCGTCGTCGAACCGGTCTGAGTCCTCCGACTCCGGCATCGGGATGAGCGTCTCGTCGGCGACGATCCGATCGATCGCGGTTTCGAGGTCGTAGACGTCGCGCGGGAAGCGAACCTTGTCCGCGTCCGTCCGCGAGTTGAGTACCGACTCGAACACGTGAACGCGGTTCTCCGTCGCGCCCTCCGCGAGAACGCGCTCGGCGTCCCAGTCGTCGTCGTACAGCTCCGGCGGGAAGAAGGGCGCGTTCACGCCGAGCGCGAGCAGCGGCCCGGCGATCCGCAGCGCGTACCGGAAGTGCTCCGGCAGCGTCTCGGCCTGCGCGACTTGGTAGTGGGGCTGGATCGAGGTGATGAGGCTCTCCGGCATCACCGTGTCCGCCGGCAGCGACACGCCCGGTGCCTCGACGACCGTACCGCGTTTCGCGTCGGTGCCCGCGTTCGCCATCGCGTGGTACCGCACCGCGTCGCTCATGTTGACGGCGACGACGATTCCGTCGAGCTCGACGCTGTCGGTGAGGTATCCTCGAGCCGTCTCGCCGGCAGGCGGAATCGTCCAGAGGGCGTCGGAGACGAGCCGCATTCCCTCGACGCCGGCGGTGTTCTCGGCGGCCTCCAGCCGGGCGCGAACCTCCGCGAGCTGCGCCCGAAGCCCGTGGTCCGAGAGCGGCTGCGGGCTCGTCGACATCTCGGCGTTGTGCAGTCCGAGCTCCTTCTCGAAGCCCATCAGCTCGAGGAGGCGGCGCGGAACGCGCATCAGCGCGTACTCGCCCGCCCGGGATTCCTCGCTCCACCGGCCGTCGGCGACGGCGTAGAACTCGTACTCGAAGCCGACGATCGACTGGTGGTTGTCGAAGGAGCCGTCCCGCAGCTCCTGCTTGACGATCTCCGCTTCCGCTTCGACGCGGGCGACGAACTCGTCGGGGTCCACCGCGAGCGCCTCGCGGACGCCGTCCGCGAGGGCGGAATCGGTGCTCATGGAACGGTCGACGACTCCGGATACTAAAAAGGTCACCGGCCGATCGGCGGTTTGGGGACGGACGGCACGCCCGCCCGTATCGGGTCGTTTTTGCCCGGCAACGGCCCACTCGGTGTATGGAGTTCGCCGCGTTGGCCGAGCAAGCCGAGCGACTGGCCGCCGAGGCGGCCGATATCGAAACGACGATCCGGGTTGCCAACCTACTTGCCGCAGCGGGGAGCAGCACGGCAGCGGGCGGAGACGACACCGACGACCTCGCGACCGTCACCCGATTCCTGCTCGGTCGCGTCTTTCCCGCGCACGACGCGCGGACCCTCGACATCGGCCCGGCGCTGTGTCGGGAGGCGATCGCCCGCGCCGCGGGGCCGAACGTGACCGCAGACGACGTCGAGGAGCGACTCGCCGAACGGGGCGAAATCGGTGCCGTCGCGTCCGAGTTCGAGTTCGGCGGGCAACGCGGACTGGCCGCGTTCGGCGGGGGAGACGGGAGCGCTGGCGGCGGCTCCGTCGAATCGCTCACCGTCGCCGAGGTCGACGACGCTCTTCGAGGGGTAGCGGCCACCGCGGGCGACGGCAGCGAATCGCGAAAGCTCGACGCGCTGTTCGGACTGTTCAACCGCTGTAGCTCCGCGGAGTCGAAGCTCCTCGCGCGGCTCGTGCTCGGAGAGATGCGGATCGGCGTCGGCGAGGGGACCGTCCGCGACGCCGTCGCCGAGGCGTTTCTTGCGGGGGACGGAGACGCTCCGGGCGAGTCGGGTGACGGGAACGGGGATCGGGCAGGTGGCGACGCAGACGACCCGGCGCTCCGAGCGAGTGACGAAGCGGTCGCAGCCGTCGCGGGGGCGCTGCAGGTGACGAACGACTACGGCCACGTCGCGACGCTGGCGCGAGACGGCGGACTCGACGGGCTACGGGACGAGGGACTGGCGGTCGGTCGCCCCGTCCAGGCGATGCTCGCGCAGGCGGGGACCGCGACCGACGCGCTCGACGCCTTCGGCGAGGTGGCCGTGGAAACGAAGTTCGACGGGGCCCGAGTGCAGGTCCACTACGTACCGGCGAACGATGACGGCGCTGGCGACGACGCGAGCGCCGCGGCGGGCCTCGGTCCGCGGCTCTACTCCCGAAACATGGACGACGTGACCGACGCGCTCCCGGAAATAGCCGAGTGCATCGAGGACCGCGTGTCGGTTCCGGTGATCCTCGACGGCGAGGTCGTCGCGGTCGACGAGGAAGGCGATCCGCTCCCGTTTCAGGAGGTGTTGCGTCGGTTCCGGCGCAAACACGACGTCGATCGGATGCGCGACGAGGTCACTCTCCGACTGGACGCGTTCGACTGCCTCCACGCCGACGGAGAGGACCTGTTAGACGAGCCGCTTCGGGTGCGGCACGACCGGCTCGTGGAGGTGCTCCCCGACGCGGCGGCGGTGCTCGAACTGGCGAGCGACGCGGACGACATCGCGGCGGCAGAGGAAGCAGCGCTCGACGCCGGCCACGAGGGCGTCATGCTAAAGAATCCGGAGGCGACGTACACGCCCGGCGACCGGGGCCGGGACTGGCTGAAGCGCAAGCCCGACGTGGAGACGCTCGACGCCGTCGTCGTCGGCGCGGAGTGGGGCGAGGGTCGGCGCGCTGAGCTGTTCGGAACGTTTCTGCTCGGGGTGCGCTCGGGTGGTGAAGGGACGGGCGCGAACACGAACGAAGCCGAGGGCGGGGAGTTCGCCGCGATCGGCAAGGTCGCGACCGGCCTCACCGACGAGGAGCTCGCCGACCTCACGACGCGGCTGGAGCCGCACGTCGTCAGCGAGACGGGGACGGAGATCACGCTCCGCCCGGAGGTCGTTATCGAGGTCGGCTACGAGGAGATCCAAACGTCACCGACCTACTCGTCCGGCTACGCCCTCCGGTTCCCCCGGTTCGTCGCCGTGCGCGAGGACAAGTCCGTGGGCGACGCCGACTCGGTGGCACGGATCGCACGCCTCGCGGACGACGCGGGGTAGCTCTCGGGAGCGACAGCTCCGACGGTGACGCACGAACGATAGCCACCCTCAAGACGGACGCGTCCAGACACGCGTGTATGACCGTTCGATACGACGATGTCACCGTGGAGTGGCTCGGCTACGCGACGGCGCGACTGGAACCCGAAGAGGGGCCGGTCGCGTACACCGATCCCGGCCGGTACGGCGTCCTCGACGACTACTGGGCGCGCGACGGCGACGTCGTCGTCGTCACGCACGATCACCACTACGATCCGGAGGGGATTCGGTCGGTCGCGAGCGAGGAGGCGACGCTCGTGATCTACGACGCCGTCGACCCCGCCGGGATCGACCGAGACGTGGAGTCGATCGAGTCGCTCGCGGCCGACTACGACGTGGTCCGCGTCGACGACGAGGCGCGCGTCGACATCGAGACGCCGTCCGGAGACGCGACCGTCTGGTCGGTCGCGGCGTACAACGACCCGGAGGGGCCGAACGCCGACGCCGACGGGTCCGTGACGCACCCGCCCGGGCTCGGGTGCGGGTTCCTCCTCGGGCTCGGCGATCGGACCGTCTTCTGGCCCGGCGACTCCGACGCGCTCGACGGGTTCGCGGAGCTCGACGTCTCGGTGTTCCTCGCGAACATCGGCGGCGGCGGCATCGTCTCGGACCGGCACGCGGCCGCGGAGTTGGCCGAGGCGATGGATCCCGATCTCGTCGTCCCGATCCACTACGACACCTTCGAGAAGCTGGCGGCGGACGGCGAGGCGTTCGCAGGCGACGTCGCCGCGCGGTCGATTCCGGTCGCGCTCGACGCTCGCTCGGCGAACCAGTAGGTGGCACGCCACGGATCGCACCCGCCTGTCGATCCTGACGCAGGGAACCGTTTTTACGTCGGCCGACGTAGGGTAGGGCATGTACGTCCGCGACGCCAAGAACCGTGACGAGGCGTGGTTACTGGACGCGATCGAGCGGCTCGGGCTCGACGATGTCGCCTTCCGGTCACGGGACTACGTGATCGCGGTCGATCAAGAATCGGGCGACAGAGCAGGCTTCGGCCGACTCCGCCTCCATCGCGGAGATGACACGGAGCGGATCGAACTCACCGGGATCGGGGTGCTTCCCGACTGGCGCGGGCGAGGCGTGGGCGCACACGTCGTCGAGCGACTCGTCGACACCGCGGCCGCGGAGGGGTTCGAAACGGTGTACGTCCTCACCGACCAGCCGGAGTACCTGACGCAGTTCGGGTTCGACGAAGTCGACACGGACGACCTCCCGGCCGCGCTCTCAGATCGACTCGACGAGAAGCGGGAGTTCCTCGGCGGCGGCGTGGTCGGGCTCGAACTCGCCGTCGACGAGTTCGAGATGCCCGAGCGGTTCCGCGACGCGTTCAAGAACGCCGAGCCGGCGGGCGACGCGGAAGCGGACGCGACGGAGACGGCCGAGGACTTCGGCATTGATCCCGAGTCAGCGACGTACAAGTACGACACGGGTCGGTAGGCGGCGGAGCGCGCAGCCAGCCCACACCGTCCGACGCGCCGTCAACCCACACCGTCCGACGCGCCGTCAACCCACACCGTCCGACGCGCCGTCAACCCACACCGCTTATCGGCTCGCCGACCGACGCCTCCGATATGGATTCGCTGATACAGGCCGCCCGCGATGTCCTCGACGACGCGCACGTCCCGTACTCCGAGTACCGCGTCGGCGCCGCGCTCCGCACCGCCGACGGCACCGTGTACACCGGCTGTAACATCGAGAACGCCAACTACTCCAACAGCCTCCACGCCGAGGAGGTCGCCGTCGCGGAGGCGGTGAAGAACGGCCATCGCGAGTTCGACCGACTCGTCGTGACGTCCGGCGTCCGCGACGGCGTCACGCCCTGCGGCATGTGCCGACAGACGCTCGCTGAGTTCGCCGAGGCCGACCTCCCCGTGATCTGCGACGAGGGCGACGGCGAGACCAGCGAGTACACCCTCGGCGAACTGCTCCCGAACACCATCTCGGAAGGCACCCTCGACGACGCGCGGGACGTCTGAGCGGTCGTCGCCGCCCCTGCGACTGCTCCGAAGACGGAACTCCTTTTAAACGGCTCGTCGAAGGTCGGGAACATGACCGACGACACCGCCCACGGCGACGACGGCACCGCCCACGGCGACAGCGAGGACCCGAACGACGAGCGGCAGTACCACGTCGCGGTCGGCGAGGGCGACGTCGCCGACGCCGTGCTCCTCCCGGGTAACCCCGAGCGCGTCGACAAGATCACCGCGCTGTGGGACGAGTACGAGGAGGTCGCATACCACCGCGAGTACCGCACCGCCACGGGGAGCTACGATGAGGCACCGATCTCGGTGACGTCGACGGGGATCGGCTCCCCGTCGGCCGCCATCGCCGTCGAGGAGCTCGCTCGCGTGGGAGTCGACACGTTCATCCGGGTCGGATCCTGTGGCGCGATCCAGCCGGAGATGGACGTCGGCGACCTCGTGATCACGACCGGCGCGGTCCGACAGGAGGGAACGAGCGACGAGTACGTCCGCGAGGACTACCCGGCGACCGCCGACGGCGAGGTCGTCTCCGCGCTCGTCGCCGCCGCGGAACGGCTCGGCTACGACTACCACACCGGAATCACGATGAGCGCCGATTCCTTTTACGCCGGGCAGGGACGCCCCGGATTCGAGGGGTTCGAGGCGGCCGGCTCCGACGAACTGGTCGCGGAATTGCAGGACGCGAACGTGAAGAACATCGAGATGGAGGCATCGGCCGTTCTCACGATCGCGAACGTGTACGGGCTCCGCGCGGGAGCGGTGTGTTCCGTCTACGCGAATCGGATCACCGGCGAGTTCCGAACCGAGGGCGAGTCTCGGGCGGCCGAGACCGCGAGCCTCGCCGTGAAGCTCCTCGCGCGGATGGACGAGGTGAAACGCGAGGCGGGCGCGGACCGGTGGCACGCCGGGCTCTCGCTGTAGAGCGAGGCGCGCCTCCCGACCGACGGCCGCGTCAGAGACGTTCCAAAGCGACTTTATCCGCGGACCGTAGAATATCACGCATGACTACACAGGTCGTCGTCGTCGGCTCCGGGTACGCCGGGGCAGGGGCAGTGAAGGCGTTCGAAGACGAGGTCGGCGAGGGCGAGGCCGATCTCACGTGGATCTCGGAACACGACTACCACCTCGTGCTCCACGAGGTTCACCGCGCCATCCGAAACCCCGGGGTCGCGGACAAGATCACGATCCCGGTCGACGAGATCAAATCGCCCGAGTCCGACTTCGTACAGGGCCGCGTCGTCGACGTCGACACCGAGTCGCAGTCCGTCGAGACCGAGGACGGGACGACGGTCGACTACGACTACCTCCTCTTGGGGGTCGGCTCCACGACGGCCTTCTTCGGCATCGAAGGGCTGCAGGAGAACGCCCACCAGCTGAAGGGCCTCGACGACGCGAAGGCGATCCACGAGGACGTCCGCTCGGCCGCGGCCGACGCCACCCGATCGGACCCGGCCGAAGTGATCGTCGGCGGCGCTGGCCTCTCCGGCATCCAGACCGCGGGCGAGATCGCGGAGTACCGCGACAAGCACCGCGCCCCGATAGAGATCACGCTCGTCGAGGGGCTCGACGAGGTCTTCCCGGGGAACGACCCGCAGCTTCAGGGCGCGCTCCGACAGCGGCTCGAAGACGCCGACATCGAGATCCTCACCGGTGATTTCATCTCGAAGGCCGACGGGGACGCGGTGTACTTCGGCGGCGGCGACGACGAGGAGCCGGAGGAACTCGGGTACGACGTACTGGTGTGGACGGGCGGTATCACGGGCCAGCCCGAGCTGGAAGCGATCGAGATTGAGAAGGACGAGCGGTCGAACCGCGTTCACGCCGGTTCTGACTTCACCACCAGCGACGACCGCGTCTTCGCCATCGGCGACACCGCGCTGATCGAGCAGGGCGACGACGACATCGCGCCGCCGACCGCGCAGGCCGCCTGGCAGGCCGCCGAGGTCGCCGGCGAGAACCTCGCGCGGGCCGCGCGCGGCGCACCGCTTCAGTCGTGGGAACACACGGACAAGGGAACCGTCATCTCGATCGGCGAAGAGGCGGTCGCACACGACGTGATGGGGATGCCGATTCAGACGTTCGGCGGAACCCCCGCGAAGCTCCTGAAGAAATCGATCGCGGTCCGCTGGATCGCGAAGGTCTCCTCGGCCGGGCGCGGCGTGAGCGCGTTCGGCGATATGTAAGCGCGGGCGAAACGCGACGCTGAGACTCCGTTTTTCGCGGCGACAACGGCGTGAGGTACGGCTAACGACGCCGCTTGTCGGTCAGTGAGTCGCGTAGTCGCGGAGTTCTCGAACCGCTGAATCGGCAAATACCTGAATCGGCAAAAGCGTCCGCGAACGACGGACCGTCCGCCACCGTCAAGCAACTGGGCGGAGCGGTAGCGTGCGGCGTTCGGTCCTCAGTTCAGTGCTCGGCCGGTTCGTCCGGCGCGCGCATGTCGTCGATACGGAGGATGAGGATGTTCGCGGTGTCGTCCTTGCCGTCGACGGTGCCGTCGATGACGAGCTTCGAGAGCGGCGTCGGGCCCACGGTGACGGAGTCGCCCTCGTGGAAGTTACGGACCGACCCCTGTACGTGGATCTCCGCGCGGCAGAGTTCGGGGTGGTGAACGCTGGAGAGGTCGATCCCGTCGACGTTGACGCTGGGAACTTCCTCGCCCTCGTGGAAGATCGGAACGTCAGCGGGCTCGTCCATGCGCTGGATGTCGAGCGCCTCGTAGGCGTTCGAGGTCGGTTTGTACCCGCCTTTCGGCCCGGGGACGCCTTCGACCAGCTGGAGGGCCTTCAGGCTCTGCATCTGGTTGCGGATCGTGCCGGGGTTACGATCCACCTCCTCGGCGATCGCTTCGCCTTTGACGGCGTCTTCCTGTTCCCCGTACAGGTTGATGAGCGCCGTGAGGATGCTTTTCTGACTCGATGTGAGCTCGATAGATGACATAGACCCGTCTACATGGCCGTCCTGCTTAAATGCGATGGAAGGACATTATAAATGATCGCGACCGAAGTCGCGGTTCGGCGGTCTTACTCCCCGTGGAGGTCGCGAAAGCGAACGTACGCGACCGGGCTCGACAGCGTAACGACGACGCCGAGCAGAACGAGTATATATCCCAGTTCCGACGCGACGAGCGAGACGCCCGCGCCGACGAGTCCGATCACTGCGCCGGTGAACGCGACCACGATCATGGCTCCGACGGGTTCGATGTCTTCCGGGGCGAAATCCTGTCCGGGGCCGCTCATACGAAGCGATTCGCGTAGAGCGACAAAGTCGTGTTCGATCGGACGGGCCCAATCCCGTCCTTTCATGACCCGGCGCGTCTCGTGGTCGAATATGACCACTGTCAGGATCATCGGTGCGCCGACCGATTACGGGGCGAACCGACGCGGCGTCGACATGGGACCGTCAGCCATCCGCTACGGGGGACTCGCCGACCAGCTCGCTGGCGCGGGCGTCGAGACGGTCGACGCCGGTGACCTCCACGTTCCGCGCGCCGAGGAGCGCGATCCGGACACCGAGGCGCCGAGCCGCGGAAGCGCGAAGTTCCTCCGAGAGACGGCGGACGTCAGTCGGCGGCTCGCCGACGCAGTGAGCGACACGCTCGCGGCCGGGGACGTGCCGCTCGCGCTGGGCGGCGATCACTCCATCGCCATCGGCTCGCTGGTCGGTTCCGCCCGCGACGCGGAGATCGGCGCGGTGTGGTTCGACGCCCACGCCGACCTCAACACGCCGTCGACGACCCCGTCGGGGAACGTTCACGGGATGCCGCTGGCGGCCGCGCTCGGACTGGACGAGTTCGCCGACACCGACTGGGCGAACGCACCCGGGCTCGCCCCCGAAAACGTCGCGCTCGTTGGCCTTCGGTCGGTCGACGACGCGGAGATCGACGTGATCCGAGAACACGACTTCGCCGCGTACACGATGTCCGACATCGACGAACGAGGGGTCACCGCGGTGACGGAGGAGGCGATGGCGGTCGCGGCCGACGGGGCCGACGGCGTCCACGTCAGCCTCGACCTCGACTGGCTCGATCCCAAGGAAGCGCCTGGCGTAGGGACTCCAGTCCGCGGCGGTGTCACCTATCGCGAGGCCCACAGCGCGATGGAGACGGTCGATGACGCCGACTGCCTCAGATCGATGGAGCTGGTCGAGGTGAACCCGACGCTCGATCAGCACAACGAGACCGCGGAGCTCGCGACCGAGCTGGCCGCGAGCGCGTTCGGAAAACGGGTCCTCTGAGAACGGACCGCGACCTACTGCTCCCGATCGAGCGCCTCGACGACCTGCTGGAGGTCGGCGTCGTGCTCGATCTCGCGTTTGATCTCCTCGCGTCGACGCACTGCCGCGGAGTCGGCGTCGTACGCGCGAACGAACTCGGCCCGCGTGTGCTCGTCGAACATGTGGCGAATGGCGAAGTAGCCGTCCGGAACGATCGTGCCGCACACCTTACACTCGTGACGCTGGTGGCCGTTAGTCTGGTGAACGATGGCCGACTCCACGTCGTCGAAGGCGGCGTCGCAACCGTCGATTCCGCACGTCCAGCGGGGCATGTCCTGTGGTCTCCCCCGAGGGGGATTAACGGTTTCCCCCGAGGGCCGAGGGACGAGAGACTCTCAGTCGGTGGTCCGCCCCCCTCGCTACTCTGCGTCGCTCCGGTCCCCGGGTCGCCCCGAGGTCGAACGATACGCCTTTGCTCGGGGACGCACACCTGTAACTCGTGACTCGATCGAGAACGCGCGTCGACGCCCACGTGAAGGTGCTCGACGACAGTGTCGTTTCCCTCGCCAAGGAGCGTGGGATCGACGCGCTCGTGTACGCCCCGCATTTCACTCGGCTCCCGACGATCCGGAAGCGCGCGACCCGTCACTCCGACGACGAGCTGACCGTCGTCCCCGCCCGAGAGGTGTTCACCGGCGATTGGGGCAACCGCCGACATCTCCTCGTGCTCGGACTGACCGATCCGGTCCCCGACTACATCACGTTCGAAGCCGCGATGGCCGAGTTCGACCGACAGAATGCGGCCGTGCTCGTCCCCCATCCCGGCTTCGCGACGATTTCGCTCACGCGACCGGAGATCGCGGCGCACGCGACTCGGCTCGACGCGGTCGAGACGTACAACACGAAGCTCCTCCCCCACCAGAACGCTCGCGCGCGTCGGATCGCCGAGTCGACGGACCGACCCGGATTCGGCTCGTCGTACGCGCACCTCCGCGGCACGGTCGGCGAGGCGTGGACCGAGTTCGACGGGAGTCTCGACGACGCGGACGCGGTGGTCGACGCCTTCCGGGAGCGACGCCCCCGAACGGTCGTCCACCGCGGCGGCCTCGGTCATCGGCTCCGCGGACTCGTCGAATTCGCGCACCTCGCCTACGAGAACACGTGGACGAAGGCGGATCGGCTCTTCCTCTCCGGCGACGAGCCGACCCTCCCGAGCAACGTCGCTTACGAGGGACGCTTCGACGACGTGAGCGTCTACGCGGGCGGAATCGCGGATTATCGACCGAAGTGAGCACCGAGGGTCTGCCAGTTCGAGCGGGTGTTCCGGGAGCCGTGCGAGCTACAACGCGCGAGTCTTGCACGAGTGGTCGGTCACGTGCAAATGTTACCCTTCATAACGAGTTGAGGCTCTGTTGAAATCTCTTGTTCAGACACAGTATCGAATGAAACAGCCGTTCGCTGAAGGAGGCTATTGATCGGATTCGGGCGAAAGGGTGTCGAGTCGCCAAGTGAAGATAGCTCGCAACACCACAACGAGGCTGTTGCGCTTGCCTGTCCCCCAAATTCCCATCTCGTGGATACGATCCGTCGGGTCTTGGTCGCTGATGACACTCACGAGGGCAGTTCGCTTGTCGGTGATAAGCAGGCTTCCAGCTCCCTCATCGCCCCACGCCCACAGCGTCTCAAAGAGTTTAGCCGAGGGAATCCGCTCCTGAATCTCGGCCTGAACGGACTCGGAAAGGCCCGCGAGATAGATATCGACGCCACGCTCTTCAGCCGCCTCTAGATGGTCGAGGTGGTCGTCAGTAAGGAGTTCGTCAACTGTCATGTAGATGACTTCGTCGTCAGCGTCGTCGATAAATTCGAGGAGACGACTGGTGACGGCCTCATGACCCGTGACCGTCCATACTCCGAACTCCTCGGGCTGACGGCTGGCGGGTTCGAGATGTTCAAACAGTTCGCTCAACTCGGTGATGGTGTTCTCACGTTGGAGGTCAAGTTTGCGGAGTGCGCTCTCTCGTGACACCGGCGTGAATTTCTTGCGTGACCGGTGTTGGATATCGACTAATCCAGCTTCGTGAAGGGCATCAACCGCGTCGTAGACGCGGGTGCGAGGCACGTCGCCGATCTCTGCGACGTCCTTTGCGGTGCCAGTCCCGAGTTGGAGGAGATAGACGAACGTGTAGGCTTCGTACTCGCTGAAGCCTAACTCTTTGAGCAAATTGGCACACTCGTACTCGAGTTGTTCGGTCGACTTTTCCGCCATACTCCCTCGTAGGGGCCGATATCGGAAAAAGGGGAGAGATAGTTCACTCTCAGTGGTTTCCGGGAGCCCCGTGCCGGATTTGGGTATCCCACACTGGATGATGCGTAACTTGTACTGACCGCGGATGAGTTAGCAGTATTAGCCGTAGAGGATTTCAACAAAGCCTAATTTTACTAAATAACTATAGATGTGACAACACATGGTCTCACGAAGGCAATTCCTCTGTGGGAGTGGCACAGTCGTTGGCGCGGCGATCGCTGGATGTACGTCGCTTGGATTGGGATCGGGTGACGAACGAGAGTATTCAATCCGCGTATACAATTACTCCGACAGTGCCAGAACGGTTCGTATCCGGATCGGAGAAAGTGAAATTGATTTCTTCCATGTTGAAGAGGTTGAGGTCGAAGCGGAGACAGCCAGCGACACAATCCCCTTTGATGGCGTCCCGGGAGGATTAAGCGTCTCTGTCGATGAGAGAGCTCAGTGGAGCGATTGGCAGTTCGCGTGGCCTGTCGAAGGCGGTGGCGGAGCGCCTGCAGCGAGGGCAGATATTCTATTTGACCCGGAGTCCCCGCAGGCGATCATCGTGCGGGCGAACTGAATTTTGAAGGCTGTCTAGTCGACAAGCAGGCTCATTGAGGGGTAGTTCCTCTCCTTCAAGATAGGAACAGGCAGAACCGTGGTGCTGAACTCGCGCTCTGTATCGGTCATGGTTTTACTGACAAACGCTGAGTAGCTCGAAACGGCACTGCTGCATACAAAACGCATATCGAGCACCGATGTTTCTCCGGAGGTTCCCGTCACAAATGAGGGGAGAGCTGGTGAAGGGGCTCTCCGGGATTGCTGGCCTGTCCGACCTGCCTTGATTATCGCGCGTTGATCTCTGGCAATTCCCCCACAAGCCATCTGGTTACTATCCATGGTAGCGTGGCAGCCTATGACGCTATGTTCTCAGCTATCGTATACAACGTGATCCATATGCCGGGAGAGACAGAGAAAACCAACATCGAGAGAGTGAAAGAACTGTACGATCGGTTCGCTGAGGGCGATTTCGAGGCTATCCGAGGCCTCATGGATCCCGACGTGGAGTTGCACGAACCAAAGGGAATCGCTGGCGGCGGGACGCACCACGGGTTCGACGAAATTGTCGAGAACGTCTTTTCCAGGGTCGGAACCGAGTGGGAGGACGTTTCGGTCGATCCAGAGCGATACGTCGCCAGTGGTGAGACCGTGGTCCTGCTTCACACGTGGAGTGGGACGTATCGCAAGTCAGGGAAGTCAGTCACATACCCGAATGCACACGTCTTTGATCTCAAAGACGGGAAGATCGTTCAGTGGAGGTCTTACGCTGACACCGCGCTATTCAACGCCGCGCTCGACGCGTAAACGAGACGTTCATCTGTTGACTCTCCACGCGAATCGCGTCTGTCACCTCGGTCCGAACTGAGGCAGACATACCCTGTATCTCGCACGCGGTTTCTGACGCAATGTGGGTCGGTCGGTGTTCCACGTCGGTATGTGAATCTCCCGGCTCTGTTGAAAGTCTATCATACAGACATATCCTTCCTGAAACAGCCGGTAGACAAAGCGTGCGAGTTGACCGCAGAGAATCCTATCAGTTCGAGATAACGTGCCGTTCACGTTGCAAGATGCAGGGCGCGTATCTCACACAGAATTGTTTCCGATTCGGCCAGATCGGATCGATCAGTACAGAGATGCGTTTACTCGTAGGTGATCGCTAGGAAGACCACACCAGCTACAATCGATCCACCAATGACGGCGAGGATCACAGTGACTAGGAAGTTGTATCCCAGTGACGCGCTTATAAACGCAGAAAGAACAGCTGTCCAGAAAATCAGATGAAGTAGCTTTGTTTTGGTTGTATAGCCATGAATTTCGGAGGGCATAGACCACACTTTGTCATTATGTACAAACTTCTATTGATATTTTGAGGAAGGACTCTTGTGGTAATAGCGGTTGCCGCTCATGTTCGGTTTGCAGTTTTCAGCGACCGGTTGTTTCAGATGAAAATTGGCTGATGAATAGGATTTCAACGGAGCCAATCCCCCGTATTGACCGGAATCGGATCGGTTTCTGTCGCCAAGTGAGGAGTTCGGTAAGGACGGTGCTGACCGATCCAGATCTCGACGAGCGACGACCCGAAGCGACTCAGATCCCGAGGCCCGCGGCCGCGTCGCTCGCCGCCCGAGTGGCGGCGGCGACGTCGAGATCGAGCGTGATCACGTAGGTGTGGATCGCCCAGAAGACGACGAGTTCCAGGGCGGTGATGATCACGGTGACGAGGTCCGCGTACTTGCTGCTCGTCGTGACGCCGGTCGGCATGCCGTACTCCTTGTCGGAGAACGGGTGAAAGAGAGCGATCCCGCGGCGGCTCCCGACCACGTCGAGGAGGTAATGAGTCAACACGCCGATCCAGACGTACTGGAGGTTGCCGAACAGGATCGGGTACGCGAGGAAGACCCCGAGCACCGGGAGGCTGTGGAGCGTCTTTCGGTGGCGACCGAAGGCCGTGTCGACGTCGGGAAACAGCGCCCCCAGCACGATCGGGACCGTGATCTGTGCCGTGGTTCGCACCGTCTCGAGATTGAGGCTCGGCTCGATGATGACCCCGAGTCCGAGCGCGAGCAGCAGCGCGTTGAGAACGTGACCCCGTTTGTTCATACGACGGGGTTGCCGGGGCCGTAAGTGAAAGCACCGAATCGGTGACGGCCGGCGGCCTCGTTCGAATACGCCGCCAGCCGCGGTCGAAAGAGCCACGGAGCCCGGCCCCGAGCCGTCGGTATGGAGTACGAGGAGCCGAAGTTCTTCCACGTTATGGAGTACGCGGGGGCGGCGGACGGTGACGTCATCGACATGGTGAGCGGTAATCCCGACTGGGAGCCGCCGGTCGCACTCCGTGAGTCGCTCCGAGAGTACGCCGATCTCCCGTCCGACTCGTTCCAGTACCCGCCGAGTGAGGGGCTGCTGGAGCTCCGCGAGGCGATCGCCGAGCGACGAAACGTCGACGTCGACCGCGTCGTCATCACGAACGGGACGGGGGAGGCGAACTACCTCGCGATGGCGCGCGCGTTCGAGCGCGACGCGGGCGACGAGGCGTTGCTCATGGATCCCGTCTACCCGTACTACCCCGGTAAGGTGAGCATGCTCGGCGGCGAGGCGACGCTCGTGCCGACGGCGTACGACGGCGGGCTCGACGTGGCGGCGATCCGCGAGGCCGCGAGCGACGACACCGCACTCATCGCGCTCAACACGCCGAACAATCCGACCGGCGCGATCTACGACCTCGACGCGGTTCGGGAGGTCCTCTCGATCGCGGAAGCGGTCGACGCGCTCGTCGTCGTCGACGAGGTGTACGACCACTTCGATCTGACGGGCTCGTTCGAGTCCGCGTTGACGCTCGACTCGGACCGGGTGATCGTCACGAGCGGGTTTTCCAAGTCGATGGCGATTACGGGGTTCCGGGTCGGCTACGGACTGTTTCCCGACGAGCACGTGTTCAGAGCGAAGGCGAGGCACATGCTCGTGAACGTCGCGGGCCCGCGGCCGTCGCAGTACGCGGTCCACCACGCGCTCGCCGAGACGCCGCCGGAGTACTACGCCGAAGCCCGCGAGCTGCTGGCCGACCGGGTCGACGCGTTCACCGACGCGCTCGACGCCGCGGGCGCGGAGTACAGCCGTCCGGACGGCGCGTTTTACGTGCTCGCGCGGTTCGACGGGTTCCCCGGCACCATGGAAAACGTGAAGCGGCTGATCGACGAGGCGGGCGTCGCGGGGATGCCCGGCAACGCGTTCGGCACCGCCCGGGGCGACTGGATCCGGTTCGCGCTCGTGACGCCGCGAGCGGTCGAGGCCGCCGAGCGGCTCGCCGACTACTTCGGCGGTGAGGGTGCAGGCGACTCGACGGCCCGGGATCCGGACGCCGAGAGCGAGTCGCGATGAGCGACGAGGAGCCTATCCTCGCGTACTTCAACCGGAGCCCGTTTCGCGACCTCCTCGACATCGAGGTGACGGAGGCCGCGGACGGGCGAGCCGTCGGGTGTCTGCGTTTCGGTGAGAAGCACTCCTCGAATCGGCAGCAGGCCATCGGGCAGGGCGGCGTCGCCTTTTCGCTGGCCGACAGCATCGCTGGCGCGGCCGCGACGTCGCTCGTGGGATTTCCGACGCCGACGATCGACTTCCGGATCGACTACCTCTCGCCCGCGACCGACGACCTCGTCGCGACCGCCGAGGCCGTCCGGGAAGGCGGCGAGACCGCCGTCGTCGACGTGGCGGTCGTCCAGCCTGCGAGCGACGCGGACGAGTACTTGAGTGCCGACGGCGAGCGGCCCGACCGCGAGGGCCGAGAGGTCGCCGTCGGCAGGGGCGTGTATAAGACGAGCGACCTCCCGGACGACGCGCCGTGGGACATCGATCAGGGGGAGTGACGGACTCGCAGTCGGCGCACGCCTCCGAGTGGCCGATAGGCCGCGAGGAGCGCGTGCGAGGTCGTCGGGCTAAGCCCGACTGCCAGAGAGACCTTCGGTCCCTCGCTGGAGCCGGACCGGCGCGACGCGCCGGTCCGACGAGGCTGGGGAGGCGTGAGGTGCGGGGCGGTGTTGTGCGGGGCAGTGTTGTGCGGGGCGGTGTTGTGCGGGGCGGTGTTGTGCGGGGTGGGATTCAAACGCGCGCCTCCCGGCTGGGGCTTTGGAGGCGCTCTTCATCGACCCAGCGTCGACGATTTATAAGTAATCGCTTGAAAGGTCCGAAACTACGTTTAGCCGAAGTTCTCGACCTTCGCGGCGTCGGCGTCGCCGCCGGCGGCCTCGACCGCGGCCTCGGCGTCGGCGACGAGGTCGGCGAAGCCGTACACGAAGACCGTCTCGCCCTCGACCCCCGTCAGCGCCTCGGCGACCGCCCCGTCCAGCGCCTCGGCTTCGTCGAGGAGGCGGACCGCGGCACCACGAGCCTCCAGCGCGTCCAGCCGCTCGGCGTGCGACACGTCGTCGTCGCGGTAGACGATCGCGGCCTCCGCGCCGTCGTCGAGCGCGCGCTCCGCGATGGCGACCGCGGGGCCGACGCCCGGCCCGCCCGCGACGACCACCGCGCGCGGCTCCCCGTCGTAGTGCTGGTCGCCGAAGGGGCCGGAGAGCGTCATCTCCGTGCCGGTCGAGACGTCGGCGAGGAACGCCGAGAACTCGCCGCCCTCCTCGGGGTCGATCCCGACCGTGACCTCGAACGTCTCGCCGACCGTCGGCGACGAAAGGGTATAAAAACGGGCGACGGACTCGCCGTCGATCTCCGTGCCGAGTTTGACGAACTGCCCGGGCTCGGCGGCGAATTCGTCCGGGGCGCGAAACGTGAGCGCGTACGTGTTGCGGCCGACTTCCTCGACCGCGCTGACCGTGACTGTCGTCTCCATAAATACGATCCGAGCGGCGGACACAAACGTGTTCCCGTCGGCGACGACGCTGCCTGTGTCGCCGCGGAGATGACGTGGCGAAGCCGGAGCAATTGGTTCGACGAACGTCGAAATACCCTGCGACAGAGCGGGTCGATCGTGCGGAATGTGGAAAACGTTCGTCCAGTGTATTCGCCATGTGAGCAGATACTACCCCTAATAAGTGACAATATTCGCGAGACCGCAAACAAACGTCCAAAAACACGTCGGTGACTCCTTCCAGAAGTCTTTTGATGAGTCCGGCGAAAGCGTCGGCATAGCATGGCAGCGGACTTCAACTGGGCCGTCGGCGGAGAAGCCGGCGACGGCATCGACTCGACGGGAAAGATCTTCGCGCAAGCGCTCTCCCGCGCGGGTCGACACGTGTTTACGTCGAAGGACTTCGCCTCGCGAATCCGCGGCGGCTACACCGCCTACAAGGTGCGAACCTCCGTCGACAAGGTACAGAGCGTCGTGGACCGGCTCGACGTGCTCATCGCGTTGACCCCCCGAACCATCGAGGAGAACCTCGACGAGCTTCACGAGGGCTCCGTGATCATCTACGACGGGGAGCGCACGACGATGCAGAACGTCGAAATTCCCGACGAGATGATCGGCATCGACGTGCCGCTCAAGCGCCTCGCCGAGGAGGCTGGCGGCGCGATTATGCGGAACGTCGTCGCCCTCGGCGCGGCCTGTGAAGTGGCCGATTTCCCCATCGAGAACCTCGACTCGGCCCTCGAAAAGCGCTTCTCGGACAAGGGACAGAAGCTCGTCGACAACAACAAGGAGGCGGCCCGCGCGGGCCAGTCGTACGTCGCCGAGGAGTTCGACCACGAGTTCGACTACGACCTGGAGACCACGGACGAGGACTACGTCCTCCTCAACGGCGACGAGGCGATCGGGATGGGCGCTATCGCGGCCGGGTGCCGCTTCTACGCCGGATACCCGATCACGCCCGCGACCGACGTGATGACGTACCTCACCGGCCGGATCGAACGCTACGGCGGCCACGTCGTGCAGGCGGAAGACGAGCTGTCCGCGATCAACATGGCGCTCGGTGCCGCTCGCGGGGGCGCGCGGTCGATGACCGCGACCTCCGGACCCGGAATCGACCTGATGACGGAGACGTTCGGGCTCATCGCGACGAGCGAAACCCCGCTCGTCATCTGTAACGTGATGCGCTCCGGTCCGTCAACCGGAATGCCGACGAAACAGGAGCAGGGCGACCTGAACCACATGCTGTACGGCGGGCACGGTGAAATCCCCCGCTTCGTGCTCGCACCGACGACGATCGACGAGTGCTTCTGGAAGACCGTCGAGGCGTTCAACCTCGCCGAGAAGTACCAGATCCCCGTCTATCTCACCGCCGACCTCTCGATGGCGGTCACCGAGCAGACGTTCTCCCCGGAGACCTTCGACATGGACGAGGTGGAGATCGACCGCGGCTTCGTCGTCGACGAGGCCGACATCGACGGCCACATGAGCGAGTCCGGCGGCTTCCAGCCGCACGAGATCACCGACGACGGGATCTCACCGCGCGCGTTCCCCGGCACGGCGGACGGCGCGCACATGTCGACCGGCCTCGAACACGACGAGCAGGGCCGACGGACCGAGGACACCGAGATGCGCGTCGCGCAGGTCGACAAGCGCAATCGGAAGGTCGAGACCGCCCGCGACCGAGAAGACTGGAGCCCGCGCGAGTTCGGCGACGAAGACGCCGACACGCTCGTGATCTCGTGGGGGTCGAACGAGGGAGCGATCGCCGAGGCGGTCGAGCTCCTCGCCGAAGACGACATCACCGTTCGCGTCCTGTCGGTGCCGTACATCTTCCCGCGCCCGGACCTCACCGAGGACGTGCAGGCGGCCGACGACGTGATCGTCGTCGAGTGTAACGAACGGGGACAGTTCGCGAACCTCGTCGAACACGACGTCTTGGAGCGCGTCGAGCGGATAAACAAGTACACCGGCGTGCGATTCAAGGCCGACGAACTCGCAGACGATATCAAGGCGACCCTCGCGACGGGGGTGGAGGCGTAACCAATGAGCTCAGACATTCGATTCACCGACTTCAAATCCGACAAGCAACCGACCTGGTGCCCGGGCTGTGGCGACTTCGGCACGATGAACGGGATGATGAAGGCCCTCGCCGAGACGGGCAACGATCCCGACAACACGTTCGTCGTCGCCGGGATCGGCTGTTCCGGCAAGATCGGCACCTACATGCACAGCTACGCGCTTCACGGTGTCCACGGGCGCGCACTCCCCGTCGGGACCGGCGTCAAGATGGCGCGACCGGACATCGAAGTGATGGTCGCCGGCGGCGACGGTGACGGCTACTCCATCGGCGCAGGCCACTTCGTCCACGCCGTCCGGCGGAACGTCGACATGACGTACGTCGTGATGGACAACCGGATCTACGGGCTGACGAAGGGACAGGCGTCGCCCACCTCGCGCGAGGACTTCGAGACGTCGACGAGCCCCGACGGGCCCAAGCAGCCCCCCGTCAACCCGCACGCGCTGGCGCTGGCGTCGGGCGCGACCTTTATCGCGCAGTCGTTCTCCTCCGACGCGCTCCGGCATCAGGAGATCATCCAGAAGGCGGTCGAACACGACGGATTCGGCTTCGTGAACGTCTACTCCCCCTGCGTCACGTTCAACGACGTGGACACGTACGATTACTTCCGCGACTCGCTGGTCGACCTGAAAGAGACCGACCACGATCCGACCGACCGCGAGGACGCGAAGGACGCCATCCTCAACTCCGAGCAGGAGTACCAGGGCGTCATCTACCAGAACGAGGACTCCGTACCGTACCACGAACAGCACGGCGTCGACGAGGATATGTCCGTCATCCCGGACGGCGCGCCCGAGAGCGCGACGGACCTCGTTCGCGAGTTCTACTGAACGGGCCGACGCGGGAATTTTCTCACCGGGAACTGCCGGTTCTACGCGAGTCGAGCAGTAATATTCCGACCTCGGAAAACCGCCAAAATCGGTCGACGAAGCGGTCTCGCGAGGGGTTCCCGACGAGTTTCAGCAAGCCTAATTACATGGGTCCGTATTAGCGAGTATATGGTTGATCGCTACGACGTCGTGGTTGCGGGTGCCGGACCGGCCGGCGCTCAGTGCGCCCGCGACCTGGCGACGCGCGACTACGACGTCGTCGTTCTCGAAACGGAACCGGAGGCCGACTTCCCCCGCCAAAGCAACAAGTCGACGGCCGGGACGTTCCCGTCGATGATGTCGGCGTTCGGCATCCCCGACGACGTGGTCATGTCGTACACCGACGACGTCGTGTTGGAGTCACCGAACAACTACTACGAGAGCTACCAGCCGGGCGCCGTGTTGGAGTTCGCGGAGTTCAAGCGGTTCCTCGTGGCGGACGGCCGCGAGAACGGTGCCGAGTATCGGTTCGACGCCCGGGTCTCACGGCCGATTCTCGACGACGACGGCGTCATCGAAGGCGTCCAGTACAACGGCGACGAGGAGATCTACGCGGACATCGTCGTGGACGCGACCGGGCCAGCCGCGCCCATCGCGAGCGCGCTCGACGTGGTCGACCTCGAACGAGAGAACCAAGCGATCGGCATCGAGTACGAGATGAAGGGGGTCGAGATGAACCATCCGGAGTACGCCGACCTCCGTCGGGCCATGATGTTACGACTCGATCACGACATCGCTCCGGGCGGCTACTCGTGGATCTTCGCGACGGGTGAAGACACCGCGAAGGTGGGGATCTGCTACATCCAAAACGATCGGCACCGAGAGTTCGCCAAAGAGGGACAAACGGTAGACGGTTACCTCAACGAGTGGATCGAACGAGACCCTCGATTCGCCGACGCCGAACAGATCAACGGAAAGGTTCACCGCGGGTCCGCACACATCCAGATGCCGGATGAGATGCACACCGATCGATTCCTCGCGATCGGCGATACGGTTCCCACCATCGATCCGCTGTGGGGCGAAGGAATTCACAAAGGGATGAAGTCCGCTCGCGCTGCGGCCGCCACCATCGATCGGTGTCTCACGGACTCGAAGCGGCGAGTCGACGCCGAGAGCCTCTCGATATACGAGGACCTGTGGCATCGTGATGTCGCACCACGAATGCGTTCTCGGCTGATGCTCACACGGTTGCTATACCTCGCCCCGAACGATCGGTACGACCGGCTGATGCGCGATCTCCGGCAGACTGACAACGACACCTTAGAGGAGGTGAACCACGGCGATAAGGCCGCGATGGCGAAGCTGATCCACCTCGACGACCTCCCGCTGCTCGCGAAGTTCGCCCGAGAGCGGTTGAGTTCGTAGAACACCAAGCGACGCCGCTCCCGAGACTGCCTACCGCTCGTCTATCGGAACGAACTCGGCAGTCTCGGGTCCGGTGTAGCGTGCACGCGGACGGATGAGTCGGTTGTTTTCCTGGTACTCCACCATGTGTGCGATCCAACCGCCCGCGCGGCTCATCGCGAAGATGGGCGTGTACATGTCGAGCGGGATTCCCATCGAGTCGTAGACCGAACCGGAGTAGAAGTCGACGTTCGGTGCGATTCCCTTCTCGACGAGCCCTTGGTCGGTGAGATACGTTTCGATCGCGGTCGTGTAGTCGAGCCACTTCGTGTCGCCGGACGATTCCGAGAGATCGCGGAGCTTCTCTTCGAGGATGCGCGCGCGCGGGTCTTTCACCTTGTACACGCGGTGACCGAACCCGGGGATTCGCCGACCGTCCGCGCGGGCGTCTTTCACCCACTGAACGGGGTCCTTCTCGGACTCGTCGACCTCGTACAGCAACTCCATCACGTCCTGGTTCGCGCCACCGTGTAGCGAACCGGAGAGCGCCCCGATCCCGCCGGTGACACCGGAGTAGACGTCCGCCATCGTCGAGCCGATAACTATCGAGGTGAACGTGGAGGCGTTGAGCCCGTGGTCGGCGTGCAGTGTCAACGCCATGTCGAACGTCTCTTCGCTCACGTCGTCCGGAACTGTCCCCGTGAGCATATAGAGGAAGTTGGCAGCGTGCGAGAGGTCACCGTCGGGAGCAACCGGCTCCTCTCCCTGGCGGGCGCGCTCGAACGCGGCGAGAACCGTCGGGATCTTCGCCGTGATCCGACGCCCCTTCCGAAGCGTCGCCTCGAGGTCGGCCGGGTCCGAATCGGGCTCGAGCTCGTACGCTGAGAGCATCGAAACCGCAGTCCGGAGCGCAGCCATCGGCTCTTCTCCCGCGTCGGCGAGCATCCGAACCGTCTCGAGGACGTCGTCGTCGACGTCACGCTCCGTGGCGAGCTCCGCGGCGAAGGAGTCGAGTTCCTCGCGCGTCGGCAGTGACCCGTGCCACAGGAGGTACAGCACCTCCTCGTAGCTCGCGCCACGCGCGAGCTCTTCGATGTCGTATCCACGGTACACGAGCCTGCCAGCCTCACCGTCGACGTGGCTCAGCTCCGACTCCGCGACGAGGACACCCTCGAGCCCACGCTTTAACTCGTCTGACATGCACGGAGATTCCGACCACCGCCAAAAAAGCGTTATCTTTCAGGAGGAATAGGACACGACGATCGTCGAATTGCGTGAAGTCGAACGACGGCGGTCGAGTCCGAAGCGTCGGCCGCTGCGGAAGCGCCCCCTTACCGAGCCGGGACGACGGTCACTGTCCGTTTCCGATCGATCGCGTCCTCCAGTTCCTCCGCGATCGCGGAGCCGCGCGACACCTGTACCTCACCGCCGCGTCCGACGGTGGCGGTAAAGAGGTACTCGCCGTCCGCACGCACCTCGACCGTCTCGCCGACGCCGCCGTCGACGTCGAGGACGACGTGCCGTGAGGTGATCTCGGGCTGGACGGCAGTCCCGCGCTCCTCGCCGACCTGACCGCCGCCCTGTCCGTTCGATCCGCGACCGGTGCCGCCCGAGCCGCTGTCGCGCTCACCCGGCTTCTCGTCGTGCGTGCGGACGTCGATCTCGATCCCCAGCCGACTCTCGATATCGCTGATCCGCCCGCCGCCCTTCCCGATGACAGTGCCGATGTCACCCTCCGATACGTACACGACCGCCCGATCGTTGCCTTCGAGGGCGACGTCGACGTGCCCGTGCGCGACCGACCGGATCTCGCGTTCGATCTCCTGTTTCGCGATGCGGCCGACGCCGGTCTCGCTTTCTTCGTCGTCCTCGTCAAGCGGCACCGTGACGACCTGCCGGTTGAACGTGTAGATCTCGTACTCGGGGCGACCCGTCTCGAAGTTGGACACTTGAATGACGGGGCGCGCGAGGTCCTCGGCGGTGAGCCCGGCCGGGACCTTCACCTCCGTCGTCACGTCGTACACCGTGTGGACCTCGCCGGCCTCGATGTACACGACCGTGTCGACGATCTGCGGGATCATGCCGAGTTCGACGCGACCGACGAGCCGCTGGAGCGCGTCGATCGCCCGCGACGCGTGGACGACGCCGACCATCCCGACGCCGGCCATCCGCATGTCCGAGAACACCTCGAAGTCGTTCGTCTTGCGCACCTCGTCGTAGATGGTGTAGTCGGGCCGTACTAAGAGCAGGGAGTCGGCGGTGTTCTCCATCTCCCCGCCGAGCGCACCGTACTGGGTGATCTCCGGCCCGACCTGGAGGTCGCGCGGCTTCTCCATCGTCTTGACCGCGTAGTCGTTGTCGTTGAGGAACTCCGCGACCGCCTGTGCGAACGTCGACTTGCCAGCCCCGGGCGAGCCGGAGATGAGCACTCCCCGCTTCCGTTCGAGGAACCGCTCTCGCAGTTCGTCGGCGAACTCGTAGTCGTCGAGGGTCGTCTTCGCGATCGGGCGAACGGCCGTGATCTCGATCCCGTCCGCGAACGGCGGGCGCGCGACGGCGATCCGGTAGTTCCGGAACTGGACGATGTCCATCCCGTCGCCGGAGAGCTCGATGAACCCCTCGTTCGACTGGCGCGCGAGGTCGACGATCGACGTCGCCCACTCGCGCATCTGCTCTTCGTCGGTCAGTTCCTCGTCGATGGCGACGTACCGCATCTCACCGAGCGATCCGCGTTTCGCCTTCGGCTTCGTGCCCGTCTTGAGGTGGACCGACATCGTCTCGTCGGTGAAGAAGTGCTGGATCGGGAGCTCGTCGACGACGCCCCGAGCGACGGGCTCGACGTACTCGACGTCGATCCCCTTCGCGCGGGCGACCTCCGCCTGTACGATGTCGCTGGAGAGCAGCGTCGCTTCGTGGTCGGCGGCGAGGTCGCGGATCAGCGCGTCGACGTCGCCCTCGTGGGCGTGCGACCGGGCGTCGCCGCTGGCGCGCTTGCCGACGTACCGCAGTTCGATCGCCCCGTCGTCGGCGTAGTCGGCGAGCCGTTTGAGCTCGCCCAGTCCGTCCCAGCCCGATTCGAGACCGTCGTTGGCCTGCGACTCCAGCTCACCGACGACGGCCTCGGGGACGATCACCGTCACGCCCTCGTAAGAGCCGTCCTCGACGCGTTCGGACACGCGGCCGTCGACGACCGCACTGGTGTCCGGTACTACGTTCATACGGTGGTTCCGGGCGGGAACCGTATAAGCGTGTTCGACCGTGACCACCCACCGTCGATACCGATCTGTTCGTGCGTCGACCGCGGCGCGCCGGTCAGCGCTCGCCGCCGTCGGCGCACTCGACGGACTCGCCGTCGGGGGTCGCGTTGCCGTCGTCGGAGCCGAGAAGGTCTGTGACGCCACCGACCACCGGGAGCGCGTCGTGCTCGTACGCCGAAACGAGCCGGAACGCGGCGAGGTACGCGATAACCGTGGCGAGGACTGCGAGGATCAGGTTCCCGACCAGCAGCCGGACGACGATGTCGGATCCGGCCGACAGCGACACGGCCGAACGCGTCACGCCGGGAACGGGACCGAGAATCGTCGTTCCGAGCGCGAAGCTGGTGCCGTACACGCCCCACTTCACGACCGGATTAAACACGATCACAGAGGCGAACAGCGCGATGCGGTTGATTCGGTTAATCGCCCACGCGAGGACCACGAAGAGGATCAGTCCGGTGCCGAGCGTCGGGAGCATCGTGATGAACACTCCGAGCGAGAAACTACCCGCGGTCTGTCTCGGAGTGTACTCTTCGGTGAACGAGCGGTGAATCTCCGATTTTGCCCGGTCGAACACCGCTTGCACCCGAGACAAAACCATCAAGCGTTGGTATGGACTAGGGGGGAAAGTAGCTGTCGGAGCCGACGACCTCCCCCGAGAGCACTCAGGGGAGCACCTCGGGAGCGCTCACGTGAGGAGCCTCCGCTTCAGCAGCGCTCCTATCAAGAACGCGGTCGATATCAGTCGTCCGCAACGACGACATCGCGGTCGGCCCGCACTCGGCGCGCGTAGGCGGTGAAGTTGTCGAACAGCGCCTTCGCCTCGCAGGCGGCCGCGTACGCCTCCGGAGTGATCGAATCGAGGACGGCGTCCACGCGTGCGTCGTTGAGTTGCTCTCGTTTCCCGTCGGCGACCTCGCGAGCCGTCTCGGTGTCGTACTCCGGGTGGAACTGGACGCCCCAGCAGTGGCCGTCACGGAACGCGTGGACCCCGTGTTCGTTCTCGGCGAGCGGCGTCGCGTTCGGCGGGAGTTCGACGACCGTGTCGCCGTGCGTGGTGAACGCCGTGAACGACTCGTCGACCCCGTCGAACAGCTCGTCGCCGCCGCGATGCCGGATCTCGTTGTACCCGATCTCGAAGCCGTCCATTCCGGCGACGCGCCCACCGAGCGCCTCCGCGAGCACCTGGTGGCCGTAACAGACGCCGAGAACGGGCAGGTCGTCTTCGGCCGCGTCGGCCACGTAGTCGACGAGCGGGGGAATCCACGCCTCGTCCCAGTAGACGGACGAGCGCGAGCCGGTGACGATCACGCCGTCGAAGTCGGTGTGGTCGGGCAGGTGGCCGTCGGTGACGTCGAACTCGACGAGGTCGGCGTCGAGCTCCCGACGGAAGTTCCGCCGGGTGTTCGCGCCCTCGTGGGCGGCGTTTAACAGAGCGAAGCGGAGACGAGTCATTATCGCGTACGAGGCGCGACCGAGACAAAACGGTTGCGACGGCGCGAAGCGGTACCGGCGTCAGAGAGCGGTGTCCCCGCACGACCCGCGGACTCTCCTCGGCGGATCACTCGACGATCATTCCGTAAGCGAGTCGCTCGCGTGCTCGGCGAGCCATCCGACGATCGCGTCGTTGACCGCGGCGGACGCCTCTACGCCGACGAGATGGCGCGCGTCCTCGATCGCGTGGAGCGCTCCCCGAGGGAGTCCCTCGGCGAGCGACACCGCCGCGGAGCGCGGACACGCCGTGTCCTCGGTGCCGTGGACGACGAGCGTCGGCGTCGTGATCTCGTACAGTCGGCCCGAGACGTCGAATTCCTCGATCGCCGCGCAGTGTGCCTTACACGTCTCGCGGTCCCCGTCTTCGCCGAGCCGCCACTCGACGATCCGCGAGATCACGTCCGGGTGTACCTCGCGGAACGATTCCGATAGCAGCCCGGTCAGCGACCCCTCCACGGCTGCGGGCGACGACGGGTCGGCCCACACGCCGGCGGGGTTGTAGCTGTCACCGGCCGCCGGAGTGCCGATGACCGTCAGGCTCGCTGGCCGCGAGGACCCGAGCGCGTACGCGAGCGCGACCATCCCCCCGAGCCCGTAGCCGACGAGGTGCGCGTTCCGAACGCCCTCGGCCGCGCAGACGGCGTCGACGTCGCTTGCGAGCCCCTCGACCGTGTACGGCCCGGGCGGCGTATCCGACTCGCCGATTCCTCGCGTCTCTGGGGTGATGACCGTGTGCGGGCCAGCGAGCGCGGCGTGTTGCCAGCCGAACTGCCACGCGCCGAGTCCTACGTCGCCGCAGAACACGACCGCCTCGTCGGGGGCGCCGGCGTTCGGTGCGTCCACCTCGTACCGGATCTCGACGCCTGCGTTGTTCGCGTACGGCATGGCTGATCAGTGGGCGAGTTACGCCTCTTGCAGGCTGCGGAGGATCTCGGGCGCGGCAGCCAAGGCGTCATCGAGCCGGTCCGCGTCGGGACCGCCGCCCTGCGCGAAGTCCGGCGGCCCGCCGCCGCCGCCGCCGACGCGCGCGGCGAGGTCCGAGACCACCTGCCCGGCGTTCACGTCCACCCCGTCGGGAACGCCGACGACGAAGCTCGCGGAGCCGTCGGCGCCGCTGCCGACGACCGCGACCTTTCCGTCGTCGACGTGGGCGTTCGCGGTGGCGCGTAGCTCGTCGGCGTCTCCGTCGAGCCGCTGGATCACCGCAACCGCCCCCCCGATGTCGACCTCTTCGGCGTCCGCGCCGCCGGACGCGCGGGCGGTCGCGAGATCCTCTTTTAACTTCTCGATCTCCTTTCCTCGGGCCTTCCACTCCTCGAAGAACCGCTCTGCGGTCTCGGGCACGTCGAGGGGGTCGACGTCGAGCACGCTCGCGGCGTCGTACAGCGCGTCCTCCGTCCGCTGGGTCGCCTCGATCGCCGCCTCGCCCGCGGCGAACACGATCCGCTCGACGCCGTCCTGCACCGGCTCGGTTTTCAGCACTTTCACGGCGCCGATCGAGCCCGTGCGGTCGACGTGGGTGCCGGCACACGCCTGTACGTCGGCGTCGCCCACGTGGATCAGGCGAATATTGGTTCCCGGCGGGACGCCGCCCTGGTACAGGTCGAACCCGTGTTCGGCCTCCGCCTCGTTGCGGTCGGGCCACTCCTGTCGGACCGACACGTCGTCGCGGACGAGCTCGTTGGCGACGCGCTCGATCGCTTTCACCTGCTCCCGGGAGATACGGTCGTAGTGGCGGATGTCGAGCCGCGAGGAGTCGATCCCCTTCTGTGCGCCCGCCTGTCGGACGTGATCGCCGAGTACCTCGCGAGCCGCGTGCCCGATAAGGTGGGTCGCGGTGTGGTGTGCGCGCAACCGATCGCGCCGGTCGCCGTCGACCTGGCCGCGGACGAACTCTCCCTTGCCGGGGTCCGCGTCGGTTCGGTGAAGCACGACTCCGTCTTCCTCCTGCACATCGACGACGTCGACCGTCGTCTCGCCGACGGTCAGCTGTCCCCTGTCCGCCGGCTGACCGCCGCCCTCCGGGTAGAACATCGTCTGGTCTAAGACGACGTCGTACCCCTCTTCGCGGTCGAGCACGTCGAGGACGACCGCCTCGAACTCCGTGCGGCCCTGGTCGTCGTAGTACAGCTTCTCCGTCTCGGGGAGGTCGCCGAGCCGTTCGTCGCGGTCGCTGTCGTGTTCGGCGGCATCGGCCTCCTCGTGGCGGTCGGCGACGAGCGCGTAGAAGTCGTCGGGGACGTCCACCTCGGCGCCGCGGTCGGCCGCGATATCCGCGACCATGTCCGGCTGGATCCCGTGGGAGTCGTACAGTTCGAGCAGGGCATCGGTCGGGATCGGATCGCCGGTGCCGGCGTACTCGTCGGCGAGCGACTCCACCTTTCGCGAGCCGCGCTCCAGCGTCTTGCGGTACTTCCGCTCCTCCGTGCGAACGATCTCGCGGATCGTGTCGCGGTTCCGGTATCCGAGTCGCTCGGCCTGCATGTCGACCAGCTCGTCGAGCGGCGCGTCGACGTCGACCTCGTCGACGAGCCGCTTCGTCCGTCGGAGCACCATCCGCGCGAGGTAGCCCGTGCCGACGTTCGAGGGAACGATTCCGTCGCCGAACATGTACGCGAGCGTCCGCGAGTGGTCGGCGATCGCGTAGATCGATTCGAGCGGCTCGACCAGCTCGCGCAGGCGGTCCACGTCGACGTCGAGTCGATCGGCGATCTCGCCGCGAGCGGCCTCCACGTCGTCGACGTCGTCGATGTCGAGTCGCCCGGAGAGCTTCGCTGCACGGTGGACGAGGCGCTGTTCCTCCTCGGTGTGCTCGATTCCCGCGTTTTCCTTCAGGAAGTCGATCGCGTCGGGGTAGACGGCCTCGTACACGGTCGCGGTCCCCTGGCTCATCCACGTCCATCGCTCCAACCCGTAGCCGGTGTCGACGATGTACGTGTCCATGAACGAGTACGTGTTGCCGTCCTTCATCTCGTACTCGCCGTCCGGGTCCTGCTCCATGCACATGAAGACGAGCGTCGCCAGCTCGGCTCCCTTATAAATGACTTCGATAGCGGGACCGGCGTTTCCGCCGCCGACCCACGGGTCCTCGATGTAGGTGATCTCTTCGAGGTCCGCCCCGAGGCTCTCGAACAGCTCGTCGCAGTACGCCACGGTCTCGTCTTTCCAGTACACCTCGCCGTGGTAGGCGTACTCGTCCTCGTCCACCTCCTCTCGCGTGTTGAACGCGTGGTGCGCCATCATCTCGAACGCCATCGTGTGCCGCCCCGTCTTGCCGACGTTGTCGATGTCCTGCATCCGGATGCAGGGCTGTGAGATCGTGAGGGGGTTCGCCGGGGGCGGCGTCTGTCCCGAGGTGACGAGCGGCTGGAAGTCGTAGATAGACGCCTGCGTTAAGAGGACGTCGTCGCGCCATCGGTTCGCCGCGACCGGGTACGGGTCGATCCGTTCGTGGCCGTGCGCCTCGAAGAAGGAGAGGAACGCCTCACGCATCTCCGACAGCGAGTACGGCTCGGGAAAGCCCGGGTCGTCGATGAAGCTGTAGTCCTCACACGGCGGCTCGCCGCACAGTTCGCGGTCCGGGTCTCGGGTCCAGAAGTGCGCCCCGCAGGAGGAACACTCCTTCCGATCGAAGCCCTCCTCCTCGAAGTAGTCGAGACGGTACTCCGCTTCGAGATCGCTCATTACACGAACGTGGCCCGTGTTCGTCCAAAAGGGTTCCGGGGTGGTTCCCGACCGCTCCCGGAGCCAATTCGGCGATCGAGAACAGTCGGCAGGAATATTTATACTCGGCGCGGGCGAGATGACGATATCGTGAACTCCGCGTCGAGCGAGGACCCGACGGCTCTCATCCTCGCCGACCCGTCGACGCTCACGGGAGATCTCCCGGAGTCGCTGTCGTCGCGAACCGTCGCCCCCACCGACGTCGCCGACGAGTCCCTCGCAGCGGTCGATGCCGTGGTCGTCGTCGACGAGAGTGACCTTGACCGGCTCCGCGAGGAGTCGTGGAGCAGCCCGGTGGTCGCGTTCGTCGAGGACACAACGGAGGCGGTCGCGACGGATCCGTCCGTCGATGCGATCGCGACCTCACCAACGGATCTCGACGCGACCGTCCGCTGGCTCGCGAGCCGCGAGGAGCGTGACTGCGTGCGAGAGCCGCCCTCTCGGTCGCCCTCGCGAATCGAACGGCTCAACGCGGGAACCACGCGGCTCGCGTCCGTCAGAACCGTATCGGAAGCCCACCAAGCCGCGATAGCCGTTGCCGACGAGGTGTTCCCCTCGTATCACTGTCTCGTCGGTGTTCGCACCGGGGAGTGGGTCGAGCCCGTCGCGGCGTCGGCCGCCGTCCCGGTCGGCGAGTGCAACCGCGTCCGCGTCGGCGAGGGCGCGGCCGGAACCGTCGTCGAAACGGGCGAGTCGGTCGTCGCGCCGAGCGCGACCGCGGAGAGCCCGTACGACCGATCGCTCACCGTTCCCGTCGGCGACGACACCGTCCTTCAGTTGGTGTCGACCGACCCCGACGCGTTCGACGAGTCCGACCGGCGACTCGCGGACCTGCTCGCGTCGCACGTCGAGGAGACGCTCGACCGCATCCGAACCAACGAGGCGCTGCGGGCCGAGCGCGACCACCTGCTCGCGCTGTTCGCGAACATCCCGGACCCCGCCGTCGCGTACGACTTCGTCGACGAGGAACCGATCGTCCACCGCGTGAACGACGCCTTCGAGGAGACGTTCGGGTACGACGCCGAGACCGTCGTCGGCGAGTCCGTCGACGACTACATCGTTCCCGCGACCGCCGACGCCGAGCGGGAGGCCGCCGACCTGAACGAGCGCCTGCGGCGCGGCGAGAACGTCCGCCGCGAGGTGACCCGCGAGACCGTCGACGGCCCGCGACACTTCATCCTCCACGTGGTCCCGATCCGGCTCGACGCCGAGAACGTCTCCGGGTACGCGATTTACACGGACGTGACGGAGCGCAGGGAGCGGGAGTCGACGCTCCGCCGACAGAACGAGCGGCTCGACGAGTTCGCGAGCATCGTTTCGCACGACCTTCGGAATCCGCTCTCCGTCGCCGAGGGATACGTCGAACTCGCGCGGGAGACGGGCGAGATGGCCCATCTCGCGAAGGCAGGCGAAGCGATAGATCGCATGGACGAACTGGTCGAGGACCTGCTCTCGCTGGCTCGTCAGGGCAGAGCGGTCGGCGAAACGGAGCCAGTCTCACTCGGAACGCTCGCACGGGACGCGTGGGAGACCGTCGACACGGGAGACGCCGAGCTGATCGTCTCGGGAGACGTCACGCTCGACGCGAACCCGGCGCGGACCAGAGAGCTGCTGGAGAACGTGTTTCGGAACAGCGTGGACCACGGTTCGACTAGCGGCCGGACGGAGTCCGGCGACAGCGTGGAACACGGTCGTTCGAGAGACGGCGACGCCGTCTTTCGTGGTGACGAAAACTCCGAGACAGACCCGATCACAGTCCGCGTCGGTGAGGTGACGTTCCGCGGCGACGACCCCGGAACCGGGTTTTACATCGAGGACGACGGGACCGGCTTTTCCGAAGGCGCCATCGACCGCGTGTTCGAGAACGGGTTCACCACCGACGAAGCGGGAACGGGGCTCGGGCTCGCGATCACCGAACAGATCGCCGAGGCCCACGGCTGGGAAGTCCGCGCGTTGACCGCCGACAGCGGCGGTGCCCGGTTCGAGTTCCGGACGGACTGAGTGCGTCGTATCGCCCGCGAGTCGGCGGTCGATTGACGGGCGTTCACCGGCACGGGTCCGAAACGACCTTACGCCGCGCGCTCGGCTCTCCGATATGGTCGAGAACGTCGTTTATCCCGCGTACTTCGACGCCGACCGCTCGCGGTCGGACGGGCGTCGCGTTCCGATGGATCTGGCCGTCGAGGACCCGACGGTCGACGAGATCGCGAAGGCGGTCCAGCAGGTCGGCTACGACGCGGTGATCGAACGGGACAAAACCTACTCGCGAGAGTTCGAGCCGCGCGGCGCAGTCGTCGTCAAAGGCACCGAGGACACGGCCAAAAACGACCTCGTACAGGCGATCGCCGCTTACCTCGGGGTCATACGGGAGTGACGATGCGACGCGTCGGCACCGTCGTCAGAACCGCGGGCGGCCTGGCGATCGCCAGAGGCGACGCCGGCGAGGAGCCGCCCCGAATCGGCGCCGCCGTCGTCGACGAGTCGCTCTCGACCGTCGGTCGCGTCGTCGACGTGTTCGGACCGGTCGATCACCCCTACGTCGCCGTCACGCCCGGTGACGGCGTCGGACTCGCGACGCTGGTCGGCGGAAAGCTGTACTCGCGATAACGCAATCGAACCGCCCCGCTCGTCCCGCCGGCTCCGGTCATTCCCCCGTTCGCCCTGCGGTCCCACACGCTCTGCGCCGAGTGGCCGATCACTCGGCGATAGCGAAATCCTCTATCGTCTTGGTCGAGCGTGCGAGCCGCTCGGCGACCACGAACTTCTCGGTCCGTTCGAGTCGCCCCCAGTCGATCTCCGACGGCGGTGACTCCTCGAACGCTTGGAACTGTTCGAACACGTCCTCGTTGACGAACCGCTCGAACGACCCGCAGTTCGGACACGTCACCGAGAGATGTGAGGCGTCGAACTCGCGGGTGATCGTGTGTTCGAGACAGTTCAAACACCGGTACGTCCGGCTACGACTCATACCACACCGTAGGGGCTGGACGCGGTAATACCTGCGGTTACCGGACGAGAAAGAGCGAGACCGCCATCGAAAGCGGAATACCGAAAATGACCGGGCGGGGCGAAATCCGCAGCGGCGTTAGAACAGTGCCGACGCCGCCGCCTCGGCCGTCTCGATGACCGGGCCGAAGCCGGGCAGCAGGAGCACCGTCGCGACCGCCGCGAAGACGACGGCGGCGTACAGCGCCGTCGGCTGCACGTCGATCGTGTCCAGCGCGCTCTCCGAAGCGGGGTCGTCGATGAACAGCGCCTTCACGACGCGGCTGTAGTAGTACAGCGACACGACGCTGTTGACGGCACCGAACGCCGCCAGCCAGACGAACCCGTTATCGATGGCGCCCATGAACAGGAAGTACTTCGAGAAGAACCCGGCGAACGGCGGGAGCCCCGCGAGCGAGAACATGAACACGGCCATCGCGGTCGACGCGACGGGTGCCCGACGGGCGAGCCCGGCGTAGTCCTCGAACGTCCGTCCGACGCCCCAGCGCTCCGCCATCGCGACGAAGAGGAAGGCGCCGGTGTTCATGAATCCGTAGACGAGCAGGTGCGCCATCGCCGCGCCCATCACGGCGCCGTTCCCGCTCCCGTCCGCGGAGAGCGCGGCGACGCCGATGAGCGCGTACCCGGCGTGACCGATCGAGGAGTACGCCAGCATGCGTTTGACCTCCTCTTGAACGGCCGCCGCGAAGTTACCGAGCGTCATCGTCACGGCTGCGAGGATACCGAAGGCGAGCACCCAGTTGATGTCGGCGGCGAGCGACGCGCCGACCGGGAACGCCTCGGTGAACAAGCGGAACGCGACCACGAAACCGGCCGCCTTCGACGCCGACGAGAGGAACGCGCTCACCGGTGCGGGCGCGCCCTCGTACGCCTCCGGCGCCCAGAAGTGGAACGGCACGGACGCCGTCTTGAACGCGACTCCGCCGACGATCATCACGATCCCGAGGCCGGTGATTCCGACGAGTCCGTCGAGCGACTCCATCCCGGCCGCGACATCGCTCAGGATGAGCGAGCCGGTCGCCGCGTAGACGAGCGAGATCCCGAACAGGAAGATCGCCGAGGAGAGCGCGCCGACGAGGAAGTACTTCATCCCCGCCTCGACGCTCCCGCGGTTCCGCTTGAAGAAGGCGACGAGCACGTACGACGGCAGCGACACCATCTCCAGTGCGACGAACAGGACCGCGAGCGAGTTCGAGACGGCTAAGAGGGCCATCCCGGTCGCGGCGAAGACGACGAGCGAGTAGAACGACGCTGGGTCGGCGTGGTCGTGGAAGTAGTCGTGCGCCGCGACGACGACGAGCGCCGTAACCGAGGCGAAGATGGCGGTGAAGAACAGCGCCATCGTATCCACCTTGATCGCGTCCGCGAACAGGTAGATCGCACCGCCAGTTCCTGTGCCACCGGTTCCGCCGACGACGAGCCACGCCGTCGCAGCGAGCGCGGTGAGCGAACCGAGCGCGGCGACGACCGCGCTCGACGTGTTCGACCGGGCGTCCGGCCGAACGGTGTCGACCAACAACAGCACGAGCCCGGTGAACGCGAGGAGCAACACGGGCGCGAGCGCCGTAATTGCTGGCACCGCGTTAACCATCGATGCTCACCCCCTCGACCACCGGAACCGCAGCGTCACGTATCATCTCGAAGAAGATGTCGGGCGCGACGCCGAGCACGATGATAGCCACCAGAAGCACCGCGAGCGGGGCGACATCGTGGAACGGCGCCGGGCCGACGTCGTAGTCGGTCGCCAGTTCGAACGGTCCGAACAGCGTGCTCTGCATCGCCGACAACAGGTAACCGGCGACGATGACGATTCCGAACATCGCGAGCGCCGTGAACACCGGCGCGTACGGGAGCGCCGGAGCCGACAGCGAGCCCACGAAGATGAAGAACTCACCGGCGAAGCCGGCCATCAGCGGGAGCCCCATGTAGCCGAACGCGCCCGCGACGAGGATGCCGACGGTGATCGGCATCCGGTCGGCCATCCCGGCCATGTCGCCGACCATCCGCGTGTGGGTGGCGTTGTACACGACGCCGACCGCCATGAACATCAGCCCCGAGATGAGGCCGTGCGCGACCATCTGGAACGTCGCGCCGCCGATGCCGTACTCGGTGAACACGATGAGCCCGAGGATGACGTACCCCATCGACGAGACGGACGAGTACGCGACGATGCGCTTGAGGTCCTGCTGTGCCAGCGCCAGCATCGCGCCGTAGATGACGCTGATCACGGCGATGGCCGCGATCGGGACCGCGAGCGCGGACGCCTGGTCCGGCAGCATCGTGAAGTTGAATCGGAGCAGCGCGTACGTCCCCATCTTCAGGAGGACGCCGGCCAAGAGCACCGACACCGGCGTCGGCGCTTCGACGTGTGCGTCCGGCAGCCAGGTGTGAACCGGCACGATCGGCACCTTCACCGCGAACCCGAGGAACATCGCGAGGAACGCGCCCATCGCGATCGTTCCGGGAGCGATACCGAACCACGTGCCGAGCCCGCCGTCCGCGAGCGCCCCCGTGATCTCCGGCAGCGCGAACGAGCTCACGGAGTCGCCGAGCGCGAACACGAGCGACATGAAGCCGATGAACATCAGCAGCGACGCCGCGTTCGTGTAGACGAAGAACTTGATCGCGGCGTACTTCCGGCGGGGGCCGCCCCACACGCCGATGAGGAAGTACATCGGGACGAGGACGGCCTCCCAGAAGATGAACCACAGGAAGAAGTCAAGCGCAGCGAACACGCCGAGGAGGTTCGCCTCCATGAACAGCATCAGTCCGTAGAACTGGCTCTGTCGGGTGTCGATCGGCGTCCACGCGCTGATGATAGCCAGCGGGACGAGGAACGTCGTGAGGACGACGAGCGGGAGGCTGATACCGTCCAGTCCCACGAACCACGAGACCGACCGACCACCGACCTCCAGCCACTCGACCTGCGTCTCGTAGGCGATGGTGCCGCCCGTGAGCGCGTTCCCGGAGCCGTCGAAGCCGGACCAGAGGTACAGGGCACCGGCGAACGGGACGGTGCTCAGCGCGAACGCGAGCCTCCCCGCCCACTCGTTGGGAGCGAGCAGCACGACGAGCGCGCTCACGAAGGTGAATCCGATGATCGCTTCGAGTATCACAGGAACCACCCCCCGGTGACGCCGAGCACCAGAATCAACGCGACCAGCCCCAGCGTGAGCAGCGCCGCGTACTGCGAGACCACGCCGCTCTGGATCCGGCGAATCCGATTGCCACCGAAGAGACTCACCGACGAGGCGCCGTTGACGACGCCGTCGATGATCCCCTGATCGAAGGTGTCGGCGACGCCGGCGACGTCCTCAGTTCGATACGCGAGCCATACCTGCAGTTCGTCGAGGTAGTAGTTGTTGTACAGCACGTCTTTGATACCGCCGAGCTTCGCCGTGTGCTCCGTCGGCGACGGAACGTTGTAGAGCCGCCACGCGACGAGGACGCCGGCGACGGCGAGACCGAGACTGAGTCCGGCGGCGACGAGGAGGGTCGTCGTCTCGCTGTCCGCGAGGTACGCCGACTCGTGCCCGTGCGTTGCGAGCAGGTCGTTGTACGCGGAGTACCGGACGCCGTCGATACCGCCGAAGTCGTTGTCGAGCCACCGGGTGAGCAGGTCGATCCCGTCGATTCCGAACAGCTTCTGGACGGGAACCATGTTGACGAACCCGGCGACGACAGCCAGCGATCCGAGCACCGTGAGTGGGCCCTTCACGTTCCACCGGACCGGTTCGGGGTCGGCCGCGAGTTCCGTCCGCGGCTCACCGTGGAACGTCAAGAACACCATCCGGAACGTGTAGAAGGCGGTGACCGGCACGGCGAGCAGGCCCATCACCCAGCCGCCGAGCAGGAGCGGGTCGTTGAGGCCGTGGATGAACGCCTCGTAGAGGATCTCGTCTTTCGACCAGAATCCCGCGAAGGGGAAGATCCCTGCGAGGGCGAGCGACCCCGCGAGGAACGTCCAGTAGGTCACGGGCATCCGAGACTTGAGCCCGCCCATGTCCCACATGTTCTCGTTGTGGTGCATCGCGATGATCACCGCTCCCGCGCCGAGGAACAGCAGCGCCTTGAAGAAGGCGTGCGTCATCAGGTGGAAGGTCGCGGCCACGTACGACCCCGCGCCGAGCGCGAGCATCATGTAGCCGTACTGCGAGATGGTGGAGTACGCGAGCACCTGCTTCAGCTCGTCCTTGACGAGCCCCATCGTCGCGGCGAACAGCGCCGTGAAGCCACCGATAAAGGCGATGACGGCGAGCGTCGTCGGCGTCAGGGCATAGAAGCCGAACATCCGCGCGACGAGGTAGACGCCGGCCGCGACCATCGTTGCAGCGTGGATGAGCGCGGAGACGGGAGTCGGACCCTCCATCGCGTCGGGGAGCCACGTGTGCAGCGGGAACTGCGCCGACTTCCCGACGACGCCGCCGAGCACGAGGAGCCCGATGACCGTGAGCCACGTCTGCAGTTCGAGTCCGCCCGGAATCCACGCGACGGCGCCGGAGCCGTTGAGCGCCGCGTCAGCGAGCGCCGGGAACGACTCCGGTCCGGCGAACTGCGCGGTACCGAACGTCGCCAGCACCGCGACGACGCCGACGAGGAAGAAGTAGTCGCCGAAGCGGGTGACCAAAAAGGCCTTCTTCGCGGCCGACGGCGGTCCCGGCTTCCGGAAGTGAAAGCCGATGAGCAGGTACGAGCAGAGCCCGACCAGCTCGAAGAACATGAACGCCATCAGCAGGTTGTCGGCGACGACGAACCCGAGCATCGAGGCCGTAAAGAGGCCGAGTCCGGCGTAGTAGCGCGGGAGCCCCGTCTCGCCCTCGTCGTTCATGTAGCCGAGCGAGAACACGTGAACGAGCAGCGCGACGAGCGTCACGATGACGAGCATGAGCGCCGACAGCGGGTCGATGAGCAGCCCGAACGTCAGCTCGACGTCGGTCGGACCGATTCCGCCGGTACCGGCCCACGTGTATATCGTTTCGTTGTACGCGCGACCGCCCGCGACCGTCGCGAACACCCACAGCGAGAGCAGGAACGACCCCGCCGTCGCCGCGATGCCGCCGAAGGCACCGCCCTTCGGGAGGTATTTTCCGGCCCCGAGCGCGATCAGGAACGAGAAGAACGGGAGGAGAACGATCGCCGGAACGTATGCGAATGCGTCCACCATGTTACCACCTCATCTCCGTTGGAACAGTGACGTCTGTGACGCCGAAGTTGCGGTATAACACGAGTATGATGCCGATTCCGATGGCGACCTCGGCGGCGGCGAGCGCGATGACGAACAGCGCGAACACCTGCCCCGTGAGGTCACCGTAGTACAGCGCGAACGCGACGAAGTTGATGTTCGCCGCGTTCATCATGAGCTCGATGCTCATCAGGAAGTACAGCGCGTCGCGACGCGTTAACACGCCGAGCAATCCGATACAGAACATCGCGACCGAGAGCAGCAGGTACCATTCGACGGGCACCATTACCGCTCACCCCCGTCGCGACCGCCGTCGGTAAACGCCCGTCCGACCGCGGAGACGATCGAGCCGTCCTGCTCGCGTTTCGCGAGGTAGACCGCTCCGTCGACGGCGACATCGAGTGCGACCGCGGCGATGAGGAAGGCGGCGAGGAACCCCTCGGAGGGGATCGTCGCGACGCCGTACTCGCCGAGGTTGAACATGGCGTACCCGATGTTGTGGATCACCGACGCGTCCTCGGGGAATCCGGCGGCCTCCGCGCCGAACTCCGCTGACAGGACCGTCACGACCATCACGGCGAACAGGAGTCCGACCGCCACTGCGGGTACGAGTCGTCCGCGACTCCCTGATTCACCGTCACTCATACTCTACTCACCTCCGTTTCCGTGTCCGATCGCGTGAGCATCACGGCGAACGTGACCAAGATCAGAACCCCGCCCACGTAGACGAGGATCTGCATGGCGGCGATGAACTCCGCCTGTAACATCACGTAGTGCACCGCGACGCTCGTCAGGGCACCGCCTAGAAGCAACGCGGCGTGGAACACGTCGCGCGCTAGGACAACCCCGAGGCTGAACGCCAGCGTGACCGCGGCGAACAGCCCGAACGCGATGGTAGCATAAACCATTGTGTTTGTCTCCTATGAGAACCCCTTTGAAGATTTCGAGACGCGCCCGTTACTGGTAGTCGATCTCGCCGTCACCCTCCCCGATCCACGCACTGCGATCGGGGTTCCGGGACTCCAGCGGGTCGATCCCCTTGTACCACGGGACGTTCTTGAGCTGTTCTTTGTTGAACACGAAGTCGTCTTTCGTGTCCGCGGTGAACTCGAAGTTCTGTGTCAGCAGGATCGCGTCGACGGGACAGACCTCCTCACAGAGCCGGCAGTAGATGCACTGGCCGATGTGAAGGTTGTACTGCTCGCCGTTCCGCTGGTCGTCTTGGACGATCTGGATCGTGTCGTTCGGGCAGACGTTTTCGCACTGCCGACACCAGATACATCGCTCTTGGCTGAACTTGTGAACGCCGCGGAACCGCGGGCTCACGTCGGGCGCGTCCTCCGGGTATTCCACCGTGAACGTCTTCCCGTCCAGCGCGTGCTTCATCGTCGTCGCCATCGATTTCATGAGTCCGATCATATTACGCGATCACCCCCACGATTACGGCCGTGAGCACCAGGTTCGCGAACGACAGCACCAGCATTCCCTTCCAGCCGATCTCTATCAGCTGGTCGATACGGACGCGCGGCAGCGCGGCGCGGGCCCACTGCGTGAACAGGAAGAAGCCCCAGATCTTCACCACGAACCAGATGAAGCCGATACTCTCCGGGCCGGGCCCGGATGCGCCGCCGAGGAACGTCACGGCGAGAATCGCACCACCGAGGAAGATGTGCACGAACTCGCCGAGATAAAAGAGGACGAAGTACGCCGAGGAGTACTCCGTCTGATACCCGCCGACGATCTCGGTGGGTGCCTCCGGGATGTCGAACGGGTTCCGCCCGATCTCCGCCATGTTCGCCGTGAGGAACAGCACGAAGGCGAACGGGTTGACGAACGCGTACCACGCCGGGATATCGAACCCGGCGATCGTCACGAGCGTCTCCGTCTGCGCGCCGACGATACCGCTCATCTGGAGCGTCCCCGCGAAGATCACGACCGACATCGCCGTGACGATCAGCGGGATCTCGTACGCGAGGTTCTGCGCGACCGCGCGGAGTCCGCCGAGCAGCGAGTACTTATTGTTCGACGCGTATCCGGCCATCACCAGCGAAATCGAGGCGATGGAAGCGAACGCGAACACCAACGCGAAACCGACCTCGGGATCCGCGAGGTGGAAGTTTATCGGACCGAGCCGCCCCATCGGAATGACAGCGAACCCGAGCAGCGCCGACGCCGGGAGAATCACCGGCGCGATGTCCCACGACGGGCGATCGACGCCCTCGGGAATGATGAGCTCCTTCGCGAGGAGCTGGACGGCCGCCGCCGGAATGATGAGCAGCCCGAACGGGCCGACGCGGTCGACGGCGATGCGGTCGGTGAACGCCGCCGTGATCTTCCGCTTCGCCCACGGACCGGCGACACCGGTGAACGCGAGGACGATGTTTCCGACGACCGCCGCCGCGATGAGTGCGCCGATGGCCTGTCCGAGGACGCCGCCGATGCCGAGCGTCTCGGCGATGAGCTCGGGGAACAGCGGTGCCGACGACGTCATCAGCGGTCCACCTCCCCGAGCACGATGTCCAAGCTCCCGAGGGCCGCGATGACGTCGGGAATGTACTCACCGTTCGCCATCTCCGGGAGCGTCTGGAGGTTCGAGAAGCAGGGCGAGCGGATCTTGAACCGCGCCGGCTTGTCCGTTCCGTCGGCGCGCATGTAGATGCCGAGCTCGCCTTTCGCCCCCTCGACGGCGCGGTAGATCTCGGCGTCGTCGTCGGGGCGGAGCGTCCGCGGCACGTTCGCCTGAATCGTCCGCTCGTCTTCGGGCCAGTCTTCGAGCAAGTCGATACACTGTCCGATGATCTTCGCGGACTCCTCGACCTCTTGCATCCGAACGAGCAGCCGCGAGAAGTTGTCGCAGCCGTCCTCGGTGACGACGTCCCAATCGAGTTCGTCGTAGTAGCCGTACGGGTCGTCGCGGCGGAGGTCGTAGTCGACTCCGGATCCCCGAGCCACCGGACCGGTCGCCCCGTAATTCTTGGCGACTTCCGGCGGAAGGATGCCAGTGCCGATCGTCCGCATCTGGAAGATCTCGTTGGACGTGACGAGGTTGTGGTACTCCTCGACGGACCCCGGCAGCTGGTCGAGGAAGTCCCGGGTCTTCGAGAAGAACTCCTCGCGCGGCTCCGGCAGGTCCCAGACGACCCCACCGAGACGGAAGTAGTTGAACATCAGCCGCTGACCCGTCAGATCCTCAAGCAGGTTCTGTACGCGCTCGCGGTCGTTGATCGCGTACATGAACGTCGCCGTGAAGTCGCCGTTCACGTCGAGCGCGAACGTCGCCAGCGCGAGCATGTGCGCGGCGATACGGCACATCTCCGCGCCCATCGTCCGGATGACCTGCGCGTACTCCGGTACCTCGATGTCCGCGAGGTCCTCCGCGGCGCGGGCGTACGCCCACTCGTTGAGGAGGCCCGCCGAGATGTAGTCCCAGCGGTCGGGATACGGCATGATCTGGTGACGGTACGTTCCGCTCTGGGCCATCTGCTCCTCGCTTCGGTGGAGGTAGCCGATGTCGGGCTCGACGTCGATGACCTGCTCGCCGTCGAGGACCGTCTTCAGGTGGAGCACGCCGTGGGTCGCCGGGTGGTGTGGACCGATGTTGAGGAACATCGTGTCCGATTCGTCGTCCTTGTGGTGCTGTTGGATCGGGTTGACGTGGTCCGGCAGCGAGGCGATCTGCGGCTGGTCCTGATCGTAATCCATCGACAGGGGATGACCCTGCCACGTCTCCGGCAGGAGGATCCGCCGGAGGTCGGGGTGATCGTCGTACTCGATCCCGATGAGATCGTACGCCTCCCGTTCGTGCCAGTCGGCGGTGCGGAAGACGGGCTCCGCGGACTCCGAGACCGGGTTATCCTTGTCCGCCGGGACGACGATGCTGACCTCTTGGGTCGGGTCGTCGAACTTCTTCAGGTGGTAGATCGACTCGTAGCGGTTCTCGTACTCCTGTGCGGAGACGGACGAGAGGTGGTCGTAGCCCGCCTGCTCTTTCAGAACCGAGAGCGTGTCTTGGACCGTGTCCGGTCGGATGACGAATCCGGGGGCGTTCAGGTGATCGTCACGGGCGACGACGAGGTCGCCGAGCAGCGCTTCTATCTCGTCAGGTGTGCGCTCGATCGCGGCGTCGTCGGTGGTGTCTGGTCGTTCGAGACTCATGGCGAATCAGCGAAGTTGTACCGCATCACGAGTTCGTCCTCGTCGATCTGGTCCGTGAGTTTCTCGACCAGTTCGTCGCGTTCGAGGTTGGAGAACTGCTCCAGTTCGTACGGCTTGACCGTGACCGGCGAGGCCTCACCGTTGGCGACGCGTTCTTGCAGCTTCACGACGCCGTAGACGAGCGCCTCGGGGCGGGGCGGACACCCGGGGACGTGGATGTCGATCGGGATGACCTCCTCCGCGCCCTTGATCACGTTGTACCCCTCCTGGAACGGACCGCCGGAGATGGTACACGAGCCCATACCGACGACGAACTTCGGTTCGGGCATCTGGTCGTACACGCGCTTCATGCGGGGAGCGAACTTCGAGACGATCGTCCCGGGGACGATCATCACGTCGGCCTGCCGGGGCGAGGCGCGGGGGACACCGCTGCCGAACCGGTCCAGGTCGTGTTTCACTGCGTACGTGTGCATCATCTCGATGCTGCAGCAGGCGATCCCGAACTGGAGCATGAACATCGAGGAGCCACGACACCAGTTGAGGAACTTGTCGAACTTGGTGAGGATGAACGGCGAGGAGCCGAACGCCTCACGGAGCCGGGAGTTGAACCGGTCTCCCTGACCCGACATACGGCTGTCTCGGGTCTTGGTTACGACTTGCGATTCGTCGGTGATGAAGGGTTGATCGCTGCTCATTAGTTCAGGTCACGCTCCGTCTTTCTGCGGGTGGCGCGCGGGCTCCGAGCCCAGCTGATGGCGCCCGACCGCCACGCCCAGACGAGTCCGATGGCGAGGATTCCGACGAACGCCAGCATCGGCCACAGCAGGTCGATCATCGGCACGCCGGCACTGATGGCCGGGCGGTAGATGACGGCCCACGGGAACAGCAACACGGTCTCGATGTCGAACACGACGAACAACAGCGCGACCATGTAGTACTGGATGTTGAACCGGATCTGGGTCCCGCCGGTCGGGGTCTCGCCGGACTCGTAGGTGGTACTTTTACCGGTCTCAGGCACACTCGGGCGGAGTAACGCCGACACCGTCATCATCCCTATCGGGATGAGCAGGCCGACGACCGCCAAGGCGCCGATAGCTATCCAATCGCTCATATAGGTCTGTAACGTGCGAGGGTTTGGACCGCCCCCTCATAAGCGTTGAGTCTTCACCGCACCGGGGCAACGCTGCCGAAACCGGCCGCGAACGAGACCGTACCGCTGACTGCGATCTATCCACCGCTGACTGCGATCTACCCGCTTTCGGTCCGGTCGATAGCGCGGTTCAGTCGTCGCGCTCGCGGAACCCGTCGAGGCCGAGATCGTGCAGGGCCGCGGAGACGTCGGCGACGCCCGTCTTCTGTTCGTCGTGGAGATCGACGAGCCGCTCCTCGACGGCCTCGTGCTCGCGCGCGAGCACCTGCGCGGCCGACAGGGCGGCGTTGTACGACTTCCCCGCGTCGACCGCGACGATCGGTGCTCCGGTGGGCATCCCGATCACCGAGTCCACGGACTTCTCCTGCACCGGCACTCCGATGACGGGGATCGGGTACGCGAGCGACGCGGTCATGTTCGGGAGGTCGGCGGACTTCCCGCCGGCGCCCGCGATGATCACGTCGAGCCCGCGATCGGCCGCCGTCTCGCCGTACGCGTACATGAGCTCCGGCGTGCGGTGTGCGGAGACGACGTAACTCTCGTAGGTGAACCGCGCGTCCGGCGACTCGTGGAAGTCCGTCTGTTCGGCGAACCCCAGTTGGTCGAGCGCGTCGTACGCCCCCTCCATCGTCGGGAGATCCGAGTCCGACCCCATGATGATCCCCACGTCGGGGGTCGTTTCCGGGTCGGCGTCGGCCGCCGCTTCCGCTTCGAGCCGGTCGATGAGGTCCGAGACAGTGGTCATGCGAGGCGATTCGACGGTAGACGGTAAGGAACTGCCGGATGCGGCGACGATATCAGGCGTCTCGGAAGGTCAGTCCGTCGCGCAGCTCCCGCGCCTGGGAGAGCAGGGCGTCGCGGTCGACGGCGCCCCCGGCGTCCGCGTCGCCGTCTCCGGCGGTCACCGTCAGGTGCCCCATCTTCCGGAGCGGGCGCACGTCGCCTTTCCCGTACCAGTGGAGGTCGGCGTCGGGCGCGGCCAGCACCGTGTCGACGCCGCGAAGCGTCGCGATCTGGGTCTCCGCCACATCCCCGAGCACGTTCGCGGTGACCGCGGGGGAAACGAGCTCGGTCGGCCCGAGCGGCCACCCGAGCACCGCGCGGACGTGGTTCTCGAACTGTGACGTGCGCGCGCCCTCGATCGTCCAGTGCCCGGAGTTGTGCGGGCGCGGCGCGATCTCGTTGACCAGTATCTCGCCGTCGCGCGTCTCGAACAGCTCGATCCCGAACACCCCGCGGCCGTCGAGCGCGTCGAGGACGTCGCGCGCGACCGCCTCCGCCGCGTCGTCGGTCGTCTCGTCGATCCGCGCCGGAGAGACGCTCTCTCGGAGGATCTCTTCGCGGTGGACCGTCTCCGTGACGGGGTACGTTCGCGTCTCGCCGTCGGCCCCGCGGACGCCCATCACCGCGATCTCGCGCTCGAAGTCGACGAAGCGCTCCGCCATCGCGTTTCCGCCGACCGCGTCGAGCGCGTCAGCGGCGTCTGCGGGGTCCTCGACGGGGACGTTACCGCGGCCGTCGTAGCCGCCCTCGCGCGCTTTGAGCATGACCCCGCCGAACTCCTCGGCCACCCGTTCGAGCCCGCCCGCGGTCGCGACCGCGGCGAAGTCGGGAACGGCGATACCCGCGTCCGCGAGCATCTCGTTCTGGACGAGCTTGTCCTGAATGGTCCGGAGCGTGTCGGGATCGGGGTGGACGGGCACGTCGTGTTTGGCGCTCGCCGCGGCCAGCACGTCGGGGTCGGCCAGTTCGATCTCGAAGGTGAGCGCGTCGACGCGGCGCGCGAGCTCGTGGATCCCCTCCTCGTCGCCGAAATCGGCGACGATCTGGTCGCTGACGACCGGCGACGCGGGGCAGTCGGGCGTCGGATCCAACACGACGATATCGACGCCGAGCGGCGCGGCCGCTTCCCCCATCATTCGACCCAGCTGTCCGCCGCCGACGACGCCGAGCGTCGGTCCCGGCAGAGTGATCGACATACACGGCCGCGTACCCGACGTTAGTGCATAAATATTCCCACATCCTGCGAAAGAATATCCACGAACGTGCCTATTTAAAACGAGTCGGCCTCACAGGTCGATCGCTGCGAGGTCGCTTTCGAGGTCGTCGACGAACTCGTTGTACGCGTCGACGAAGCCGCGGAACGAGTCGGCGTACTCCCGCACGTCGGCCGCCGAGGGCGCCTCGTACTGCGAGAGGAGGTAGAGCCCGCCGGAGCCGCCCACGCGGAGGTACGAGACCGCGCCTTCGTCCCACTTCAGCTCCCAGCGGTCGCCGTCGACCCGGGCCGTGTAGGTCCCGTAGTCGTCCCCTTCGTACCGATAGATTTCGCCGGCCATGACGGTACAGGTCTCGCGGATCACGTCCAGCACGCGATCCCGCTCGGCGACGACGCCGTCGGTCGACACCGGTTCAGGGAACTCCGCGCTCACGCCGTCGAGAACGCCGGACAGCGAGTCGACGTACTCGTTCCACGCCGCGACGAAGTTGTCGTAGTCCGCGAGCGCGTCCGCCAGGTCGATCGGATCCGGCGGCTGCTTCGTCGAGATCACGTACACGTCCGAGCCCGACTTCGGCGAGAACAGCAGGAACTCCAGTTCGCCCGCCTCGTGTTTGACGGTCCACGCGCCGCCCGGCGTCGACAGCTCCGTTCGTCCGTAGTCGCCGCCCTGGAGACGCGCGAGCTGGTAGGCGATCGTTCCGGCGTGGTCGCGGACGGCGGCGACGAGCTCGTCGCGCTGCTCGGCGACGGCGTCCGTGTCGCGAACGTCGAGGTCGAGCCCGAGGTCGGCGTGGGTAGTCACGGCGGTAGTGGGTGCCACATGCGGTTAATCCGTTCGGGTTCGGATCTGGGGTGGCGATCGAATTGGGGCGGGCCACCGTCGACCGACCGAGGCTCGACGCGACCTACCGGATGGAGTCGCGTATCTCGCGGACCCGTTCCGGCTCGTCGATCCCGGACCGTACCACGACCGCGAACACCGTGTCGCCGTCCGGAACCGGCGCGTCGCCGCTCAAGATCGCGTCCGAGCCGGTCTCCTCGGCGAGCCACCGCCGACCGTCGGCGACCGCCTTCCGATTGAGCCACGCCGGTGGCCCCCCGACGACGAGCAGGGCGCGGTCCGCCCGCCCGCCGGGCACGTCCACCGTCGACTTCCCGCGGGTCGCCTTTCGGATCACCGTCTCGATGGCCGACACCGCGGCGCCGGTGTCGACCTCGGCGGGCTCGTTGGAGCCGAACAGCCCGAGCCCGAACCGCGAGGTCGACGACGGCGCTTCGACGGTTTGCGTCGCGTGACCGATCGCCGCGATCTCCCCGTCGTCGCCGACCGCACGGGCGACGTCGCTCGCGTCGAGGACCTGCTGCGGCGTCGATTCGGCGTCATCCGTCTCGCCCGCGCCGAACAGGGCCGCGGTGCGCTCGGCGACCGCACCGTTCAATCGGTCGCGGGCGTCCGCGAGCGACTCGCCGGGGCGGAGCCAGTCGTCGGTGTCGAACGGGAACACCGCCGCACAGCGTTCGGAGAGCGCGTCGAGGGTCCGCGCCGCGTTCTTTTCCGCGAGCGGGCGTTCGGGCGGGTGCTCGTCGGCGGCGGCCGCGCCGGCTCGGGCGGGAGCTGCCTCCCCCGGCGACGACTCCGCGCGAGCCGGCAGCAGCGCGACCGCGTACACGGGGGCCTCGTAGAGCCGCGAGAGCTCCGTCGCGAGCGCCGGCGCGACCCCGGCGCCAGCACCGCCGCCGACCCCGACGACGAGGACGAACGCCTCCGCGAACGACGGGCTCTCGTCGTCCATCACACGGGTCAGCTCGCTCGCGTGAGCGTCGCCCAACCGTCGGGCGGCGTGGAGGTCGCCGTCGAGGCCGTCGCCCCCGGCCGCGTCACCGAAGCGATATCGTTGCGACTCGTCGAGGACGTCGAGGGCGTCGAGGGCGGCGGCGTCCGTGTCGAACGCGTTGACCCCCTGCAGAAATCGGTCTCCCTCGTGGTCGGCCGCGAGCCGGTCGGCGATCCGACCGCCCGCACCACCGAGACCGACGACGTGTACACGCATACGTCACCCCGGTCGTCGACGGAGGATTTAGCTCTTCGGTCGGCGCGCCGGAGCGGTGGGTTGGCGACCGCAACCGCGACTCAGAACTCGTCGAGCTGGCGCTGGCCCCGGGGGATCTCCGGACCGGTGTCGTCGCCGTCACCGCCGAGCAGCCGTATCAGGGCCGTGTCGGCGAACGTGAGGGCCAACACGAGGACGATCGGCGCGAGGAACAGCCCGTGGAACCCGAACACGACGGGGCCGAAGATGTACGCGAGCATGAGCAGCCCCACGTGGGTCGTCTTCCCGCTGAAGTACGGTCGGAGGACGATGTCGGGGATCGTGTCGACCACCACCGCGGCGACCACGAGGAACCCGGCGACGTACGCGAGCAACGCGAGTTGGTCGCCGAGGATCGGTCCGACCGACGTCGCCGCCGCGAGCGGGAGATACACGATCTTCATCCCGATCACGGGGATCAGGCTGGCGATCCCCGTGAGCGCACCCGCGAGCGCGGGGTACGGGACCGCAACGGCAGCGGGCGCGACGAGGTTGTACCCGGTGTACGTCACGACCGCGATGATCGAGATGGCGATGACGTTGAGCAGGTTCCCGTACAGCACCGCCTCCAGCTCCGCATCGACCGCTTCGAGGTATTCGCGGACGATCGCGTCGTCGTCGAAGCTGAGCAGCCACTCGTGGAATCGCGAGCCGTCGAGCAGCAGATAGTAGGTGACGACGATCGTGATGAGCAGGTTGAGGACGAGCCCCGACAGGGTGCTCGCCAGCAGCCCGGCCTGATCGGACGCGAACTCGATAAGGGGGTCGAACTGGCCCGAGCGGTACGCCGCGACGATCCCGTCGAAGGTCGGATTCGAGAGCTCGGCGAGGTCACCGACCCACGAGTTCTCCGCGCCGAGCGCCTCGGCGATGGGGTACTGCTCGATGAACCGACGCGCCTCTATCAGCAACAACAGCACGGTGTAGCTCAGCAGTCCGATGAGCGGGACGCCGATCACCGACAGCGAGACGACCGCCCGAACGCGGGCCGGGAGCCGGAAGCGTTCGAGCTCGTGGAAGAGCCGTCGCGTCGAGTAGTACAGGAAGACGGCGACGGTGAGCGGGGCGACGAATCGGTAGGCGATGAACAGCGTAACGGCCCCGACGACGAGACCGAAGAGGGCGATGACGAACCGCTTCTCGTCCATGACCGACCGTCTCCGTCTCCCGACATAAACCATGGGGGCGCCAGCCGTCGAACAGCGTCTACCGTTGGATGCCGTCAGTCGTCGTCGCGCTCATCGATCCCGGCAGCGGCGGACGCGTTCGACGAGTTGCCGTCGGCGATCCGCTCGTAGCGGGCGGCCTGCTCGCGGTGCAGCGAGAGGATCATGTCGGCGAGGACGCCAAATATGAGCAGTTGGATCCCCAAGATGGTCGCGCCGACGGCGCCGATGGCGATCACCTCGTGGGCGATGCCGAACGCGAACCAGCGATAGAGCACGTACGCGGTCATGACTGCTCCCGCCGCCGTCGAGACGCCGCCGAGGCTCCCGAAGTAAAAGAGCGGGTTGTTCGTCTTCGCCTTTCGGTACAGTTCGAGGAAGATCATACCACCGTCACGGAGCGGGTGGAGATTGGTCGCGGAGCCGCCGGGTCGTTCCCGGTAGGTGATTGGGACGACCGCCACGGAGAGTCGGTTTTTCACGCACTCGACGGCCATCTCCGTCTCGATGCCGAACCCGTCGGCGGTGAGGTGGAGCCGGAGGAACGATTCGCGGGTGAACGCCCGGTATCCCGAGAGGATGTCGCGAAAGTTCTCGCCGTGGATCGCCCGGAACGAGAGGTTGATGACGCGGTTTCCGATCCGGTTCAGCCGAGTCATCGCGCCCGGCCGCATGTCGGCGAACCGGTTCCCGATGACGTGGTCGACCTCGCCCGCAAGGAGCGGAGCGAGCATCGCGTCGACGTCCTCGGCGTCGTACGTCGCGTCCGCGTCGGCCATCACGACGTACGGGGCGTCGATGTGGTCGCGGACGGCCTCGCGAACCGCCTGTCCCTTACCGCGCCCGGACTGCTCGACGACGCGCGCACCGGCCTCGCGGGCCGCCTCGCGGGTTCCGTCCGTCGACCCGCCGTCTATCACGAGGATCTCGTCGACTCCGGCGTCACGGAACGCCTCGACGACGCGTGCGACCGTCTCGATCTCGTCCATCGCCGGCAGCAGGACGCAGACGTCGTCGTACTCGCTCATTATCCGGGCGATCACGGGGGAGTCGCTAAACTCTGTCCTTCCGAGGTCGCCCTGCTGGTTGCGTTCCAAAGCTCCCGTGCCGGTCACCCTTTTTCCGGCCGCGACGCGCTGCGGTCGGTTCTGCGGCCACCCATACGCTCATGTATCCGTCGGACGATCGTGACAGTATGTCACACTCTATTGGGTCGCACGCCGACGAACTGCTCAGTGCGGCGCGAACGGCGACCGGTGACGAACTCCGGAGTCTCACGTATTTCACCGAAGACGATGTCGAGCAGCTCTACCTCCGCAGCGACCTGAGTCAGACCGCCGACCTCGTCGGATTCGCGGAGAACGAGCGCAACGGGTTCCACGCCCAAGCGCTGTACACGGGCAGTCAGCTCGGGCACTACCAGTTTACGGTACGCGTCTTCGAGAACGGATACCTCACGCGGGTTATCGACGGCGGACACGGGATCTGGGTGACCACCGATTCGATGGAGATAGACCGCTTCGAGGAACTCGCGAGCGCGCTCGCCGCGATTCTCCGATCGTTCGATCCGTCGTGACCGGAGCGCTCGCGTCTCGTCCCGGAACTGCCTGTCGGAATCACCGATGACGGCGACAGCGAGACACCGACGTGGATCGCCCGTGACACAAGACCTTGTATATTCTCGGAAGCGTATAATGACCATAGGAACAACGTTAAGGTCGATCCCGCGGTATTGATACGCATGGAAACGCGGAAAGTCCAGCGGTTGGGTCCGTCGACGCTGGCGATGACCCTCCCCGCGGAGTGGGCGAAGGAACACGGCGTCAACAAGGGCGACGAGGTATCGCTCCGGATGGGCGGCAAAGGAACGCTCACGGTGCTTCCGGAGTCCGTGAGCACGGAGGAGTCGGAGGCCGTGATCAACGCGGACGGGCTCGACGCGAGGTCGCTAGAGCGGGCGATCGTCGCGCAGTACGTGCTCGGACGGCGCGTGATCCACGTCCGGAGCGAGGGAACGCTCGACAGCGAGCACATCAACGCGGTGTATAAGGCCGAAACGCAGCTGATGGGGCTCGGCGTCATCGAAGAGACGCCGGAGGACATCTCTATCCGGTGTTCGGTCGACCCGGAGGATTTCACCCTCGACAACCTCCTCGAACGGTTGGAGAACACGGGGTCGACGATGCGAGGCGAGGCCGTGAAGGCGCTCGCGCACGGCAATCCCGACCTCGCCCAGCGAGCGCTCAACCGCG
>NZ_JBLWMM010000002.1:0-88871 GCF_048381195.1 Halorubrum marinum | reverse complement strand
CGGAGGATTTCACCCTCGACAACCTCCTCGAACGGTTGGAGAACACGGGGTCGACGATGCGAGGCGAGGCCGTGAAGGCGCTCGCGCACGGCAATCCCGACCTCGCCCAGCGAGCGCTCAACCGCGAGCGACAGGCGAACAAGATCTTCGTGCTCCTCCTGCGGCTGATCTTCACGGCGTACCAGAACCCGAACCTCGCCCGCGCGGTGGGACTGGAGGAGGGGTTCCCGCTCATCGGCTACCGCTCGGTCGCGAAGAACCTCGAACTGACCGCCGACAACGCCGAAGACATCGCCGACATCGTGATGGAGGCCGACGGCCACACGCTCAACGTCGACACCGCGACGATGCGGCAGATACGCGAGTTCACGGATCAGGTGGACGAGCTGACCGCGCTCGCGGTTCGTGCGGTCGTCGAGCGCGACTACGACCTCACGGTCGAGTGTCGGAACCTGTTCGCCCGACTCGAAGACCGCGAGCAGGAGATACTCAGCGAGCTCCCGGACGATCTGGACAACGAGACGCTCCTGATGACACGGGAGGTACTGGTCAGCCTTCAGCACACCGCCGAGTACGCCATGCGAAACGCCGAGATCGCCGCGAACCTCGCGCTCAACGAGCCCTCGGACCACGTCGAGATCATCTGATCTCGCGGGGTCGAGGTCGACTCGTAACTGCGGCGCTGATTCGCTCGCATCACATAAACTAAGTAGTCGCCCGCGAAGCGACGCGTATGAGCGAGGGATCCATCGGATCGGACAAGGAGGTCGGCGTGGCACTGGTGTTGACGGCGGTCGCGCTGGTCGGTGCCGTGGTACTGTTCGGATACCCGACGCAGATCGGACGCGCGTGGGGATTCGCGGCGGCGTTGGTCTTCGCAGTGCTCACGGTCGTCGCCGCACAGGTATTCGATTGAGTTCCGACCGACGAGAATAGTGCAGCGACGAGAAACCGTTAAGAACGTCTGACACCTATCTTCAGGTCATGGACGAGTACACCGAGGAGGAACAGCGCATCCTCGCGTACCTCACGGACAGCGTCACCCGCGGCGAGCGCTACGTCCGGTCGAAGACGATCGCCGACGCCATCGGTCTCACCGCGAAGCAGGTGGGATCGCGCCTCCCCCGGCTCGCTGAGAAGTCGGACGACGTCGACATCGAGAAATGGGGGCGCGCCCGGTCGACGACGTGGCGCGTGACGCCGCAAGGGTAGGTTCGCGCACGTCCGGTTCGGCTCACCGGCGCCGAGGACGCGCGTGTTTTTAACCCCGGTAGCCCCAACGGAATCGTATGACCGTCCGAGTCTCCCGGACGTTCGAGTTCGACGCGCCCCCGGCCGACGTGTGGGCGTTCATCTCGGACGCCGAACAGCGCGCAGGGGCGATAAGCGTGGTCGACACCTTCGAGGTCCACGGCGAGGGCCGCGCGACGTGGCACGTCGCGCTCCCGATACCGATGATCCGATCGACCATTGCCGTCGAGACGGAAGAGGTCGCGAGCGAGCCGCCGAACCGAGTGAAGTTCGTCGGGAAGTCGCGCGCGTTTCGCGTGACCGGTGAGCACGTCATCACCGAGACCGACAACGGCTGTCAACTGGCCAATGAGTTCGTGGTAGACGGGCGACTTCCGGGCGTGGAGTCCTTCTTCAAACACAACTTCGACGCCGAGCTCGACAACTTAGAAGACGCGCTCCGCGCGTCGCTCGGACCGACCGCATGAGACTCGCCTGCGTCCAGCTCGGCGTCGAGGGGGGTGCCGTCGCGGCCAACGTCGACGGGGCGATCGATCGGGTCCGAGCGGCGGCCGCGAACGGGGCGGACCTGGTCGTTCTCCCGGAGCTGTTCGACGTCGGTTACTTCGCGTTCGAAACGTACGCTCGCGCGGCCGAAAGCGTCGGTGGCGACCGCTTGGCCCGGATCGCGTCGGTCGCCGCGGACGCCGACGTCAACGTGCTCGCCGGGACCGTCGTCGAGGATCTCGCCGCGTCCGCGGCCGACGGGATCGCGGTCCCGGCGGCGTCGGGGCTCGCGAACACGGCCGTCCTCTTCGACCGCGAGGGCGAGCGGCAGCTCGTCTATCGGAAACACCACCTGTTCGGGTACGGCTCGGAGGAGACCGACCGGATGGTGCCGGGCGAGTCGGTCCCGGTGATCGACCTTGAGGGGGTACGCATCGGCGTGACGACCTGTTACGATCTCCGGTTCCCGGAGCAGTTCCGCGAGATGGTCGACGACGGGGTCGAGTGCGTGCTCGTTCCGAGCGCGTGGCCGTATCCCCGCGTGGAACACTGGCGGACTCTCGGCCGCGCGCGAGCGATCGAGAACCTCGCGTACGTCGCGGCGGTCAACGGGAGCGGCGCCTTCGGCGAGGACGCGCTCTGCGGTCGGACGACCGTCTACGACCCGTGGGGGACCACTCTAGCGTCGGCGGGCGAGGAGCCGACCACGGTGACCGCCGAGGTCGACCCCGAGCGCGTCGCGGCAGTTCGCGAGGAGTTTCCCGCCCTGCGGGACCGTCGGTAACTGCCTCGACCCCACGTGATCGTCGGTAATCGCGGACCGTCTCATTTATACCTCCGAAGCGACAACTGGTAACTGCCGAGGTCCGACGCTTTTCTCGTTGGAGTTCGGCGACAACAACACGCCCGTCCCGACCACTCGGGCGGCGACGCCGAAGACAGCCTGGGGGTCCGCTGTTCGGCCGCCGCCCGCCCGCCTCCCACCATCTCGTTCCGCCGCTCCGCCGTTCACCGCTTCCATCCGAGTGCCGCACGTTCCCGTTCGCCGGTTCTCTGTTTCCGCGTCGAGCCTCGTCTGTCGCGATTCCGGGCTCTGTGTTCACTCCTCACTCGCCCGTCGCCGCCCCGATATCGTATCGTTCGTGATAATTCGGCCGATAGTTACTTACACCGATTCGGACTCGGCTCAAACGCCGCGGACGAACCCGGTCGACCCCATCCCGTTTCGGGCGGGCCGACCGGACGCTCGCTTCCACCGTCCGTCGTCCGTTGGCTTCCGGGTTCGGGTCCACCCGCTCCCACACCGTACCCGAGCCCCACTTCTCATCGCGCAAGCCGGTACGCGGAGCGGAGCCCTCAGCGCCGGTGAAGCGCAAGGACGAAACCCCCGGATTCCGAACTGACGGTCGAATGTTCCCCCGCGAGTACCGCGGCGTCGCCTTCGTCGTCGGCCTGTTCCTCGCCGTCCAGCTCGGCGCACTGGCGCTGGTCCCCGAGTTCGCCGAAAGCGGCTATCAGGCGGTCGAGGATCCCGACAACCCGACGAACAGCCTCCTGTACATCGTCGCGATCATCGTCATGGCGGGGCTGATGCTCGCGGCGTTCCGTTACGACTTCGATCAGGGGATTCGGCTCCTGATCGTCGGCGTCTCCGCGTGGCTCTCGTGGTACGTCTTCTCCGCGCTGGTGTCGCCGCTCGCGGCCGCGGTGCCCGCCGTCGTCGTCGGCGTCGCGCTGCTCGTCCACCCCGAGTGGTACGTGATCGACATCGCCGGGGTGTTGATGGGCGCCGGCGCGGCGGGGTTATTCGGCATCTCCTTCGGACTGCTGCCCGCGCTCATCCTCCTGTCGCTTCTGGCCGTCTACGACGCGATCTCGGTGTACGGCACCGAGCACATGCTCTCGCTCGCGGAGGGCGTGATGGACCTGAACATCCCCGTGGTGCTCGTGATTCCGCTGTCGCTGTCGTACTCGCTGCTCGACGGCGACGCCGAGCAGCCCGAGCAGAGCGCGGACGGAGACCGCGGCGAGCGCGCGGACGCGGGGGCCGACACCGACACAGCGGAAGGCACCGACGCTGGGTCGGCCGAAACCGAGACCGACGTTTCCGAACCGACCGATATCGAGGACCGCGACGCCTTCTTCATCGGACTCGGCGACGCCGTGATTCCGGCGGTGTTGGTCGCCAGCGCCGCGACGTTCTCGCCCGCGGCGAGCCTCGCGGTCCCGCTCATCGGCGTCAACCTCCCGGCGCTGCTCGCGATGGTCGGGAGTCTCGCGGGGCTGCTCGTCCTGATGAGTTGGGTTATTAAAGGCCGACCGCACGCCGGACTCCCCCTACTGAACGGCGGCGCAATCGGCGGCTACCTGATCGGCTCCGTCATCGCCGGCGTCCCGTTGATCGAGGCGCTCGGCGTCGGCGCGTTCTTATAAGGAGACGCTCGACATCAGCGCTCGGCCGTCTCGTCGCCGCCGTCTCGACCCGTGGGGTCGCCGACCCCGTTACGTACTTTGACGGCCGCGCCCGAGTGAAAGGCCTCGGCCTCGGCGCCCGACAGCTCCGCGCGCCCGACCGCGAACAGGGTGTCGTCGTCGTCCACGACGAGCACCTCGTCGCCGGGGCGGATGCCCTCGTCGGCCGCCGTGACGAACTTCGCGAACGCGTTCCGCCCCTCTCGGACGAACGGCTCGCTCTCCTCGCCGACGACCATCCGGTGCCGCGGCGCGTCGAACTCCCGCTGGAGGGCTCGACCGCCGGCGACACCGAGGGTGAACCGTCCGTCGGTCCCGTACGAGACGAGTCGGTCGCCCTCGGAGCTCCCCGGCGTGTCGTTGACGTCCCCGCGGATCACCTGTCGCGGGCGGCCGCCGCTCGACTGGCGAACGGTCAAGGTGTCGTCGTCGGGAAACAGCGCGTCGCCCGCGCCCGCGCCGAACTGGTAGTCGGCGCCGGTCCGAAGGTCCGCGAGCACGTCGGCGTCGGTCATACCTCCGGTAGCCGTACCGTCCGGAAAGCCGTTGCGACACGGGGCGGGTAGGGGACGTTGGAGGAGGCCGCCTACAGCTCGATCCGGTCGACGATCGGCCCGTTGCCGTCGCCGTCGCGGTGCGTGTTGATCGCGATCGTCCGGATCTCCGACTCCAACAGCGACCCCTCGATCTTCGCTTTGAGCAGCGAGTCGACCTGGTACACGCCGGCGGCATTGTTCATGTGTATCACGACCTGTGCCGGCGTCTTGTCCCCCTCCCGGAGCGAGACGCGCTCGATCGCCTGCGAGGAGACGGTGTTGATCCCGCGACCGCCCTCCTCGTAGGGGACCCGCGAGCGCCCGCGCTCCATGTCCAGTCCGTCGGCGATCCGAACGATTCCCGCCTCTCGGGTGAGCGGCTCCTCCTCCGTATGATGACAGAGGATCGCGTGGAGCACCTCCGCCTTGATCCGGACCTGCTCCGGAACCCCGTAAAACGAGGGAAGGAAGTCGTCGAGGAGGTCCGCGGCGAGCGGGATCGAGTAGTACGGGTGGTCGTGTCGGTGGACGACGTGGCCGATGTCGTGGAGCGTCGCCGCGAGCGCGATGATCACCGGCTCGTCCGCCTCGTCGAGCCCCTGCTGGCGCGCCCCGTTGAATTCGACGCCGCCGGATTTCAAGAGGTCGTACAGCCGGAGCGCTCTGTCACGGACGATCTCGACGTGTTTCGTGCCGTGGTCGTTGAACCCCTTGCGATCGACCGGGTTGACGTTTTGCGCCTCCAGGTACGCCTCGATCTCGGCGTCCGACGTGATCCGGTCGAGCACCTCGTTGAGTCGCTCGTCTGGAAACGCGTGCTCGCTCTCGGGGTCGTACTCGCGTCGATCGGCGTCCTCCTCTTCCAGCGGCGTCGCGGCGTCTGGCACGGACTCTTCGTCCGCCTCCAGTGGATTCACGGCCTCACCGTCGGGATCGGAGGGGTTCTCGTTCATGGAGTAGGGAACGCGAGCCACCCCGATAAGGGTGTGGCTGCTCGGTTCGCGTGTCGAGGTGGCTACCCGGTCCGGAGATCTGCAGGGGTCAGTACCCCAGCCGCAGCGCTCTGTTGAGTGCAAGTGCACAAAACGTCGCGGCGAGCAGCGCGCCGAGGACACCGAACGCGACCGCCCAACCGAACAGGTCCGCGAGGGCCCCGACGACGACGGATCCGAGCGAGGCGATCATCATGTACACCGTCCGAACGAGCCCGAATCCGGCGTTCTCCTCTTCGGTCGAAAACTCGCGCAGGAACCGCGGCATGAGCGCGGCGCCGAAGCTCATCGACACGCCGAGAGCGACCATCGCGGCGAGCAGCGCGGCCCAGCTCGACTGCGTCACGGCCGTCGCGATCCCCAGCGTTCCGACGATCATGCAGCCCGCCAGCGTCCGATCGCGACCGATCCAATCGGAGACGGCACCGACGCCGACCTGTCCGACCCCCTGCGAGACGAAGTACGCCGAGAAGAACGCGCCCGCGGCGGTCGTCGAGAGCCCGTGGTGCGCGATCAGAAACGTCGGGAGAAACGAGGCGATCCCCTGCCACGTGAACTCACCGACGACCGCGATGGCGAGCGTGAACGCGATCGGCGGACGCGTCACGATGTCCCGCGCCACCGAGAACTGGACCCGGTCCCGGAGAGGAGTGTCAGGGCGTCGCGGTGGAGTCGGGCGGATTCGTCTCGCGAAGAGCACCGCGGCAGGGACGCCCACGATGGCGACCGTCGCGACGGCGACGCGCCAGCCGAACCGAGTGGCGATCCACGCGACGGCGACGGGCGTGAGCAGTCCGGCGACCGTCGCGCCGGTGTTGTGGATGCCGATCGCGGTGCCGACGTTGTCGTACGTCCGCGCGAGCAGCGTCGTCGCGACGCTGTAGTGGAGCCCCGCGACCGCACCGAGCAGGACCGTCCCGAAAAAGAACAGCGCGAAGACGGGAGCGAAAGAGAGGACCACGGCGGCGACGGCCGACCCGCCGACGGCGACGAGGATGACCCGCCGCTCGCCGTACCGGTCCGCGAGGATCCCGCTCGGGTACTGCGCGAGCCCGTACGCCAGCCACATACCGGTCAGCGCCAACCCGACGACCGCGTTCGAGACCGCGAACGTCTCGACGACGAGAGGGAGGACAGGGCTGACCGCAAGCCGGCCGACCATCGTCACGAAAAACGCGAGGGTACACAGCGCGAGGACCGTCTCGCGGTATCGCCATTTCATCGGTGATTCGGTCGTGCTCGTCAGAAATCGGAGCGGTCACTTATGCGGATCGGAAGACGAAGGAGGGAGAAGCCGTCTCAGGAACAGGTGTCGGTTCGGTTTCCACCACGGTTCCGGCAGTATCTGGGCGCGGACACAACGTATAAGCGGGCGAGGGACACACCTACCGATGTGACTCGACCCGCGTCCGTACGCGGCCCGCCGACGCCACCAGCGACGCGGCTCTTCTCGAAAAAACGCGCGTGATCCGTCCACCGGCGGGAGTGGCGACCCCGTCCCGGACGACCCCTGACCCGCGCGCACCGGTCCGCTGACCGATCCAGACTCACCGCAGTACCCATGACAGACACGACCACCACGACACCCTACGACGCACAGGACGCGACCGATCGATATCGAACCGACGAGCCGTTCGAGGGCGTTTACCCGGCGATGACGACCCCGTTCACCGACGACAACGAGATCGACCACGACCAGCTCGCAGACAACGCCCGCTACCTCGAACGCGCCGGCGTCGACGGCGTGGTCCCCGTGGGCTCGACCGGCGAGTCCGCGACGATGACCCACGACGAGCACGTCGACGTGATCGAGACGGTCCGGGACGCCCTCGAAGACGTGCCCGTCATCGCCGGAACGGGGTCGAACAACACCGCCGAGGCGCTCTCGCTGTCCGAACGCGCCGCAGACGCCGGCGCCGACGGCCTGCTCCTCATCTCGCCGTACTACAACAAGCCCGAGCCGCAGGGATTCTTGGAGCACTACCAAACGATCGCCGACGCGGTCGACCTCCCGCAGATCGTGTACAACGTCCCGAGCCGGACGGGCCAGTCCATCCCGGTCGACGTCAGCGTCGAACTGGCCGGACACCCGAACATTCGAGGGTATAAGGCAGCCTCCGGCGACCTGAACCTCATCAGCGAGGTGATAGAGCGCACCCGGGACGAGGCGTTCTCGGTGCTCTCGGGCGACGACGGGCTCACGCTCCCCGTCCTGTCCATCGGCGGCACGGGAACGATCAGCGTCGTCGCCAACGTCGAGCCGGAGCGCTCCTGCGCGATGGTCGGCTCGGCGCTCTCCGGCGACTACGACCGCGCGCGTGACCTCCACCACGAGCTGTCGCCGCTGGTCCGGGAGCTGTTCGCCGAGACGAACCCGATCCCCGTGAAGGAGGCGATGCACATCCGCGGCCGGGGGAGTTCCCACGTCCGTTCGCCGCTCTCGCGGCTCTCCGAGGAGCGGCGCGGTCCGCTCCGCGAGCTCCTCGCGGAGTACGAGAGCGGAACTCCCGACCCGGCCGAGGCCGCGAGCCCCTCGGAGGGCGCGGAATGAGCGGCGGGCGCGACGGACGCGGAGCGAGCGGCGAGCGCGACGGACGGGCGGGCCCACTCCGCCTGGCCGTCACCGGCGCGGGCGGCCGGATGGGCCGCGAGGTGATCGAGGCCGCCGCCGACCGCGAGGGCGTCGCCGTCGCGGTCGCGGTCAATCGCACGCCGATCGACCCCGTTTCGGGCGTCGACGTCGATCCGGCTGACCGCCTCGGAGCGCTGCTCACGGCCGAGGAGCCCGACGCGCTCGTCGATTTCACCGGGCCCGAATCTGCCGTCGGGTACGCCGAGACCTGTGCCGACGCCGGCGTCCCGCTGGTCACCGGAACGACCGGGTTCGACGACGGAGGGCTCGACCGCCTCCGAGCCGCAAGCGGGGCGATCCCGGTGCTCAAGGCGTCGAACTTCGCGCGCGGCGTCGCCGCGCTTCGCCGGGCGGTCCGCGAGGCGGTCGCCGCGCTCCCCGGCTACGACGTGGAGCTGACCGAGACGCACCACAACGGCAAGCGCGACGCCCCCTCCGGCACCGCGAAGTCCATCCTCGACGACGTGGAGGACGTCCGTGGGGACCTCGACCGACGCGTCCACGGCCGCGAGGGCGACGCGCCGCGCGAGGCCGACGAGATCGGCGTTCACGCCCGACGCGCCGGCGACGTGACCGGCGAACACGAGGTGCTCGTCGCGGGTAACCGCGAGACGCTCGAACTCACCCACCGCGCCGGCGACCGCGGCGTGTTCGCGGAGGGCGCCGTCGACGCCGCCGCCTGGCTCGCCGACCAAGACCCCGGTTGGTACGGGTTCGACGACGCGCTAGACGCGGGCGGGGCCGACGAATAACCCGAGCACATACGCACATCGACGAATAAATACCGACACTCATCCATACACCATTCAATGACACTCCGAACCGACGTATCCGACCTCTGGGATCGCTACCAGGACGGGCTGACCGTCGCCGATTCGACCGACGACGACGCCGCCGTTATCGACGAGTTCCTCGCCGCGCTCGAAGCCGGCGAGGTCCGCGCCGCCGAGAAGACGGGCGACGACGTGACCTCGTGGGAGGCCAACGAGTGGGTCAAGCGAGGGATCCTGCTGAACTTCGGCCTGCGAGAGACCGAGGCGCGCGAGTACGGCGGCGTGACGTACTACGACGTGCTCCCGCTGCGCGACACCGCCGACCTCGGCGAGCGAGGTACGCGCAACACGCCCGACGGCACCGCGATTCGCCGCGGCGCGTACCTCGGCAGCGACTGCATCATGATGAGCCCCTCGTTCGTCAACATGGGGGCGTACGTCGGCGACGGCACCCTCGTCGACTCCTGTGACACGGTCGGCTCCTGTGCGCAGCTCGGCGAGAACGTGAAGCTCGGGGCGAACACGCTGGTCGGCGGCGTCCTGGAACCGGTCGAGGACGCGCCGGTGATCGTCGAGGACGGCGTCTCGCTCGGCGCGGGCTGTCGCGTCACGAGCGGATTCCGCGTCGGCGAGAACTCGATCGTGGGCGAGAACACCCTTCTCACGCCCCGGATCCCCGTCTACGACCTCGTCGAGGAGGAGGTAATTTACGGACACCTCCCGGCCGAGCGCCGGGCGTTCACCCGGATGGTCGAGTCGTCCGTCGGCGACCACGAGCTGTTCGAGGGCGGCGCGTACAAGCCCGCGGTGGTCGCGACTCACGTCGAAGAGGACACGCTCGAAGCGACCCGGCGCGAGGACGCGCTCCGGGAATGAGCGACCGCGACGCGGCCGCCGAATCCCCTGTGAACCCCTCGATCCGACGCGTGAGCGACTGGAACGCGGACGGCCTCAGCGACCTCGCTGGCGAGCACGACACCCCGCTCTACGTTCAGGACCTCGATCGCGTCCGCGAGAACTGCGAGCGGCTGCGGGACGCCTTTCCGGACGCCGACATCCGCTACGCGGTGAAGGCACACACCGGGCGTGCGGTCTTGAAGGCGGTCCGCGAGGCCGGTCTCGACGCGGAGTGCGCCTCCGCAGGCGAGCTCGACCGCGCGCTCGCGGCCGGCTTCGGCGGGGATCGGCTCCACTACACCGCGGTCAACCCGCCCGCCCGCGACCTCGACTACGTCGTCGGCGTCGCGGAGGCGGAGCCCGATCTGACGGTGACGGTCGGCGCGGTCGACACGCTCGACCGGCTAGCTGACCGGGGGTACGACGGCCGCGTCTGCGTCCGAGTCAATCCCGGCGTCGGCGCCGGACACCACGAGAAGGTGCGGACCGGCGGCGCGGCGAAGTTCGGTGTCCCGTACGACCGCGCCGCGGCTGTGACTCGGTCTGCGGCCGAGCGGTTCGAGGTCGTCGGGATCCACGCCCACGCGGGCTCCGGGATCGACCCCGCACAGCTGGACAGCCACCGAGAGCTGGTCGCGCGGTTGGGCGAGCTCGCGCGCGACCTCCTCTCCCCCGCCGAGGGCGACGCCGCCCCCCTCGACCTCGAGTACGTCGACGTCGGCGGCGGGTTCGGCGTCCCCTACGAGGAGGACGAACCGCCGCTCGATTTGCCCGCGGTCGCCGATGCGACCCGCGAGGCCGTCGCGCCCCTCCCCGCGGGCGTCGACCTCGCGATCGAGCCCGGACGGTACGTCGTCGCCGACGCGGGCGTTCTCCTGACGCGAGTGAACACGGTGAAGCCGACGCCAGACGAGCGCGTCGTCGGCGTCGACGCCGGGATGACTGACCTGCTCCGCCCCGCGATGTACGGGGCGTACCACCCGATTCGGAACCTCGGCGGGGCCGACGGGGCTCCCGCGCCCGACGAGCGGGACGCAACCCCTGTCACGGTCGCAGGACCTATCTGCGAGACCGGCGATACCTTCTGTAACGACCGAGCGCTCGCCGATCCGATGCGCGGGGACCTCCTCGCGGTCGGCATCGCGGGCGCGTACGGATACGAAATGGCGAACCAATACAACTCACGGCCGCGACCCGCAGAGGTCGCGATCGACGACGGCGAGGCGGCGATCGTTCGGCGACGAGAGCGCATGACGGACCTCACGACGGTCGAACGAACGGTCGAGGAGGAGGGACGATGAGTACCCACGCCGTCCCGGTCGAGAAGTACCACGGCACGGGGAACGACTTCCTCGTCGTCGATGCAGACGCGGAGAACGTGCGGGACCGCGCGGCGTTCGCGCGCGCGCACTGCGACCGCGAAACCGGCGTCGACGGACGCGACTTCGACGCCGACACGGACGAACTCAGCGCAGACGGGCCCAACGCGGACGAACCCGACCGCCGCGGGGCCGACGGCGTCCTCTTTTTAAGCGTCGAGGAGCGTTTCGACCCGACTCGCGTCGTGATGTCGCTCGTGCAGCCCGACGGCTCGACGGCGACGATGTGCGGCAACGGCGCCCGCGTCGTGGCTCGGTGGGCCCACGACCGCACCGGCGACCGCGAGTTCATGATCGATACGCTGGCCGGGACGCGCCGCGCGTGGGTGAACGACGACGCCACGGCGGCGACGATCGAGATGGGCGAGCCGACGTTCGACCCGCGACGCGTCCCGGTCGACCGCGCCGATCCGCTGATCGACGAACCGGTCGAGGGGCTCACCGTGACCGCGCTCAACACCGGCGTCCCGCACGCGGTGTCGTTCGTCGACGGCGGCCGCGACGACCCGGACGGGATCGACGCGGTCGACCTCGACCGGGTCGCCTCTCCGGTCCGTCACGCCGCCGTCTTCCCCGACGGCGCGAACGTGAACCTCGCGAGCGTCGTCGACGACGGGAGCGGTGACGGGCCTGCGATCCTCGACCAGCGCACCTTCGAGCGCGGCGTGGAGGGCGAGACCTTATCGTGTGGCACCGGCGCGGTCGCGATCGTCGCCGCGGCCCGACGACTCGGTCTGATCGAGGGCGAGTCCGCGGTGGCCCGGCCTCCGGGCGGCGAACTCGAGATCACGGTGCCGGACGCGGGCCACGCGACGCTCACCGGCCCGGTCGCCCACGAGTTCTCCGGGACGCTGTCAGCGGACCCGCGATGAGCGGGGGCAATCGCGAGCGAGCCGAATCGCCCCCGAACGGGCCCTTCGATCCGGTCGCTTTCCTCGAAGATGCGGTGCAGATCCCCTCTCACGAGTCGGTCGAGGAGATGCGGGCGTTCGTCGTCGAGACGCTGGACCGGTTCGGCGTCGAGAGCGAGGTCGTCGCCGGCGGCTGCGTGATCGCCGAGAAGGCCTCGCCCAGACCGGACGCCGGGCCGCACCTCGTGGCGAACACCCACCTCGACACCGTGACGCCGCACGTCCCGTTCGAGCGGGGAGCGGCCCGCGAAGACGAGACGGCGTCAGGCACCGCTGGGACAGAGACGGCGATCCGCGGCCGCGGTGCCTGCGACGCGAAGGGACCGCTCGCCGCCCTGTTGGCGGGCTTTCTCGCCGCCGAGCCGGAGCGAGGGCGACTCACGCTGGCGCTCACGCCCGACGAAGAGGTGCTGTCGCTCGGCGCGGCGGCGCTGACCGGGCTGTCGCCCGGCACCGAGGACCGACTCGACGGTGACCTGTACCTCGTCGGCGAACCGACCGGACTCGACGCCTGCACGGCGGCGAAAGGGAGATTTCAGGGAACCGTCGAGCTGTCGGGCGTCGCCGCTCACGCCGCCGAGTTCGCCGGGGCGAACGCGGTCGCGGCCGCGGAGGGCGCGCTGGCCGCGATCCGGACGTTCGACGAGGAGGCCGACCCGCACCCGCAACTCGGGCCGCCGAAGCTCACGCCGACCGTCATCGAGGGCGGCGAGGCGACGAATCAGGTCCCGGCGGACTGCGCGATCACGGTCGATCGGCGGAGCGTGCCGCCCGAGTCGGCCGAGGAGTTCCGGTCGTCACTGGCCGCGACGGTGCGCGAGGCGGTCCCCGAAAGCGTCGACACCGAGGTGGCGCTGACCGACCGAGAGTCGCCGTTCTTCGAGGCGTTCGCGACGGACCCGGACCACGAACTGGTCGCGACGGTCGCGGAGGCGGCGCGCGCGGCCGCGAAGTCGAGCGGGCTGCCCGCCGAGCGCGGCGGCGCGGTCCGCCCGTTCGGCGCGGCCACGGAAGCGTCCTACTTCGCGCCAGCGCCGACGGTCGTGTTCGGCCCCGGAGACCTCGCCGACGAGGCGGGCGCGGTGGCGCACGCGGAGCGGGAGTACGTCCGCGTGCGGGAGGTCGAGGCGGCGGCGGCTGCGGTCGGGAAGACGATTGCGGCACTACTCGGGGACGTGGAGACTGAGGGTCAGACGCGAACCGAAGCCTAGAGCAGGAACGTCTCCTCCTGCTCGGCGAGATCGACGAACTCGTCAGCGGCGTCGATCAGTTCGTCGGCGGCGGAGTTACCGAACCCCATGGCCTCGACGCGAACGCCCTCGTGACGGAGGTGCGAGCAGAGGCGGGCGAAGTCGCCGTCGCCGGTACAGAGCACGACGGTGTCGACGTGGCTCGCGAGCGAGACGGCGTCGAGGCTCATCCCGAGGTCCCAGTCGGCCTTCTTCGACCCGTCCGCGAACGTCTTGATGTCCTTGATCTTCGTCTCGAAGCCGATGTCGCGGAGGGCTTCGAAGAAGCTCTCTTCTTCCGGCGAGTCGGCGCGAATGACGTACGCGATTGCGCGAACGAGCGCCCGGTCGTTGACGGCCTCCGCTAAGAGTCCGGAGTAGTCGATGTTCTGCGAGTACACGCTCTGTGCAGAGTGATACAGGTTCTGCGAGTCGACGAGGACCGCGACGCGCTGGTCGGGGTGAATCTCGGTCATACCGGTCGTTCGCAGGCATCCCATAGGGGCTTTGGGATCTGACGGCGACCGCATCGACGCGAGCGGTGTCCGTTCACCGAAACACGTCCGCGACCGGGACGGAACGGGCCTCGGGAGCCGTCTCTTGGCCCTCGGCGACGACGGCGAGATCACCCCGGGCGTCGCCGTCGGTCCCGCTCGGGTCCGTCAAGACGACCGTCCCGCCCGCGGCGAGCGGCGCGACGATTCCGGCCGTCACCGCGCCGACCGTCGCGAAGCTGCCGCGCAATACGACCCGAGTCTCCTCGTCGATGTCGTGCGCCTCGATCACGGACGCGGCCGCGGAGAGCACGTCGGCGTGAGAGACATCCCGATCGGCGTCGCGGACGAGGGGATCGGTCGACTCCACCGAACTCGGCGGCATTCCCGGGTTCTCGCTCCACAGATCCTGCTCCCAGTGGGTCGTCTCGGCGCGCTCCGGGGGGCCGTCGAAGACCGCGAGGTTGGTGCCGGGCGCCGGGTCCGTCCGCTCCTCGTCGGCGACGTCGACGAGCACCACGCGATCACCGGCCGCGATCCCCGCGTCGGGATCGAACCGGACCGCCGCTCCCAACCCCGCCGCGCCCAAAAAGGCGAGCGTCGTGTGGAGCCGGGGCGTCGGCTCGACGGCGACGGTGGACCCCTCGCGCGCGCCGAGGTACCGGAGCACGTTCGCGGCCTTGTACGCGTTCGTGATCAGGTCGTGGTAGGTGCGCTCGCGACCGTCGGCCGTGACGAGCGCGATGTCGCGGCTCCGCCTGTCGCGTGCGAGTAGATCGCCGACGACGTCCATACGCGTTGCTCGGGGCGGCCGAGACTTAAAAACGCGGAGGCGCTCCCGCGAGCTGGAGCGGTTCGGCGGCGTCTTGCGAACCGGATCCGCTCGGCGGCGGCCACCGCTCAGGGCGCGCCGGCGATGACCATCTTCGAGCCGTCCGCCGCGAAGGACAGCGTGCGGGCGGAGTCCGCGTCCACGCGCACGGCGTCGCCCGGACTCAGCTCGACGTCGTCGCCGTCAACGGTCAGGGTCGCCTCGCCGTACAGTAGCACGTACACCTCTTCCTGGCCGTCCTCGGCGTGATCGTGTTCCATGCCCTCCCAGCCGGCGTCGGCCTCGACGACGGTCACGCCGAGCCCCTCGCAGTCGAGCGCGTCGCGGAGGAAGTACATGCCCGGGGCGCGCGGTTCGACGTCGTCGTAGGCGGTCGCGTCGTAGCCCATGGGTGACGGAACGGGTCGAACCGCGGAAAAGGTACGGGTCGACGAGGGGACCCCGAAGCCGGGGATTAAAACGAGCTCTTCAGCCGCTCGAAGAACCCGCCGCCGACGTCGATGTCCTCGCCGCCCGCCTCGGCGAACGCCTCCAGCGCCTCGCGCTGCTCCTCGTTCAGCGACTCGGGGATCACGACGCCGACCTGCACGTAGAGGTCGCCGCGGCCGCGCCGCCGCAGGCGGGGCATCCCCTTCCCCTTCAGGCGGAACGTCTCGCCGCTCTGCGTGCCGGCGGGCACGTCCATCTCGACGCTCCCGTCGACGGTCTCCACTTCGATCGTGTCGCCGAAGACGGCCTGCGGGAACGAGACCGCCTCGCTCACGCGGAGGTCGTCGCCGTCGCGCTCGAACCGGTCGCCGACGTCGACGTCGACCTCGATCAGGAGGTCGCCGTTGGGGCCGCGGTTCTCGCCGGGCGCGCCCTCTCCCTCCATCCGAAGGCTCTGGCCCGACCGGATCCCGGCCGGAATCTCGACGGAGAGCGTCGCCTTCTCGCGGACGACGCCGTCGCCGCCGCAGTCCGCGCAGTCCTCGCTGTACAGTTCGCCCTCGCCCTCACAGCGCGGGCACGTCGAGGTCTGTTGAACCCGGCCGAGCGGCGTCTGCTGGACCTGCTGGACCTGCCCTTGGCCGTTACACTGCGGGCACGTCTCCACGTCCGCGTCCGGCGGGTGACCCGCGCCGTCACAGGTGTCACAGGTCGTCGGCCGCCTGAGCGTGACTTCCTTCGTCGCCCCCTCGAACGCCTCCTCGAGGTCGATCGTGAGCCCCGTCCGGAGATCGCGACCCTGGCGGGGGCGGTTGTCCGGACCGCCGCCGCGGCCGCCGCCGAAGAACTGGTTGAAGATGTCCTCGAAGCCGCCGGCCCCGCCGGCCCCGCCGGCTCCGCCGAACGGACCGCCGGCTCCGCCCGGGCCGCCGCCGGTCGCGCCGCGCTTGTCGGCCTCGGTGAACCGATCGTGGCCGAGCTGGTCGTACTGCCGGCGTTTCTCCTCGTCGGTGAGCACCTCCTTGGCCTTCTGGATCTTCTTGAACCGTTCCTCGGCGTCGTCGTCGTCGCTGACGTCCGGGTGGTGTTTGGCGGCCTTTTTACGATACGCCTTCTTGATCTCCTCCTCGCTGGCGTCCCGCGAAACGCCCAAGACGTCGTAGAAGTCCTCACTCATTCGTTATCGACTGTAGCCGACTCAGATACTTCAAAAGCCCGGGTCGACGGCCGCCGATCCGTAGCGTCCACGCGCCAGGGAACGATTAAGTCGGAGCAGACGGAACTCGCCGAACATGACAGCTGACCAGTACGTACCCGTCACCGACCTCGACGACTTAGTCGCCGAGGGGCGGGCGGTCGTCTCGGCGGGCGGGCAGGCCGTGGCGCTGTTTCACCACGAGGGCGACGTGTACGCCGTCGACAACCGGTGTCCCCACATGGGGTTCCCGCTGTCGGAGGGGACCGTCGAGGAAGGAGTGCTCACCTGCCACTGGCACCACGCGCGGTTCGAACTCGAGGCGGGCGACACGTTCGACCCGTGGGCCGACGACGTCCAGACGTTCCCGGTGGAGATCCGTGACAGTCACGTGTACGTCGATCCGGACCCGGAGCCGGACGTTCCGCCGGCGACCCGATGGCGCAACCGGCTCGCCGACGGCCTCCAAGAGAACCTGCCGCTCGTCATGGCTAAGTCGGTGGTGGGACTCGACGACCACGGCGACGGGTTCGTCACGCCGCTGGAGACCGCGGTGAATTTCGGCACCCGATACCGTGCCAGCGGATGGGGGCGGGGACTCACGACGCTCGGTTGTCTGGCGACGCTCCACGACCACCTCGGGGGTCGAGACCGACGGCGGGCGATGTTCCACGGGGTCCGCGAGGTAGCGGCTAACTGCGCCGGCGAACCGCCGCGGTTCCAGGGGTACTCGTTCGACAACCGCGACGTCCCGAAGCAACGGCTCAAATCCTGGTTCCGCGACAACTGTGAGGTCCGCGACGGGGACGGCGCGGAGCGGGTGCTGTTGACCGCGGTCGACGCGCTTCCTCCCGCGGACGTCGCGGACCTGCTGTTCACGGCCGCCACCGACCACCTCTACATGAACAGCAGCCACACGCTCGATTTCATCAACACCGCGTTCGAGACGCTGGACCACGTTGGCTGGACGGAGCACGCCGACGCCGTCCTCGCCTCGGTCGTCCCGGCGATCACCGACGCGAGTCGAGCCGAGGAGCGCTCCTCGTGGCGGAGCCCGGTCGACATCGCGGCGTTGTGCTTCGACGCAGCCGACCGCCTCCCGGAACTGGTCGCCGAGGGCGAGGGCGCGCGTTGGGAGCGTCCCGAGGGGTTCGTCGAGACGCTCCTCGCTGCGGACCCCCGCGAGATCGTCGAGGCGCTCACCGGCGCGATCCGGTCCGGGGCCTCGTCGGAGCAACTCGCCGATGCCGTCGCTCGGGCCGCGACGCGACGGGTGGCGTACTTCGCGACCAACAACGAGTTCGACGACTGGAACACCGTCCACCACACGCTGTCGTACGCCAACGCCGTCCACCGAGCGACGACCCGAACCGATACGACGGCGCTGTACCGCGCCTGTTTCGACGGCGCGATGTCGGTGTACCTCGACCGGTTCCTCAATTCGCCGCGGGCACCGGTCCCCGAACCGGGCGAGGGCGACGACGACCGCGACCCCGAGGCGATCCGCGAGGACCTGCTCGCGTGTTTCGACGAACACGGCGCGGTGAACCGCGCCGGCAGGCTGGTCAACGACCACTTCGACGCGGGCGGGGACCCCGCGGCGCTCAAGCGGACGCTGGGTCGCGGGCTCCTCCGGGAGGACGCCGGCTTCCACGCGATTCAGAGCCTGGAGGCCGGGGTCCAGCGGTTCGAGGCCATCGACGACGAACGGGGGCGACGGCTGGCGCTGATCGCGCCGGCTCGATACATGTCCGCGCACTTCCCGACCCGCCGCGAGAACGAACAGACCTTCTCGATCGCGACGCGGCTCCACCGCGGCGAGAAGCTTCACGAGGCGACGTGACGGTCGCTCGAAAGGAGAATTGGACGTAACAGAACGGGAACTCGACCGCGGATCGAGCGGTTCGGCGTCGTGTCGCGCTCAAGCGAACACCGCCCCCGCGGAAGAATCGGGCGGGGACTACGCCACGTCGCCTGCGCGGATTACGTCTCGCCGCTCGCGCTGATTTCGCTTCTTCGCTCGCGCGGATTACGTCTCGCCGCTCGCGCGGACTACTCCTCGTCGTCTTCGTCGTCCACGTCCTCGAAGTCGGCGTCGACGTACTCCTCGTCGTCCTCGTCGGGGCCGGCTCCGGGGCCGGCCGCGCCACCGGGACCGGCACCGCCGCCCATGCCGCCCATACCGCCGGGACCGGCACCGCCGGCAGCGCCGCCGGCACCGCCCGGACCGGCCTGTGCCGCCTGCTCCTGGTACATCTGCTTGCCGATCTCCTGGAGCGCCTCGGAGAGCGCCTCGGTGACGGACTCCAGCTCCTCGGTCTCGGCGTCCTCGTCTTCGAGCGTCTCCTCGACGTCCCCGATGGCGGCCTCGATGTCGTCGACGAGGTCCTGTTCGAGGTCCTCCTCGTTCTCCTCTAAGAGCGTCTCGGCGCGCTGGATCGACGTCTCGGCCTCGTTGCGAGCCTCGATGTGTTCACGGCGGGCCTCGTCCTCCTCGGCGTGCTTCTCGGCTTCCTCCTGCATGTGCTCGATCTCGTCGTCCGAGAGCCCGACGCCGCCCTCGATGGTGATCGACTCGGCGTTGCCCGAGCCCTGGTCTTCGGCCTCGACGTTGACGATGCCGTTCTCGTCGATGTTGAACGAGACCTCGATCTGCGGGGTCCCGGCCGGTGCCGGCGGGATCCCGGAGAGCTGGAACGCGCCGAGCAGCTCGTTCTTGTCGGCGATTTCGCGTTCGCCCTGGAAGACGCGAACGTTCACGGAGGTCTGATTGTCGGCGGCCGTGGTGAACACCTTGGACTCCTCGGTGGGGATCGTGGTGTTCTTCTCGATGAGTCGCTCGAAGAGGCCGCCCTTCACCTCGATACCGAGCGAGAGCGGGGTGACGTCCAGCAGGACGATGTCGTCTACGTCGCCGGAGAGCACGCCGCCCTGCACGGCCGCGCCGAGCGCCACCGCCTCGTCGGGGTTGACGTTCTTTTTCGGCTGCTGGCCGACGAGTTCCTCCACTTTCTCCTGGACCTGCGGCATCCGGGTCGAGCCGCCGACGAGGATGACCTCGTCGATGTCCGACTTGGCGTAGTCGGCGTCGGAGAGCGCCTGCTCGGTCGGGCCGACCGTCCGCTTGAGGAGGTCCGACGTGAGCTTCTCGAACGTCGCGCGGGTGACCGACTGTTCGAGGTGGACCGGACCGCTGTCGGTCGCGGTGATGAAGGGGAGGTTGACGGTCGTCTCCTTCTTGCTCGACAGCTCGATCTTGGCCTCCTCGGCGGCGTCTTTCAGCCGCTGGAGCGCCTGCCGGTCCTCGCGGAGGTCGATCCCGTGGTTGTTCTCGAACTCGTCTGCGAGGTGGTCGATGAGCGCCTCGTCCCAGTCGTCGCCGCCGAGGTCGTTGTCCCCGTTCGTGGCGACAACTTCGTAGACGCCACCGCCGAGGTCGAGGACCGAAACGTCGAACGTGCCGCCACCGAGGTCGTACACGAGGACTGTCTGGTCGGACTCGTCGTCGAGGCCGTACGCCATGGAAGCGGCGGTCGGCTCGTTGACGATCCGTTCGACCTCGAACCCGGCGATCTCGCCGGCGTCTTTGGTCGCCTGCCGCTGCTTGTCGTTGAAGTAGGCGGGAACCGTGATGACCGCCTTCTCGACGTCGTCGCCGAGGTACTCCTCGGCGTCGCGTTTGATCTTCTGGAGGATCATCGCCGAGACCTGCTCAGGGGTGTAGTCGTCCTCGCCGATCTCGACGGTGTAGTCGTCCTCGCCCATGTGCCGCTTGATCGACTGGATCGTGCGGTCCGGGTTCTGGACGGCCTGGTTCTTCGCCGGCTTCCCGACGAGCCGTTCGCCGTCGTCGGCGAACGCAACCACGGAGGGCGTGGTCCGATCGCCCTCCGCATTCGCGATGATCTCGGGCTCGTCGCCCTCCATTACTGCGAACGCAGAGTTGGTGGTACCGAGGTCGATACCGAGGATCTTGTTGCTCGCCATCTTAGCCAAAGTTAGCGTCTTGCGTCGGTTAAAGGTTACTAGACGGCGCGATCTCAGCGGACGGCCGATGCCTCTCACGTCGTGCGGTTTCTCCGATCGTGTGAACCGATCGCATCGGTGTCTTTATCATGATCCGCAAGCGCAGGAACCGGCGTCGGTCTCCGTCGAAGCGTATCTCGTTCTTCGCGAGATGGCGCTCGGTCTCCAGAAGGTCGCGCTCAGATTCCGGACACGAGGTCTTCGAGCGCCGCCCGCGGGTCGTCAGCCTTCGCCACGCCGGACGCGAGCAGGATGCCGGAGGCGCCGAGGTCACCGGCTGCGGCGACGTCGTCGCCGGTGGAAACACCGGCGCCACAGAACACGTCGACGTCGGAGTCGACCGCGTCGGCGGCCGCGACCGCGTCCTCGACGATCCCGGGATCGGCCGTCGAGACGGAGACGTCTCCGCCGATGAGTTCGGGCGGCTCGACGGCGACCGCGTCGGGGCCGAGCGCGGCGGCCGCACCGACCTGCGCCGGGTTGTTCGCGCAGACGATCGTCTCGATGTCGGCCCGCTCGGCGGCGCGGACGGAGCCGTCGATGTCGGCGAGTTTCAGGCGGTTCTCGGAGTGGTTAATGAGGGTGCCTTCCGCGCCGTTATCGGCGACGGCCTCGGCGAGCGTCGAGCCGGTGTGCGAGCCGTGGGCGTTCGGCGAGACGTGCTGGGCCCACGTCTCGACGCCGGTGTCAGCGACGCGGGCGATGTCGGCCGCCTGCGGGGAGACCGCGATACGCGCGCCGGACGTCTCGGCGACGTCGCGGGCGGCCGTCGCGACTTCGATCGGATCACACGGGTACGCCTTGAGGTTCACCAGGATGAACATGGCTGTACTCGGATGCCCGAGCGCAAATAGCTTCATACTCCGGCGACGTTCGACCACCGAAGATCCCCTACTCGTGTCGGCTTCGACCGCTCACCTGGCCGCGGGAGCATAAACGACCTTATACCCCGATACTGTGGGTTCGACAAGAGATGTCCCTCATCGAGCTCATCGCCGGCGTGGAAGCTCACGAGGCCACGCTGACGGTCTTCAACGCGGACTCGGCGGTCACAGCGACCCTCCGAGAGCACTTCGCCGACCGCAACATCGAGATCGCGGCCGCCAAAACGCCGTCAGGCCCGGAGAACTACGCCGTCCTCGAGCGTGACGGCGCGTTCGTCACGGCCGTTACCGTCGACGAGCTGTTGCCGCAGAGCGGCCCGGAGGACGCCGGATCCGTCGAGTCGGGCGGTGACTCAGCCGGACAGGGGGTCGAAGATATCGACAAGCGGTCACCGCGCCGGGTCGGTCAGCGGATCCTCGACCACCTCGACGAAACGATGTTCACCTCGTACTCGCGGGCGGACATGGTCGCCGCGTCACGGGAGATCGAGGACCGCGCGTGGCGCGTCGGTGACGGCGAGCTTCACGCGGGCTTTCAGACGCTCGACGTGCTCACCGGTGAGAGCGATACGTACGACCTGCTGGGCGAGAAGGAGGCGCTCGACGTCCACGCGTACGCCGCCGACGAGGGTGACGCCCCGGACGTCGAACACTACACCGTTCACATCGGTCAGACGGCTGAGATACGCGAAACGTGGTTCGTCGCGTACGACGGCGGCGGCATCGACGAGGCGAAGTGCGCGCTGCTCGCCGAGGAGCGCGCGCCCGGAGAGTTCTTCGGCTTCTGGAGCTACGACCCCGAGACGGTCGATTACATCATCGACTACCTGACCGACCGGTACGGGACGGTGAACGGGGAGCAGACGGAGGGTGACGCCGGACGGAGCCGATAGCGCCCGGACGGAGCCGGTAGCGCTCGAACGGAGTCTCAGTCTTTTCGCTTGACGACGTCGCCGAGCGTCATGGTCCCGGAGTCGCCGCTGTCCCACTCGGCGTCCTCGACGGACTCGCCCTCGACGAGCGAGATGTCGAGCTCGCGCTCCAACTTCCGCTGGATGTCGTCGGTGGGGAGGGTGTCGCCGCGTTCGAGCTTGCGGATGAGACTCGCCTTCTCGTTGAGCTGGTCGGCCAGTTCCTCTTGGCTGAGACCGCGGGACTCGCGGGCGTTCCGGATCTGGTCGTCGTAGTCCGTGGCGATCTCGTCCATGTTGTCGAACATGTCTCGGGGGCGCGTCGATCCGCCGCTGGAGCCGCCGGAACCGCCGGATCTGGACGACGAGGAAGACGACGACTTCCCGGTGCTCGAACTCGTGGAGTACTTGCCGCCGCCGGAGCTGGGTGACTCATCGCGGACCTCGGTACCGAAGTCCGTACACGAGCTACACAGCTCCAGTTCGGCGCCTTCGACCTTCGTCGTCGTCAGCGAGGCCTGGTCGGCGCCACACATCTCACACTGGGGCATACGCGACGGTAACGCTCCCGGTGGTATAAAGGAAGCGCCGGGGACCGCAGAGGTTGGATCTGACGCCGAACGGATCCGTTCACGGCGCCGCAATCGTGCCGCAGCCGGTACCGACTTGTCGCCGCGGCCGGCACAGGAGATATGGACGTTCACGTCACCAACTCGACCGTGCGCGGGTCGACCCGCGCGCCGCCCTCGAAGAGCTACACGCACCGCGCGCTGCTGGCCGCGGGGTACAGCGACGGCGCGATCGTCGAATCACCGCTCGTCTCGGCCGACACGAAGGCGACCGCCCGCGCCGTAACCGCGTTCGGCGGCGCAGTTGCGCCGGAGTCCGCAGACGCTATTGACGACGCCGACGCCCTTGTCGTGGACGGGTTCGACGGTCGCCCGTCCGTCCCGGACGACGTGATCGACTGCGCGAACTCCGGGACGACGATGCGGCTCGTCACCGCCGCGGCCGCGCTCGCGGACGGGACGACGGTGCTGACCGGTGACGGCTCTCTGCGGTCGCGGCCGCAGGGACCGCTCCTCGACGCGCTCTCCGACCTCGGCGTGCGCGCGGAGTCGACCCGAGGCAACGGGCAGGCGCCGCTCGTCATCACCGGGCCGCTCGCGGGCGGCGAGGTTTCGATTCCCGGCGACGTCTCCTCGCAGTACGTCACCGCGCTGGTGATGGCGGGGGCGGTCACCGACGACGGGATCGATATCGAGTTGACGACCGAACTCAAGTCCGCGCCCTACGTCGACATCACGCTCGAGCTCCTCGACGAGTTCGGGATCGAGGCGACGCCCGTGGGAGCCGACGGCGAGGCGCTCGACGGCGCCGCGGGCGCGGAGGGATTCCGCGTCTCCGGCGGCCAGTCGTACGCGCCCGAAGGCGGGGGCTACACCGTTCCCGGGGACTTCTCGTCGATCTCGTACCTCGTGGCCGCGGGCGCGGTCGCCGCCCAAGAGGATGAGGTCGTGCGCATCGAGGGCGCGAAGCCGAGCGCGCAGGGCGACGCCGCGATCGTCGACGTCGTCGAGCGGATGGGCGCCGACATCGAGTGGGACCGCGACGCGGGCGTCATCACCGTCGCGCGCTCCGAGCTGTCGGGTATCGAAGTCGACGTGGGCGACACGCCCGACCTCCTGCCGACCATCGCGACGCTCGGGGCCGTCGCCGACGGCGACACGCGGATCGTGAACTGCGAGCACGTCCGATACAAGGAGACGGACCGGGTGTCCGCGATGGCCGAGGAGCTGGAGGCCATGGGCGCGCAAACGACCGAGGAGCCCGACACGCTCACGATCCACGGCGACGAGAGCGACCTGCGCGGCGCGACCGTCGACGGGCGGGCCGATCACCGGATCGTGATGTCGCTCGCCGTGGCCGCCCTGGTTGCCGAGGGAACCACGACGATCCGCGGCGGGGAGCACGTCGACGTCTCCTTCCCGAACTTCTTCGACGCGATGGCCGACCTCGGGATGGCGGTCGAACGCGACGACGCGAGCGAGTAGCCGGTAAATACGTCTCGCCCGGCGAGCGTCGTTGTATATAACGAACATCGGCGTGCGCCTGCGAGCGGGCCATCGGCCCGCGAGCAGCCCGCGCGAGGGAGGCAGCGGTCCGGCGCGGCTACGCCCGCGCCGGGCCGTCTGCCGAGGCTGGGGAGGCGTGAGGCCGCGGTTGCTGTGTGGTCGGGTGGGACTCAAAGGGGTAGCCGCGAGGGCGAAGCTCGGCGACGGAAGCACCGCAGCGAAGGAGCGACAGCGACTGAGCGAGGAGCGTGGTTCGAGAGAGCGGAGCTCTCTCGTCATCACGAGACGCCTTCGGCGTCTCGAACGACACCGAGCCGCGCGAGTCGTCGCGGCTGGGGCTTTGGAGTCTTCGCCGCGGGTCAGTAGTCAGTAGTGATAAACGAGCCGCCGGGCCGTTGGAGAAGCTCGTAGCGACAATATGGCGCCTCAGACCGTTCCGTCGCTACAGTCAAAAGTGTCTCCGTTGAAGTCATCTGAGACAGTCAGGACAACCTGCTGGATACAGAAGATGCAGTCAGCACGACGGCTGTGTTTGGAAACACCATTTAAATGTGGGCTTGGTGTCATTAATAGGCGCTTAGTTTGTTCCTGTCTTCAGAAAACCTGGAGAAGTATCTCGATTATGCTGACTGACGTTGATTAGCTAATAATGATATTCAAATTTGACAACTAGTCTGAATGATATACTTTACTATGTATTTGTAGGGTGAGAGCTAGTCACCCCTAACGGGGAGGATTACAAATGACCAACGACCCAGACAAGATCGAGTGGGGAATAGATCGACGAACTGTACTGAAGAGCGCGGGGGCGGCCTCTGGCGCAGCACTCGTCGGAGGGTCGTTCAGTGGCGTGGCTGCAGCTCAGAGCGGTGGGAAACCCTGCTACAAGGCCTTCGACAGTACTGAAGGTGATGCCTACGTCAAATTCGAGTTCGTTACCGAGACCGATGAGGATGGAAACGTCATTGGTTGTTATTTCGAGGAAGAGACAGACACTGGACTCGTCGAGATAACGGACTGGGACAGCAAAGACGGGCAGGACTGCGAGCCAGTCTCCGTCGAATGGGAGGCAGACGGATACGTCGCGGCGACGGTGATGGCCTTTGGCGGTAACGACTGTGACACTGTGGATGATCCGGGCACCGCCTACACATCGAGCCTCGAGAACAACGGCGGGAACACAGCTGCTATCAGCAATCTCCAATTCTGCCTCGAAGAGACGCCGTTCCCGCAATGTCCGTTCTATGGTACCTCTCGGGAGGACCCAACGTCCATCGTCAGCATCAGCTACGATCCGGACGCCGGCGAAATCACTGAGACGATAGTCGGTAATATCCCAGACGACTTCTCGAACAGCAACTACCCGAACGGGCTGGCCTTCGACGACGATAACGACGTCTGGTACTTCGCCGAGGAGAACGGTGTTCTCAAGACGATGAACGAGGACGGCGCACTCGGCATCGAAACCTACGGCGTCGTCTCACCGAACGGTGAACCTATCGCCGGGGCGGCCTTCCACGATGGGCTCTACTACTACATCCCGAATGGCAGTGATGAGCTCTGGACGGCAGACATCAGCGGTGGTTCGGCCAGCGGAGCCAAGTTTGCCGATCTGGACTGGTCCAACGTCGGACTCGGGGACCTCGCCATCGACGAGGACGGGATGCTCTACGTGAGCACCACCAACTCGAGTCTCGGGCCGATCTTCTTCAGCGTCGACCTGAGCGACACGTCCGATCAGCAGTTGATCGTGCAGGACAGCGCGGATTCGACGAAATTCGCCACGGGCAAGCAGCTCGCCTTCGAGAATGAGACCCTCTGGGCCCACGAGGCGGGCGGTGGCGAATGGTATACGGTTGACCCGACTGACGGCAGCCTGAGCGACGTCGTCGCGATGACCAACGAATACACCGACTTGGCCTCGTGTGGCGAAGCCGAGTGGGAGCTCCAAGGGTAGCCCGAGAACCAGCGGGTCGGCCACCGCTGTCGATTACCAGCCAGATCAGTATCGGTGGTCTCAGATCATTTAAACTGTAGGCGGAGTAGGGCAGTGCCGCTCGGTACTGTCCTCAATCTACTTCTTGGAATTGATTATACCGATCTCCGCTGATTCAGGATCCGTGATACTGGTACCGAGCAACACGCTGCATACGCGCTCTGTATTCAGCACGGCCCAAGAGATCTGTCATCGGCTGAAGAGTTCGACGGAGCCACAAACACCACCCCCTACCTCTCGGGACCGACGGGTACACAAACACCCCCCGCCCACTACCTCGCATGGACAATATCGACGTCGAGCCCGTGGATCGCGTCGACGAGCCGGAGATACCGGACGACGACACTCACGAGCCCGCTGAGACCGATCACACGGTCCAAACCGGCGAGGCCACCGATCTTCCGCAGGGCGTCGACGCTCCCGACTACGTCCTCTACGGTGGGAAAGGCGGCGTCGGAAAGACGACGATGGCGGCCGCGACCGGGCTCTCGTCGGCCGCGGGCGGCGTCCGCACCCTCGTCGTCTCGACCGACCCGGCCCACTCGCTGTCGGACACCTACGAGACCGATATCCCGGCGGAGCCGGCGCGCATTCGCGAGGACATGCCGCTGTACGCCGCCGAGATCGACCCCGACGACGCGATGGAGGAGGGGATGTTCGGCGCCGACGGCGACCCCCTCGGCGGGATGGGCGAGATGGGCGATATGCTGGGCGGTATGGCGGGAGCTGGTGGCGCGGGCGGCCCGAGCGGAACAGGTGGATCGGCTGGCACGGGAGACACCTCCGACGGCGAGGAGGGGCTCGGCTCGCTGCTCGGCGGGACGATGCCCGGCGCGGACGAGGCCGCCGCGATGCGCCAGCTGCTCGAGTACCTCGACGACCCGCGATTCGACCGAGTGATCGTCGACACCGCGCCGACGGGTCACACCCTTCGACTCCTCCAGTTGCCCGAGATCATGGACTCGATGATCGGGCGCGTGATGAAGCTCCGCCAGCGCTTCTCCGGAATGATGGACGGGCTTAAAGGGATGTTCGGCGGCGACGACGAACAGGACCCGTCCGCCGACCTCGACGAGTTGCAAGCGCGGATCGAGCGCCTCCGAAGCGTGCTGCAGGACCCCGAGAAGACCGACTTCCGCGTGGTCACGATTCCGGAGGAGATGAGCGTCGTCGAGTCGGAGCGGCTCGTCGCGCGCTTGGACGAGTTCGGTATCCCAGTGAACACACTGGTCGTCAACCGCGTGATGGAGGGCGTCGGCGGGATCGCCGACGTCGACCCCGAGTGGATCGTCGAGCCGAATCCCGAGACGTGCGACTTCTGTGCCCGACGCTGGGAGGTACAACAGGGCGCGCTCCGGCGGGCGACGGAGCTGTTCCGCGGACGCGACGTGAAGCGCGTCCCGCTGCTGGCCAACGAGGTTCGCGGGGAGGCGGCGCTCCGCGTCGTCGCGGCGTGTCTGCGCTGAGGACCGGCTGAGGGCTGTCGCGATAGCGATCAGGGTGCCCGCGCCGACTACTCGTCCGACCGCTTATCGCCACGGAGCGAGCTACCGAACAGCCCGTTCCGGACGTTCTCAGCGGTCCCCGAGAGGTGCGCCTGACCGAACGTCGCCACGATCAACGCTCCGAGCGTGTTGTACATCGTGTCGAGCACCGTGTCGTCGAGTCCGTGCTGCGCGAGCGGCATCGTGATCCCCGTCTCGTCGGCCACGAGGTCCAGTCCGAACTCGAACAGCTCCCACACGACGCCGAACGCGAGGACGACGACGAGGATGAACACGAACGCGAAGCGGGTCGGGATCCGGATCGCCTCGTTGTGGAGGTCGACGGCACGGAGCGTCGTGTACCCGGCTCCGGCGATGAGCGACGCCGAGAGGGCGTGCGTGAGATGGTCCCACCACGCGAACTGTTGATAGAACCCCGCAGATCCGAGGGTGTGGAGGAAGACGGCCGACGTGATCCACACGCCGAGCCACGGGTCGAGCGGGATGTCGTAGTTCCGTTCGAGCAGCGCCGGGAGGAACGTGACGAACAGCCCGAGTCCGCCGTTGGTTATCGCCTTGGGCGCGCCCGCCACGACGCCGTAGAGAACGATACCGAGGAGGACGACCTGCATCCCGCGCGTGAGTCGCCGCTGAGTCGTGACGGACGGTCGCGGAAGCGGGAGGAACCGACCGATATTCATTGGCGCACCACCCGCCAGATGGCCCGGCGGAGCCGCAGCCCGCGCCGACGGAAGTAGGCGTCGAAGAGGACGCCCGCGGCGAACCCGGCCAGCGTCACGTAGAGCCATTCGATCATCAGGGCCTCGTTCGTCGTGAGGTAGGAGGTTCCCAGCATTCGATCCATGTTCCAGCGGAGGATCGTCCACACCGCCGCGGTCGCCATCGTCGTCATCACGACGAAGACGACGGCGAACCAGTGAGTCACCCGCAGCGACGTGAACATGTGTAACTCGACGGTGATGATGAGCGCTAACGCGGCGATCGCGAGATACGTCGCGAACACGCCGACCTCGCCGCCGAGTAGGGCGCGAACGAGCACGGGCAACAGCGCGAGTCCCAGCACTTCCCACGGCAGCATCACCTGTGGGTTGCGGGCCGCGACCGCGGGGGCCACGACGACGACGCCGATCACCGCGATCAGGATCATCGGCAGGAGATCGAAGTCTAAGAGGCTCTCGACGAACACCCCGACCAGCACCGCGATCATCGACCACGCGATCACCGCGTTCGTCCGCCCGTCGCGAAACAGCCGCGCCAGCCGGTCCTCAACCCCTGATTCCTCGGGGATCGGAGAGTCGAGCCCCGCAGGAACCTCCCGCTCGGCGTCGTCGGGGAGGTCCGCCTCCAACAGCGCGGCTGCGCGTGACCCGGCCGCGTCGGCGGCGTCGCGGCCGCCGTCTGTGGAGTCCGCCTCGGAGCGGTCGGCGTTCATGTGTCTTCTCACGGCGGCGGCCACTAATATGGGTTGCTCTGTGGGTCCGGCGGCACGTCATCGAGTCCCAGCGATCGTCTCGAGCGATTCACTCCGAACGAACGCGCTTTTACCCGTCACGCGCCTCCGTTGGGTATGAACTGCAGGCGGTGTGGAACCCCCCTTCGCAAGCCCGGGGATTACTGTCTCACCTGTGACACCGCCAACGCCGACGCCGTCGTCGTCGAGTTCGCCGCGGACCGCGCGCACCTCACGATGCTCGACGAGGACGAAATCGTCGGCGAAACGACGGTAACGACTCGGCCCGAGCGCGACGAGCAGCTGAGCGAGATCCAACTCCGCAACTTCGCCGGCCGAGTCGCCGACGAGATCCGCCGCAAGCGACCCGGCACCGTGTACGCCGCTGGCGAGCGCGAGCCCCTCCGAGAGACCCGCGCGCAAGTCCACCACGAGTTCTATCGCGTGCCGGACGCGGAGGCGGGCCGGGACGGACAGCGCGACGCCGCAAGCGATCCCGCAGGCGACGCGACCCCTGTCGTCGCGTGGGTGCTCGACCGCCGCGGCGAGCGCGCGCTGGAGGTCGTCGAGACGCCGCCTCGCGAGAAGATCGGCGGCTCGCACTCGACGCTCATCGGCGACCGCAAGGGACGGAAGGCTGTCAGCACGGTCGCGCAACACCCCCACGTAAAGAAGATCGTTCCCGGCCCCATCGACGCGGGCGGCACCGGTTCGCGGACCGGGCTCCGCGCGAAGGCGACGCGCGCGGGGACCAACGGCAACGTCCGACTCCTCCTCCGAGACGGCTCCAGCGTCCAGGAGAACCGGATCGTCACCACGGCGATGGACCGCGAGACCGGCGAGCGCGTCCGCGAGGACCTCAACGAGGCGCTTCGGGAGGCGGGATTACAGGACGAGTGAGGAACCTCGTAAGCGACCCGATCGTTGGCAACTCCCGAGACCGTCAGTGACTCCTGGTACCGTCAGTGACTCCTGGTACCGTCAGTGACTCCCGGTACCCAGACCGCTTCCCGGTAGCTATTTCCGGCACCGTCGCCGATCGCTTATAAATGCTGAGCGACGTCATGGAGGACTACCTGAAGGCGGTGTACGTTCTCCAATCCGAGCATGGGCCGCCCGTCTCGACGTCCGCTATCGCGGAGTACCTCGACAAGACTCCCCCCTCCGTCACGGACATGCTGGGGAAACTGGAGGACCGCGGGCTCGTCGAGCGCGAGCCGTACCGGGGCGCGGAGCTCACGGCGGAGGGGGAGGCGGTGGCGCTCGAAATCGTCCGTCACCACCGGCTGTTAGAGGCGTTCCTCGCCGATCAGCTCGATTACGACTGGAGCGACGTCCACGACGAGGCCGACGCCCTCGAACACCACATCTCGGAGGAGTTCGAGCGACGCGTCGCGGAGGCGCTCGGCGACCCCGTCGTCGACCCCCACGGCGACCCGATCCCGAGCGCCGACCTCGAACCGGTCGACGAGGGGAGCGGTCCGCGTCTCTCCGATCACGGCGAGGGGGAACGGCTGGTCGTCACCCGCGTCTCCGACCGCGACGAGGCGGAGCTGGAGTATCTCGCGGACGCCGGGATCACCCCGGGAACCGAGATCGAGATCGTCGACGTCGCGCCGTTCGGGATGGTGACCGTCAGGACGGCGTCCGGCGAGCAGAGCCTCCCGGCCGAGATAGCTCGGTCGATTCGGGTCGAAGCGCGCTGACGACGGAGGCGGGCGCGACCGCGGCGGATCGTATTCACGAGCCGACCGATCGACATATCTGCGCATCGATGTCCTTCCGGCGACGACAGCCGCCACGTCTCGTTCGCGGGGCTTTTCACGAAAACGACCGTTTAAACCGACGTGAGTCTCCTCGCGACGCTGGCGGTCGGTGCCGTGTTCGGCCTGGCGCTCGCCGCGCCGCCCGGACCGATGAACGCGGTAATTGCCGAGGAATCCGTGCTGCGCGGCCGATTCGCCGGCTTCCGGGCCGGTCTCGGGGCCGCGACCGCGGACGTGGTATTTCTCCTGCTTGCGTACGTGGGCGTCGTTGCAGTCGTCGAGTCGTACCCGCTGCTGCGGGCCGTTATGATCGCGGTCGGCGGCGTGCTGATGCTGTACTTCGCCGTGGGCGCGGCCCGGGGCGCGCGGGCGTCGTTCCGCCCGACCTCCGGCAACGAGCCGTCGCTCGCGGCGGGGAAGGGGTTCCGCAAGGCGCTCGTGCTCGCGCTGACGAACCCGTATCAGGTGCTGTTCTGGCTCACTGTCGGCGTCGGCCTCCTGCGGCCCGGCGAACTCGACGTGCTCGCGTACCTTCCGATCGTCGGCGACGACCTCACCGGGGTCCTCGTCGTCGCCACCGGCTCGCCGACCCTCATCGCGGGCTTCTTTCTCGGCGTGCTGATCTGGATCGTCGGCTTTCCGACGGGGCTGGTCGCCGCCGAGCGCCGGATCGAGACGTTCGCGCCGATCGTCGCGATCGGGTCGGCACTCGTGCTCGCCGGGTTCGGCGTGTTCTTCCTCGTCGACGCGGCGACGACGTTCGCCGCGCTGTGAGCCGATCACGGCGACGGCGCTTGCACCGCCGTGAGCCAGTCGGGGCGACCCGCAACACGAGTCGTCATGGACAACGGCTTTGGCCCGCCGGCGCAACCGCCCGGTATGTTCGAGAAGTCCACGTGGATCAAGCTCCCGCGAAACGTGCTCGTCGGGCACGACGTGCTCGACGACCTCGGCGAGGCCGTCGGCGAACTCTACCTCACCGGTCGGCCGCTTATCGTGACGAGCCCCACGCCGAACGATATCGCCGGCGACCGAGTGCGCGCGCAGTTCGACGATCCCGCGACCGCCGTCGTACGGGAGGCCTCGTTCGACGCCGTCGAGCGACTCAAAGAGACCGCCGAAGCGGTGGACCCCGGCTACCTGATCGCGCTCGGTGGCGGCAAGCCGATCGACATCGCGAAGATGGCCGCCGACCACCTCAACGTCGGCTTCGTCTCCGTCCCCACGGTCGCCTCACACGACGGAATCGTCTCGGGGCGCTCCTCGATTCCCGAGGGCGACACGCGCCACTCGGTCGCGGCCGACCCGCCGCTGGCCGTCGTCGCGGACACGACCCTGCTCGCGAACGCCCCGTGGCGGCTCACCACCGCGGGCTGTGCCGACATCATCTCGAACTACACCGCCGTGAAGGACTGGCGACTTGCTCACCGGCTCCGCAACGTCCAGTACAGCGAGTACGCGGGCGCGCTCTCGGAGATGACCGCGGAGCTCCTCGTCGAAAACGCCGACATGATCCGCCCCGGCTTAGAAGAGTCGTCGTGGGTCGTCGTGAAAGCGCTCGTCTCCTCGGGCGTCGCGATGTCGATCGCGGGCTCCTCGCGGCCCGCCTCCGGCGCGGAACACCTCATCTCGCACCAGCTCGACCGGATCGCCCCCGACAAGGCGCTCCACGGTCACCAAGTCGGCGTCGCTTCGATCATGACGGAGTACCTGCACAGCGGCGAGAACGGGCGGTGGAGCGCGATCCGAGACGCGCTCGGGGAGCTCGACGCCCCGACCACCGCCGCGGAGCTCGGGGTCGACGACGAGGAACTGATCGCGGCTCTGACCACCGCACACGAGATCCGCGACCGCTACACGATCCTCCAGGGCGGGATCAACGAGGAGGCCGCCGTCGAGGTGGCGACCGCGACGGGCGTCATCGACCGATAGCTGAATTCCGACTCCCCGTTCGGCGGGAGGAGCCGGGGCCGACTCCCCGTTCGGCGGGAGGACCCGAAGCCGACTTATCTCTCCGTTCACTTCTTGTGGTATGTCCACCGCCAGCGTTCGCGAGAGCGTCAAACGTCGGCCCGGGGCGACCGTGCTCCTCCTTACCGTCGTCGGCTACGGCGCGGTGCTCGGCGCGTTCCTCGTTCCAGGGTTTCAGGCGCTGTTCCCCGACCTCTCGCGAGCGACCGTCGAGTTTCTCACCCACGCCATCGCCGCCGTCAACACGCTGACCGTCGTCACGCTATCGCTCGGGTGGTACTTCATCCGGCGCGGCGAGGTGCGAAAACACGCCGCCTCCATGATCACCTCGTTCGGCCTCATTCTCGTGTTCCTCGGGATGTACGTCCCGCGCGTCGCCGGCGGCGGGACGAAGTACTTCGTCGGCCCCGACCCGGCCTACTACGCGTATCTGATCATGTTGGCGATCCATATCCTGCTGTCCATCGTCTCCGTCCCCGTCGTCTTGTACGCCATCGTACTCGGACTCACGCACACCGAACGAGAGCTCCGCGAGGAGACCCCGCACGCGAAAGTGGGACGGATCGCGGCCGGCGCGTGGCTGCTCTCCTTAGTCCTCGGGGTCATCGCGTACGTCCTGTTAAATCACGTGTACGACTCGACGTTTCGGGCCGCGGAGGCCGCGGCGGTCCTCGTCCCGACCGTTCCCGGACTGTAGCACGCCCGACACCGAATACAGTTCCGGCCCCGTCCGCCGTCACCGACCGCCGCTTCCGACCCGTCCGCCGTCACCGACCGCCGCTTCCGACCCGTCCGCCGTCACCGACCGCCGCTTCCGGCGCCGCCCGCCGCCACCGTAACGCTTGACTCGTCGCCGACGCACCCTCAGCCATGACTCACTGGATCGGCGACACCTTCACCAGCGACGTCGGCTGGACGCACCTCGAATCGCTCGTGGACGTCGGCAACCGGATGGCCGGCTCCGAGGGCGAGCGCGAGGCCCTCGAACTGACGCGAGACGCCCTCGCGGCTGTCGGCGCGCGAGACGCTCACGTCGAACCGTTCGACATCCAAGGGTGGGAGCGCGGCGACAGCGAGATCCGGCTGGGCGACGGTCCGATCGCGAGCGGCGCCAACAGCTGTATCGCGCTCCCGCGCAGTCCGAGCGGCGAGGCGACCGGCGAGTTCGTCGACCTCGCTCACGGGGTTCCAGAGGACTTCCAGGAAGACGTTGAGGGAGCGGTCGTGATGGTCTCGTCGGACACTCCCGACTCCGTCGACCGGTTCGTCCACCGGCGAGAGAAGTACTACCACGCGGTCGAGGCCGGCGCCGCGGCGTTCGTCTTCGCGAACCACGTCGAGGGGACGCTCCCCCCGACCGGAAGCGTCGGCACCGCGGACGCGCCGATCGGTGAGATTCCGGCCGTCGGCGTCTCGAAGGAGACCGGCTCGCGGCTCGCGCGTCGGCACGCTGGCGACGAGTTGACCGTCGAGGTCGACTGCGAGACGCCGGACGCGACGAGCGGGAACGTCGTCGCCGATCTCGGTCCCGACACGGAGGAATATCTCGTCGTCTCCTCGCACGTCGACGCCCACGACATCGCGGAGGGCGCGATGGACAACGGCGCCGGCACGGCGACGATAGTCGAGGTCGCCCGCGCGCTCGCAGCGCGTGAAGACGAACTGGACACGCGCGTCCGGTTCGTCGGCTTCGGTTCCGAGGAAGTCGGGCTCGTCGGATCGTCGCTCGTCGCGGGGGACGCTGAGCCGTCGCGCGTGAAAGCCGTCGTCAACGTCGACAGCAACGTGTTCGGCCGGACGCTCAAGCTCGATCACCACGGCTTCGACGCGCTGGAAGCGGCCGCCGAGCGCGTGAGCGATCGGTTCGATCACCCGGTCTCGCTCGGCGGAGAGCTGGTCCCGCACAGCGACCACTGGCCGTTCGTCCAGCGCGGGATTCCGGGCTACATGGTCTCCGGCGAGACGGAAGGACGCGGTCGCGGGTGGGGCCACACCGGTGCCGACACGCTCGACAAACTGGAGTCGCGAAATCTCCGCGAACAGGCGATTCTGCTGACCGAGTTGGTCGTCGAGCTCGTCGACAGGGACGTGACGACGACCCCGAAGACGGACGAGGAGATCGCGTCGGCACTCGAAGCGGAGGGGAAGGCGACGGGCATGAGAATCACCGGCGACTGGCCGTTCTAGTCGAGAAACGGGGGCAGGTCGTCGTCTGTCGCTACGCGACGACGAACTGGTTCCAGACGCCGGACACGAGGAAGAACAGCGCGTAGTAGGCGGCGTACACCACGACCAGGAGCGAGGCCGCGATCGCGCTCTTCGGGGCCTCGATCGGCATGTCGTTGCGGGCCTCGACGTTACGCGCCTCGAACTCGAACAGGTCGGCGATCAGCATCGTGATCACGAGGATCGCGAGGAGCGTTCCGCCGACGGGCGCGTGAAGGACGAACAGGAAGCTCAACAGCAGTAGTCCGATATTGGTGAACGCGTGTGGATCGTACGCGTCAACGCTGTCTTCGTCGGCGCCCTGTTCGACGTGTCGTTTGTACGCGACATGCCGAGTCGCGAGGTTCGCGACCGCCATCACGAGTATCGCGTACGGCAACACCGGTCCGACCGCGGCCAGCCAGCCGAGGGGGACGAGGAACTGCAGTGGGTCCATACCGACACATCCGGCCACGAGTTATTAGAGTGTTTCCGATCGTCGCGCTCGTGGCCTCGTCGCCGACGCTGGCGCGAGCGCGGCGACCCGAGCGACCGTCTCGATCCGTATCGACCGATCCGGCTCGACGGGCCCGCGGGCGGCGCCGTCCACGACGAGCGACACCGGTTCCTCGTCGCGCTCGACCGAGAGCGTCACCCGCCCGTCGACGACCCGCGGTCCCGTCCGCGTGCTGAACGGTGCGACGGGGACGACGGCGAGCCCGCCGCCCGGTTCGACCACCGGCCCTCCGGCCGCGTTCGCGTACCCGTCGCTCCCGAACGGCGTCGCGACGACGACTCCGTCCGCCCGGAACGACCCCTCGCGTCGCCCGGGGTCACCGATCCCGAACTCGGAGATCCGTGCTGGCCTCTCGGCGACGAGCGCGACGTCTGCGACCGCCCGGTAGACCGTCCCCGCTCCGGCGTCGACGCCGAGTACGGGGTGGGTCACTCGTCGAACGTCGTCGATCTCGTCGACAGGGACAGACCCGTCCGCGTCGATCAGTCCGCCGATCACCTTCGCGGCGTCGTCAGTCCCGAACGCGTATCGACGGTCACCGACCGGAATCACGAGGGTATCGGATACGTGCGCGAACGTATCGTGGATCGCGTTTGTGCCCACCGCGAGCAGTGCGTCGGCATCGGTCGACGCGTCCGCGGTGTCGACGACCCGACCGCCGGTCGTCCGGACCCTCTCGCGGAGGGTCGCCGCTCGGGCGTCGTCTCCGACGACGGCGACGCGCCGTATCGACTCTCCCATACCCGAGGGGTGCGCCCGGCGCGCGTGAAAACCTCCCGGTTCGGCGCCGTCGCTCGACGACCGATCGCGATAGCAGCGAAGATCAGGGACCACAAGAGTCGGACTTCCGGCAGAACGGAATCGCGTTCGCGGTTTAGTTCGCGGCCTCACCGTCGTCGTCGAGCGCGCGCCGGAGTTCGCGACTCGCCGGGACGAGCACCCAGAACGTGAGCGCACCGAGGACCATCAGCCAGAAGAACGCGTCGCCCGCGAACAGCCCCACTTCTTGGTAGACGGTTTCGACGCCTTCGGGTGGGTTGACCAGCTGAGAGACTTCGTAGTACGTCGGCGTTCGGTACCAGCCCGCGAACGTGATCCATCCGAGACCACCGAGTGCGAACAGGGCGAACCCCTTCATGAACTCGTCTGCCATTACCCTACGTTTCGCTGGCGTCGTCTTGAGACTTTCCCATCCCGCGGCCGCGGAACCGCGTTCCCAACACGTACACGGCGGTCCCCGCGACGATACAAGCAATCCCCGTGATCGCCAGCGTCGCGACCAACACGTCGTCTGACGGGAACAGACCGACGCTGTTGAGCACGTACACGATCGCGGTTCGAACGAAGCTGATCTGCAGCGTGGCGGCGTCGATGAGCGTGAAGCCGACGAAGTAGGCGACGACCGCGGCCAGCGTGGAGAACACGGTGACCGCCTTGTACAGCCGGAAGGGGACGACGATCTCGCGGCCGTCCGGACCGACGCGAGGACCGGTAGGCTCGTTGCGGGGGTCGTCCGGGTCGTCTTTCGCGACTGGGTCGCCCGTCTCGTCGAACGCCTGTGTGTCGTCGCGGTCTGTGGAAGATGACATCGGAGCTGTGTGAGGGGAGGAGCGAGAGACGGGGCGGTAAACTGTGTCCGGAATCGGATGCGGTGGCGGGACGTTACTTCACTTCGGCGGCCGCAGCATGTAGTACCGGCGGTTCAGGTCGTACATGTAGCCCTCACGCATCGTTTTCAACACGGCGTAGGTGAGGATTCCCCCCACCACCGGGAGCATGAACGTGAGCGTCACGATGAGCTCCAGCTGCAGCGGGAAGAAGTTCTGGATCGCGAGCGCCGCGAGCGTGAACGACAGGATGACGCCCGTCACGCCGACCGCGGCCCAGAACGGCTGCTCCACCGGTCTCCGCGCGCTCCCCTTGTTGAGGAAGGGAACGAGCGTGATGACGCCGAACACGATCCCGTGCGCGACGATGCCGAGCAGCTCGTTGGACATCACGATGTTGCCTCCGAGCACGGCCAGGTCCGGGTTGAGGGGGTCGAGCTTCAGCAGGCCGAACGACCAGTAGAGGTACCAGTCGGGCAGAATGATCGCTGGCGTCGTTCCGGGGTTCGCGGGATCCCCGAAGTGCGGGGGCAGTATCGCTGACACCAAGAGGATCATCCCGACGAAGAAGCTCGTGATGGCGAGGTTCCGGATGGTCTCGTGCGGCCACGTCGGGAAGCCGAGCACGTCGCGCTCGACGTACGTGGACTCGGCCCGGAGGTCCTCGTCTTCGCGGCGCGAGCGCTCGAAGTACTGGTACGTGAGCTGTGCGAGCCCTTGCGAGCGCTCCTTGCGCTCTGACCACGCCGGCGTCTCGTCGTCGGGCGGCACCGTCGCCGGCGGCCCGCCGTCCGTGCGTGCTTGTTCGTCTGTCCCGCCGTCCGTCATGGGAGTAGTGTCGTCGGTCATTGGATTAGTGCGGCTCCGCGATGCCCTGCACCCACACGATACCGACGTGGAGCGCGATGAGCCCCGTGACCACGAACGGTAACACGAAGACGTGCAGGATGTACATTCTCACGAGCGTCGCCTGTCCGAGCGTGAACCCGCCGAACAGGAGCTGTGCCGCCCACTCGCCCACGAGGGGCGTCGCGAGCGCCATCTCGACGCCGATCTGTGCGGCCCAGAAGGACAGCTGCTTCCACGGGAGCACGTAGCCGGAGAACCCGAACAGCAGTGTCAGGCCGATGAGCACGATCCCGAGGATCCAGTTGACCTCGCGCGGCTCCTTGTACGACCCGGTGAAGTACACCCGCAGCATGTGCAGGAACACCGCTGCCACCATGAACTGGGCGGACCAGCGGTGGATAGAGCGGAGCATAAAGCCGAACTGGACGTCCTGCATGATCTCGACGAGAGAGTCGTACGCGGCCGTCGGGTCGCCCTGTGCGACGGCGCCTGCCGTCGACGGAGCGTAGTAGAACCCGAGCAACGCGCCGGAGACCGCCGCAACTAGGTAGGCGATGATCGAGAGCGAACCGAGCGAGTACAGGGGGTACCAGTACCAGAACTTGTTGTCGAGGTCGTACTGTTCGGTGTGGCTCTTCGGCATCTGGAGGTTCGCGCGGTAGTACATCGTCTCCAGCAGTTCGAGGTAGTCGACGATGCGCAGCCGCTTGTCGAGCCAGATGAGCGTGGTGAGGAACGCGGTCTCGATAACCGTTAGATCCTGCGTTTTGAGCCACGCGTTGTGGTCCATCTCGTCTTGTTTTTTGAGACTCATTGTCGGATCACTTCTTGTAGTACGGGTAGACGGCCCGCTTGATCGTCTCCACCGCGTTGCCGGTGTCGACGCCGACGCCGTCTTTGTCTTCTTCACGCACGTACAGGTCCTCCCACTTCCGGCGACGCTTCTTCACTATCATCACGTCCGGGAGGAACTCCTTGCGGTATAACAGGAGGATGAAGGCGAGATCGACGAATATCAGCGCCAACAGCGCACCCGTGTACATGTTTCCGAACTCCGTCGACGCCCACGCGGACATGAGCCCGTAGACGAACAGCGCGACGAACACGACCTCGATGATCGTGAGGAGCACGATCGCAATCGCGGCGGCGGTGCTCTCGCGTGCGGGTTCGTACCGATGAATATCACCGTACGAGGAACCGCCGGAACTCATTGGTTCCCCCCGTGTCCGGTGTGGGCGGACTCACCGTATTTGAGCATGTAGAACGTGAACACGAAGGTGAGTCCGATGCCGAGCATCGAGACGATGCCGACCCAGTGAGCGTGGAGGGGGATCCCGACGTAGGCGATGTTCTCGGGCCACCCGGTCGAGGCCCCGCCGACTTCGACGGTGTCGATGTCGTCGCCGACGGCGATGCCGGCGTGCATCCCGACCGCGTCGTGAGGCACGCAGTGGTAGTGGGTGATCCCCGCGTCCTCTTCGGTCACCTCGTACTCGTAGGTGTGCCCTTCCTCGTCGACGGCGTCACCGCTGTCCAGGTCGGCCGGACCGTCGACCGTGACGACGTTGTGCGCGCCGCCCGCGCCCGTCCACTCGAAGACGATGGTCGTTCCCGGATCGACCCACAGCTGCGTCGCGTCGTACGCCAACCCGTCGGAACCAGCCCCGACCGCGACCGTCACCTCGTCTTGGCCCCGAGCGTCCTCGTAGGTGCCCAAGTTTCCGCCGGTGACACCGCTCGGCCAGTCCGGTTGTTCTTCCTGCGCGGCGGCCGATCCGGTGGCCGCGGTCGAGGCCGCGACCGCGGCGGACGCACCGCCGGCCGTCCGCACAAATTCCCGCCTTTTCATACAGGTTCACTCAGGACGGTGTGTGCTTAAACCCACCGACTGAACCCGTTGACGTGGAGGGCTTTACAGGGTCTGTATGTCCCGATATCGGCCGTTTATTCGTCCGGGTCGTCGTCGTTTACGACCCCCCCTTCGACCGGCACGAAGTCGGGGCGTTCCTTCGCCTCGCGAAGGGCGCGCAGCCGGTTGCGGTACTCCTCGGATCGGAACCGATCGGAGAGCCGCGCGTTGGCGACGATCACGAACAGAAACAGGCCGATGAGCACGAACACGATCCCCATCGCCGGCGCGACGACCGTGTCGAGATCGGTGAAGATCGTGGCGCCGATCAGCGCCGCTCCCGCGAGCAGCTGGATGGCGGCGATCACCTGGACCATCAGGTTGCCGAACTCGCCGGACCCTTCCGGAACCGTGTCCGGGTGGGGGAGCGACCAGTCGTCCGGCGGCTCCGGCACGTCGTACGACTCCATCGCCGCGAGCGCGACGATCGGCTCGATGTCTCTCAGCACCGTCCCCTGTCCCGCGATCTCGCCCGTCGGGCGAACGATGGCGTAGCCCTCGTCGGAGTAGACGAGGATCCGCTCTTCGCCGTCCTCGCGGACGCGTTCGAGCACGCCGAACACGTCGCGACGGGCGATCCGAGACTTCAGCTCCGCCTCGGCGCGGTCCAACAGGCGGTCGCCGGTGATCCACGAGTCGGGGTCGAAGGCGGCGTCCCACTCCTCGGGGCTCATCCGCGCCATGTCGGCGGGACCGAAGTCGTCGAAGTCGTACTCCGCCTCGACCCGTTCGCGGAGTTCGTCGAGATCGGCGGCGGCGCCAGCCGAATCCGGCTCGTCGACTGCGTCGTCGCCCCCCGTCTCCGGCTCGTCCGGTCGCGGCTCCGGGCGCTCGGCCGGCTCCGATCCCGTCGAGGTATCCTCCATTGGTCCCCCGTACGGGCTCCGGACGCTAACTGTTTTCGTCCGCGGGCGTGACACAGTTCCTTCGCGGGCGTGACACAGCCGAACGTGTTCGGCCGCCGCGTGTGGCGGATCGGGGAGTTTTACGCGGCGGAGCCCATAGCGACGATCGATGGTTGACCCGTCGGTTATCGCGACGTTGGCCGGGCTGTCGGTGACGGCGAGTCTCCCGTTCCTCCTCTACGGGGCGTGGATCATGATCGACGCCGAGACGGTCACGTGGAACGTGTTGATGCACCACCTGCGATACATCGTCGTCGGCCTGACGCTCACGACGGTGCCGATCGTCGGGTGGATGATCCCTCGCATCCTCGAACAGCTGACCGGGTTGGCGGTGTTCCACGCGTTCCTCGGACTCCAAGCGTACGCGCTTCTCGGGTTCGCGCTGACCGGGATCGTCCGCATCCTCCAAGCGAAGCGAAACGCCGACGCGTACGACGACCCAACCGTCGACATCGACGAGATTCACGAGGATATGGGCCACTGGCGCAGTCGCCTTCGGGTCGGCGTGGCGGGATTCATGGTTCTCTGGATCTGTGCGTGGCTGACTGGCCTTTACCGGCTGTACACGCTGCATCTGGCGTCGCTAGTGTGAGCGTCACTGTGTCTGACCACGTGGTGTGAGCGTCACCGTGTCGGATCGCGTGCTGTGTCCGAGCGTGCGTGACGCAGTCGGGGGACCGACAACTTCAATCCCGTTTTGCCCGTAGTGGGGATATCGTGGCAGTCACATTCGATCTGTTCGGGACGCTCGTCGATGTCGAGTACCCGTCCGACCCCGCAGAGGTCGTCGCGCGCGAACTGGAGTCCCGGGGCGTCGCGGTGCCGGACGACTGGCACGTCGCGTACGGCGAGCGACACGTCGACGCACCGGCGGGCGCGGAAGTGCCGCTCCCGGCGCACGTCGCGCACGCGCTCGACTCCCGCGGCGTCGAGGTCACCGACAACGTCGCGCGCCACGCGGTCGTCGCGGCGTTCGACCCCGACGTTACTCGACGCGACGGCGCGCTGACGGCCGTCCGAGACGTCGCCGATCAGGGCCCGGTCGGGATACTGTCCAACTGCGCGGTCCCCGAACTCGTCTCGAAGACGCTGATCCGCGCCGGGCTCCGCGGCGAGTTCGACGCCGTCACGACGAGCGTCGGCTGCGGCTGGCGGAAGCCCCACCCGAACGCGTTCGAGGCCGCGGCCGACGCGCTCGGCGTCGCCCCCGCGACGCTCGTCCACGTGGGTGACGACCCGGCGACGGACGGCGGGGTCGAAGACGTCGGCGGCCGGTTCGTCGACGTGACCGAGACCCCGCTGTCGGCGATAGCGAGCGAACTCGAAGCCGAGCCCTGATCACTCGTCGGTCCGTTCGGTCCGCGTCGACCCGATCCGCTCGGTCCATACCGGACCGATTCGTCCCTCCGTGAGCAGCTTTTTCAGGTGTGCGACGACCGTCGCCCGCGCGAGGTCTTCGACGCCGGTGAGATCCTTCTCGTAGGCGGCGTCGACGACCGCGTCCACGTCGCTTGCACCCCCCTCGACGGCGGCCAGGACGGTCCGCTCGCGAGCTAGCCGGTGACCGATCAGCCGCTGACAGGTCTCCGCCGGATCGGATATCGGCGGACCGTGTCCGGGGAGAAGCCGTTCGTATCCGGCGTCTCGAACGCGTTCGAGGCTGTCGAGGTACGCCCGGAGATCGGCGTCCGGACCGCCCACGACGACGCTTCCCTCGGCGACCGCGAGATCGCCGCAAAGCAACGCCTGAGAGCCCGTGCGGTCATCGCTCCTGACTTCTCCGCGCTCTTCGACCGCGAAGGCGACGTGGTCGGCGGCGTGTCCGGGGGTAGCGACCGCGCGAACCCCGGTGTCGCCCACTCGCTCTCCGCCATCGAAGACCCCGTCCGGCTCGACTCCCGCCGCCGCGACGAACCGGTCGACGTGGGCCGCGTGCGCGAACACCGTGGCGTCCATCAAGTCGGCGTACTCGGCGACCGCGCCGACGTGGTCCGGGTGGGTGTGTGTGACCGCGATGGCGTCGACGCCCTCGGCAGCGGGTTCCAATGCGTTTGCGACCTCGGCTGCCGCGTCTGTGACATCGACCGCCGCGTCCCCGACCCCGACCGCCGCGCCTCCGACCCCGACCGCCGCGTCCAGCGCGTCGGTTCGCGCGGCGGGATCGACGAGGAGCCCGTCGACGACGTACGCGTTGGTCGTTCCACCGGGCGCGCGGGTATCGACGGGGACCTCGATGCGAGCGATCCCGGGACCATCGCCGTAACCGGTCATGGGTTCAGTCGCCGCGACCGAGTGAGGACGCGTCCCGGCTATCGAGCCTCGACCGCGCCTCCGAACCGGGGCCGGACCCGGGGCGCTCGCGGCCGGGGATCGGCACGTCGACGTCGTCGACCACGGCGAACCGCGAGAGGTCCACGACGCCCGCGTCGACCTCGTCGAGGGAGGCGTACGGGCGCCCGACGACGACGTCGCCCGCCGTGCTCCGATTTATCCCGGGGATCGCGGTCAGCTCGTCCATCGACGCGGCGTTGACGTCGAGCGGATACGGTACCCCGGTGACCGACCGGTAGCCGTGGTCGGTGATCGCCACGTCGATGGCGGTCCCGAGCTCGCGCTCGCCGGGAACCGCGACGAGGAGGGCGTACGTGCCGAGCTGCCGACCGAACGTCTTCCCGTCCTGGTGGTACTCCAGGTGCACGTCCGGCAGGACCGTCCCCGGCGGGACGACCCGTTTGAGCATGGGGTTGTCGATGGTCTCGCGGACCTCCCGTTTGTACGCCTGGAACTGGTCTTTGTGTTCCTTCGCGATGTCCGCGCCCGTCTCGGCCATCTCGGTCCCCGCGAACGCCATCACCTGCCGGACGTTGATGCGGCGGAGCATGAGCCCTTCGTCGTAGACGGACTGGAGGAACGCCTTGTTGTGCTCGTACGTCTCCGGGCGCTCGCCCGCGAGCCCGTGCACGAGGTTGATACCGGGGAGCAGCTTCGGAAGCCGCGGACTCGCGTCCGGACCGGTCGACGGGCCGCGGAGGCGGTCGTCGCCGCCCGGCGTCGCCTCCGGCGTGTCGCCCGGACGCCAGCCGCCCTCCTCGTTGACGACCCGGACGGCCTCCAGGCACTCCTCGGCGGTGACGAGCAGGTTGTTCTGCTCCTGCACGACGGGATCGGCCGATTCGAGGCCGAACGCCGCGGTGTCGCCGGGCGTGTTGTGCTCGGCGATGACCCGGATCGCCTCGCGGGACGCCTCGGGGTAGTCCGTGATCGTCACCGGGTTCATGTTGTCGAGGTGTAGCGTTTTGAGACCGGGCGCGACCTCGCGGATTCCGGTGTACAGCTCGCGCAGTGCGTCCGGATTTGGGGCCTCGCCGTCGCCGCCGAACGCGAGGATGTCGGCCTGCCGACCGAGTCGGAAGTGCTTGACGCCGCGGTTCGAGAGCGCGTCGACCTCGTCGACGACGGATCGGGCCTCGCGGAACGCCGGACTCCCGTACAGCGGCTCCGTACAGAAGGAACAGCGGTACGCACAGCCGCGAGAGGTCTCCATCTCGCAGATGAGGTAGTCGGGGTGGTTCGGGTGCTGTTCGACGACGAACGCCCCCTTCGCGGCCCAGCGGTCGATTTCGGCGTTCTCGCGCATCCGGTTGCCGAACCCCTCTAACCCCTCGCCCACGAGGTCGTAGGCGGCGGCCTCGACGTCGCCCATGGCGACGAAGTCGTAGTCGAGGTCGTCGCGTTCGGTCTCCTGTGCGCCCGCGTTCTCCTCGCCGACGCCGAACCGCACCGGGCCACCGAGCAGGGTGACGCCGTCGGCGGTCCACCCCAGTTCGCGGACCTCGTCCGGCTCCGCCGGGGTGCCGCCGACGTACTTGCCGGGGACGGTCATCCCGCCGACGTACACCATGAGATCGGCGTTCGCGACGTCTGCGTGTTTGCTCCGGTCGTCGCGAAGCTCGTCGATGGTGTGGTAGGTGATCTGTGCTTCGGGGACGCCCGCGTCGACGAGCGCGCCGGCCGTGTACCGCGGATACGTCGAGACGTACGGCGGCACGCCGAAGTGCGCCGGCTCGTCGACGTACCCGTCGACGATGGTGACGGAGAGATCGGCCGGGTCCGGCGGCAGCGAGCCGCGACCCGACGCGGACGAATCGGTCATGTTACGCCACCGTAGTCGGCCGAGACGGGAAAAGCGTGCGGAACGTCTGGGATTCCCCGGATCGCTTATAAGGGCTCTCGCGGAACCGGCCGATATGCCCTCCGAAGCCCCTCCGGACCCGGACCCATCCCTAGCCGACGAGTCCCCATCCCCAGCCGACGAGTCCTCTCGCTGGCAGCGAGTCGGAAACTACGTCTCGTTCGCCGCGGTCTCCGCGCTCGCCGCGGGGGAGTTCCTCGGTACCGACCCCCGGCCGTGGGGACTCGCCGCCGGCTGGGCCGCGGCGACCGCAATCGCCCTCGGGCCGATCGCGTGGCTCGCCCGCGACCGCCTCTCGCCGGATCGGCTGGAGACGCTGACGTACGTCGCCTTCGGCGCCGCGGTCCTCGCCATCCTCGTCGCGGTGGGGGTCGCTCTCGCATTCGAGGTCCCGTATCTCCCGTATGGTCCCGGCTTCCTCGCCGGCGCCGCGCTCGGTACCGCAGTCGTCTCGGTCGCCGAGCGCGCGGTCGTTCCGGAGCGGCTCCGCGGATCCGGGATCTGACCGGCCTCGCGGAGTCGACGCGCCCGCTCGATCGGACCGCCGCCGCCACGCCGTTTAAGCCCTCGCCGACACAACGGTATCGCATATGCCATCGACGATGGAGGTCAAGTGCGAGGCCGACGACTGCGAGCTCGACATGTTCGAGAACCACTACACCTACGACGTGCCCGACGACCACGCGGTCGGAGACCTGTCGTGTCCGTACTGCGGCGGGAACGACCTCGCCGAAATCGAGGTGTAGCCCGTGACCAGACTGCTCGAAACGGGCCGGTCGGTGTTCCGGCAGGCCCTCGAACGAGTCGGTCGCGGCTGGAGCAAGATGCAGGAGCGCCGCCCGCTCTCGTACGACCTCCTCGAGAGCGACGACGCCTACCTCGTCGTCTTCGACGCTCCCGGCGTCCGCGGCGAGGACCTCAACGTGACCTTCCTCGACCGCACTGTCGAGGTGGAACTCGACCGTTTCCGCGACTTCTACGACGGCTACGAGATGCGGTTCCCCGGCCGCGGCGTTTCGCTGTCCGGCAGCGCGGAACTCCCCGCGGACGCGAACGTGACGCCGCAGGGCGCGAACGCGACGCTGACCCGAAACGGAACGCTACAGGTCGAGATCCCGAAGGAAGACGACGCGAGCGACGTCGAGGTCGTCGAGGAAGGTGAATCGGACGACTGAAACTCGCGAAGACGCCTGACAGCCGCCGTCTTTGCTTACTCACCCGCGCGCCGCTCGACCGTCATCCCCTCCACGATCTCGAACTCCTCGTCGCCGTCGAAGCGGTCGGGATCGAACGCGTCGATCCACGGTGCGGGCTGCGCGTGTGACGCTCGCGTCCGTGCACCGGTGGCCGTACCGCTCGCGTCGAGCGACGCCAGCACCCCCTCCGCGAGGTGTTCGCCGATCGCCGGTGCGCGCATGAACCCGTGTCCCTGCCAGCCCGCGGCGACGAACACGCCGCCAGCGTCGAGGCCGTCGACCGGGCCGACCAGCGGATCGCCGTCCGGAGTCGCCGTGCAGAGCCCGGCCCACGCCCGGTCCGTGTCCGGGTCGTGGCCGACGCGGTGACGCAGCGTCTCCGAGACGGAGTCGACGAACCAGTCGTCGCCAGCGCGGTCGTACCCGTCCGGATCCGCCGGAACCGGCTCGGTGCCGTCGCCAGCGAGCAGGCCGGTCGGATGCGGCCTGAAATAGGCCCCCGCGGTCGCGTCGTACACCATCGGTCCGTCGTAAGCGACCCGGCTCGTGAGCGCCTGCACGCGGTAGGGGACGACCGGGAGGTCGACTCCCGCGTCGTCGAAGAACTCGGCGGTGTGAGCGCCGACGGCGACGACCACGGCGTCGAACCCCGCGAGAGGCGTGCCGTCCCCTCGGACGAGTCCGTCGTCCTCGAACCCCACCCGAGCGCCCGTCTCGATCCGGACCCCTGCCCGCCGCGCGCGCTCTCCCATCGCGGCGACGTAGCTCGCGGGGTCACACCAGCCGCCCCCGTCGGCCACCGCGGCGGCCGCGAGGTCGTCGGTGCGGAGCGGGTACCGCTCGCCGAGAGCCGTCGGGTCGACGACCGACACCTCCCGGCCGTGGGCGCGCATCCGGTCCACCATCGTCGGGATTGCGTCCGCGTCCGGGTCCCCCTCGCGGACCGCGATGACGTAGGGACACGGCGTGAACGAGAACCCCGGAAGCGACCGGTCGAGCGCGCGAAAGCGATCCATGGCGCGCGCGGCGAGCGCGGCGTCGACGTCCTCCGCGTACGCGTCGTACAGCACGCCCGCGGCTCGGCCGGAACTGCCGCTGGCGAGTTCCCCGCGGTCGTACAGCGTGACGTCCGCGCCGCGGGCGGCCAAGTCGGCCGCGGCGGTGACTCCGACCGCCCCGCCGCCGACGACGGCGACCGCCGGGGTCCCGCGCTCGGTGCGCTGATCTCCGTCCGGCGACGCGTCTCGGTTCATGCCGACTCGTCGCGGTGCGTCGTGTTAAAAACCGCGGGGGTCGCTACGAGAGGAACTCGTCGATGCCGCGCGCCGGGTAGCCGACCACGTGGTCGACCCCGGCCTCGCGGAGGTCGTCGACGCGCTCGCGGACCGTCTCCGGCGACCCGACCAGCGCGAAGTCGCGCGCGGCCGCGGACAACACCTCTCGCGTCCGACCCGTTGCTGCAGAGTCGGTCGGCGGCGTACCACCGGCGTCGGCACCGTTACCGGTGCCGCCGTCGGATCTGGGCTCTCCCGGCAGCGCGCGGGCGACCGGACGGCGCCGAGAGACGTAGGCACCGACCGCGTCGAGGACGGCGTCCTCGTCGTCGGTGAGAACGGTCGGCGCGTACACGGCGACCTCGCCTTCGAATCCGGCCGCCCGAAGCGCCCGCACGTCGCGGACCGTCGACCGGGAAAGCAGCTCGAACTGGGTTCCACCGGCGGCCAACGCCACGCGCTCGACGCCCTCGGTACCGACCCACGCGTCCGGCGCGTCGCGCCGTGCGGCCCCGATCCGAGGTGCGACCGCTCGCGACGACTCCTCGTCCGTGAGGTACGCGCCGTGACCCGCGACGAGCACTCGGCGGGCGCCGTCCGGAAGCCGATTGAGCAGCGAGTCGTCGCCCAGCGGGTCGAACCCGTCCGCGCGGACCGGCGTCGTGACGTACAGCGTCGTCTCGTCGGCCACCCGGTCGAGCGCGTCTGCGTCCGGGAGGTGTTCGCGGCCCTCGTAGTCGATCGTCACCCGGTCGACCGGTAGCTCGCCGGCTCGGGTGACGTCGCACTCCGCGGGCTTCAGGGCGACCGCGTCGAGGCCAGCGCTGACGACCGCCTCGCGGCCGGTCAGCATCGGTCACCCTCCTCGGCCGAACGGTAGCGTTCGCTCATGCGGCGTCGGTCGTCGACGGGACAGGTTGTACTACTCACGGAGAAGACCTCATCACGATCGCGGAACGCGATCCATCGCCTGTGCGGCCATGACTGATCACGCGTAACGTCGTGGAACTGATAAACCCGTCGCGACGCGGCAATATTCCCCTCGCTCAAGCCGTGACAACTCTCATCGCTCGGGCCGGTGACACACACGTCCCTACCCACGTTATGCGGCTGGCTCCCCACGTGTGCGTATGAACCAGCTTGTCGACGGCGAGTGGCGAACGGACACGTACGAGGCGACCGACGAGGACGGCGCGTTCCAGCGCGGCGAGACGACCTTTCGCAACTGGATCGCCGGCAGTGACGTACCTGACCACGTCGACGCCGAGCCGGACGATCGGTTCCAACCGGAGGCCGGACGGTATCATTTGTACGTCTCGTACGCGTGCCCGTGGGCGCATCGCACGCTGCTCGCGCGGTCGCTGCTCGGACTGGAGGACGCGATCGGCGTCTCGGTCGTGGACCCGTACCGCGGCGAGGGGGGCTGGCAGTTCACTCCCGAGAAAGCGGGCTGTACGCCCGACAAACTCCACGGCAGCGAGTACCTCCGCGAGCTGTACGTCGCCGCCGACCCGGACGCGACCTGCCGCGTGACCGTTCCGGTCCTCTGGGACACCGAAGAAGAGACGATCGTCAACAACGAGTCCCGGGAGGTCCTCCGAACGCTCTCGACCGCCTTCGACGGTCTGGGCAACGACGTCTCGCTGCTGCCCGGTCCCGAAGACGAGGCCAGCGTCGCCGACGTCGACGAGGCCATCACCGAGATCTACGAGCCGGTCAACAACGGCGTCTACCGCGCCGGATTCGCGACGTCGCAGGCGGCCTACGACGACGCGATCGAGGAGCTGTTCGGCGCACTCGATCACTGGAACGACCGCCTCGCGGAGCGGCGCTACCTGGTCGGCGACTCGCTCACCGAGGCGGATATCTGCCTGTTCACCACGCTCGTGCGATTCGATCAGGTGTACCACACGCACTTCATGTGTAACCGGAAGTTCATCCACCAGTACGAGCACCTCTGGCCGTACCTGCGCGACCTGTACCAGACGCCGGGGGTCGCCGAGACCGTGAACATGGACCACATCAAGGAGCACTATTACACGACGCATCCGGACGTGACGCCGACGGGGATCATCGCGCGGGGTCCGGACTTGGACTGGGACGCGCCGCACGACCGCGACCGGCTCGAAGGGGCCGCTCCGACGCCGAACGCCGCGGAGTAGGTTTCTGTACGAGTCCCGCTAATCGTACGTGAGCACCCGTATCATCCCGGTTTCCATGTGATACAGGTGGTGACAGTGGAACACCCAGCGTCCGGGGTTGTCAGCGACCAGGTCCAGCGTGCGCCGACCCATGTGACCGGGAACGGTCACCGTGTCCTTCACGGCGTCTCCAACGGTGAAGTGGTGACCGTGGAGGTGCATCGGGTGTCGCACCGGACTTCGGTTCGTGATCCGGACTCGAACGTGCTCTCCCTCTTGAATCGGAAGCGGGTCCGCGTCGGGAAACGATTGCCCGTTGATCGTCCACGCCGGGTCGCCGTCGGCGTCCGTTCCGGCACTCAGCGTGAGGTCGACGGTGCGGTCGGGTGACCCGTCGAGCCCGGGCTGGGGCGTCACCGACCGGAGGTCGGACAGACGGAGCGCGCGCGATCCCGCCGTGCCGTCTGAGGATCCCCCGTCGACCGGCTCTCCGTCCGGCGACGGGTGGCCGAGGAGCGCTCGACCGGCCGGTGTCGAACCGTCGAGCGGCTGCGCCCGAACGGCGAACGGGCCTTCCGCTGTGATCTCGACAATACAGTCGTAGCGCTCCCCCATACCGATGTCCACCGCGTCAACTACGACCGGCTCGACCGCCGGGCCGTCCGTGTGCGTGACCTGCATCGAGCGCTCCGCGACGGAGACGCGGTACGTGGTCGATCCGGCCGCGTTGATGAATCGGAGCCTGACGCGCTCGCCCGGCTCGGCGTCGAGGACGACCGGATCGGCCGGGAGTCGTCCGTCGAGAAGCGTCCCGTCAGAGGCGGGTCCGTCGGCGAATCCGCCACCCATGTGCCCGGGGCCGCCCGATTGCGTGACGTGCGGCTCACCCGCGAGGTGATCGTCGATCACGACCGTGTGTTCGCGGTCGAACGCGACGTGCGGCTCGGCCTCTTCGACGACGAGCGGGCCGAGCAGTCCGCGGTCGAGCTGCAGCCCGGAGTGGCTGTGATACCAGTGGGTGCCGATTGGCCCGACGTCGAACTCGTAGACGAACTCCTCGTCCGGCTCGATCGGCGGCTGGGTCACACCCGGAACGCCGTCCATCGCGTTCTCGCCGTCGAGCGCCATCCCGTGCCAGTGGACTGACGTCGACTCCGGAAGGCCGTTCTCGACGGTCACGCGAACGCGATCGCCCTCGACCGCCCGAATCTCGGGACCGGGATACCGGCCGTTGTACAGCCACGTCTCGACCGTTTGACCGCCGCCGACGTCGATCTCACCGACCGTCGCGGTGAGCCGGTACTCGCGGTCGGGGTCCCCGTACGTCGGCTCGGGGAAGTCGTCCGCGTCCGTCGCGTCGGTGTCGCCGTCGGTAGACGTCGCGAGACAGCCCGCACCGGCGACGCCGGTCACGGCGAGGGCTCCCGACCGGAGCAGCGCGCGACGCGGGAGCCGAGGCCCGTCAGAGAATCGATTCTCGTCTGGAACCCGGCTCATTCCTCACCCTGTCGAAGTCGCCAGCGGCGGTTCTCGAACTCCTCGTCGTCGATCTCGCCCCGGGCGTAGGCGGCCCGAAGCTCCGCGAGCGCCTCGTCCTCGGACTCATCGGTCCCGTTGTCGTCCAGCGCGGCAATGACGAGGTAGCCGACGACGGCGACGAGGATCAGCGGCACCGCGAGCGCGAACAGCCAGCCGAACCCCCAGCCGGTGCCGGACATGTGTCCCCAGCTACCGGTCGTCGTGCCCATGTGGCCCCAGCCGAACAGTCCGGTCATCGGACCCAGAAGGAACGGGAGCGCGAGAAGCCCGAGGACGATCAGGAGGATCGTGGTTGTACGGGTGCGGTCGGTCATGCACGAACACCTCCGACTCGCGCCTCCGTCGTGGCCGGTCGGTTCAGGCCGATAGCGGCTCGCCGAAGTCTACTCTCGCTGTCACGGTCGGTTTCGTCGGTTGCCGAGTGTCCGGCTCGGACAACGCGGTCTTGTATTATCATGGCTACACTCTACGGTATGCACCCGACTGCGGTAAGCATACGGGTGTGAATTCATCTCTGAGATCGTTCGAGAACGTTTATACTCGTGTTTGAATCGGTATGAGACTCACGACCGTTCATCCGTGGCCCGCGCGGACGGCTCGGGAGCCACGCCTGTGCCGTCAGGGGATTTGTCGGTTGCGGTCCCGTCGAGACGGTGGGGCGACCCCGATCAGCGCCGGTCGCCGAAGTCATCCGCGGGATACACCCGATACGTGCGTCCCTGCCGTTCTCGGTAGAGCAGGCCGCGCTCTTCGAGATCGGTGACCGTCTGACTCACTTTGCTGCGAGAGTAGTCCGCGCGGTCGGCGACCGCGGTCTGCGTGATCCCGGGCGACTCGATCACCGGTCCCAAGATCCGCCGCTCGTCTTCGGGAAGCAAGTCGAGTACGCGGCGCTCCGCTCGCGTGATCGTGACCGTCGTATCCGACCCGTCTGACGTGGTCGTTGCGGAATCGACATCGGTCGCGACGACACCCGACGGCGAGCCCGGTCCGTCGGTCTCGGACGTCGTGGACGCTGCAGGCGTTGCCGTCTCGGCGTCAGCTGCCCGGAACACGTCATCCCTAACGAGCGCGTAGGCAGCGGCGATGCTCGCGGCGACGAGAAGGCTCACCAGCAGCGGACCCAGCACGTGAATCGCGGGGACGGACCCCACGTCTCCCATCATCGGATCGTCGGAGACGAACAACTGCCCGGTACTGACGAGGCCGACCAGCAGTACGGCTCCGACGATCGCACCGACGATCCGGTCTGCCTGCCGCCGATTCATACCGCAACCGGCGTGCCGGAGTGAAAAGAAGGGTCGGGTTTTGAACGACGGCCGAACGAGTGCCCGCTGCTCCACGAGACCGGCACGGCGCCGGGCCCGACGAAACGACCGGAACAGAGAGAAAACGAGAACGCTACGCTCGGATCGAGAAGGGCGTCACCCTTCCATCCCGCCGAAGGAGAGTCCGCTTTCGACCGAGCGCTGGGCCGCGAAGTAAACGATCGCGACCGGCAGCGCGAACAGGTTCGCGAACGCCGCGAACCGCGTCCACGGCGTCTGGAACCGACCCTCGGTCGCGAGGTTGTACAGCTCGACGGAGAGCGGATAGTTCTCCGGCGAGAGCAGCGTCTGCGCGATGATGAACTCGTTCCACCCGGCGAGCCAGATGAAGATCAGGATGACGGCGAGCCCCGGCTTCGTCAGCGGGATGATGATCTCCCGGATCGTCTGCAGGAAGCTCGCGCCGTCGACCATCGCCGCCTCCTCGTAGGAGACGGGGATGTTGTCCATGTACGTCTTCAACAGCCAGGTGTTGAACGGGATCGCTCCCGCGGCGTAGAACAGCCCGAGGATGAACAGGTTGTTCGTCAGACCGTACGAGCTGAACAGCGAGTACAGGGCGACGAGCGTCGCGATCGAGAGCCCCGCGCCGATCTGCGTGAACAGCACGTAGCCGTAGAGGATGCGCTTACGGCCGAGGAAGCTCCGTCGCGAGAACGCGTACGCGGCCGGAACGACCATGAAGAATCCGGCCGCCAGCGTGACGGACACGAGGTAGAGGCTGTTAAACAGCGCCCCCGGACCGGTCTCGGTTCCCCCCCAGCCGACCCCGAGCGGGATCAGTCCGCCGCCGCCGATAACGAGCTGCGGGTACCCCCAGTCGCCGTCGACGAAGAAGAAGTCCGACTCGAAGATCACCCAGCGATACGCTTCGAGGTTGTACGTCGCCGGATCCGGGAAGATTCCGGCCGTGTTGAACAGCCGAGTCCCCTCGGCGAGCGACGCCGCGGTGATCCAGTACAGCGGGAACAGCAACACGAGTAGCATCGCCGCGCCGAACAGCGTCATCAGAACGCTCTTCGTGACGTCCCAGACGGAGCGTTTGCCCGTCCGGACGTCGTATACCGCGCGTCGGACCATGACGACGAACCGCTTGGGAGCGGTCGCGAGGTGCACGAGCTTGCCGCGGACCGTGTCGACCGCGGAACGGAGCGCGCTCACGAGTCATCCACCCCCTCTGCGAGGCGGCCGTACTTCACGGCGAAGTACATGAACGCCCCGATGAAGGCGATCGCCACGATCAGGATCGCCGCCGAGAGCCCGAACTCATTGAAGCTTATCGCCTCGCGGTAGCCGTACACGATGATCAGCTCGTTCTGTCTCGACGGACCGCCTTGGTTGAACACCCATGGGATCAGGAACTGTTGGAACGAGGTCGCAGCGGTGAGGATCGACGCGAACAGCACCGGCCGACGGATGGCCGGTAGCGTCACGTTCACGAACCGGTGTAGATACCCCGCGCCGTCGACCATCGCGGCCTCGTGAAGCTCGCGCGGAACGTCTTGGAGTGCGCTTACGATGATGATCACCATGAACGGGTACGCGAGCCACACTTCGGTGGTGACGTACGCGAAGAAGGCCTCCCATCGACCGCTGAGGAAACCGACCGGGACGTCGACGAGCAGCGCCTGTGGCACCGAGACGGCGGTGAAGAACACGAGGGTGTCGACCCCGCTCGCGACCCACTGGACGAACTCGTTGTACCGTCCGAGAAGCACGTTAAACACGCCGAATCGGGCGTCGCTGAACATACCGCGCCAGATGGTGATCGTGAAGATCGCCGGGAAGCCGAGCGGCACGATGGCGATGGCGCGCATGTACCGCTTCCCGGCGACTCGCGCGTGATTCAGTAGCAGCGCGATCCCCACGGCGACGAACACCTTGATGACGAGGGAGACGGCCACGAACAGCCACGTGACGGACATCGAGGTCCAGAACTGCGAGTCGCTCAGGAGCTGGACGTAGTTGTCGAACCCGATCAGCTCCGCGCCGCCGCCGATGACCGACCCGGCGAAGGTCGCGTCGGTGAGCGAGATATAGAAGAGATAGAAGATCGGATACAGCATGAAGCTGGAGAACAACACGATCCCCGGGATAACGAGGAGCAGGCCCCAGTCACGTCTGGAGAACGGTACCCACTCACCGACCCGTGCAAACGGGGTCTTTCCGGTCCCTGTTGAAGAAGCCATAATGGTTGGATTGGATCCGCCTTTACAGCTGTTCGCGGATCTCTTCCGCGGCCTGATCGAGGGCCGCGTCGCCGTCTTGGTCGCCGTTGAACACGCGACTCAGGGCCTCCTCGACCGGCACCCACACGCTGTCCATGTCGGGGTGGGTCGGCATCGGAACCCCGTGGTCGACCTGCTGTGCGAACGCCTGCACGTCGTCGGACAGATCGCTGTCCTCGACGACCGATTCGAGCACCGGGATGTACCCGTGTCGATCGGCGTTGTTCCGTGCGACCTCCTCGCTCGTGGTGTGCCACTCGGCGAAGTCGGTTATCGCGTCGATGCGCTCTTGGTCGGCATCGGCGAGCATCGAACTGAAGTAGAACATCTGGATCCCCGAGTAGGTGCGCGGGTTGTTCCCGTCGACCGTCGGCAGGGTCGTGACGCCGAGGTTGTCGACCTCCTCGTTGAGGTTGCCGAGCTCCCACGGGCCGTTGATCGCGAACGGCGCGAGCCCGTCGGCGAACACGACGATCTGCGACTCGTATGACGGGTCGGACGGGACGTAATCGAACAGCGTCTCGAGCGCTCCGAGTCCCTGTTTCACCTCGTCGCTGTCGACGCCGACCTCGAGGTTCGCCTCGTCATAGAGGTCGCCGCCGTACGCCTGGAGGAACCCGCTGGTGAAGTACGGGTCCGTCACGGGGTACGAGAGCCCGTACTCGCCCGCGGCCGGGTCGTGGAACTCCTCCATGATCTCGACCATCTCGTCGAACGTTTCCGGCGGCTCGTCGACCATGTCCTCGTTATAAAACAGGGTGACCGTCTCGGAGGCGAACGGGAGCCCGTACACGCCGCCGTCGAACTGGACGGCCTCTTGGGCGGCACCGGTGTACACGTCGAGGTCGACATCGAGATCGTCGGCCGCGTCGTACAGGAACGGAGGCTGTTCGCGGACCGCGAATCGGCCGACCCAGTCGTGCGCCCATATCCACGAGTCCGGACCGTCACCGGCCGGAATCGACGTGTCAAGCTGTTCGTCCAGCTCGCCGCCGGGCGCCTCCTTGTTGATGACGTGTCCCGTCTCCTCCTCGAAGTCGGCGATGTACCCGTCGACGTCCTCGTCTTCCGCGTCGAGGAGGTCGACCCAGAGGGTCGCCTCGCCGGCCCCGTCGGTGGGCTGGCTCGAACCGTCGTCGCCCGAACCGTCGTCGCCCGAACCGTCGCCGCTCGAACCGTCGTCGCTGTCGTCAGTGGTCACACAGCCCGCGAGCGTCGCGATAGCGGTCGATCCTCCGATCGTCTTGAGTAGCGTCCGGCGTTTCTCATTCATATTCGGTAACAATTGATGAATTACGTGTTCACACATTTAGTATTTGGGATGTGCATCAGTGTTCATTATATATAGAATAGTATACGAGTGGTAACGAGATATGTGCGAAAAGATATTTCGTCACAGTTTGTAAAAATGAGGAAGGATTATTACCCCCGGCGAACGAAGTGCGACAACGAATGGCGGACGTCACACTAGACACTCTCAGGAAGGAGTTCGACAGAGGCACCATCGTCGCCGTCGAAGACCTCGACTTGGAGATCGAGGACGGGGAGTTCGTCACCGTGGTCGGTCCGTCTGGCTGCGGAAAGACGACAACGCTTCGGATGGTTGCGGGGCTGGAAGAGCCGACCTCCGGTCGCGTCTACTTCGACGACGAGGACGTGACCGAGCTCCACGCGAAGAACCGTCCCGTGGCAATGGTCTTCCAGAATTACGCGCTGTATCCGCACAAGACCGTCATGGAGAACATGGCGTTCGGGCTCAAGATGAGTACCGACCTGTCGCAAGCGGAGCGCCGAGAGCGAGTCGCGGAGATGGCGGAGATGATGGGGATCGCCGACCTCCTCGACGACAAGCCGGACGAGCTCTCGGGCGGGCAGAAACAGCGCGTCGCGCTGGGCCGCGCGATCGTTCGCGAGCCCGAGGTCTTCCTGTTCGACGAGCCGCTCAGCAACCTCGACGCCAAACTCCGCACGGAGATGCGCGCGGAGATCCAGAAGCTCCAGAAGGAGTTCGACGTCACCGCGATGTACGTCACACACGACCAAGAGGAGGCGATGACGATGGGCGACCGCCTCGCTATCCTCAACGAGGGGAGACTCCAGCAGGTCGGCAAGCCGACCGAAGTGTACCAGAACCCCGTCAACGAGTTCGTCGCCGGGTTCATCGGGTCGCCTTCGATGAACTTCATCGACGTCGCGGTCGAATCCGGCGATCGCTCGGTGACGCTCGTGAACGAAGCCGTCGGACTCGAGTTCGACCTCAGCGCCGAGTACGTGACCGACCACGCCATCGAGAGCGACTCGTACACGCTGGGAATCCGTCCAGAGAACATCGGGATCATCGAGAACCCCGCCGGCGACGAGACGATAACGGCCGCGGTCGAGGTCGTCGAACCGATCGGCTCCGACAACTACGTTCACCTCGACGTCAACGACGACTTTCTCGCGCGGTCCGATCCGAGTATCAAGCCGGAAGCCGGCGACGAGGTCGGCGTCACGTTCGGCGAGACCGACATTCACCTGTTCCACCCCGAAACCGGAGAGGACGTGTTCCTGACTGAGGAGGAGGTCGCGGCCGCCACAATTTAGACCGCCTCGCGGCGGTACGCAGGCGCATCTCGGCGACAACGGTTTCAAGTGCACGCTCATCCGAAGAGCGGTACGAATGGAGCCGCCAGAGATCCACCGGTTGGACGAGCAGACCGTCCAACGCATCGCGGCAGGCGAAGTCGTCGAGCGCCCGGCGAGCGTCGTCAAGGAGCTGATCGAGAACAGCTTGGACGCCGGCGCGAGCCGGATCGCCGTCGCGGTCGAGTCCGGCGGCACCGAGGGGATCCGCGTCCGCGACGACGGCGCGGGCATTCCCGACGATCAGTTGGAGGCGGCCGTCGCGGAGCACGCGACCTCGAAGATCGCCGACATGGACGACCTCGATCACGGCGTCGGCACGCTCGGGTTCCGCGGCGAGGCGTTGTACACCGTCGGCGCGGTGTCGCGGCTCACCGTTCGATCCCGCCCGCCCGGAGCGGAGGCGGGTGCCGAGATCACCGTCGAGGGCGGCGACGTCGGCGAGGCCCGGCCCGCGGGATGTCCGGAGGGTACGACCGTCGAGGTCGACGATCTCTTCTACAACACGCCCGCGCGGAAGAAGTTCCTGAAGCGGACGACCACGGAGTTCGATCACGTGAACACGGTAGTGACGGGGTACGCGCTCGCGAACCCCGGTGTCGCCGTCTCCTTGGAACACGACGGCCGCGAGACGTTCGCGACCGAGGGGAACGGCGACCTCCGATCCGCCGTCCTGGCGGTCTACGGCCGCGAGGTGGCCGAGTCGATGGTCGACGTGGCGTGGACGCCGGAAGGCGGCGAGGAGGGTGACGGCACCGGTAGTTCGCCCGTCCGCAGCGTCACCGGGCTCGTCTCCCATCCCGAGACGACGCGATCGACCCGCGACTACCTCGCGACCTACGTCAACGGGCGGTACGTCACGGCGAGCGCACTCCGAGAGGCGACGCTCGACGCGTACGGCGGCCAGCTCGCGCCCGATCGGTACCCGTTCGCGGTGCTGTTCGTCGAGGTCCCGCCGGGCGACGTCGACGTGAACGTCCACCCGCGCAAGCTCGAGGTCCGGTTCGACGAGGAGCCCGCGGTCCGCGCAGCTGTCGAGGACGCGGTCGAGTCGGCGCTTTTAGACCACGGACTGATTCGGTCGACCGCACCGCGCGGCCAGTCCGCACCCGACGAGACGGCGGTTCGCCCGGAGGGTCCGGAGACGGAGGCGGTCGGCGGGGCCGGGACCGACCACGAGCGCGCCGCGCTCGACGGTCGGACCGAAGCCGAGGCGGGGTCGGCTCCGGACGAGACGGTCGCCCCCAAGGGGGCGGCAGACGACGCCGAAAGGGCGACGAGCGATTCTAACACTGGAGCGGCCATTGGTGACAGCAACGCGACTACCGAGACCACGATCGAAGCCACGGAGGCGGATCCGACCGACGAAGACGCGTGGGCGATCGGTGGCGGCGGGGGTAGTGACGGTCCCACCGACGACACGGGCGACAGCGACGACGACACGGGCGACAGCGACCGACCCTCGCCCCGGAGCTGGCAGTCGGACTCGGCGGCGTCCGACGCCGCGAGTGAAGCCGACCACAGCGAGGCCGTCGAGAGCGGCTCATCAGATCTCGGTTCCACTGCGCCCGGTACCGAGACAGGCCCTCGGCGAGAGCCCGAATCGACGCCGGCAGATCCGTCGACGCCAACCCCCCGGCCCGCCCGCTCGACGGCCCAGCGAACGCTCGGTGGCGACGAGACGACGACGGCGGAGCGCACCTATGACGCCCTCCCGCCGCTGCGGGTCCTCGGCCAGTTACACGAGACGTACGTCGTCGCGGAGGCGCCGGACGGGCTGGTGTTGATCGACCAGCACGCGGCCGACGAACGGGTGAACTACGAGCGCCTGCAGGGGGCCTTCGCGGGCGGGGTCGACGCGCAGGCGCTCGCGGAGCCCGTCCGCGTCGAACTGACCGCGCGGGAGGCGGCGGTGTTCGACGAGTTCGTCGACGACCTCGCGGCGATCGGGTTCCGCGCGGAGCGCGCCGGGGACCGCGAGGTCGTCGTCGAAGCGGTTCCGGCCGTCTTCGACGCCGCGCTCGACCCGGACCTCGTGCGGGACGTCCTCTCGGCGCTCGTCGGCGACGCCACCCACGGCTCCGAGCCGGTGACCGACGTGGTCGACGAGCTGCTCGCCGACCTCGCGTGTTACCCGTCGGTGACCGGTAACACCTCGCTGACAGAGGGGCGGGTCGTCGACCTTCTCGACCGACTCGACGCCTGTGAGAACCCCTACGCCTGCCCGCACGGACGCCCGGTCGTGATCCGCCTCGATCGCGAGGAGATCGGCTCGCGGTTCGAGCGCGACTACCCCGGGCACGCCGGGCGGCGCGCCGAGTGAGACGCTCGCCCTCCGCCGACCGACGCGTTCGCCGCAGAGAGGTACGTTTTAGGTGGGGGCGGTGGACCGACTCGTATGGAACGCGTAGCGATCATTGGCGCGTCGATGACCCGGTTCGGGCAGCGTGACGCGTGGGTGCGCGAGCTGTTAGCCGAAGCGGGCACGGCCGCGCTCGCCGACGCCGGAATCGACGGCGACGACCTCGATCACCTGTACGTCTCGAACATGGCGAGCGGCGAGTTCGAAGGACAGACCGGCGTCCCGAACGCGCTCGCACACGATCTGGCGGCGCAACCCGCCTACACCGCCCGGATCGATCAGACCTCTTCATCCGGTGGGGCTGGCGTGTACGCCGCGTGGCAGTCGATCGCGTCCGGCGCATCGGACCTCACCATGCTGGTCGGCGGCGAGAAGATGACGCACCGGACGACCGCGGAGGCGACCGACGTGATCGCGTCGCTCACCCATCCGGTCGAGTACAAACACGGCGTGACGCTCCCCTCGTTCGCGGGGCTCACCGCCCGACTCTACCTCGACACCTACGACGCGCCCCGCGAGAGCCTCGGGAAGGTCGCGGTGAAGAATCACAAAAACGGCGTGGACAACCCCCACGCGCAGTTCCAGAAGGAAGTGGACCTCGACACGGTGCTCGAGTCGCCGATCGTCGCCGACCCGCTCCGGCTTTACGACTTCTGTCCGATCACGGACGGCTCCGCGGCGCTCGTCTTCTGTCCGGAGTCCGTCGCCGAGGAGTACGTCCCCCGAGATCAGTACGCCGTCGTCTCCGGGATCGGCGGCGCGACCGACACCCACGTCGTTCACGAGCGCGCGGACCCGACGACGATGGGCGGGGTCGCAGACTCCTCCGATATCGCCTACGAGATGGCCGGGATCGGACCGGACGACGTCGACGTGGCGGAGCTCCACGACATGTTCACCATCCTCGAGTTCCTCCAGAGCGAGGACCTCGGATTCTTCGAGAAGGGAGAGGGATGGAAGGCGGTCGAAGAGGGCGTCACCGACCGCGACGGCGACCTCCCGATCAATACCTCCGGCGGGCTCAAATCGAAGGGTCACCCGCTCGGAGCCAGCGGCGTTGCACAGGTGTACGAGATATACAAGCAGGTCACCGGCGACGCCGGCCCGCGACAGGTCGAGGCCGACACGGGGCTCGCCTGCAACGTCGGCGGGTTCGGGAACTGCGTGACGACGGCGATTCTGGAGGGAAGCCAATGAGCGAACACGAAGCCGACGACGCGATCGGAACCGACGACGAGGGACAGGGCGCCGAACCGACCTTCGCGGCCGCCGAGTACGCGGACGGCACCGTCACGTACCCGCCTCACACCGTGAGCCCGAACGGCGCGGAGCGCGTCGGGACGGTCGACCTCCGCGAGTACGCGGCCGAGGTTATCACCTGGACGACCTCGACGGCGACCCCGCCGGGCGTTCGCGAGCCCAACACCCTCGCGATCGTCGAGTTCGAGATGGGCGAGACATACGACGGCCCGCCGGTCCGCGCGCTCGGACAGGTCGCCGACCGCGAGGACGGCTCCGACGAGACGTTCGACGTCGACATCGGCGACCGCGTCGAGCCCGTCTACGCCGACGAACTGCGCGAGCCCGGTGCCGGGATCCGCGAGCCGGACAGTCAAGCGTGGGACGGGTTCCGGTTCCGACCGGTGGAGTAACCGGGTGATCGATCGGCTTCGCTCCCCGAAGTCGATCCGGATCCCTACACGCCGCGAAAACTGCCGAGTCGCGTTCCGTCCAGTAGGTACGCGTCGCCAGCCGGGAGCGCGTTCGGAAGGAACGGGGCGAGAAACGACTGACCGTCGACGTTGACCCACGTGCCGCCGGAGCGCTCGTTGAACGCCGGGAACACGACGAGTTCGGGCGGGTCGGCAGAGCGAGACGTGGTGTCGGCGTTGGTACTATCCTCAACAAATGCCGCAGGATCGATCTCACCGCGCAGCCACGCGCGCTCGACTCGCGACCCGCCGACGGCGTCCTCCAGCCGGACCTGCGGGTGCTCGTGGCCCATACAGATCACGTCGGCGTCGAGCAGCGCGGGGTCGGGCCACGTGTGGCCGTGGAGGACGCCCACGCCGCCGCGTCGGGTTCCGTCCGCGTCGTCTCCTTTACCGCCGAGCGCGTCACCGAGTAGGCCGCCTCCGGGACCGATCACGTCGATCCTGCCGGCGAACGTCTCGGAAACGCCGGCGTCGTGGTTCCCCTCGACGAGCGTCAGCGGGACCCGGTCGGTGATCGCACGGATGAGCGACTCCAGCTCCTCGCGTTCGTCCCCTTCGGGTGCCGCGATTCGGTGGGCGAGATCGCCGAGGACGACCAGCCGGTCCGCGTCGGTCTCCGCGACGAGTTCGCAGAGTCGCTCGCGGCGGTCGTCCGCGCGGCTGTCGAGTTCGACGCCGCGCTCGTACCGGAGTCCGACTTCGATACCGGCGTGCACGTCGGCGACGAGCAGCGCGCGCTCGCTCCCGAGGTCGGCGACCGCCGCCGGTTCGTCGACGACCGGTTCGACGGCGACTCCCGCGTCCGCGGGCATCAGATCGGCTTGAGCACGCCGTCGCCGGGCTCGTAGCATTTACCGCCCATCAGCGCGTCTTGGATCGCGTCCTCGACCGCGGCAGCGTCGACCCCGTGTTCGGAGACGACGTGCTCGACGACCGCCTCGCGGTCCGCGCCGTCTCCGTCGTCGAGCGCGCCCATGGCGTCGACGGCCGCGGCTTCGAGGTCGAGGTCTTCGGCGTCGGCGTCGTCCCCGGAGGCGGCGTGCTCGACGGCAGAGTCGTCGCTTCCCTGAGCGTCGGCGTCGCCGAGACCCTCCGGATCCGCGTCCGCGGGCGTCTCCGACAGCTCCTCGGGATCGGGTACGTCGATGTCGGCCTCGCCCGGCTCGTCGACCTCGGAGCCGGTCGCGAAGTCGGTGCCGAACTCGGATTCGATCTCCTCGCGTTCGTCGTCGTCGAGTTCGTACATCTCGTCGGTGTCGGCCGCCGCGTCGTCGAGAGCGGGCTCGGACGTGTCGGTCTCGTCGGATCCCGCGTCGAAGTCGCCGAGTCCGCCGTCGTCACCGGTGGTGTCGGGGATAGGATCGGCGTCCGCTTCGGATCCCGACTCGGCGTCCCCCGCGGGCTCGTCTTCGGCCTCTCCGACGTCGGAAGAAGTGCCGAGTGTCGCGTCCGAATCGGACGACGGTTCGGCGTCCGCAGACCCAGTTGGCGAATCGACATCGTCGGCGGCGGTTACGTCGGTAGAATCGGATTCGGCTGCTTCCTCGTCGCCCGACGACTCGGGTTCGGTCAGCGACTCGGACTCAGTCGACGAGTCCGACGACTCGGGCTCGGTCAGCGACTCGGACTCAGTCGACGAGTCCGACGGTGACGCAGCGGCCGCCGCGATCGTCACGTCGGTCTCGGGGAGCGCTCCGATCGAGGTCTCGCCGCCTTCGGCGGGCGAAATATCGGGGACGCGAACCTCATCGCGGTCGCCCGCGATCAGCTCCAGCGCGTCGACGGCGAGCCGTCGGACCGCCTCGACGTACGCGGTCGAGGTGTCGTAGTGGGCGATCGCCTTCGGGATCCCGGCCGCGAGCGCCGCCGGCGCGCCACCGGCTTCGAGCGCCGCGCGGAGGTCGTCGCCGCGGAGATCGGAGTCGAGGGCCTGCGCGAACACCGCGAGCCGGTCGAGCGTCGCCTCCGCGGCGGAGACGACCCACCGGTCGCGGGTGTCGGCGTCGACCTCGTTGAGGCTCTCCGGACGGACCGAGGTGAAGACTCGATCGGAATCCTCCGGCTCGAAGGTCCGCGCCTTTCCGGTCAGCGCGACGAACGCCGGGGGCTCGGCCCGTTCGAGGAACGCCTGTGCCTCGGGCTGGTACTGACCGGCGTAGGTGACGAACGCGCCGGAGGGGTCGACCACCCGCCCGCGGCGCGTCTCGTCGTTGACGCGCTCGACCTCGGTGAGCACGCCCGCGACGAACAGCCGGTTGATCCGCGCACCGGTCGGGGTGACGACGTAGTTCGGCGCCCGCTCCTCGTCGCTCTCGGAGTACGAGAGGGAGGCGTCGTCGAACTCGGCGGCGAACACCCGGTGAGCGACCTCGCGGGCTCCCGGCCCGTCGTCGCTCATCGGCCCACCTCCGCGAGCGCGGCGCGAGCGGTGTCGGCGGGATCCTCGTCGGCGAGTTCGAACTCGGTCGCGTCGAGGTTGGCGCCGTAGTCGTCGACGGAGAGGTTTCCGCGGACGCGGTACGCCCGCCCGACGAGCGAGTCGGCGATGTCGTCGGCGACGACCGCTTTGTCCATCGCGTCTTTCGCGGCGTCGAGGGCGTCGTCGAGCCCGCCGCCGTACACCTCGGCCGTCATCTCGTCGTCGAGCACGACGGTGACGGTGTCGGTACCGTCGTCGAGGATGGCCTTCACGCGGAGGTCGTCTTCCCCCTCGACGTCGCCGTGGCTCCGACACTGGCCGTTCTGGACGACGCGCCCGCACTCCGGACAGCGCTCGATGAGCCCGGAGCCGTCGCGGATCTCGAGGACGTTCCCGACGACCTCGACGTCGAACATCCCGCCGGAGGCGACCGCCTCACCGACCGAGAGACGCGGAGCGTCCTCGGCGACTGCAACGGGGTCGGGAAGCGGCGTCACCGTCGAGAACTCGGTGAGGTTGAGCGACGGGACGCCGCGGAACTCGCGGACGTACACGTCCTCGATCCGGAGGTCTGTGCCCGCTTCGATTTCGGGGCGGGGGTTCCAGTCGGTAAAGGGGAGCTTCGCCGTGGCGTCGCCGACGACGCCCTCCAGAATATCGGTCTCGCCGTCGCGTCCGGAGATCGTCTTCTCGTCGACCTCCAGCACGCGGACCTCGACGTTTCGGCCGCGATCGCCTGCAGCGATGTCGACGAGGTTCCGGTCGCCGCCGATCTCGTGGTCGACTTCGACCGGTTCGTCGGCGATGGCGACGGTCGTCGAGTCGTTGAGGTTGAGCTCCGGCTCGCCCTCCCATTCGCGGACGCCGGCGTTGCCGATCGTCAGCGAGTCGCCCGGCTCGAAGCCGAAGTCCGACCACGCGGTGTACGAGATCGTTCCCGTCTCGTCGGCGACTTCACCTTCGCGGATCGTGAGGTCGTCGCCCTGATACCGGATCGTCCGAGTCCCCTGCGTGAGCACGCGGACGGTGACGGTTACGCCGTCGTTGTCCGTGGTGATCTCGCCGACGTCGACCGCGTCGGGCGTCGGCGTCGATCCCCCGGCACCGCCGCCGTGCTTCCGTCGGACGCTCTGTACCGCTTCGTCGAGCGGGACGCTGTACTCCAGTAGGTTTTCGAGATCCGCTTTGACCTCCTCTTTGTCGACGCCGAGATCGGAGGCGAGATCCTCGGCATGGCTGTTGACGTCCATCGGTACCGACTTCGGCGCGACTGCACAAAAGGGTTCACCACACGGGCGGGAGACGGGGATCAGTCCCCCGTGACGATCCGAATCGCGGTCGGCGGTGGCCCGAACCGCAACCGGCGGTGGCCCGAACCGCAACCGGCGATGACCCGGGTTGCGGCCGGTAGGGATAAACCGCCCCCGTCCGCAACGAGGGGTATGGACGATATCGATATCGACACGCGCGTCACGGGGGAGCGCACCATCATCGACGTGACAGGGACTCGAGACCTCGCCGTCGTCGTTCGGTCGGAAAGCGGCGAGCGGATCTACCTTCCGCCGGAGCGGTTCGACGAACCGGTGTCGTCGTCGCCGTACACCTCGCCGTACCAAGGATCAGGGGTCGACGGCGAGGAGAGCCCGTACGGGGGCGAATCGGGGAGCACGCGCGGAATGATCGACACCGCTGACGGGTTCCGGATCACCCACCCGGAGCCGGCGACGGAGTTCGACGTGTATCGGGGCGACGAGGAGTAGCCGAGAACGACGACAGGGCGTAGTCGAGAGCGACGCACTGCGGGCCTTAGGCGACGTCTTCGTACACCGCGAGCGTGTCTTCCGCGACTTCGATCCACTCGCGTCGCTCGTACGTCGGCGGCTCCTCGCGGTCGAGCGCCGTCACGAGCCCCTCGACGATCGACTCCGAGTCCGTCTCCACCTCGACGAGACAGCCGTCGGGGAGCACCTCCGCGACGCCTGACGGGGTGGCGACGACCTGCGTGCCCGCTTCCAGCGCCTCGGTGATGGTGATGCCGAAGGGTTCCGCGTACGAGGGCGAGACGAACGCGTCGGCCGCGGCGTAGTAATCTCCCAACTCCGCCTCGGGAACGTACCCCACGAACTCCACGCGGTCCTCGATACCGATCAGTTCGGCGAACCGCTTCAGCTGGTCCGTCTGGTGGCCCGACCCGCCGACGACGAGGGTGGTGTCGCGGCCGCGGAGCTTCTTCATCGCGTACAGCAGGTGCGAGATGCCCTTCTGATCCGTGTGGCGGCCGACGAAGAACAGCATCTCGCCGTCGATACCGAGGTCCGCGCGGACGTCTTTCCCGGAGAATTGGGGAGTCGAGAAGCCGTTGTACACGACCCGCGAGTCGGCGTCGTACAGCTCTCGGATGTCCGCGCGGACGATCTCGCTGACCGCGATGTTCGTGTCGGCGGCGTTCGCGAGCCGCCGCTCGGTCTCGACCTCGCGTTTCGGCGGATTGATGTTTCGATCGCTCGCGAGCGAGTGGAACGACGACACCCACGTCGCGTCGGACGCGCGCGCCGCCTGCCGACCGGGTCCGTACCCGAACCAGTCGTGCGTGTGGATCACGTCGTGGTCGGGAGCGAGCTCGGCGAATCGGTCGCTGAGTCGGCCGACGCGGGCGGCGACGTCTCCTTCGCCCGTCTCGACCGGTTCGAGTCCCGGTTCGTCGTCCGGCGCGAACTCCGCGGGTAACACTAACGTGGCGTCCACTCCGAGCTCGTCTCGGAGCCCCGAGAACAGTTCCCCGACGTGAACGTCGAGACCGCCGGTGATGTTCGGCGGGTATCCCCACCCCAGCATGAGTACGCTCGGTGTCATGCTTCCCCGTTTCGTGAGTCGGTACTTAGGTATGACCCTCGCTCGCGGGTGGAGGACGGGGTCGAGGGGGGTCAGAAAAGCGGAACGAGCGACACGAGCAGACTGAGAGAGAAGAGCGGACGAGCGCCAAGATCGAAAGCGCGGGAGGGAAAGAAAACGAGTGACCCCGGATTTCGGGCGGTCCGTTCAGGCGGCCTTGACCGCGTCGCGCAGCGCTGCGGTCCGATCAGTGATAGAGCCGGCGGCGTCCGCGAGCACGTCGAGCGGGTCCCCGGACTCGGCTTTCACCGTCAACACCGGCTCGGTCTGGCCGCCGGACTGCTCGGGGTTCACGTCGTACGTCGCGGCCGCGACGTCGTCGGCCTCAAGCAGGACGCCCTTCAGCACGTTCATGAACGTGTGGTCCTCGCCGGCGATCTCGATGCGGAGTTCCGTGTCGGTCTTTTCGATGACCCGCAGTTCCATGCGTTCCGATTCGCCCGAGGCGCGTTTCAAGCTTTCGTCTCCCGGATATTCGGGGTTGCGGACGACCCGCACACCGGTCGGCGTCGACACCGAGGTCGGGCGTCGTCTCCGACGAGACAGCGGCTTCGCTCGCGGCGGAGTCCGGCGCGATCCGAGAGACGAATCCCCGCGCAGATTCCTCATGTTAATTTATTATATTCCCGTGAGAGCGGGTAGACGAGGTACATACAGTATGACACACGTAACATTAGACGTCGCCAAGGAGGTCATCGCAGCCGCGGAGGAGGAAGCCGCGGGCATAGACGTGCCGATGTGTATCGCGGTGATGGACGAGGGTGCGAACCTCGTCGGCTTCCACCGGATGGACGGTGCGCTGCTCGGGAGCGTCGACATCGCTCAGAACAAAGCGTACTCCTCGGTGTCGCTGAAGTTGGACACCGAGACGATCAACGAGGAGTCACAGCCGGGCGCGTCGCTGTATGGGATCGGGAACACGAACGGCGGGCGAATCGTCACGTTCGGTGGCGGGTTCCCGCTAGCGGACGACGGAACCGTCGTCGGCGGCGTTGGCGTCTCCGGCGGCAGCGTCGACGAAGACATGGAGGTTGCACAGGCAGGGGTGGAGCGCTTCGAGAGCCTCTGAGGACGCAGGTCGCGGGACTGTTCCCCGAGAGAGCGCTCAGAGGACACTTTTCACTGCGATCACCGTTCTCGTCGTCTTGACTGGAATTAGGCGTAGAAGCTCGTGTACCGAGTGTACCGAGTGTACGCCGATCGAAATCGCATATGACCGGGTTTCAGTACCTGAACGCGATACATCTCGATCAGTCAGCGTAATTCAATTTTGCATCTGCGATTCCACCGAATCCGTATTCAGTAGCCTCGGACTTCGCAGCTCAGGAGACGTCGATAAGCGTGCGAACCGCTCTATGACTCCCTGGAGTATTACAGCAGGCTGAACCGACGGCGCCGTCGCTACGCGACTGATAAACGGAGACGGTGCGTGGGTGCGCTCGACGACGAGTTACTCGGCGTCGTCGACCGCGACCTCGTCGGCGTCGACGTCGACGGCCGTTTCCTCTTCGGCGGCGACCTCAGACGGACGCGCCTCGAGGGTCAGCTTCTGGACCTCGACGCGGCGGAGCGGGTAGATCAGCTTCGCCTCGCCGTAGATCGCGGAGGAGAGGTTCCCGTCGACGATCGCGTCGACGAACGCCTCGAAGGTTCGCTCCTCGGCGGCCGCGTGGACCTTATCGATCATGACGCGGCGGATGGCCTTCTCCTGGGAGCGGTCGGCCTTCTTCGTCGTCAGCGCGACGGGCTGGACGCGGATTCGGTAATCGTCCGTCGTCAGCACCGTGATCGACGCCTCGACCTTCGAGGCGCCGCGGCGGACGAGCGAGCGCAGGTAATCCCGCGTGAGCTCGTACGTGATGAACTCGGTGTAGGCCGTGTCGCTGCCGACGTCGGTGATCTTGAACGTCAGCTTCGTGTTGTTCGCACCGGAGTCGCCGGTGAGCTCACCGAGCGTCGTCGTGATCGTGCGGCCGACGACTTGGCTCGGCTCCTCGGCGAGGGTCTCGCCGAGTTCCTGTCGGTCGAACTGTTCGGGCGCCAGCACGGTGTACCAGCGCTTCTGGTCTCTGCTCTTGGATACGGATCGTTCGCTCATGTGTTGGTGTTGGTGTCTGCGGTAGTGTCTGCGTTGGTGTCGCTATCGGCGGAGCCGTCCGTGCGCTCGGCGACTCCGCCGTCGTCGGCCGCCGCGAGATGCGCTCGCGCGCGGTCGATAACTCGGTCGGCGACCCGGAGGTTCACGACGTAGTCGTCCACGGTCGACCGGAGACCGCCGGTGGTCGGCCGCTCGACGGTACACTCGATGGCGTCGCCGTCGACGCGAGTCCGGATCGACTCGGTGTCGTCCGGCGCCAGCGCGGCGGCGACGAGCGCGGCGTCGGCGTGGGTCGTCCGAACGGTCGCGGTCCGGGTCGCCCCGGAACCGACATCCGCGTCGGTCCGTGGCTCCGCGCCGGTCATAGCGCCTCCCGGAGCGCGGCGAGCGCGCCCGTGATGTCGCCGCCGTTCGTGTCGACCGATACCGGTTCGTCGGCGGTCCCGTCGTCACCGACCGCGAGCCCGCCGCAGTCGGCGGTTCCCCAGCCGGCGCCGTCGAACTCCGTGGCGACCGACCGGCAGGCGTCGCCGAGACCGATCGGCTCGGTGGCCGCGTCGTCTGCTGTGCGGCCCCCGGCAGTCGCGGCGGCCGCCAGTGTTCCAGACGACTCGTCGACGGCGACGGCGACGGGTTCCGGCGATCGGAAGTCGCGGACGAGCCGAGCGACGGTCGAGAGGACCGCGGCGGTCGAGGCGTCGTCATCGCGGCCATCGGTATCGTCACCGTCCCCCGCGACATCGAGACGAGCGACGACACAGCCGTCGTATCGGCTGATCGTCGCCGCATCGAGCGCGCGGTGTGCCGCCACTCCGTGGGTCCGCCACGCGTCGAGCGCCGCGGTCCGAAGCGTCTCGCTTGAGTCGGCGTCGAGCGCCAGTGCGACCCCCGTGCCGGGAGCCTCACGGGCGAGCGCGTCGAGCACGTCGGCGTAGCCGCCGACCGTCTCGAACGGCGCCGCGTTCTCGGCGATCGCGTACGGGCGGAGCGCGCGCTCGACCGCCGACGCGGCCCGAGCGCTCGCCCCGTCCGCGTCCGCGACGTCGACGGCGACCAGCGACGCGAGCCGCCGGTGCGCGTCGGCGTCGAGATCGGCCGGGAGGCCGAGCCCGTTCACGGCGTCGCTCGCTGCGTCCGAGTCGCCGGAGTACGGGACTCGGATCAACGTCGAGGCCGCGAGCCCGTCCGCGAGGTCCGCGGTCGGGAGTGCGACGCCGGGACGGCGGCGGATCGATCCAGCCGAGTCGGCGGCGTCGAGCGCGTCACCGGACCCGTCCGTTCCGGGGACGGAGCCGGCCGCGACGACGCCAGCGAGGGCGACGACCGGGTCGGGGTCGACGCCGAGTGCGCGGGCGGTCGCGAACGCGTCCACGCTCGCCGGTCGAGCCGCCCCTGGAATTGCGTGCGGGCCGCGGGTAGTCCCGATCGTCACCGCGACGGTGTCGTCGCTGGCGACGGGGACCGGATCCCGAGAGATGCGGACCTGAAACGGCGTGCCGACCGCTCGAAGCGCTCGGGCGAGCAGCCCGGCGGCTGCCAGCGCGTCGCCGTCGTCGGTCGCGACGAGCCGAACGAACGGCGCGTCGACGAGGACGTCGGCGAGGGCGTCGGGGGCTGACTCGGCGGACGTCGTTTCGGTCATCGTGGGTTGTGGGTCGCGTGGTCGGGTCGTATGGTCGGATCGCGTGGTCGGCGCGTCGTGACGCTACGCGTCGCGTGTCGTGCGGTAGCGTTACTCGTCTTCGAGCAGCTCGGCGGCGAGTTCGTGGGTGTACGTGAACTCCTCGTCGAGCTCGTCGCCGCGGTAGTAGTTCACGAGGCGGCGGATCTTCGATTCGGTGTTCTGGAGCGAGCGCTTGTTCTGGTAGTCCTGGCCGTTCTCGGCCATGTGCTCGCGAAGGCGGACGGCGCGGGCCATCAGGTGGCGGAGGTCTTCGGGGTACTCCGACGCCGCGTCGTGTTCCTCGAGGATCTCGGTGAGCTTCTTGCCGGTCGCCAGCTTCACGTCGGGGACCGGGACGCCCTTGACGCCCTCGTCACGGAGTTTGAGTCCGATGACGCTGGGGTCGTGGCCCTGTTCCGCTAGTTCGACGACGCGGGACTCGATGTCCTCGGCGTCGACGTCGCTCCACTCCGGGTTCTCGTCCGTCGCCGGCTTGTCCGAACCGGACGAACCGCGACGGCGCGTGTGCATTCGTGCCATTGTTGGAAATTGGAACGGCACAACCACAAACGTGACCGCGACTCCGCGCGGCGCGGCTGACGGTCGGCTCGCCGATGCGAGCGGTCCCGATGAGTCGGTCCGCGCGAGCGGGCGACTCGGGCCGCGACGCCGGAGGCGTCGGTGCACTGCTACATTCCCAAGCCGTGGGCGAAAAGGCCCCGGCGCGTCGGATCTGCAGCTGTGCTGTTCCCGTTCGACAGGTCGCCGTCGGGGTTCTTAAGCGTGTTCTTGTGCGATCGGACCGGACATCGGTGAGAGGCAGGCGCCGAGAGACGGTTCCCGGAGAGACGGTTACCCGAGAGACGGTTCCCGGAGGGACATCTCACGGCGAGGCGACCGTTGGAGAGACAACTGTTGGAGAGACGACCGTGGGAGAGATACGAGGATTTAGGTGGGCGGTCGAGTACCGGGTGCGTAGAAGCGAGCCATGACTGATCCATCCGAGGGCGATCCGGCCCACCGGACGGGCGAGGAGTCACCGGGCGACGAACCACCGGACTCGAAGCGGTCGAGCGCGACCCCAACAGGCGGCGGATCGCCCGGCGGCTGGTCGTCCCCCGAAGACGAGCCGACTACCGAGCACGAGCCGACTACCCCCGCGGAGGGGAGAGCCCTCGCCGACGGAGGTGGGTCGACCGCAGCCGACGGCTTCGACGACGGTTCAGAGGGCGAATCTGGACATCGGATCGCGTTCTACGGCGGGAAGTGGATGAGCACGATCCCGCTCGGCGTCTTCATCCTCTGGGCGATCTTCCAGAGCGGCGTCCTCGGAATCGGCAGCACGGAAGGGCTCGTTGTCGGCGCGCTCGTCGGCACGATCCTCGGGATGTTCCTCGCGCGCGGCGACTGGAAGACGTACGCGGACACCATCTTCGAGGGAATGACCCAGCGGGTCGCGGCCACCGCCATCGTGGCGTGGCTGTGGGCCGGGATGTTCGCCGAGACGCTGCAGGTCGGCGGGTTCGTCGAAGGACTCATCTTCGCGGCCGACGCCTTGAACGTCGGCGCGGCGACGTTCCCCGCGGCCGCGTTCGTCCTCTGTGGACTGCTCGCGACGGGGATCGGGACCGGGTACGGCGCCACCGTCGCCTTCGTGACCCTGTTTTTCCCCGCCGGCGTGCTGATCGGCGCGAACCCGGTGTTGCTGTTCGCCGCGATCTTGTCGGGCGCGGTGTTCGGTGATAACCTCGCGCCCGTCAGCGACACGACGATCGTGAGCGCGGTGACGCAGGACGCCGACATCGGTGGCGTCGTCGCCTCGCGGTTCAAGTACGCGATCATCGCCGCGGTGCCGGCGTTCATCGCGTACCTCGTCGCTGGCTCCGTGCTCTCCGGAGCGAGCCTCGAGGGTGCCGCAGCGCTCCGCGAGACGGCGACCGCACCGGGGCTAGTCCATCTCCTCTCGATGGGGGTCGTGATCGCGACGGCGATCGCGGGCCGGCACATCGTCGAGGCGATCTCGTGGGGACTCATCGTCGCGATCGCGTTCAACCTCGCGTTCGGGCTCTCGTCGGTGAGTGACATCCTCGCGTTCACCGTGACCGAGGCCGGGACCTTCACCGCGCTCCCGTTCGTCGCGGTCGGCGAGACCGCGGGCGTCGGCGGGAGCCTCTACAGCGGCGCGATCGGCTTCTTCCCGCTCATCGTGTTGACGCTGCTGATCGTGGCGATGGCGCAGATCATGATCCGCGGCGGCGGGTTCGAGGCCATCCAGGAGTTCCTGCTCAACTCCGTCGCGACCAACGTCCGCCGCGCCGAGGTGACGATGGTCGCCGGAACGGCGGCGATCAACGGCATGATCACGATCAACACGGCCGCCGAGATCGCGATCGCGCCGTACATCGCGCGGATCGGCGAGAAGTTCAACATCAACGGCTACCGGCGGGCGAACATTCTGGACGCGAACACGTCGGCGCTCGGTTACATCTTCCCGTGGGCGGGCGGCGTCCTCGTGGGCTACCAGGTGATGGTCGGGCCGGGCGGGCTCGGCGAGCAGTACGGCCCCGAGATGGTCGTCAACCCGATCGACGTCGTTCCCTACGTGTTCCACGGGTGGTTCCTCGTGATCGTCTTCCTGCTGGCGGCGATCACCGGATTCGGCCGCGAGTACATTCCCGACCGCGCCTCCGAGGAGGTGTCGCGCGCATGAGCCGCTTCGAGAAGTTCCTCGCCGGCTGGTCGTTCCGGAGCGCGACCCCGGACTACGAGCCCGGCGACGTGATCGAGGTGATGGTGACGGGCGACGCGGACGGCACGGCGGTCGCCCGCATCGGCGACTCGACGCTCCGAATCGACGGTGCGCCAGCCGACGCCGTGAACACGCGGGTGCAGGTCGCGGTCGAGACGTGGGACGAGACGCGTCACGCCGGGACCGGGACCTATCGCGAGACGGTCGGCGAGAGCGCGTTCTGAGTCGATTCGGGGGCGCGTTCGACGGCGGTGTTCCCCCCGGATCGGCCGGATAGACCGGATCGGCCGGATCGGGGCGCTTTTTTACTCAACCACCGAAGCTCCGGCCGTGCTATCGGTCGAGCTGCATACCCACTCCGAGCTGTCTCATGACGGGCGCGACCCGGTCGACCTCCTCTTGGAGCAGGCGGCCGCGATCGGGCTCGACGCGCTCGCCGTCACGGACCACGACGAGATCGACGCCAGCGTCGAGGCCGCCGAGCTGGCCCCCGACTACGGGCTCGTCGGGATCGTCGGTATGGAGGTGACGAGCGCGGCCGGACACATCCTCGCGTTCGGCATCGGCGAGCGCGTCGAGAGCGGGCTCTCCTTCGACGAGACGCTCGACCGAATCCACGACCAAGGCGGGATCGCCGTGATTCCGCATCCGTTTCAGAAGTCCCGTCACGGCGTCGCCGCGCACATCACCGACGATCAGCTGGCGAGCGCCGACGCCATCGAGGTGTACAACTCCCGGCTGTTCACCGGACGCTCGAATCGGCAGGCCGAGAAGTTCGCGATCCGCAACGGACTCCCGATGACCGCCGGCAGCGACGCGCACATCTCCGAGATGGTCGGACAGGCGGTGACGGAGGTCGGCGCGGACGACCGGTCCGCGGAGGCGATCCTGTCGGCGATCGCCGACGGCCGCACCAGCGTCGTCGGGAAGCGAACCCCGTGGCGCGTCTCGCTCCGCCAGTTCGGCGGCGGCGCAAAGCGCCGCGCGCTCCGCGCGGTCAGATCCCTGCGCTGATCGCGATGACGGGTGACCGCTCCGAGGCCGATCGTTCCCCACGCTCCGACGGGGGAGGCGTAAACCACCTCCGCGGCGCGCCCGCGGAGCGCGTTCGCGCTGCCCTCCGCGACGGCGACTCGCTTCCCGGTGGTCGGGGATTCGCCGGACTTCTCACGGACCCGCCGGGACGAGGGGGACCGGTCCTCGCGCGCGACGTGCTCGGTCGCGAGCCGCTGTTCGTCGAGCGCGGAGTTCTCTCGGCCGCCGAGACTGACGGCACGGAGGGCCGCGGCGACCCCACTGAGCGGGGCGCGTGGAGCTTCGACCGGGCTGATCTCGACGATCCTCAAGCGGTGCCAGCGGGGAGCGTCGTCTCCGCGAACGGAGTCGAACGCGTCTGGGCGCTGCCGGACGAGGAGCCAGCTACCCCCGCGGACGGCCAAGCAGCCGTCGACACCGCGATAGCCGCGTCGCTAGACGAAGTCGGCGGCGAGAGAGCGGAGATTGCCGAAAACGACGACCTCGCGGTCGCCTTCTCCGGCGGCGTCGACTCCGGGCTCGTCGCCGCCGGAGCACCGACCGCCCCTCGGTACGTCGCCGGCTTCGAGGGGTGCCACGACGTGGCGGCCGCGCGGGAGGCCCACGCCGAGATGGTCGGCGACGGCTCCGGGCCTCCGTTGCACGTCGTCGACATCACCCACGACGACCTCGTTCGCGCGGTCCGCGCGGTCGCGCGTGCGACGGGCCGACGGAACCCGATGGACGTCGCGATCGCGGTACCGCTGTACCTCACGGCGGAGGCCGCCGCCGCCGATGGAGCACAGCGGGTCGCGGTCGGTCAGGGCGCGGACGAGCTGTTCGGCGGCTACAGCAAGGTCGTCGACCCCGCCGCGGACCACCGCGTCGACGCCGACACGGTGCGCGGCGCGCGCACCGAGACCGTCCGAACCCTCCCGGAACAGCTCGAACGCGACGTGCTGGCGATCCGCGCCGCCGGGGTTGAGCCCGTCGCACCGCTGCTCGACGACCGGGTGATCGCGGCCGCGCTCGCGCTCCCGGGAGCGCTGCTGGCGAGCGGCGGGGAGCGAAAGGTCGCGCTCCGACACGCGGCTCGCGGTCACGTCCCCGAGTCGGTTCGGACGGCGGACAAGAAGGCGGTCCAATACGGCACGTACGTCTCCCGCGAACTCGACCGACTGGCGCGACAAGCGGGGTTCAAACGCCGGATGGACGACCACGTCGGGCAGTACCTCGACGCGCTGCTGGCCGACGAGTAACGCCTCGCGGTCGGGGAACACGACATACGCACAAAAACGGCCCGTGAGGGCCGATGCTGACCAAGCCGCCGTATGGAGTACCAGTCCTACGGCCGACGCCCGATCGTTCGGGCGTCTGCTGACGAATAGCGGGGACCGGTATAAAATCCGGGGAGTAGTGACAAATATGACTGCAGAAGCGGACACGTAGCTGACGAACAGTCACCGATCTACCGAATTTGGTTCGAACGATCCGATCGGTGTCGACATCGGCCGTCGAAACTTCACATCCATCCGGTCGGGCATCGCTGGAACCACCCGCGGGTGTCGGTGGAACCCCCCGCGGGTGTCGGTGGAACCCCCCGCGGGTGTCGGTGGAACCCCCCGCGGGGATCACCTGACGAAGTACGGATCGCTCCCCGCGATGAAGCGGCCGAGGTCGCTCTCGCGTCGGAAGTCGGTCGACTGCAGTTCTCGGAGGGCTTCGACGAGTCGGTCGGCGTCGTCCTCGACCCACTCGGCCGGATCTTTGATCGGGAGGACGAGCCACCCCGAGCCGAGCAGCTCCTCCGCGTGGAGCGCGTCCATGTCGACGTCCGTCTTCCACGCTCGCGCGGTGTACTCCCTGAGCACGTGAGCCGTCGCCCGCGCGCCGACGGGAAGCAGGACGTGCGCGGCGATGGCGCGGAGCTCCGCGTCGAAGAATCGCTCCATATCGTCGTACGACCGGTCGCTCGGCGCGCCGTCGACTGCGCACATGTGGAGGTACGAGAAGTACGTCCGGCTGGCCCGGATCGGATCGACGGGATCGGTTGTCGGGGGCTCCCCGTTCCCCGAAGTAGGCTCGTTCCCCGAGGCGGGATCGCCTCCGTCGGAGGACGCTGCCGACGGGACGAGGGAGACCGTCCCGTCCGGCTCGGCGTCGGGGTGAAGGCCGTCGATGAGCCCGCCAGCTGTCAACGCTGATAGGAACGCGGGCGACCACGGCTCGCCGGTGAACGGGACGCCCGCCTCGAGACCACCGTGGACTCCGGGGTGGTCGCCGACGACGTGAAAGTCGGCGTTGGCGTTACCGTAGCCGGGGACGAACGACGGGCAGTCCGGACGCATGCCGAACGGGTTGCGCGTTCGGTCCGTGACGTTCTGCACGCGCCATCGTATGCGATGGACCGGTAATAGCCCGTTCGGTCTCCGACGGTCACGAGCGGGCCGTCGCGGACGGTCGCGACCGACCGAACCGACGCCGAATCGGTCACGAACCGACATCGAATCGGTCACGAACCGACATCGAATCGGTCCCGAGCCGCGATCCCGAGGCGCACTCAACAGCGGGGCAACGTGAGGCGCACGAGCCGCGATGGATTCTCATAACTTATGGAAACGAGGCGGGTGAGACCGCCTTGCGATATCCGTCGCACCGACGCTCGGCCGAGATAGTTCAGTATTGTTAACGAAAGACTCCAAATCGCCAGACTGCGTCGGGTTCTGTTCGACGAGACGGTCACAAGATATTTATATAACCCGCTGTTCCGGTCGGCCGAAGACCAATGTTCGACCGCATCCGCACCGCGGCCCTGTTCGGGCTGCACCAAGCGTCCGTCGCCGTCGGGATCTCGCTGTTCCCGGTGGCCCTCTTCGCCCGCGATCGGCTCGGTATCAACGTTCCCATCGGTCGGCTCGTCGAGACCACCGGCCAAGTGTACCAGAACGCCGACGACTGAGCGCTCTTCTCGTTCGATCCGCGTTCGTGCCGAGTCGACGAGCGACGGCCCGAGGCGAGTCACGGAGTAGACCGGCCAGCGATCCCGGACGAGACCCTCGCCGTTGTCGACAACCAATAGACCCGTCGGAACCGGCGGGCGGTCCCCGAAGGGTTGCCTTTATCTGCGCGCCGGGCCAATCGGTGCGTAATGCGAACACCGACTGGCGACCTCTCTAACGGACCGGCCGACGAGTTGGGTCGCGACCAGCCCGTCTTTGGACCGGAACTCGGCGAGTTCGAACACAGCGAACGCCGCGCGGCGCAGGCCGACGGCGAGGGCGAGATGAAGACCGGCACGACGACCGTCGGCATTCGGACGGCCGACGGCGTCGTGATGGCGACCGACATGCGCGCCTCCCTCGGCGGCATGGTCTCCTCGAAGGACGTTCAAAAGGTCGAGGAGATCCACCCCCGCGGCGCGCTGACGATCGCTGGCTCCGTCTCCGCCGCGCAGAACCTCATCTCGACGCTGAAAGCCGAGACGAGCCTCTACGAGACGCGCCGCGGCAAGGACATGTCGATGGAGGCGCTCTCGACGCTCACCGGAAACCTCCTCCGGACGGGCGCGTTCTTCATCGTCCAGCCGATCCTCGGCGGCGTCGACGACGAAGGCGCGCACATCTACTCCATCGACGCCCTCGGCGGCACGACCGAGGAGGAGTACACGGTCACCGGCTCCGGCTCGCAGTACGCCCTCGGTGTGCTCGAACAGGAGTACCACGACGAGGTCACCGTCGACGAGGCGACTGAGATCGCCGCGAAGGCGATCCAGTCGGCCGTCGAGCGCGACCTCGCGTCCGGGAACGGGATCAACGTCGCCGTCGTCACCGAGGACGGCGTCGACATCACCCGGCACAAGGATATCAGCGACCTGTTATAAGCGGCGGTAGCGTCGGCGGCTCGGTTCTATTTGTCCCGTCTCAACGCCCGACAGCACTTGTACCGGCGCGTTCACGCCCGGCCGTCGTCCGCGCTAGCCGGAGGCGATCGGATCCCGTCCCCCCAGTAGAATCGCGGCCCGAGAACGAGGTAGCCGACGGCGAGGAACAGCAGCGCGAACGCGAACCCCTCGCCGATCCACGGCGGGAGCATCGGGGTCACCACGTGTCCGAGCGGGGTGAGGATCACCGCGACCTGGACGACGCCCATGACGAGCGCGTCCTGCGCGTGGAGGTCGGGGTACGTGACCGTCGACCCCATGAGAAGCGCGAATGCGACAGTCCCGGCGACGAGGAGCGCCGGCTCGGTGTAGCCGGCGATGACCGCGGCCGCGAGAATCGTCGCGGCCAGCGTCGTCGGTACGCCGACCGTCTCTCGCCTGCCGCTGTCGTACGCGGTGTACATCCCGAGTCGGGCGACCGCCATGGCGACGAACAGTCCGCCGGCGGCGACGCCGAGGGCGACGAACAGCGGGTCGGTCGCGAACGAGTGCGACTCCAAAACGAGGAACGCGACGAGCCCCGCGGGCGCGACGCCGAACGACGCCACGTCCGCGAGCGAGTCGAGGTACGGACCGGCGTCGGTCGACCCGCGGTGGCGAGCGACGACGCCGTCGAGCCCGTCGGCGACGGCGGCGAGGAGGATCAGCCGGGCGGCGAGCCCGACATCGATGGTGGCGGCGACGACCGCGACGAACCCCAACGCCGCGTTCGCCACCGTCACCGCGTCGGCGAGTCCGAGACGCCCGACGAACCGCAGATACATGTCGTATCGGTCGACAAGCCGGGGTTTATGGCTTATTATTCGCGGAGATATCCGGCGTCGACCCGCCGCGTGCGGCTCGGTGAGCGAACCGCTCCGGAGTCACGGGACGTACCAGATCCCCCGCCCGGAGTCGAGCCACTCGCCGACGACCACGTGCGGGAGCGCGATGACACAGACGAAGATGGTGTAGAACGCGACCGCGCCGGGAAGGAGCGACGCGCCAGCGAGCGGATTCGGCGCCACGGCCCACAGCGAGGCCGCGACGAGCGCGGTCACGAGCGCGCCGACGACGAGGACGCCCCACGCCATCACGACCGAGACGCCCTCGGTTCGGCTCGGGCGCTCCTGCTCGACGACCATGCTCCGCGCGGACTGTCGCAGCGAGTACCACAGCGGGAAGTACAGGCCGATCGCGATAACGACAGGCACGAACGCGAAGAAGGCGACGAGCAGCAGCGTCTCGAACGCGTCGAGCAGCCACGACCGCGTGACGCCGCGACCGGTCACCACCCCGCCGACGAGATGAACGAGGACGGCGGCACCGAACCCGACGCCGAGCGCCGTGGTGAACGCGGTCGGAGCGGTCGCCGCCGGTCCGACCAGCTGTCCGTCGAACACGTTCAGCATGTACCCGGTGAACGCGTAGAACGTCTCCGTCCAGAACACGACCGGGACGATCATGACGGCGCCGCCGCGGACCAGCGCCGCGAGGGCCCGCTGTGGCCGTGAAGTCAGGTGGTCGGTGCCCACGAGCGCGTCCATCACGTGGAGGTCTCCGTGACCGCCCTTCGCGACCGCGGTCCCGAACGCGAGCGCGAGCGCCGGCAAGGGCGCGACCGCGAACAGGCCGACGAAGGCGACGACGAAGGCGAGATAGAGGACCACGTATCGCGCCCCGAACGGGAGTCCACGTCGCCGGAGGTTGGAAAAGTGCTCGTAGCCGCCGTGCGGGAGGTTCAACGCGACCATTCCGACGAGGTAGACGAGCATCTGCGTTCTGAGTGTCGGCTCCGTTCCGGTCGCGTACAGCGCGGCGAACCCGACGGTGAGTACCGCCAGCGCGCCGCGGGAGACATCGATTGCGGTCCGTTCCGGTTCCCCAAAGAATCGACGGCCGACGAGACTCGCGGATGGCGTCGACATACGCGAACGTACGAGCGCGTGCCCGTTGTGTGCTCAGTGCAATTATGGTGTCTTTTAAATAACACCCACGGTGGGATACCCGTGACACCCGTCGATGAGCGTCGCCTCGCTCGGGGGTCGGACAACATCAAACCTTAATCTCCGGCGGGACGAAGACGGGGGTATGCCGGGTTCACGGGCCTTGTTGGTCCATCCGGAAGACGGGGCCGACCGGATCACATCGGCGTTGGACGAAGCCGGGTTCGACGTGACGACGGTCCACACTGCCACGGCCGCCGTCGCGAAGGTGACTACCGGCGAGTACGACTGCGTCGTGAGCGAATACGCTCTACCGGGCGACGACGGCGTCGCCCTCGCGGGGGCTATAGAGGAGTCCGACGCGCGCGTTCCGGTGGTGATGTTCACCGCGACCGAAGGGGAAGCGATCCCGGAAACCGTCTTCGAGGGCGGCGTCGACAAGTTCCTCCACAAGAACGGCTCCGCGTCGATAGATCGGCTCGTCGCCGACGTGTCGGCGGTGTGTTCGAGCGAGGCGGCTTCGGGGTCACAGCGAGATATCACCGGCCACGAGCCCTCGAAGGGCGACATCGCTCGCGCGGTGAGCGAGGCGCCCGTCGGCCTCAGCCTCAGCGATCCGGAGCTCACCGATTACCCGCTCGTGTACGTCAACGACGCGTGGGAGGACCACACCGGGTACCCGATCGAGGAGGCGCTCGGTCGGAACCCCCGTTTCCTGCAGGGGCCAGGAACGGACCCCGAGACGGTCGAACGACTCTCACAGGCGATCCAGAACGAGGAACAGCTGACCGTCGAGATACGGAACTACCGACGCGACGGCACCCCGTTCTGGAACGAGTTGACGGTCGCTCCCGTGTACGACGACGGGGAGTTAGCCCACTACGTCGGGTTCCAGAACGATGTCACCGACAGAAAGACCGCAGAGCGGCTCGCCGAGGAGCGCGCGGAGAAGCTCGCGACCGAGCGACGGGCGCTCGATCGAGTGCTCGGGAGGGTAAACGGTCTTCTCAGCGAGATCAGTCGGATCCTCGTCGAGGGGCGCGACGCGGAGACGATCGCCGAGCGCGTCTGCGAGGAGATCGCCGACGAGCCGGGATACATGGGCGGCTGGATCGGCGAGGTTTCCTCGGCGACCGGGCGCCTGGAGATCACCGCCGCGAGCGGAGTCCCGGTGACGATCGGAAGCTCGTTCGCGCTCGACGAGACGCCGATAGAGGTGCAGCGTGCGATCGAAACCGACGAGGTTCAGGGGTGTGTCGCCGGGAGAGGGTCGGACAAGGAGCTCGGACCGCAGACAGTCGGCGGGGCGCGGCTCCTCGTCGTCCCCATCACCTACGGACATCGGCGATACGGCCTGCTGGGCATCTACAGCAGCGAGGGGGACGCGCTCGACCGCCGCGAGCGGAAGGTGTGCGAGTCGGTCGGCAAGATGATCGCGAACGGGCTCCACTCGGTAGAGACGACCCGGATCCTCACGACCGATCGCGTCGTCGAACTGTGCGTGACGATTTCCGACCCGTCGTTCACCCTTTCGCAGATCGCCGACGCGGTCGATACGTCCGTCGAGCACCTCGGGACGACGCGGCTCGACGACGACGCGTGCGAGCTGTATCTCAGGGCGACAGGCGTGAGCGACGACTACACCGCGGTCAAGGAGCTACCCTTCGTCAACTCGGTACGGCCCGTCTCAGAGACGAACGAGGATATCACATTCGCCGTCACGGCGACTGAGTCGCCGCCGCTGGCGCGGATCGCGGAGCACGGCGGCGTCGTTGTCGCGGTGACAGCGGAGGCGTCGAGCGCGGAGCTGACGATCGAGGCGCCTCCGGAACAGGACGTTCGGGGGATCCTCGACGTGTTCAGGGCCGAGTACGTGAACGTCGAACTCCGGTCCCGCGTCGAGCGGGAGAGCCGAGACCGGAGCCTGACCGAGTTCGCGGCGGCGGTGGACGACCGGCTCACGGACAGACAGCGGTCCGCGCTGAAGACGGCCGAGCTGAACGGGTACTTCGAGTGGCCTCGGCCGGTCGACGGCTCCGAGATCGCCGAGCGGATGGGGATCACCAGACAGACGTTCCACCAGCACCTGCGAGCGGCAGAGCGGAAGCTCGTGGAGGCGTACGTCGACCCCCGGTCGCGAGACTAGCCCGGTTATCGCCGGGAGAGACGAAACGAGACGAGTAATCAACGTCGTATCCGTATCAATGTTCGACGCACGAGACACCGTTCACATCGATGCCGACGTCGGTGCGGTCTTCGAGTTCCTGGACGACCCGCACAACCACGCCGCCGTGACGCCTGGGCTCACCGACGTCCGGGACGTCGAGCGGTTGCCGAACGGCGGCAAGCGGCTGTCGTACACCTATCGGATGGCCGGGCTGGGCATCGACGGCGAACTAGTGCAGGTGGAACACGAGCCGAACGAGCGGATGCGCTTCGAGCTTCGCGGCCGGCTGTCGGGGACGATCGATCTCACTTTTACCCCCACAAACGGCGGTACGGAGCTGACGTACGCAGCCGAGTACGACCTCCCGGAGAACGCGCTGACGACGGTCGGCGAACCCGTGATCCGCCGGTTCAACGAGCGACAGCTCCGGAAAACGCTCGACAACGTTGCGGTGGAGCTTACGTCGACGCGCGGATGAGCCGCCGAGTCGCACCGACTGAACGAACCGCCGAGTCGCACCGACTGAACGAACCGCCGAGCCACGTCGATTAAAAGGTGAGTCGCACCGTTGCGACGGTGTCGGGCGAAGTATTAAGCCCGCGATGGCCCAAATCGGGGTATGGATACGGTTCCCCTCCAGTTCGGGTTTGGTCTCGTAAGCGTCGGCCTGCTCTTCCTGCTATTGGTGGTCGTCACCCTCTGGCAGTCGTTCGAGATCGTCGACGCGTACGAGAAGAAGACGCTCACGGTGTTCGGCGAGTACCGGAAGCTGCTCGAACCGGGTATCAGCATCATTCCGCCGTTCGTCTCCCGAACGTACCCGTTCGACATGCGGACCCAGACCCTCGACGTGCCTCGTCAGGAAGCGATCACGCGAGACAACTCGCCCGTGACCGCCGACGCGGTCGTCTACATCAAGGTGATGGACGCGAAGAAGGCGTTCCTCGAAGTGGACGACTACAAGAAGGCCGTCTCGAACCTCGCGCAGACGACCCTCCGGGCCGTCCTCGGCGACATGGAACTCGACGACACGCTGAACAAGCGTCAGGAGATCAACGCGAAGATCCGCAAGGAGTTGGACGAACCGACCGACGAGTGGGGGATCCGCGTCGAGAGCGTCGAGGTCCGCGAGGTCAACCCCTCGAAGGAGGTCCAGCAGGCGATGGAACAGCAGACGTCTGCAGAACGTCGTCGCCGTGCGATGATCCTCGAAGCACAGGGAGAACGTCGCTCCGCGGTCGAGCAGGCGGAGGGTGACAAGCAGTCGAACATCATCCGCGCGCAGGGTGAAAAGCAGAGCCAGATCCTCGAAGCGCAGGGGGACGCGATCTCGACCGTGTTGCGCGCGCGGTCCGCCGAATCGATGGGCGAGCGCGCCATCATCGAACGCGGCATGGAGACCTTAGAGGAGATCGGCAAGGGCGAGTCGACGACGTTCGTCCTCCCGCAGGAACTCACCAGCCTCGTCGGCCGCTACGGCAAGGCCCTCTCCGGCTCCGACGTCCAGCAGATGGACGGCCTGGAGGGCCAGGAGTTCGACGCCGACACGCGGAAGATGCTCGGACTCGACAACATCGACGAGATCCTCGGCCAGATCGACGAGGCGGCGGAGATGGACGTCGAGGAACTGGAGAAGGAAGCCGAGGCGGTGAAGACCGGCGGCGCGGGCGCGGACATCAAGTCCGCCGACGAGGTCATCCAAGAGATGGACGAGGAGGCACCCGACGGCGAGGTCGAACGGGAGACGTAGCGCGAACACGGAGTTGAGCGAAGGAGCGTACCGCGGAGACGGACCCATTCCGCCCCGAACGATGCGTTTTTGTCGAGTCACAGACTAGTGTGCGTCGTGACGGACGGGTTCGACGGGAAAAAGCGTGAGACGCTCCGGCGGTTCGCCGCCATCGGAGCCGCCGCGCCCTTCGTCGGGTCCGCGAGCGCCGAGCGGGGAGACGACACCAACGAGACCCGTGAGGCGATTCGCGGATACGTTCCGACGACACCCGGTGCACACTTCTCGAAGCTCCGAGACGACCTCCGACTCGGAACCGGTGAGGCGCAGTACCACCTACGGAAGTTGGAGTCAGACGGCGAGATCGAATCCGCAAAGGACGCCGACTACCGCCGGTACTTCCCGACTGGGCGGTTCGACGACCTCGACAAGCGCGCGCTCGGCTACCTCCGACGCGACACGCCCCGCGGCATGCTGCTCGCCCTGCTGCGCGATCCCGAGGCGACGGGCGCGGATCTCGCGGACGAAGTCGGTGTCTCGCGACCGACGATAAGCGCCGCGGCCGCCGACCTCGACGATGCCGGGTTACTCGACCGAAACGACGGCTACGCGCTGACTGAGCCGGAGCGGCTGCTCACGCTCGTGGTTCGGTACGCCGACTCCTTCGACGCCGACGCGGTCGCGTTCGCCGACGACGCCGCCGCGTTCGTGCGGTACGACCCCGATGATTCCCGATGATTCGTAGCCCGCGAACGGTGCGTATTACGCGGTGACCATCCACGTCGTCCCGGAGGAGTACCCCCACTTTTCGACGTCGATGTCGGTCGCCGCCTCGGCGACCGCGGTCATGTTCGCCCCGACCTCTTTCGCCGAGAGGTCGAGATCGTCCGCGATCAGCCGCGATTTGAAGTACGTCCGGTCGGCGGCGTTCGTACGGAGATACTGAAGAATCTGCGCCTGCTTCGCGGAGAGACCCGCGTCGTCAGCGGCGTCAACGGCGACCGCGTTCGGTTGTACGGTACTCATGTCGAGAGACACGCCGTCTCGGCGTATAAGCGGGTTGGTAAATCGGACTAACACTACGCAGTCTGTCGATTTCGTGGCTTCACGCCGGGAGACGTCCACGCAGAGAGCGCCGTTTCGGTACGATCCCCGAACGTGCGCGCCGTTCAGTCTCGCACGAACGGCGGAACCCGTTCAGTATAGTTCCGAAACGAACGGCCCGGCAGCACCGGCGACCGCCGTTGCGAGGGCTTCTGCCCGGTCGACCCGCTCGTCGGTGAGCGCTCCGGCGGCACCGCCTCGCCTCGCGATCCCGGTCGTGTCGAGCGCGTCGTCCATCACGGGACCGAGCTCTTCCCCGTCGTCGACCCGGGCGGCGATGTCGGTCGGGAGTTCGAGACTCGGGCCAGCGCCGCGACCCGTACGGGAACCGTCGGAGACGACCGCCCACATGATCAGAAAGAGCCCGTCGGCCCCCGAAAAACGAGCGACACCGCCCTCGAGACCGACGGCGAGGTCGTACGCGCTCGCATTGAGGACGGCCGCTGCGCGGTTTTCGGCCCCCGAGATCGTCTCCGCGTGACCGGTCGGCTGCTCGCTCACGCCCGACGAGACCGGAACCGACTCGACGGTGAGCCGCTCGGCGCTCCCGAACGCCAGTTCGACCGCCCGCCGCTTCACCGGATTTCCGCTGCCGACGCCGATTCGCATACCGGTGCTCGGTCGAGCGGCTACGAATAAGCGTCGGGATGGAACAGCCGTGCCAGTCGCTCGACGCCGTCGATGAGCGCCGGGCTCGGTTGATTGAGTAGGGTGTCGTCGATCACGTGGACGGGCGCGTCGACGCTCCAGTCGCGACGTTCGATTTCCGCGGGATCGACGCGGTCGCCGTGCCCGCAGACGTGGACGACGACGTGGTCCGGGTCAGCGGCCGCGACCGCACCGAGGTCGACTTCCCGCGAGCGGTCGCCCGCGTCGACGAACGGGTATCGACCGCCGGCGGCGCGCACGGCGTCGGGAACCCAGTTTCCGGCGGCCATCGGCGGATCGGACCACTCCTCGCAGTAGACGGTCGGCCGCGGCCGGTCCGCGACCGCCTCGGCAACCCGGTCGAGTCGCTGGCGGGCTTCGGCCGCGAGTCGCTCCCCCGCGTCGGGCCTGCCGACGTCGGCGCCACGAGCGGCGAATCCCGCGATCGCCTCGTCGAGCGTCGCGGGCTCGCGGTGCCGCACGTCGAACCCCCGCTCACGACACTCGTCCGCGAGGTCGGCCTGCAGGCCGTCGCTCGTGAGGACGACGTCCGGATCGAGATCGGCGACGCGATCGAGGGAGGGGTTCAGCCAGCCGCCGACGGTTGCGGGGAGGTCCGCGGCGTCGCCCCCCTGCTCCGCGTGTGCGGTCCCCGCGTCCGGGTTCGGGTCGCAGTGCTGTGTCACGCCGACGAGCGCGTCGGCACCGCCGAGAGCGGTCGCGGTCGCGGTGGCGCTCGGTGCGAGCGAAACGACGCGGGGGACGGTCATGACCCGGGATCGGCGTTCGATCGTCGCAAGCGTTTCGATCGGCGAAAACACGTGATAGATCGTGTCCTTTCGTCGGGTTTCCGGCGACACGTTCCGGTCGTTTTAAGTCACGTTCCACCGTCACTCCGGTAAGATCGCTCTCGGGCGGCCTTCAGTTACCGGGAGACAGATAGCCATGAGTGAACGACTACATACACGCGGGAGTCGCTCCCGAACGGAGACGGAAGACGAATCGGAACGCACCGACGAGACGCTGAGCTGTCCGGAGTGCAGCGGGAACGTGATCAACGACGAGGAGCACGGCGAGAGCGTCTGTGCCGACTGCGGACTCGTCGTCGAGGCCGACTCGGTCGACCGCGGGCCGGAGTGGCGCGCGTTCGACTCCCGCGAGAAAGACGAGAAGAGCCGCGTCGGCGCCCCGACGACGAACACGATGCACGACAAGGGGCTCTCGACGAACATCGACTGGCGCGACAAGGACGCCTACGGGCGCTCGCTCGGCGCCCGTCAGCGCCAGAAGATGCAGCGGCTCCGCAAGTGGAACGAGCGGTTCCGCACCCGCGACTCGAAGGAGCGCAACCTGAAGCAGGCGCTCGGCGAGATCGACCGCATGGCCTCCGCGCAGGGGCTCCCGGACAACGTCCGCGAGACCGCCTCGGTCATCTACCGCCGCGCGCTCGACGAGGACCTGCTGCCCGGCCGCTCCATCGAGGGCGTCTCCACGTCCTGCGTGTACGCCGCCGCCCGGATGGCCGGCGTCCCCCGCTCGCTGGACGAGATCGCCGACGTCTCGCGGGTCGAGAAGGCCGAGATCGCCCGGACGTACCGATACGTGGTCCGCGAGCTCAAGCTCGAAGTGAAGCCCGCCGATCCCGAGCAGTACGTCCCGCGGTTCGCCTCCGATCTGGAGCTCTCCGAGGAGTCGGAGATGCGCGCGAAGAGCCTCCTGCGGAACGCCAAGGAGAAGGGCGTTCACTCCGGGAAGTCGCCGGTCGGCCTCGCCGCCGCCGCCGTCTACGCCGCCGCGCTCCTCACGAACGAGAAGACGACGCAGGCCGCCGTGAGCGAGGTCGCCGACATCAGCGAAGTCACGATCCGGAACCGGTACCACGAGCTGCTCGAAGCCGAGGACGGTCTCGTCGCGTAGAGCGGCTCTGGGTCGTATCGGCCGCCCGCCGTCCGAACGGTCACAGCTAAGTTTTCTCCCGCGAAATTCTCAGTCATGTTCGACGAGTTCGTGCTGACCGCGAGTACGGCAGACCTCTCTGAGGAGCCGCAGGCACGCGAGCACGCCGACGCCGCGGAGTTCCGGATGGATCTGGCGAACGGCCCGCTCGCGCAGCTCGACGCGTACGACGGCGATCTCCCCCTGCTCGTCACGAACCGGGCGTCGTGGGAGGGCGGCGAGGCGGAGGGGCTCGGGCGGTACGACGCGCTCTCGACCGCAATTTCCCACGACGCGGTCGCCGCGGTCGATATCGAGCTCGCCGCGCTGCGCGGGAACGCGCCGGAGGGCGAGCGGTCGCACGCGACCGCGCTCCGCGAAACGGCTCGCGACGCGGGCGTCGACGTGGTCGCGTCCGTCCACGACTTCGAATCGACGCCGGAGGTCGACGCGCTCGTCGCCCTGCTCGCTGAGGCCGCGAGCGAGGGCGACGTGGGGAAGCTGGCGACGACGGCGACCGCACCGGCGGACGCCCTCGCGATGATCGAGGCGACCCACGAGGCGACCGCGGCGGGCCGCCGCGTCGCGACGATGTGCATGGGCGAGCCGGGGCGGCACACCCGTGCCGTGACACCCGTGTACGGCTCGAAAATCGGCTACGCACCCGTCGATCCCGCGAACGCGACCGCGCCCGGACAGTATCCGCTGGCGACGCTCCGCCGGCTCGTCGACGACCTGCGGGACGGCGACGCGAGCGAGTGACTAGTTATAACTGATTGGCCGCGGCTGCGGCGGCTATTTATGAGTGAATCCGGTGCGGTGGCGCGTGCCTCCGAGTGGCCGCCCTCGGCGGCCGCGAGGAGCACCACGCGAGGGAGTCGCGGGGGGGGGGGGGCGCCCCCCC